>CAKUBG010000011.1 GCA_934636825.1 uncultured bacterium | reverse complement strand
GCGGAGTTTAGCCTATAGCAAAGCGAAAGGCTTTCATATGCCTGTAGCTTGCTATAGGCGTAAACGCAGCCAACAAATCAGAGAAACGGAGACTTTGTTCACCTATGTCTTACTTTCGCAACCGTTAAAGAATGTTCGCTAGCTATGAAATGAACGCGCTATAGCGTAAAAATGTGGCGCGGCAAGTGTAACCAATGCTGCGCAAGCAAAAGAAATTGCTTTTGTAAATTAGCAATAAATTACAAGAAACCGAGCTTAATTTGATCTGATTCGCGTTTATTTTTGTTGAGAGGATTTAATTCGGGATGCAAGGCAAATACGCCAGCTAGGACGCGTAAGCAAGCGCGATCTTGTTGGCGTTGTTTATAGGCATCATGTGAGGCTGTACCGTCTATACTTTGGGCATAATTATCTTTGTCGATTAGTTGCACTTCAAGAGGGAAGAGCACACGAATTTCTTGTTCAGCGACAGGGCCTTCCAATTCTTGGAGTAAGCCTTCAAGATCAGGCCCCAAATGGTATTTCTCTAATTGAGTGCGCAAACGTCTAGCTTTGAAAAAACCAGGATTTTCCAATTTTACCAATTCTTGAACGGTAAATTGTAAAGATTTATAGTCGGAACTGGAAAGTGGATTATAAGTTTTCTTTTCTGCTTCCATAGCTGCTTGTTCTTGGGGCGAAATAGTATCCAATTTATCAGCTAATTGAGCTAATTTTTTTTCTTTTTCAGCGAAGTCTGTTTCTTTTTCGCTATCTAAAAGTTCGGCAAATAGAGCCTGACATTTTTCCAAATCTAAAATAGTATTGCGACTGCGACCGGGAGTAAGGTTGGCAAACATAATAACATTGTGGATATAGAGATAATAAAGAGTACGCAATACGTCTAATTTTGTATAAGTAACTAACTTTACACCTAAGCGATCGTGGATCTTTTCGGCTACATTTTTGGGCTTATGGAGCAATTTCATGATCAAACTATCGCGACTTTTCTCTTCTTTATAGAAAACCCCAAAAAGTGGAATAGTATCGCCACCGGAACCAAGGTATACTTGGCCGTTATTTTCAGTAATGTTTTGCCGGAATTTATCTAGAATTTGCCTCTTTATTTCTGGGAAAAATTCGGCTCGCATAGTGTTATCTAAATGATGAATTGTGTGCATAACGCGCAAAATGGCGCAAGACCAAGCTTGACGCTCGGTAGTACGAGGGCCGGAAGCCCAAATGAGTAAATCGCGCACATCATTGAGACGTTCTATTTCTGCTGGAATAGTAAAGTAGGTAGGACAGGCGCTATGACCGTGCACAAAATAAGATTTTATAAAGCGAATAGCTTCAGCAAAAATTTCGTCTACTGTCTCATGATCTTCTTTATTATTGTAATCATAACCATAATTAAAGAGAAACTTGTGAGCTTGAGAACGCTCTTCTACGGTTAAAGCACTTAAATCGATAGGTGACTTACCTTCGAGCAAAAAGTCGATAATATCCCAAGAAAATTCTTGGTGAATATGTTGCTTTTCTGCGGTAACTTGCGGAGAAGTATGCTCTATCGAATTGAAGTCCATTTTTTCACCTAAAATATGTAAATGTAGTTTATTAGTTTGCTAGGCTTATGTTTATTGACGCGGATGGCTCTTGTCATAGACGCCGCGCATAGTTACTCTGGATAAGTTTGTATAAACTTGAGTAGTGGAAAGGCTGGCATGACCTAAAAGCTCTTTTATAGTGACTAAATCGGCGCCGCCTTCTAATAAATGGGTGGCAAAAGAATGGCGCATAGTATGGGGAGAAGCATTTTTGAAAACGCCGGCTTCCTCTTTAAGTTTGTCAAAGAGAATTTCAACGGCGCGGCGCGACAAACGGCTGTAGAATCTATTGAGAAATATAGCAGAATCTTTTGTGTTGGGACGGGCTTCTAAATAGACTTTTAGCGCATCTATAGAGCTTTGATTCATAAAGACAATACGCTGTTTGTTACCTTTACCGGTAATACGTATCGAATAGTCATCAAAATTAAGATCAGACAAATTTAAGCTGGTAAGCTCGGCTAAGCGCATGCCTGTAGCGTAAAATAACTCCAAAATGGCTGTATTGCGGTAGGCTTTCCAATCTCCACCCGGATCAGATTGACTGTGGGCATAAGCTAAAATTTTGCTTACGTCATCTTGACTGAGCACTTTAGGCAAGACGCGTCCTTCTTTGACGCTTTTGAACTTGTCCATAGGTGAATCGGGGATATAGCCATACAATTCTAAGAAGCTGAAATAGCTTTTTAAACAGGCAATTTTGCGATTTAAACTGGAAGCTTCGTAGTTGTGGTTGAGCTTTAAATCGGCTAAAAAGTCACTAATAGTATTTATGTCGATTGACCCTAAAGTGAGACCATCTTCGAAGAGAGGCTGAAAATATTTTAAGAATATGGCTAGATCGTCGTGATATTCAATAACGGTGCGTTTAGCTAAGTTGCGTTCTACGGTAATGTAGCGCACAAAATCATCTATATACCAGTTGCGCGCTTTTTCTAAACTAGCTTGAGACGATTTTGAACGCTCAGAAGCTTGGCCGGTTTGCTCAGTCATATTCACAAAATCCTCACTTTAGCAGCTGCAAAAAGCTCTAAAATTATACCATAGCTACAGAAACTTGGGAAGGAAGGGCTATTTTTTGTTATACTTTTTAAAATAGAACGGCTTGTTCGGGAAGAGCTTGAGATGACTCTAGAAGTTGCTTAATGGGAGCAAAACTGCGTCGGTGGTAAGGACAAGGGCCGAATTTATGCAAAGCTTGCATATGAGCAGCAGTGCCGTAACCTTTATTCTCTTTAAATTGATATTGTGGCCATTGGTTGTGGGCTTCGTCTAGTAAGTGATCTCGATAAACTTTAGCAATAATAGAAGCGGCGGCAATGGCCGGAATACGGGAGTCACCTTTGATAAGAGCTGCTTGTGGCACAGGACAATTAGGCATTTCTGAGCGACCATCAATAAAAACAAACTCGGCTTTGGGGTTGAGTTTGTCTAAAGAGCGGTGCATAGCTAAGAGTGAGCTGCTGTTAATATTGTTTATTTCATCTAATTCTGCTAAAGAAATCTCACAAATAGACCAATTGGTCAATTTTTTTATCCAAGGAACTAACAATTCGCGCACTTCTTCGCTGAGTTTTTTGGAGTCGTTTAGGCCGGGAATCCAAGTATGTTTAGGGATGATAACGGCTGCAGCCACTAAAGGGCCTGCTAAAGGGCCGCGTCCCACTTCATCACAGCCAGCTCCGCTATTTATAGGCCAAAAACTTTCTTGAAAAGCATACATTTGCTCAAGGCGTTTTTTCTCTTTAGTGAGCCATTTTTCAGCCTGAGGCATAATTTTGAGACTCTCTTCATAAGAAGAGCCTACAGGCAGAGTCTGAAGAACAGAATGTAGGGAAATGCGAGGCATAGCTATTCCTTTCTAACTGTATTGGCCTGAAAAATATGGAAAAGGGCCGCTCCTTTTGAAAAAAAGCGACCCGACCTATAAGTTTAAAAATTTGTGGTAATAACTACCATATCTAAGCTTGCTCACTTAAAGAAGGGAGCGGAGGAGCGGCCTCCAAAGTGATGGGGCCAACTTCGCCTTGAGCAAAAGCCTTTAGCACAAAACGAGCGCAACGTGGCAAATCTGCTTCTTGGCTATTTAAGGAGAAGTTTTTGGCTTGCGCCAGATCTATAAGCATTTGCTCCGGTAAAAGGCGTTCTTGGACTTCCCATTTTTTAGCCAAATTATCCGGAACTAAGTTTTTTATCTTGCGCTTATTCCACAAGCGCTCCAACAGCAAGCCGCCTACCATTTCCAGAGGAATAGCATCGTGACGTACACAACTAGCTGCCGCTAAGGCCGTTAAAGTTTCAACAGTATCTATGCGAGGATAGAGGATACCTGGAGAGTCTAATATTTGCCAATGGCTGGGTACAGCTACCCACTGGCTGCCTCTAGTTACTCCCGGCTTGGCTCCGGTTTTGGCACGGTTGGCGCCTGCTAGTCTGTTTAACAAAGACGATTTGCCTACATTGGGTATGCCAGCGACTACCAAACGCGGATCGCGAGGGCGCAAACCTTTAGCAGAGCGTTTTTCTTCTACGCCGCGACGCAAACGAGCAATGGCTCCTTCCAAAGGGCCGGCTCCTTTGCCTGCGGTAGAACGCATAGCTACAGCGGCCAAGTTGTTGGCTTTAAACCAAGCTAACCATTTTTTTGTTTCCGCTTCTTCAGCTAAGTCTGTTTTATTTAAAACAAAGATCAGTTCTTTGTGCTTGCGCTGCAATATCTCTTCCAAATCTGGCTGGCGAGAAGATGCCGGTATGCGGGCATCCATTACCAAAAGAACAATATCAGCCAAATTCAGGCTCTCTTCCAACTGACGCAGCGCTTTGCGCATATGGCCGGGAAACCAGGAAAAACCTCTTTGTTTTTGTGTGGAAGCATTTTCTTCCATGGAAAAATCCTCTCCTTGATACCTTGTCTTTTAGCACGCAGATGTAGTTGTGATTATTTAAGCCAACCTATACGAGAAAGTGGAGAAAAAATAACGAAGGCCTTACCGACAATATTTTCTAAGGGTAGCGGGCCCCAATATCTGGAATCGTCTGAATTATTGCGATTGTCTCCCATAACAAAGACATGGCCTTTAGGGACACGGTAAGCGGGGAAATCTGCATCGATAGGTTCTTTTATAAAAGGCTCATCCATAGGGATACCGTTTAAGTAGAGAACTCCGTCAGCTACTTCTACCACATCATTTTCTAAAGCAACTACGCGTTTAATGAAATCGGTATTGGCGGGATCTTTCACATGGGGAGGATGGAAAACGATAATTTCGCCGCGAGAGGGAAGGGCCATTTTGTAGATAAAGCGGTTGACTAAAATGTAGTCATTCACTTTAAGAGTTGGCAGCATCGATTCTGAGGGAATATAGAAGCTGCGAACTACATAAGAGATAAGCAACAAAGCGACAACACCGGCTACTATAAAAGAATCAAGATATTCTTTTATTACACTTTTCCAAGTGGCAGATATTTTCTTATTAAATACAGTAATCGCTATTCTGATAGCAACTAAAAAGTAAAGTATAGAAAGTAACAGCCCTTCTTTCATGGGAAAAACCTTCACTCATATTTGACTACTTGAGAAGTACAGCTTCGCACCCAAAATAAAAACACCCTGCGGCTAATTTTTCAGCTATGCAGAGTGTTTCTTGACTTGACGATGGAGCTTTACTTCACAAAAAAATACCGCAGCGAACGGCGGGAAAACTCTCTCCACTCTCTGCGGCATTGATGTTGGCAAAACTTGGCAATCCCTACCAGAATGTGGGGGAATTAGCGGTTTACACGTCTCTCTTTTACGCGAGCCTTCTTACCAACGAGGTCGCGGAGGTAGAACAAACGAGCGCGGCGTACGGCGCCGTGACGAATAACTTCTACTCTGTCTAAGCGGGGGCTGTGCACCAAAATGGTTCTCTCTACGCCTACACCGCCGGAAATTTTGCGAAGAGTGAAACTCTCTTTAAGACCGGAGTTGCCTCTCTTGATGCAAACGCCTTCGAAAGCCTGGAAGCGCTCTTTTCCGCCTTCGATAACCTTCAACCAAGCCTTTACGGTGTCGCCAGGGCCAAAGCTGGGAAATTCTTTTTTCATTTGCTCGCGCTCAATACTCTTGATCAGATCCATGGTGGATATCCTTCTCTTAACGAATCTTGCTTGCCTCTGGGGGATACTATCCCTGTTGGCTATAGCCTGCTCACAATTGACACTCCCCACGGCTGAAACCAGGGGAATTACTGGCTCAACGAACGGCAACGTTTCCTCTTCTCTCGCGGAGGAAAACTGACAGCCGCTCTACTCAAGCGTAGATTCCCGTGTGTCTCACGGTACTCGCCGAGCGGGTTCAACGCTGACTAAATACGTCCTGCCAACCTTATCCGCACCAATACGGCAGGCTTAAGCTGACCTAAAAACAGCCTACAGCAGAACTCGAATATTTTACCAGACGGGGCTAAAAAAATCAATAGATAAGCCCTTTTGGACAGGCTAAACTGTGGAGGCAGCAGACCGGAGCCAAAAAGGAAATTTCCTCCTTTTGTAACTCCGCTTATACACGCTCTCCCTGTGTGAAAATAGGGAAAGTGTCAAAAAAATGGGCTAAAACTGCCTACTTTTTGGCGGGCTTATCAGAAGCCCACTTAGAATGAACGCGCTCCCTTACACATAGGCGGGGGCTTCTTGTTTCTACGAGAGCAGCATTGTTGTTCTAAGGAGCAACAGCGCCTACGCACTCTCCACAAGCGTAAATTTCCGTGCGTCACACGGTATTTTTAATAATTAAGAACAGTTAAGTTAGGTAGACTCCTTTGGTAAAGAGTGGGCCAAAAATTCTTGCTCTTCCTGAGTCAGCTTATGACCTTCCAGCAAATCGGGACGTTTTCGAGCTGTATTTAAAAGAGCTTGCTGACGTCTCCATTTGGCAATCTTTTTATGATCTCCACTGGTAAGTACCGAAGGAACTTCCATGCCTTGGTAATTTAGAGGCCTGGTGTAATAAGGGTAATCTAAGATTCCGGTGCTAAACGATTCGTTTTTGGCTGAATCGGCATCTATCACCCCAGGAACCAGTCTTATAATGGCATCGGCCACCACCATAGAGGCCAACTCGCCACCAGAAATAACAAAGTCTCCCAAGGAAATCTCTTCGTCTACATACTTTTGTAAAATACGCTCGTCTATGCCTTCGTAGTGGCCGCAAATCATAATAATATGTTTATGAAAATTGGTCAGTTCTTCGACTTTTTTCTGAGTCAATCTCTGTCCTTGAGGGGAGAGATAAATTATATGAGCTCCCTCGGCTGATTTAGGAATGTCATCTATAGCTCGCCCCAAAGGCTCGGGTTGCATGACCATACCGCTGCCGCCTCCGTAAGGAACATCATCTGTTTGAAAGTGACGTCCTGTTCCGTAAGCACGCAAATCAACCAATCCCAGCTCTACTAAACCACGTTTCTGGGCGCGAGCGGGAATGCTAGTATACAGCGGAGCAAACATCTCAGGAAAAAGGGTGATAATATCCAGGCGCATTTAAGCTTCCTCTTCGGGGAGTTCAACCATAAGGCAGCCGTTATCTAAATCTACTTTCTTGATAAAACGCTCTACAGCCGGTATTACGAGCTCATGGCCCTCTTCATCACGTACGGCGTATTGATCGCAACCGGGATAAGAGTAAATATCGAAGACACGGCCTCGATATGCACCATGCTGATCAACAACTTTCAGTCCCTTCAACTGGAAGTGCCAATATTCGCCTTCTTCCAAGGGAACTAAATTGTCAGGAGTCACACTTATTGACCAATCACGGTAGCGAGCTATCTCTTCTGGAGAATCGATACCGCTAAGCTTTAACAAAATATAATTTTGGTGAAAGCGCGAATTTTGTAAAGTGTGACGGCTGTACTCTCCGTTTTTGGCAACTAAGTAAACTTCTTTAGTTTTTTTGAAGCGTTCCGGAAAATCAGTTAAGATACGAGCTTTTATTTCGCCGCGTACTCCAAAAGAAGTCAAAACAGAGGCAATGGCCACGAATTCTTGGGGCCTAAGGCCCTTGGTCTGCTGTTCTTGCATATTTACCTACTAGAAAAGAAAAAAAACCGGCGGCACAAGTATTATGGCGCCGGTTTTACCAACTAGATTATTTCCACCATAACCCGTTTGCCTTCACGAGTTCCTGCAGCTTTTACCAGCGTACGGATCGCTTGGGCGGTTTTACCCTGCCGACCTATAACCTTGCCCATATCTTCCGGAGCAACTCTCAACTCTAAAATAGTTGAGCGCTCTCCTTGAAGCTCACGGACTTCAACCTGATCGGGACAATCGACGAGTTGGCGGGCCAGATACTCCAGCAAGCCTTTCATGGCGACTCTCCTCTCCTCAACAAAAACTCTTACTTTGCAGTAAAAGGAGTGGGGAAAATACTAGGCTTCGGGAGCAGCTTCTTCCTTAGCCTCTGCAGCCTTAGGAGCGGGATAAACGTAATCGGTACCGTAGAATTCCTTCCACAAACCGCTGCTTACGAGCAAGCCGCGGACGGAGTCGGTAGGCTGGGCGCCGTTAGAGAGCCAGGCCTTGACGCGGTCGGATTTCATAACGACTGTGGGGGGATTGGTGCGAGGGTTGTAGTGCCCAAGAATCTCAATGAAACGACCGTCGCGGGGACATCTAGCGTCAGCAGCTACGATGCGGTAGCTAGCCTGTTTCTTGCGTCCTACTCTACGAAGTCTAATGCGTACCATTGATGGGGTGCCTCCTGTGGTGATTATCTGCTATTAGCAATTGTTAGTGAAATTTCAGCACTCTCCCGGCGGAAGTCAAGAGTCTGTGCTCGGCGAAGAATTTTCGCTCTTAAACCCGCCGAATTATCTTTTCCGAAGTGAAAGACTATTTCGACAGAAACCTTATGGGCGCTTTTGCTGAAGCGCTAAAACTTGTGCTGCGTAAGACCGGCAGAGAAGGAACCGGCCTTAGAGGCAGTCTTAGAAAGGAAGCCTAAAGAAGCCTAGCTTCCTGCCTTTCTTACCCTTAGCCAAACCGCCTATGCTCTTCATGAACTTTCTCAGCTCGTTGTATTGCTTGAGAATAGCATTGACGGCAGCTACGTCGCTACCTGAGCCTTTGGCTATACGACGTTTGCGGGAGGCGTCAAGAATCTCGGGATTGCGCCTCTCTTTGGGGGTCATAGAAAGAATAATAGACTCGACGCGTCTGATTTCCTTCTCGCCGATGGGAATATCATCCAAAGCACGGCCCACTCCGGGCAGCATTTTAATAATATCTTTAATAGGTCCCATGCGGCGAATCTGCTGCATCTGATCTAAGAGATCGTTTAAGTCGAATTTGTTCTGTTTAAGTCTTTCGGAAAGCTCTTGAGCTTTTTCTTTATCCAGAGTCTGTTCGGCTTTTTCTATAAGGCTGAGAACATCACCCATACCCAAAATGCGACCGGCCATACGGTCGGGGTGGAAGGGCTCCAAGCCACTGAGACGCTCACTGGTACCCACAAATTTGAGAGGAGCACCGGTAACTTTACGCACGGAAATAGCTGCACCGCCGCGGGCGTCTCCGTCCAGTTTGGTCATAATCACACCGGTAATGCCCAAAAGATCGTTAAAATCTCGAGCAACATTGACAGCGTCCTGACCAGTCATGGCATCGACTACTAACAAAATCTCATCTGGAGAGACGGCATCGCGCTGTTTCTTAAGCTCTTCCATCAGCTCACTGTCAATATTCAAGCGGCCGGCGGTGTCAATAATGACCACGTCTCTGCCTAAATCTTTGGCTTTGGCTACAGCTTCGGAAGTAATTTCTACCGGATCCTGGCAACCTTCCAATTTGAAAACGGGAACGCTGATCTGTTTAGCCAAGACCTCGAGCTGTTGAATAGCTGCTGGTCTGTATACGTCGGTGGCAGCCAGTAGAGGATGATGGCCGGAACCTCTCAAGTAAGAGGCCAACTTGGCAGCGCTGGTAGTTTTACCAGCACCGTTGAGACCACAAACCATAAAAACGGTCGGAGCTTTCGAGGCAAAAGTGAGCTTAGCCGCTTCGCCGCCCATGAGAGAAATGAGCTCGTCGCGTACATATCTGATCACTTGTTGAGCCGGAGTCATGCTCTTAATGAGCTCTTCACCGACTGCACGCTCACGTATGTTGGAGATAAACTCTTTTACTACAGGAAGACTCACGTCAGCTTCCAGGAGGGCGCGACGCACTTCCCGCAGAGCTTCGTTTACGTCTTCTTCTGAAAGCTTTCCGCGGCCTGATATCTTTTTGAAAATGTCATTAAGCCGCTCTGAAAGAGATTCAAACATAACCTAATGAGCCTGCCTCACTTTTTTTTCCGGTGTTTTGCGATTGCTTGGACTGTCTCGCTTATTGTTCGTTCAGTTTGACTTACATCCCGCACTATATCGATACGAAAAATGCAAGCTTCTGAACAATGTGACATATTATATACTTTATGCAATTCTTCGTCAATAACTAAGCAATTTTTCACTATACTTTCCCGTGCGTTTTTCATGAGCTTCCATTGTGGTTATTACCGATACGAACTTAAAAACCGTCTATGCTTTTTTGGTAGGTTCACAAATTCGCTGCCAATAGTCGTTAGGCAGGAAGTAACTTGCTTAACGTGAAAAGTAAAAATCCCAGTTTTTCGTATCTCTAAGTTTTGCCGTGTACGGATTTCTAGCCTCTTGCTTCGGTTGTCTTGAAGGCGCTTGAGTATGGCTTTTCCGGCGGTCTGGGGGCAGCGTGGCCCCACTACAGTAAGGTTTATTTATTTTATGTATAAAGAAATTTTAATATCAATCGACGACCGCGAGGGGAGAGCTGTCGTACTTGAAGATGGACGCCCCATGGAGATCCTTATAGCCCGTGAAGAGCGCCAGGTTGGCAGCATCTTTAAGGGTAGAGTCTCCGACGTTTTGCCAGGCATGAATGCTGCTTTTGTTGACATAGGTTTGGAACGCAACGCTTTCTTATGTGCTAACGATGCTGTGGCCGGTTTGAGCGAAGGTGAAAACGGTTTTACCAAACCTACTATCGCTGAAATTGTACGTCCCAATCAGGAAACTTTGGTGCAAGTAGTCAAAGAAGCTATTGGCACTAAAGGTGCTCGTATTACTTCCTATATAACTTTGCCCGGTCGCTACTTGGTTTTGTTCCCTTCGGCTCAATATGTAGGCGTTTCCCGTCGTATTTCTACCGAAGAAGAGCGCAATCGTTTGCGTCACATTGCCGATGAACTTCGCCCCGAAGGCATGGGAGTTGTAGTGCGCACGGCTGCCGAAGGTCACGACCGTGACGAACTCAAGATGGACTTAGACTATTTGGTTAAAGTATGGAACAAAGTTCAAAATAAAGCCAAAACTTGTCATGCTCCAGCTTTAGTTCATCAAGAACTGGATTTGGTAGATAAGATCTTACGCGATCTCTTTACTGAAGAAGTCGATCGTTTGGTTATCGACAACCGCCAAGAATATCTAAATATGCGTGAGCGTTTGGAACATACCGCTCCTGAGCTCTTGGATAAAGTCCATTTGTACACCGATACTTATCCTTTATTCGATATGTACAAAATTGAGCAAGAAATTGACAATGCTTTGTCAAGGCGTGTTTGGCTTTCTTCCGGCGGTTATTTGATAGTCGATCGCACTGAAGCTCTGTGGGTTATCGATGTTAATACCGGCAAGTTTATCGGTAAAAACAATTTAGCCGAAACTATTCTGCGCACCAATTTGGAAGCTTGTAAGGAAATTTGTCGTCAGTTGCGTTTGCGCGATATGGCCGGCATCATTATCGTCGACTTTATTGACATGGACAGCTCCGAAGATCAGCGCAAAATTTTGGAAACTTTAGGTGATGAGCTCAAGAAGGATCGCACTCGCACTCACTTGGTCAGTATGACTGAGTTGGGCTTAGTGCAAATCACCCGTAAGCGAGAGGGCAAAGATTTGGATGGCATTATGCGTGATGTTTGTCCTATTTGCCACGGTCGCGGTAAGGTGCTCTCTCCCAAGTCAGTAGCTTTACGGGCCCGTCGCAATTTGCTCAGGGAAATGAGTGGAGTTATTAAGCCTGAAGCCGCTGTCGTTACTTTGTCTCCGGCGGCTGCCTATCAATTTGTTGGCCCCAACGGTGTTGAGGTTGAGCAAATAGCACAAGAAACCGATTCTACAATTGTCGTGCAAGCTTCAGACAGTATTCATCCGGAGCATTTTAATGTGACTTGTGCAGAAAAAGCCTCTTCTCTGGACTTTACGCCTCTTGCTTGCGGTCAACAAGCCAGAGTTTTGCTTTTGGACGGTCATATCTCAGACAATAGCAATTCTGCTTTAGCTATAATTGATGGTTGTTTGATTGAAGTAGCCAATGCCTCCGATCGCGTAGGCAAAGAAGTTGTTGTGCGCATAGTTAAAGCCGGACTTTATATCAGCTATGCCGAGATTGTCCATTTGTAGATATTTTTATCAATTATAGGTACAGACAGGAAGCGAGGAAAGCTATATTGGTGTTTGGACTTAAATTGCGAAAATTGAAAAATTGGTCAGCTTGCAAAAAGTTTGTCCTACTGATACTGCTGATTCCTGTTCTGTGCTTGGCTGAGGCTTGTTCGGCGCCGGAAGTTCCCATCAACCAAAAAACTGATGAAAAGTTCGTTCCACCTCCGGATATAAGTCGTCGTCCTTTTGTGATAGCTAGCGAATTTCTCGACAATGTCAAAGCTAGGAAATATAAGGAAGCCTATGCCGCTTTGGGGGTAGATGCCAAAATGAGAGTAAATCTCAAAGGTTTCGAGGAAGGCATGGAACGATATTATTCTATGGCTTCCACCAAGAGCGTCTATGTAACCAGAGTAGTTGTTGACGAGCGTGTTTCCGGTGATTCGGCGATTATTAAGGTCTCCGATTCTAAATATCCCGATGCTCCGCCTTGGATATGGGAATTTGAAAAGACCAGAGCGGGCTGGAAGATTCGCTCTTTAGATTTGCCTCCGCTGTTTATCTATAAGGCTAAAAAGTCGCCTCAATTAAATTAGACGACCATATTTACCGCTAAAAAAAAGAGCTTGCTTCTTTTATCGACTTTGAGCGATTGGGAAACAAGCTCTTTATATTTCTAATGTTGTATAGCCAGTTGCAAGTTTTTTGTATCAGGCTAAGGTTTTATATCAGACTTTGGACTCAAGTCGGCTGCTTCAGAAAAAGTGACTACTTCCAAATTGGGCTGAAGCTGATCTTGATTTATATGCGGATTTGCACAGTGAGTCTGCTTGCCGGACTGAGGAGAACGTGAGGGAATATCTTCCAAACTAGCCGCACTGTTGTAGGCTTTTTTTAAAGATCCTAAGGCTTCCCCCAAAGCGCGTCCTATTTCCGGGAGTTTTTGCGGACCGAAAAGCAATAAGGCTGCTGCCGCCAAAAATATAAGTTCCCCCGGGCCTAAATTAAAAGGCATAATTTTTTGTACACCTCGCTTACGCTTATTAGCAAAGACAGGGCCGCAAACTCGGCCAGCTTTGCAACTGTTTGCATGCGTTTTCAGTGCAATTTTATTTTATCTAAAGCGGAGATGGCTTGAGAAGTCAGAGCTTGAGCTCGCTCTATTTGCGATAGCGTGCCACTAGGAGCAGACATCTCCAGTTCTTCTTCGCTTAAATTTTGTAAAAAATCGATCATTTCGTCAAATTTTTCCAAGGCTTCTTCCAGGTATGACTGGGCAGATTGCAGATTTACCGATAAATGCTTTTTGTTCAAGCTCTTCTCCTTGGTTATTGTGGTTGAGTAGGAAAAAAGCGCTCTCTAATTGAACGTTTTAGGGGTGTTTCTCTTTAGATTTTGACTTCCTGCCGAGAAAAAGTGGGGGCGTTTTTCTTGACGGCGGTTGGGGGAATACTTCAAGGAGTTTTTTTATGGCCGATTCTTTATCTGTCGGTCAGCGAGTAGAGCTGACTATCAATGATTTTGCAGTAGGCGGAGAAGCCGTGGGAAGAGTAGGTAACTTCGTACTTTTTATTCCCGGTGCATCCCCCGGGGATAAGGTGGAAGCCCAAATTACCGAGTTAAAGAAAAACTATGGCCGAGCCCGCATTCACAGGATTATTGTTCCTTCTATGCGTCGTATTCAGCCTCGTTGTCCCGTTTATAGCGAGTGTGGTGGTTGCCATTTGCAACATGTAAATTATGATTCTCAGCTCGAGTTTAAAACGAAGATGGTGCAAGATGCTCTGCGTCACATAGCCGGCCTTGACGGTGTAAAGGTGCGTCCTTGCAAGCGAATGACTCGTCCTTGGAACTATCGCTCTAAGACGCAAATGGTTGTGGGAGCTAAGCCTTATCTTTTGCGCGTCGATCAAAAAGAAGAAAACGATGTGCCGCGTTTCCACCCTTATGTAGGCTACTATGCTAAAGGCACTCACTCAATTGTCAGAGTAGAAAATTGTGCCATTCAACATGAAGTAAACAATGAGTTGATGAATGCTTGCCGCGAGGCCATAGAACGCTTACAATGGCCAGTTTATAATAGCGAAGACGGTAGCGGTGCCATTCGTTATTTGGTAGCTCGTCATGGTTACTATTCTAACCAAACTCTTCTGGTTATTGTCTCCAGTCAGCCTCGTTTGCCCAAAGTGAGAGAATTTGTGGATATTGTACGCAAGCGTGTACGTTCTCTCTGTGGTGTGGTCTTAAATTTGAATCCGCATCGTACCAACGTTATTTTAGGTACTCGCAATTCTGTTTTGTGGGGCAGCGACCATATTGTCGAGGAAGTAGCAGGCTTAAAGTTTAATATTTCCGCTAATTCTTTCTTCCAAGTTAATATAGAAGGTTTGGAGACGATCTACTCTCAATTAGATCAGTTCTTACAAATTCAGCCTCGAGATACAATTTTAGACGCCTATTGTGGTGTAGGCTCTCTGGCCTTATATATGGCTCGTCAGGCTAAACGCGTGTTTGGTATTGATGAATGTCAAGAAGCCATTGAAGACGCCGTAGTCAATTCCGATCTTAACGGTTTGACAAATACGACTTTTATGGATGGTACTGTAGAAAAAGTTTTGCCGGGATTGTGTAGTAAAGGCTCTCTGTTGCAGCGTCGCACCAGTTTTAGTGCCGCTGTATTGGATCCTCCTCGCAAAGGATGCGATCCTGTAGTCTTGGAGACTATCGCCAAAATGCGCATTCCGCGTATAGCTTATGTGTCTTGCAATCCCTCTACCTTAGCTCGCGATTTGGGGATTCTTACTGAAAAAGGCTACACAGTTTTAGAAGTGCAGCCTATCGATATGTTCCCTCAAACTTACCACGTTGAGTGTGTAGCTCACATTATTCGGAAATAGTATGGCCATAAATAACAGCGAAGCTACCGAACGAGTTATTGCCAGAGCCAATCAGCTCTCTCGTTCTTGGAAACACTACTACCTCGGTATTGAGCACTTCTTTGCTGCTGCTTGCCAGTTGGATCGTTCCTTGGCAGAAGCTTTAGAAGATGTCGGCGTGCCTCTTTCTGAGCTCGAAGAGGGCATTTTGGAATTTGTGCCTTCTTCTGACGACGAACCTATGTGGGATATTTCGGAAAAATTGCCCGAAACTCCGCGTTATTCTCGTCTCATGAAAACGATGGTTCCGGAAGAAGCAGAATCGGAGCAAGCTCTCAGAGTTGAGCCTAAGCACGTTATTACCGCAATTTTGCGCGAAGGGCGCAGCGTACCTTGCCGCTTTTTAATTTCGCGTGATGTAGATCTTTTAGCTTTGCGCGATTCTATACGTGGTGTGCGTCGTCCTGAGGCTCCTAAGTCTTCGGGTGGGGGCGGTGGCTTTTTCAGTCGTGGCGGTGATAAGAATATGACTGCCGATGGGCGGAAATTCGCTCGTGAACATAAGCAGCTTTTAGAATACGGACGCGATTTAACTGAATTGGCTCGTCAAAAGAAGATGGATCCAGTTATTGGTCGCAACGATGAAGTTCGTCGCGTTTTGGAAATTTTAACGCGCAAAACCAAGTCTAATCCGGTATTGGTCGGTGAGGCAGGTGTTGGTAAAACTTCGGTAGCTTACGGCTTGGCTCAGCGTCTGGCCGATGGTACCGTGCCGGACGTTTTAAAAGACCACCATTTAATCGAATTGAGCCTGAGTGCGCTTGTTGCTGGCACTGGCCATCGTGGCGAATTTGAAAAGCGCTTACAGCAAGTTATCGAAGAAGTTAGCAAAGACAGATCTATTATTCTGTTTATTGATGAAATACATCAAATTGTCGGCGCTGGTGGTAGTGGAGGCATGGATGCTGGCAATATCCTCAAGCCGGCTTTAGCTCGTGGAGATTTGGCTGTTATGGGCGCTACCACTATTGACGAATATCGCCGTCATATTGAGGCCGATCCTGCTTTGGAGCGTCGCTTCCAACAAGTATTCGTCAGTGAGCCTTCTGAAGAAGATGCTCTGGAAATTTTGAAAGGCTTGCGGGGAAGATACGAGCAACATCACCATGTGCAATTTACAGACGAAGCTTTGTTGGCGGCTGTCAAGTTGTCCGTAAGATTTTTGCCTGATCGAAATTTGCCAGATAAAGCCATAGACTTAATAGACGAAGCGGCGGCTCGCATCAAAACTCGCGGTAATTGTCAACAACAAGGAATGCAAGAAGTTACCGAAGAGGTTATCGCCGAGGTTGTTGCTGATTGGACGGGCGTGCCTATTTCCCGCATAGCCAACGAAGAAGAAGCTCGTTTATTGGATATGGAAAACCTATTGCGTGGGCGTGTAGTTGGTCAAGATCATGCTGTTGCTGCGGTGGCCAGCACTATACGTGTAGTACGTGTAGGTTTTTCTTCGCCTACTAGACCCAGTGGCGTTTTCCTTTTCTTAGGGCCCAGCGGTGTCGGTAAAACCGAGTTGGCCAAAACTTTGGCTGAATTTCTTTTCGGTTCAGAGCGCGATATGATCCGTTTGGACATGTCAGAATTTCACGACAAGCATTCTATCGCTCGCTTAATAGGTGCTCCTCCAGGATACGTCGGTTACGAAGGTGAGGGCCAGCTGACTAAAGCTGTGCGCACTAAGCCATTCTGCGTTATTTTGCTCGATGAAGTCGAAAAGGCACACCCCGACGTTTTTGACTTATTTTTGCAAGTTTTCGATGATGGACGCTTAACTGACGCCAGAGGTCGTACCGTCAACTTTACCAATTCCATTATTATCATGACTTCCAACTTGGGCTCACGTAAAGCTTTGGATATGGCTTCAGCTCAAGTGGCGGCAGCCGGTGCCGCTTTGGAAAAGGCTACCGGAGACGAGGAAATGGGCGCTTTAGCCAAGATGGAAAATCCTTTGGCTAATATTTTGCCTACTGACAGAGGATACGTCGGCCAATTAGACGACATGCCTGAAGTTTACCAAGCAGCATTGCGCGGTCATTTCCGTCTGGAGTTTTTAAACCGTATCGATGAAATTATCGTTTTCAAAACTCTCAAGCGCGAAGATTTGCAAGGTATCGTTGATATAAACTTATCCAAATGTATAAAGCGCATTCGTGAGAGCCGCCAAGTAGATCTTCATGTTACTAAAGCTGTTATCAACTTCTTACTCGATAAAGGCTATCATCCGGAATATGGTGCCCGTCCTTTAAATAGAGCTATCGACACTTGGCTTACCAGACCGTTTGCCGAATACGTTTTGCGCCATAAAGTGCCGCCAAATACTGTTATTTGGGCCGATATGGATGAAAACGAGGAAAAGGTAAATTTCTCTTTGGACAACCGCGCTTTGGGTGATACTTTTGGGGGCGATAATTCGCCTTCCACAACTGAGTCGCCTCGTCGTCAAGAAATTGAATCCGGATCTTCTGCTTATTCTGGTGCGCCAGGAGGTTACTCTCAGCAGCAGAGCGGTTATTCTCAGCAGCCAAGCGGTTATCCCCAACAGCAAGGTGGCTATCCTCAACAGCAAGGCGGCTATCCTCAGCAACAGGGTGGCTACTCTCAGCAGCAAGGTGGCTATCCTCAACAGCAAGGTGGCTATCCTCAACAGCAGGGCGGCTATCCTCAACAACAGGGTGGTTACCCCCAACAGCAAGGTGGCTATCCTCAACAACAGGGTGGTTATCCCCAACAGCAAGGTGGCTATCCTCAGCAACAGGGTGGTTACCCCCAACAGCAAGGTGGTTACCCCCAACAGCAAGGTGGCTATCCTCAACAACAAGGTGGCTACTCTCAACAGCAGGGCGGCTATCCTCAACAACAGGGTGGCTACCCTCAGCAGCAAGGCGGCTATCCTCAACAACAGGGTGGCTACCCTCAACAGCAAGGTGGCCACTCTCAGCAGCAAGGCGGCTATCCTCAGCAGCAGGGACGGAACGATTATGCTGAAGCGCGTCAGGAACAACCTGCTCGTGGTGAAATCCCTGAAGGTATGCCTTCAGGATACAGTTCTAGCGTAGGTAGGCGCCCTGTAGCTCCTGGCAATGCTCAGCCTGCACCTACTGGAGCTCGCCCTGCGGTGGCTGGCCAGAGGCCAGGTGTAGGAGCTCCTCGTCCGCAAACGCCTCCTGCCGGAGTCCGTCCTGCGCCTAGGCCGCCTCGCCCCCAGGCTCCTCCTGCTGCTCCAGATTCTATGGGCAATTGGTCGCAGGGAAGCTACAATGGCACTCCGACAGCGCCTCAGGGAGTGGTACCGCGTCCGCCCCAGCCCGGTTCTCCTGGCCCTTTTAGCCGTAGATTAGAGCCGAACGTTGACAATAATGAAAGGGGCAATTGGCAATAAGTATGAGAATAATGCTTGAAGTGTTGGGCGGACCGTTAGATGGATACGTCTTCCAATTTAACAAGCGAGTGCAAATTGGCCGCGAAGGTGATGTCGCTTTGAGTGTGGATCGCTTTGTTAGTCGCCACCACGCTGTCTTGGAACCTACTGCCGGAGGAGTTATTCTAGAAGACAAGGGCTCTACTAATGGAACTTTTGTTGATGGAGAGCGGCTCTATGGCAGCGTCGCTTTAAAAAACGGTCAGGAGTTTATTATAGGCAGAACTTGGCTTCATATAAGTTGGAGTTAAGCAGCCTCATAGAGGGCTTCTGTTTAGCTTGTCTAAACAGCGCCGATCAGAAGTTAATTCTGTTTGCATAGCTAAGGGATAGTTAAGATAAATGGGCTTTGGTCAATTCAGTTTAGGATCTGTAGCGTCGCTGATAGGAGTAAATGTATATAATACTCCGGCGGCTATATTTGATGGTTTGTTGGCTGTTTCGTCAACTCTTTCCGGTTCACTGACTAATCCGGCCGATCGCAAAGGTCACAATAGTGGAGTTACGGCAGCTACTGTAGGCATGGTCAGTGCCTATATAAATTCAGATTTCAACGCTTATACGAGTTATGTCAATAAGTGTTATGAAGAAGTTGATGAACCTATTGCTGAGCTGTCTTCTTTGGCTCCCGAGGTGCGCTCATTTACCAGTATCTTGAAAATTATGGATCGTGGTACTCCTGAACAAAAGAAAAAAATTCAGGACGAAAACCAACTTTTGAAAGGGTTGCAAGAGGCTCGTCTGATCTTTTTGCATTTTTACTATCCCGATGCTTACGAACAAATTGAAAGTATCGGTCGCTATTACTTCGAGCCTATTCCGGAAAAAGAAAGCAGCGCTGAAGAGAATTCTGCTCCTCAGGCTAAGAAAGTTTCTTCTTCAGCCAAAGATGGATTTACAGCGACAGATTTCGGCAACGAATTAGGTGAGGAAATTAAGAAGAAAGCTAATCAACCTGGTTTCTTCGACTTTAAGCCTGTAGGTCAGGCTTTAAGCGCCAAAGGTGTTGAAGTGGGAGGCAAGACTGCGGCTGAATTGGCTGATTTTCTGGCTAAATCGGATAAATTTGTGGAATGTACCGATTCTGCTCCCGAACAACTCAAAGATTTGCCTTCCGGAGCTGTAGTAGTGTGGTCTGCCGATGAAACACATCCTTTAGGCAGTTGCTCTGTTGCTTTGGGTGATGGCAAAGAAGCTTCCAATATTATTAGAAGTCAGAGAGAAAAGTTCTCTTCTAAGTACAGACTATTCTTGCCTTTATAATTGTTTCCAAAACTTTTTCTATTAAATAAAGCTAAACCAACCATCACAGTTAGTTTAGCTTTATTTAATTTGGGAGTATAATCTGTCGCTTTAACTAAAATTCTAGCATAGATAAATGGTGACTGAGATTTTGCAAGCCGGGCTCCAAAGGCTGAGTACCTTTGCTAATAGGCATGGCTTGGTAATTTTGCAACACTTTGAAAAGTATGCGACGTACTTCTTGAGCCGTTTTGGGTCTTTGGTTGACATCTATACTCAAGCAAGATGCCAATAAATCTACAAGTGCAGTAGGGGCCTTAGGGATAATGGTATCAAGACGGGGAAAATTGAAATTCATACTTTGGGGATCTTTGAAAGTCAGCATGTAGTAAATAACTACGCCCAAAGAATAAAGATCGCTTTGAACCGAAGAGTAACCTCTATATTGTTCGGGAGCACAATATCCCGGAGTACCTAGCTCTTGGGTGTCTTTAAGAGAATCGGCGCTGCGAAAACGAGCGATGCCAAAATCTATTAGACGAATCATACCGCTATCTGACAAGATAAGATTTGAAGGTTTCAAATCTCTGTAAATAATAGGCGGAGTTTGGCTATGAAGAGCGTGCAATAAATGCGTCAATTGTAAAGCTATAGGCAAAGCCTCTTCCAAGCGCAAAGGATTAGTGCGTTTAGTTAAGACTTCGTCTAAAGGCTGGCCTTTAATGCATTCCATCACTATATAGGGAGCTGCGCCTGCAGGAGATCTGTAATCGATAAGTTTTGGCAAGGCTGGGTGATGTAATTGCTTGAGAATAAAGCTTTCTCTGGCAAACATTTCACTGGCAGCATCTTGTTCGTCAGCGGGAATATCTTCCAGACGCAACTGCTTTAGGGCCCAATGGGCCCTGGGACGTTTGGCATCGCTGACAGAATACACATAACTTTGCGCCCCTTCACCAAGATAGTCGGTCACGCGATAAAGTTTATCTATAATTTCTCCTACTTGATATCTGGCCATATCGCAAACGCTAACAACCGGCAGCCAATTCAGTCATAAGTTTAAGTTCTTCCTGATTTAGAATAACTACGTAAATTTCTTTGAGTAATTCGACTAAATCACGATCATTGCGCTTTCTTTGCCCTTTTGTCGCTTGAATAAAACTATAATCGAAACTGGCTGGTATAGAAGTAATTCTTGTATTAAATAAGTTGAGAATATGTAATAAACACAGGAAAGCCGTGCGACTATTTCCGTCTTCGAAAGGATGAATGTGAATCAACTCGTTATAGAAAAAAGCAGCCAAATTAAAAGCGTCAAATACCGTTTTGGATGATTTTAAAATAGTGTTGTAATCATCCATAAGCTTATCCATCATTTGAGGAATTTTTTTCCAGGTTGCTGTTTTAAAGTAGGGGTTAGCTTTTATTTCTACATCGAACTTGCGATATATATCGGAAACACCTGAGCTGGCCATAGCCAATTTATGATATTCTTTGATAGTATCGATAGTTAGGTGACGTTTCAAAAGTATAGAATTGCGCTCTAAAGATTTTTTAGCTTCGGCAAAATCAGCTTTGGCTTTCTTATCAAAGACATCTGCTTGCTCAGGTACAATATCATAAGCCAGCAGCCTTTGCATTTTGGAAAGGCCAACTTTTTGAGGTTTGTCATTAGTTGAACCAAAAATAAAGCGGGCTCCCAGACCTATGCTGGCTCGGTCTTTTAATCTTTTAGCCGTCAATTTGGAAATAATGACCTTATTGAGATCGATTTTGGTATCAAAGAATTTAGTTTTAGGCGAAATGTCAAAATAATTGCAAATTAAGTCAAAGAAGAGAGTACGAGCTAAACGCATTGAGGGTGGATCATAGCTAATAAATAAAATCATTTGATCCTTTATCAAATGATGTAGATAGCAGCGCCAATCGGGCAAAGATTCCAAATCGCGTTCTGTAAAGGCATTGAGTTTATAAACAGCTTTTAAGAGATCTTGAATAGGCTCTGACAAATAAAGATTGTAATCATACTCATAAGCTATAGCTAAAAGCAAAAGCTCTAACAATGTTTGTCCTTTGGAGCTGACCCCTTTAGTATAGCCGTCAGGAACAGTGCGAATCAGTTGTTCTTTTAGCAATTCGTTCAAAATTGCTTCTAAAGAAGAGCTCTCATCAAGCCACATAGTTTTAACTAAAGCTTCTTTATTTATGGGCTTAGTGCGACCGGCGATGGCCAAAAACACATCATATTTGGTCAAATTTACATCCATGTGATAAAACTCTCCTTAAAAAAATTAGCCTCAAAGGGGTTCCCCCTTGAGGCTTTGGATTGCAGGATGGCCGCCCCTTGGGGGCAGCGCCTATTCCTTATTGATCTTCATCTTCTCCTTCAAGCTTAGCTGCGTTAAGAGCATTTTTCGCTTGAGATTCAGCTCTGGTAAGAAGTTTTATTTGGGTTACGTCTCCAAAACGGATTATGTCTCCGGGATGGATAACGTCGCTGCGGCCTACACGTCGACCACGAATGAAAGTGCCGTAGCTGCTGCCTAAATCTTCCAATTCGTAGCTGGAGCCGTCGCGGCTCTTACGAATGCGGGCGTGACGTCCGGAAACGCTGGATTCAGGGAAACACCAATCGCTGCTTTCGGAACGTCCGACGATAACTGAATCTTTAGTGAAGGGGAGAATACTACCTTCGGCAGTAACAAAAGCCATAGGAGTATCTTCAGGTAAAATAGGCAAGACTGAGAAAGGCTCGACAGCTTTGTTCTTTTTGCCTCCCAAAACAAAGTAGGCAACACCACCTAATACTACAACTACGACTACACCTACGATAATGGGAATTAAAGGGCTTCCTTCTTCGTCATTGGCGCCTTTATCATTTCCGCCTTCAAGGACGGGAGCGTCTTCGCCATCCAATACTCTGATATTGGCAATAGAGTCTGAAGAAGATTTAATATTGGGAGAGAGAGCACCAGCCATGGCAATAGGAATTGCAAAGCGCATATCATTATGACCGGAAGCCGCTTCTATAGAAAGGGAAATCGCTATCAGCTCATTGGTATTGGGTAAATAAACAGGAGCACCGCTGGTGTCGTCTTGCAAAGGCCCTGACAATTTGAGACGCATGACTGAACCGCCGGGACGATTGATGACGTCAATGACTGTGCCGCCGCGTTTGCCGCCGTCGAAAGAAGTGGCTACGTTGCCGCTCAAAACCGGAGAAGCGTAAGAAATGGCTACAGGAGTATCATTTTTTACAACTTCACTGTCTCCGAGTTTGGCCGCTGGCAGAGCCGGAATAGGAATTTCCAGCAAAGCCAAATTGGCGTCCGGAGCAAAACGCAGAATCTTCGCGGGCACTGGGGAATAGCCGGCAGCTAAAGCCGTAATTCTGGAAGCTCCCTTAATGGCTTCGTAGCTGGTTACGGCCTGACAATTTTCACGGCCGGTCAGTACAATGACGCCGCTGCCGAAAACTTCCGTGCCGGCAATTTCAGACTGAATCAGAATTAGAGAGTTATTAGAAGAATTTTCTTGAGCTATGGCATTTTCGGTAAAACCGGTATAGTTTAGCCCGACCGCCAAGACAAGAGCCGAAAGCAATAATACGAGCTTGCGCAAAGCTAATTTTTTCCCTTCGTCAAGTGTAAACTTTATGATCTATAAACTCTTCTTTAAAAGCTGGGGAAATACCTGTCTAGGCCCTTAATGCTGGAAAAAATGTTACTTTCTTGTTGCTGAAAAATGGTAGGCCGCCCAGCATAAGTACAGAATTGCGCCGCTTGTGCTTTCAGAAGGCGGAAAAAGTATCGGGAGCGAAGGGAGCGCGATCATGTTGAAAGTTTTACTTCTTATTTTAACCGGCGTCAGCGTTACGGCTGTTGCGGATATTTTTGTGTCGAAAGGAATGCGCTCTGTAGATTCTTCAATCCATAGCTTGCGTGATATTTGGCGTGTAGTTTGTGCCGTTATCACCAATGGCAATGTCTTAATAGGAGCAGGCCTTTTAACCGTGTCTTTCTTCTTGTGGTTAGCTATGCTCTCTATGGCCGATCTTTCTTTGCTTCTGCCTTTAACGGCTTTAAATTATATAATCAACGCTTTTTTGGCCAAAATATATTTACAAGAGCACGTTTCGCCTTTGCGCTGGGCGGGGACTTTGATAATTTTTTGCGGCATAGTGGTGGTTGTGCTTTCTTAGTACGGCTGACCGCCTGTATTGTATGCCTTTATGAGAAAAATGCAGACCGATTTTACACAAAGATCGGCGGAGGAATAATCAGTGAATTGGAAAGAGATTATCAGTCAAGTATTTTTAGATGGTGGCCCCTCTACTTGTCAGTTTGCCATTACCAATGCTTGCAACGCTAAATGTGAGTTTTGCAATTTCTCCAGAGAACAAGCCAAAAATGATAAGAATCCGAAAACTTTGGTTAAGTTGTCAGCCGGTTTGAATGCTATCGATTGTCTATACCGCAATGGAGTACGTTTTTTAATTTTTACCGGTGGAGAGCCTACTTTAAATCCCAATTTGGAAGAATTTATGGCTCATTGCCGCGATTTGGGCATGGATAGTTTGATTGTGACCAATGGATCTACTTTATCTACCGATAAAGTCAATTCTTTAATCGGGAATGGCTTAAAAGAAGTCATAATCTCGGTTGATTCGGTCGATCCATCTGTCAGTGAAAAGAATCGCGGTTTGCCTGGTGTTACCGAACGTATTACGGAGGCCAACCGTATCTTTGCCCAACATAAGGTGGGACGCGTAGCTTCAGTCACTTTAAGCAAAATTTTGGGCGATCTTAAAGAACTGCCCCGTACTTTGGATCGTATGGGATTTGAAGCGGTCACTTTCTCTTTCCCTTTAATCAACTTAGACTCAAACTACCTTGGTTGCAAAGATTCCGATTTAGTAAATTATACTCCGGAAGAAATGCACCATCTGATTGATGAAGTTATTGCTCTGAAGAAGTCTTATCGAGTGCTCAATCCCACTGCCTCCATGATGGATATGCATCGCTATCTCAACAAAGAGCCACAAGAGTTTGTTTGCTTGGGAGGCTTTAAGCAATTCTATTTAGACTGGGAATTGCAATTATGGCGTTGCTGCAACTGGCGTCGTCCTATGTGCCATGTCTGTGAATTTAATGGCAGCCAGATTATACGCGACGGTTGTACAGAGTGTATGATCGATTGCTATCGTGACGCTAGCGTTATGCAACATTGCGCCGTTTCGGTGGCCGATGCCGTACATGCTGCTTGCTGTGGTCGTTGGAAGCTCAGCGCTCAGCATATTTTCAATGTTAGAAACTTGCATTCGATAGGGGCGGTTTTAGAAAACGCCCATTGGTTGGATACCCTCTAAATTATGGATTTAAAAGGCTCCGATAAAGCGTTAGCTGCAGAAGAAAAGGCGGCGTCTCAAGGCTCTGTCAACAAAGAAGCATTTACTTATAAAATGTTGGGCAAGTTGGCCGAGTTTTCTTTCCATTTTCCACGTCTGATTATAATTGTAGGTATTGTAAGTTGTCTTCTAGGTATGGCTTATACGGCCAAATACCTTGCTTTTGATGCCGATCAAGCCAACTTAATTAAGCGTTCAGCCGGATTACAAGCTGAACAAGATCGTTACACTAACGATTTCCCGCGCTCTGAAGATATTGTCGTGATTGTGGAAGATGGAACTGCCGCCGAGCGTCAAGCCTTTGTTGATGACTTGGCTCAGCGTTTGCGGGAAGAGCCTGATATTTTTAAGGATGTCTTTGAAAAAGTAGACGTCACTTTTTTGCGCAATTATGCTTTGCATTATCTGGAACCGCAGCAATTGCGTGAAATAGCCCAGCAATTAAAAGATTATGGTCCTGGACTAAAAGCCTTGGCCTCTTCTGGTGGCTTAGCTGATCTTATGCAAAAAGCTCCTCAGCTTTCTCGTGAAATGGGCAATTCTAGTGAACTGAATCCAGATAAGCTAAAAGGAGTATTGCCTACAGCTGAGCGTTTTCTCGATCTTTTTACTCAGAGTATGGAAACTAGAGGAAGAGGCCAATTCGTCTCTCCTTGGGCTGATATTATGCTCGAGCAATTGGGCCAAGAAGGCAGCGAAAATGAATCTGCCATTAGCAGTATGTTTTCCCAGGATAAGATCCTCCAGTACAATACCATTGCCAACGGTCGATTTTATGCTTTGCTTTGTCGTCCAGTTTATCGCGACAATGAGGGCCAAGATGTTTCCATAAATAGGGCGGTCAGCCGTATCAGAGAAATTTTGGAAGTATTGGAGCGCTCGCACACCGACGTATTAGTCGGTCTAACTGGTGAATTAGTTCTCAATGTTGATGAAGCTGATTCTTCCACAGCCGATTCTACTCAGTCGGCTATTCTTTCTTTAGTTCTGATTGCCATTATTTTTATTTGGGCTTTCCGAGAAATTTTTAAGCCTTTGATGGCCGTTTTGGGCTTAATAGTAGGTATTGGCTGGACTATGGCTTTTACTACGTTGGCTATCGGCCACTTGAACTTACTTACGGTAACTTTTACTACCATTTTAATGGGATTAGGTATCGACTTTGGTATCCATTTTCTCTATCGCTATGATGAAGAAAGGGCCAAAACAGCCGATATTTTAGCCGCTATGCAAGCAACTATGCGTGGCGCTGGCTACGAAAACTTAACTGGCGCCGTAAGTACGGCTTTGGCCTTTTATGTATTGGCTTTCACCGACTTTACTGGTATTGCCGAATTGGGCATTATTGCCGGTAGTGGCATTTTGCTTTGTTACCTGTCCATGATGCTTATTTTACCTTCACTTATTTTCCTAACTGAAGATAAAAATAAAGTTTATGAAGCAAAAGGTATCTCTCGTTTTGCCTTTTTGGCCAATGTAGAAAAGTGGTTGCTCAATCGCTCCGAGGGCGTAGTGATTGTTGGTTTGGTAATCACTTTGGTTGCCCTTTGGTATGGCAAAAATGTCAGCTACGACTACAACTTGCTCAATTTGCAAGCTAAGGGCTTACAATCTGTACGCACCGAAATGCACTTAATAAATGCTAGTGAGCATTCACTTCTTTGCGGTATTTCCTTGGCTGAAGATGTGCCTACGGCTTGTCGATTAGCCGAAAAGTTTTCCCAATTGCCTACCGTTTCCGACGTAGAAACTGTGGCTATGATGATTCCTGTAAATTACAAGGAAAAGTATCCTTATTTAAAGGAAATAGCTGAAGATGTTTCGTCTATTCCCGTGCCTGGCACAATTTATCGCGATCCTGAGCAAAGTCGCATAACTTCTTTTCGTTCTTTGGGCAATTCGATCGAAAGTAGTGACCAAGAAATGCGCTCAGTTTTGCACAAGTTGCAAAGAAGCTCTTCTTCGGAAGTTAGCCAAGCAGCCAAACGTTTAGAAATAAAAATTGATAAACTTTTTTCGATAATGTCTTCTATGGGACCTGGCCCTATTGAAGAAGGCTTGAATGCTTTTGAAGACAATTTTTACCAAAGTTTGGCCGATATTATAAAGTTTTTGCATGTGCAAAAAGATACGCCGCCTTTAACTGTAAATGATATTCCGGACGATTTGAGAAATCGTGAAATAGGCCGCACTGGACTTATTCAAGTGCGCATTTTCCCCAAAGAAAATATTTGGGAACGTCCAGCCCAAGAACGTTTTGTGCGCGAAGTTCAAAGCGTCGATCCCAAAGTGGTTGGCATGCCTATTATGAGCTATTACGATTGTCAGGAGTTGCGTGAATCCAACGAAAAAGCTGGTACTTGGGCTCTATGTGCCATTTGGGTATTGCTTTTTATCCATTTCCGCAAACTGGGCGTAGCTTTATTAGCTTTATTGCCTAAAGTGCTAGGTATTGTCTGGATGGTTGGCATGATGGGAATATTGCATTGCGATTTCAATAGCGCCAACTTTTTAGCTTTGCCTCTAATTTTGGGAATTGGTTTAGTCTTTGGCATTCACATTATTCACCGAGTTTCTGAAGAAGGTGGGGCTGGCATTTTTAGCCATTCAACCGGCCCTTCCATCACATTATCAGCTTTAACTACTATGATTGGTTTTGCAACTATGATTATTGCCAACCATCAGGGCGTAGCTACTTTGGGCTTGGTGATGACTCTGGGCGTAGGAGCCAATTTATTAAGCTCGGCTATATTTATGCCAGCTTTGCTTAACGTTTTGCAACGTCGTTTCGGCTATAAAGTCCATTTGCACGATTGATAAAGGGGTGACTTTCTGTGACTATGGAGTCTATTCTGACAGGACTGAATCCGCAGCAAGCTGAGGCTGTCACTACTACCGAGGGCCCTTTGCTTATTTTAGCCGGGGCTGGTAGCGGCAAAACTACCGTATTAACTAAGCGCATCGCTTGGATTTTACAATCTGGGTTGGCCCAGCGCTCACAAATTTTAGCTGTAACTTTTACTAATAAAGCTGCGCGTGAAATGGTTGAGCGCATTGAAGGGCTTTGCGGCAGCGGCTTTTTTTCCAATGTTGGCACTTTCCATTCTGTTTGCGCTCGTTGGTTGCGGAGAGAGGCCAAATATCTTGACGTCAGCTCCAGCTTTTCCATTTACGATACCGAAGCGCAAATAGCCTTAATGCGCGACATCTTAAAAGAACTTAATATCGATGGTCAAAAGCACTCTCCGCGCGATTTGCTCAGTGCCATTAGCGCTTGCAAAAATGCTCGCCGCAAGCCTGAAGATTTAAGCCCTCTTTTAGCTCAAGAGCGTTTACTTATTCCCATTTATCAAGCTTACAATCGTCGTTTGCGTGAAAACGATTCTCTTGATTTTGACGATATTTTGGTTTATACAGTCGAATTATTCTCCAATAATCCAGACGTTTGTGAAAAATATCGCCGTCATTTGCGTTATATTTTGGTAGACGAATTTCAGGATGTAAATCCTATACAATATGAATTATTGCGTTTGCTTTTAAATGAGGATAGAAACTTCTGTGCCGTAGGTGACGATGATCAAAGCATTTACGGTTTTCGCGGAGCCGATATTTCTATTATCTTGCGCTTTGAAAAAGATTTTCACGACGCCAAAGTTATCAAGTTGGAACAAAATTATCGCTCTACGCAGCAAATTTTAGATGTTGCCAACTTAGTTGTCAGCCACAATTCTGATCGCAAAGTAAAAAATTTATGGAGCAATCGCACCGACGGTACTTTGCCATATGTGTATATTACTGACGACTCACGCAGTGAAGCTCTCTTTGTAGTGCAAGCTTGCAAATGTTTGGTACAACAATGTGGTTATCGCTATTCCGATATTGCCATTTTATATAGATCCAATTTTCAAAGCCGCAACTTTGAAGAAATATTGTTGCGTGAAGAGGGTATAAGCTACCAAATTGTCGGCGGACGCCGTTTCTATGATCGTAAAGAAATTCGTGATATTTTGGCTTATCTTTATGTTTTGGGCAATCCCAGCGACTCGGTGGCTTTAGAGCGAATTATTAAAAATACGCGTGGTTTGGGAGAAAGTACTTTCGCTAAAATAGTTGCTTATGCTGCTCATAACGGCATTCCCATTATGCATGCTTTAGGATTAGCAGATCAGGCTGCAGTAGCTGCTTCCTATGTAGGGCGCTGTCGAAAATTATATGATCGTTTGGAAGAATTGAAAAAGCAAGCCCTAAGCCCTGATTGTTCTTTGGCTGAATTAGTAAGAGTTGTTTTAGAAGAAACGGGCTATAAGGAAAAGTTGCTCTCCAGCGATTCGGAAGAAGATCAAGAGCGGGGAGAAAACTTACAAGAACTTTTGGAAGTATTGACTGATTTTGATAGACGCTTTCAAAAAGAACGCCATAGCCCCAATTACGAAGGTGAGTTGCCGTTGCGGGCTTTTTTAAACGAAATATCTTTAATTTCTGGTCGTGATGAATTTGATGAAAGCGCCGACAAGCAAGACAGTTTAGTCTTAATGACTATCCATACTTCCAAAGGATTGGAATTTCCGGTTGTTTTCTTAGTTGGTATGGAAGATGGATTTTTGCCTCACCACCGATCTTTAGTCGACGGAGACAAAGGAGTGGAAGAAGAGCGACGCCTTTGCTATGTCGGCTTAACTAGAGCTAAAGATATGCTGTATCTTACGGCAGCTTGCCATCGTGGCGACCAAGATTCAGAGTTGTCGCGTTTTATCTATGAAATGCCCTTAAAGCAAATTGAAGTTAAAAGTAGCAATGGTTGGAAAGCCAAAGCTGTAGCGCAAAAATTGTCTTCAGGGCGTCCTTTCCGCGCCGGCAGCGAAGAGCTCAAGGAGCAGCGCGTAACTTCTACAGAAAGAGTCAGACAAATCACCATTATGCCTCCTCAAGTGCGCAAATTCCGTCGCCGCGAAATTGCTATCAATTTCCCTGCTGGTTGTACCGTTGAGCATAAAGTTAATGGTTTGGGCACCGTATCTTTTATAGCTTCCGGCAAATTATGGGTGCGCTTTAAGAGCCGTCCCGGTGAATGTTTGCCTATAGCTTGTGAAGATGTTAAGCGTGTAGATAGCTAATTAGCTAATTGAGCTGCGGTTTTTAAGCTTAGTTTGATAGAGCAGGCTTTTGCTTGGGGTAGACGAAAAAAAACACTGTCATCGAGGTTGGGGGCGGCTTCGGATCAGCTCTTTTAGTATTTTTTTAACTAGAAAGGTCTTAAATATAATATGAACGAGCAGCAAATGAACCAGCTGAAAGCTTTACCTTTTCCCGTTTTTTATTATTGCGGCATGGATGATGATTTGCAGCTTGTCAATGTTGATGTGGATTATATGTCGCCTTTAGGAGCTTCTTACGTATTAACTTATTCCAACGGTATGGGCGGAGAAGTAAAAATTTTCGGTTGCAACGGTGGAGTAGGCGACGTCTTTCCCGGAGAAAAGCAAGTCCAGTTCAGTAATATCCTTTATGGAAAAGGCACAGCTGAAGTTTATCCCAAAGATTCGGAAGAGGGAGTTGCTTTCAGAGCTGATTGGATTTCCTCTTGGCGCAAAGGTTCCTATTATAGCTTTTCTGGTAAAGATGTACCGGAGCGCTTTATTAAAAAAATAGTTGATGGTCTAATTGAATTGGAATAGCTAGATGCTGCTAAAGACAAAGGTAAAGAGTAAAAGTGTTTCTTGGAGCTTGACCTAAAGTGCGCTTTAGGTTGTAAGCTTAAGGCGGCTCCTGAACACAAGCCAAAAACGCTTTGCGAAGCTTGAGCCGCAAAGCGTTTTTCACTTTTTTGATGTATTTTTTATTACGACGAGGTAAAGCTCTTGAAAAATTCGCTTTTACACATTTTAATTGCTCTTTTTGTTTTACTTAGTCTGTCGGCTTGTAGCAGCAATGCTGCTAATAATGGCGCTTCTAATTCGTCCGTTTCCAATCAAAATGACAAAGCAGCTGTTCATACTGCTGAAGTAAAAACTGTGGCTCAGGCTAATCAAAGTAAAGATAAGCGAGCTATAGTTGTTTACTTCTCCTATAGCGGCAATACTAAGCAAGTAGCCGAAGAAATTGCCAAAGAGACTGGCGCCGATTTATTCCGTATTGAGACGGAGAAAGTTTATCCTAGCGAATATCGTGCTTGTACTGACGAAGCTAAAAAAGAAAAGGCTGCCAATGAACGACCTAAATTAAAAGGTCAAATGCCCGATCTTAGCCAGTATGATACGGTTTATATCGGTTATCCTTGTTGGTGGGGAACTTGCCCTATGGCCGTACTTACTTTTACCGAGCAAGCCAATTTAGAGGGTAAAACTATCGCTCCATTTAGTACTCACGGTGGCAGTGGTATGACCGGTATTGACGATTTGCGTAAGGCTGCTCATAAAGCTTCAATTACTGAAGGTTTGGCTATTTATGATGGCGAGCTCAATCAAGCTCAAGAAAAAGTTTCTGCTTGGCTGAAAGCAATTGCCAAATAGTTGCCGTTAATATAAAGAACTGCTCGTGAAAGAGCAAATGAGAAAGGCGTCCATTTTGTGGAGCGCCTTTTTTTATGTGTAACAACCGTTTTTTTTTCGATTTTTAGAAAAATCTATATTAGTGAAGCTGTCGGAAAATTGAGTAACTTTATATCCAATTCTACTTGAAAACCTACTTTACCAGCGCTAATAGCAATAGTGTCAAATTGCAGACAGCTTTCATCTATAAAAGTAGGAAAAGCTTTTTTCATGCCTATAGGTGAGCAACCTCCGTGAACGTAGCCTGTAAGGGGCAGAAGTTCTTTTTGAGGGATCATTTCTATAGATTTTTCTTTTACTATTGCTGCGGCTTTTTTTAAGTCTAGATGGCCATAAGAAGGTATGACAAAAACGTAATGGTTTTTACTGCGCCCTATCGTTACCAAGGTTTTAAAAACGCGCTCGGGAGGCAGACCTACTTCTTGAGCAATGTCTTCAGCAGTTTTAGTGGGATCGGCTGCGTAAGTATGCTCGACAAAAGGTATTTTCTTCTGCTTTAAAATACGCATGACGTTGGTAATTTTTTCGCTCATTTTTTACTCCGCAAATTTTTAGAATATAGCTCCTAAAATTTTAGCTCCCAGAATAATAATTTTTACACTAGGGATAAAAAGTAATTGAGAAAGTACGGTACCTAAAATCGAACCAAAGCAAAGAAATACTGCCATAGCTTCGACTTCGTGTAAAGAGCGTTTTCCATTTACAGCTTCATCGGTAATTTTTGCCGCAGTTGGATCGACAATAACGCTGCCCAAAATAGTGGCTGCGCCGTTAATTACTGAAGAGAGCAAAGTTGCGGTACGGGCCAAGTGGCCTGTCAGTTCTGCGCCGGCTTGAATGGCAGCTAAAACACCAATAACATGAATACCGATAACAAAAACATTGGCTAATAAAAAGCTCTTGGGCAATATTTTAAGATCGCTAAGTAAAACTCCAAAATTGGAAGGCTTACGCCAGCATTGCCATACTTTGCTCCAATATTTTGGTTTAGCTAAGTCTTTAAGCAAAGTAGCCATAGAGCCGCCTCTTCGCTCTAAAGCTTTTATAGCTGTATTGTAAATGGCTACAAAAGTGGGCATGAGTAACCAACCTATGACGGTACCTAAAGTGGCTCCGCCAATTACCCAGCGGAAGAGAGGCAATAGCTCGGCAGCCGAAGCGGCTCCTTTTACCACTGAGTCTCTTACCGAACCTAAAATAGGGGCGTATACTTGGGTTGTCAAACGAGTAATTAAGAAGAAAACATTGTAAATAGCTAGTGCCGTAGCTACGTTTTTGGTAATTACGGCAGAAATACGTGAACTTAAAGAAGTGCACATTAAGCAAGTGACAACTACATTAAGGCCAATGACCAGCCACATGTTTTCATCCATTTTGGCGTGGCCCAGTCTTTCGGTAGCTAAGCTAATAATTTTGATAGCTAACGGAAAGGTGAATAAGCCGAGCAAACCGCCTACAAAGTTTCCTAGTCCCAGATGGAAAGTAAGTTGCAAGACATGATTGGCTGGACGTTGGCCTGATACTGCTTGGTCGGTAATAACGGCCGCTTTGGGATCGACAAAAAGACTAAAAGCAATGGCCGCAAATGAGTTGACTAAACCGGAAAGAAGCACGGCGGTGGCTGCCAGATCTGGATAAAGAGCGCTGACTTGCAAAGCAGCCAAGGCGCCAACTGTCCAAACAGCGGTAGCAAAAATATTCCAACTGAGCAAATCCCAGGGTAAAGCGAAAGGCTCTTCAGTCGCTTCATCAGTTGAAGTAGCACAATTTGGACAAGCCCAAGTTTTGAGTTCTAAAGGAGAGCGCAAACAGCCAAATAAAGCTTTTATTCCGCGCAGAGAGGGAAGAGCCAAGAGCATTTTTAACATGGAGCCGCGCACCGTTATACTGGCAATACCACGTTCGTAGATGGCTGTAAAAGTTGGCAATAACAACCAAGAAAGTAAAGCGCCCAAAGCTGAGCTGAGTACGACCCATTGGATTTGTTCGTACAACATGTTTACGTTGCCGCTTTGCACAGCTCTGTCAACATATTTGCCCAAAATTGGCAAATAAAAAAGGTTAGCAAAACGCGTAAACATGAAGAATACAGCTGACACGGCTAAAGACAAAGCTACTTGCTTGGTGCGAATAGCGGCCGGACGGGCAGCTGTATTTAGAGTAGTCAGCATAGAGACAATAGCAGCTAAAGCCATAATAAAAAGCAATTTGCTATCGCCTAAAAGTGAAATATTCATAAATTTAAATCTTTCCAGACTAAAAAGAACTCAATTAAGCCCTCCGCTATTCCGCTTGGCTGACTTTTTAGCCTGCCTATAAAGGCTTGATGGCCGTAATAAAAATATAAGCACTTAAGTTGGTGAAATTTTAGCTTTTGTCAAACTTTTTTAAGCGAGAACGGACGTCGTCGGCCAGAGAAGGATCTAATTCAATAGCTTTTTCCCAAGCGTCTTTGGCTTTGCTTTCTTTATCAGTTTGCGCCAAAATATCACCATAAAGTAGTTGATACTCAGGATTATTTTGCTGTAAATCGACAGCTTTGCGCATATGTTTTACTGCTTTATCTAACTTTTTGCTCTGATCGCGATAAAGCAAAGCTAAAGAGTAGTGCACTAAAGGGTTTTCTGGAGCTAATTTGTAGGCTTGTTGCAAATAGGCTTCGGCTTCTTGGTAGTTGTATTGGCGATGTTCTGATTCTGCTATAGAGCAAAGGGCTTCTATATTGTTGGGATCTAGAGCTAAAATTTTATTAAAATGGCCGCAAGCTGCTTGAAAATCTCCGCGTAACAATTCTAAATTGCCCAAGAAATCTAGGCAATCAAGTTGATTGGGTGAAAGCTCCAGCGATTTTTCCAAAGCTTGGCACGCTTGTAAAAGCTCACCCTTAATAGTGAGGGCTCGCCCTAAATTGTAAAAAGAATCGGTATCTTTAGGATTACATTGGCAAGCTCTTTTAAATTCGTGAATGGCAAAATCGATAGCGCCACAATCGAAATAGACTACGCCTAAATTTAAGTGAGAACGATAAAAATCAGGATTGCAAGCGACAGCTCGCTTTAATACATCCATGGCGAAAGCTTTTTCACCTATTTCCAGCAAAATCATACCTAACAAATTATAAGCGTCTATGTCGGCAGGATTTTTTTCTAAAATATTGTTAAGCTGGAAAATGGCTTTGTGTGGACGTCCTAAAGCGCGATAGGCTTCGGCTAAACACATGCGCAAGCTGGTCTCGTCTTCCAATTGGCCAGTTTTGTCGGATAAGCAACGTTTCCAATACTTTAAAGCCAAATCGAAGTGCTCGAGATGAAAATGGGCCATGCCCAAAAGATAATTGGCGTCAATATTGTTGGGATCTAATTTTACTGCTGTTTCAAATTGGCACAGAGCGCCTTCTATATCGTCAGTTTCAGCTAGGGCCACGCCAAAGTCTATGCGAATATTGATGTTTTCCGGATCTAATTCAATGGCTTTGTTCCAAGCCGATTTGGCCTCTTCGTATCTACCTTGACCTTGTAAAGTTCCGGCTAAATCGCAATACTGACGAAAACTGGCCGGATTGCGATATTGAGCAAAATGAAGAAGCTTGCCATTTTCCTGCGTAGAAGCAGTGGCATTTTTCTGTTCTGCTGAAGATTCAGAATTACGCATCAGTATAACAGGCTCTTTCTCCATCCCCCCGAAATTGGCGACAAACCCCTCGGAACACACTACAATATTACCGCAAATAGGTCGCTTAAACAATTACTGCAATATGCTCAACTGTATAGAGCCGAGAATACGCAGTACAACACCCCCTAATGAAATCGATATTTTTATAAACTCACTCCCATTCTAAAACTGGTTTGTTAATTTTTTAGCTGTTTTTAGTTAAGTTAATGTTTCATTCCTGTATTTTTGCTGCTTAAGTAGGCAGAAAAATGTAAATACCTTTAATAAAAAGAAAAATATGGAGAGTAGCAGCAGTCTTTAGTTGCGTGAGAATACTGTCTTAAATGATGTAATTTACACACAGTTTTGGACTTGACTTGTATTAGAATTATTGGGGAGCAAATACGATTCGTAAAATTGTGTTTTGTTAAGTAAAGGAGAGAAATATGAAACTTGCAGAAGCGCATATAAGGCTTAATAAACTTGCAGGCATCCGCTTTGGCGAACTGTTTTCACCAATAGACATGAACACAATAAAGATTAATAAAGGAAAGACAGGTCAGCTTTTAGAGTTATCGCTGGGAATGCGTTTATCAAGTAATAACTTGGATTTTGATGATGGTGAACTGAAGACAAATAAGTGCGATGCAGCTGGAAATCCGAGAGAAACTGTATTTATCACTCAGATTAGTAGTGTCATAGATGAATTGATCCAAAAACGACCATTCGAGCAAACGCATCTTTATGAAAAAATTAAAAATATACTTTACGTCCCGGTATGCAAAGACGGAGAACCTGAGAGCTGGATGTATCTTCCTAGTATACATATTGATCTAAATTCACCACGATATGGCGACTTAAAAAATATTTGGGAAAATGATTATTATTCTGTTTGTGAGCAACTTAGACATCATATTGAACAAAGTTCAGATGGCTTTATTCATACATCTAACGGTAGGCATCTTCAGGTACGCAGCAAAGACTCTAGACCGTATCATCCGATTTATTCCGAAGTATATGGTAGATATGTTTCTAATAAGAATCACGCATTTTATTTTCAGAGACAATTTGTCTATGATATCCGGCATATGAGTCTATAGCAACATAATTATTACCAGAATAGAATAGTTGTAGCTTTTTTACTTTCTATTGTGGTAATTCAATAACAAAATGCTAATAATCAAAGCGCGTAAATGGCAATTTGTATGAGGTGTCATGTGAATAAATTAAAAATAAGTCCATTTGTAAAGTGGGCAGGTGGAAAAAGACAGCTTCTTGGAAAGTTAGAAGAGTGTATACCTGAATCGTATAATAGATATTTTGAACCATTTATTGGTGGAGGTGCTCTTTTACTAGATGTACAGCCAGAAAGAGCAGTAATTAATGATATAAATGAACAATTGCTTAATGTTTATCGTCAACTCAAATTTGATGCAGAAGCTGTAATAAAAATATTATCCAGTTTTGATTCTGTAGAATGCGACAAAAACTATTATTTACTAATGAGAGAGTCGTATAACAAAAAAATAGTTGAGCATGTTCTTGATGCAGAGTGCGCAGCTCTTACTATATGGATAAATAAACATTGTTTTAACGGGCTATATAGAGTAAATTCACACGGAATATTCAATGTCCCCTACAATAACAAAGTTGGTGGGACTTCTATGAGTGAAGAAAATCTACGCAGTATCGGGTATTATTTGAATAAATATGAAATAGAAATTCGCCGTGGAGATTTTGAAGCAGCGTGTGCTGATGTACACGCTAGTGATTTTGTATATTTCGATCCGCCATACATTCCTATTAGTGAAACGGCTAATTTTACTGATTATGCCAAAGATGGTTTTGGATATGACGATCATTGCAGATTAGCGTCATTGTTTAGAAGACTAGATGCTATTGGAGTTAAAGTAATGATGAGTAATCATAATGTGGCTCTTGTTTATCAGCTGTACGAAGGATTCAAAATTAAAGTTATAGATGTTAGGCGAGCTATCAACAGAGATGCATCAAAGCGTGTTGGAAAAGAAGTTATTATTACAAACTACTAGTGTAACATCTGATGGAAAATATATTCTCTGAAAATATAAATTGTGCTTATAAAACAGAGACTGAAATGCTAATACTTGGGAATGCATTTTCCGTTCTCGAGAAAGTTAAACCTGGAACGGTGGATATGATATTCGCTGATCCGCCATACTTTTTAAGTAGTGGTGGAATTACATGCTATGCAGGTCGTATGGTTTCTGTAAACAAAGGTGATTGGGATAAAGCAATATCATTTGAAGAAAAGCATAAATTCAATCGTAGTTGGATTAGGCTGTGCAAAGCGGCATTGACTACTAATGGAAGCATATGGATAAGTGGAACACTCCACAATATCTACAGTATTGGTGTCGCTCTTGAACAAGAAGGCTTCAAAATTATTAACAATATAACTTGGCAAAAAACAAACCCTCCACCTAATTTAGCATGTCGCTGCTTCACGCATAGCACGGAGACGATTCTTTGGGCGCAGAAGAATGAAAAAACTGCAAAGCATTATTTTAATTACGCTTTAATGAAAGAAATGAACTCTGGAAAACAGATGAAGGATGTTTGGAGAGGCTCCCTGACTTCAATAAAAGAAAAAAGTTATGGAAAACATCCTACACAGAAACCATTATATCTTCTTGAAAGAATTATCCTCGCATCTACCGATGAAGGAGCGTTGGTTTTAGATCCTTTTTGTGGTAGTTCAACAACTGGAGTTGCAGCTAAGAAACTTTCAAGACGATACATTGGAATTGACAATGCCAAGGAATACATAGAATTATCTATTAGGCGTCTAGTTGGACAAGAAAGTTAAAGCATTTGGGGATAATACAAAAAGATAATACAAAAAAAAGCGGCTCTCCGTGGAGAGTCGCTTTTTATTTGTTGGCGAAAGTAGCCAAAACTTTACATGAGAATACCGGCTAAGCAAGCGGTCATCATGGAAGCCATGGCGCCACCAAACATGGCTCTGATGCCGAGTTTGGCCAATTCGGACTGACGACTGGGAGCCAAACCGCCGATGCATCCGACGTTAATACCGATAGAGGAGAAGTTGGCAAAACCGCAGAGAGCGAAAGTGGCAATGAGTTTACCCTTTTGGGTGAGTTCTTGCAAAACGGCAGCTTTGTCGCCGACGGTCATGTGGTTCAAAAGGTCGGAATAGGCTACGAACTCGTTCAATACGAGTTTCTCACCGATCAAGGAAGCTACGATCTGAGCGTCGGAAGAGGGGGCACCGATTAACCAAGCCACGGGCCAAAGAATGATACCCAAAATGCTCTGGATGGAAATTTTGTCAGCATAAAGGAAAGTCTGACCGAACCAGCCAGCGACGACGTCGCAAGCGTGGCCGAAATAACCCAATACACCGTTAACGGTAGCGATAATAGCAATAAAGGCAATAAGTACGGTACCGACGATGAAAGCTAAGTGCATACCGTCGATGGCGCCTTTAGAAGCAGCTTCAATAATGGATTTTTCTTTGCATTCGGTTTTTAATTCGACGACGCCAGAAGTCTCTGGCTCGCCTTCTTCGGGGCAGAGAATCTTGGAAAGAACTAAGCCGGCAGGAGCGCCCATAATAGAAGCGGTGATGATGTGGGGAGCCCATTCGGGACCGAGCATACCTACATAGGCGAAGAGCACGGAGCCGGCAATGGTAGCCATACCGCCGGTCATAATGGTGTTAAGCTCGGAGCGGGTCATCTTCTCTAAGTAGGGACGAACCAAAAGGGGAGCTTCACTCTGGCCTACAAATACAGTGCCGATAGCATAAAGGCTCTCGGCGCCAGAGGTGTTCATAAATTTTACTACCAACTTAGCTACAACTCTGATAATGAATTGCATAATGCCTAAGTAGTAAGCAATAGAAGCTAAAGAACCGACGAAAATAATAGCCGGAAGTACCTGGAAGGCAAAGATCATACCCAGAGCGCCTTGTTCGTTGCTGCTAGCGGGTACGAGAGCACCGAAAACGAAGTGTGAACCTTCGTTGGTAAACTCAAGAAGCTTATTGACGAGGTGCCCCAAGAAAGCAAAAATATTGTGGCCGATCTCTGTCTTTAATACGAATAATCCTAAGACTACTTGCAACCCTAAACCAATACCTACGGTTTTGTAGTTGATTTTTTTGCGATTGGTGGAGAACGCCCATGCAATGCCTAGGATGAATAGCATACCGAGCAATCCGGTAAATCTCTCCATATGAACACCTCATTGAAAGGGAAAAATAGCTGCCGCTGTTTACAGCAATAGCCGTGCCAATTCGTGCCTAAAACTTGCCGTCCTGCCGAATTGTCTGTGCCAAATAGGCAAAAAACTCTGCGGACATTTAAAGCTGTCCCGCTTGATAACGAGCGATTTCCCAGGCTTCTTGGGCTAAAGCTAAAAGCTCACGTTCATTTTCTAGAGCTGAATGCGGAACTCGATAAGTATTGGCAAAAGTATAACGTCCTCCGGATACTAGAGGATGTGAGCCTTCCGCTATATATTTTTGGCGCGTGCAATCATTGACGCGAAAAAAAAGAGAGCCTTGGGAGGCAATACCAAAATAGGTGCCATCCTTAAATAGGGCAAAGCCACCGAACATGGGGCGCATATCGAAAGGGCCAAAAGACTTTATTTTAGCGGCTGCGGCACAATTATCAAGCTGATCGAACATAGTCCCGCTCAATTCTCTGACCTTGCTTAAAATCCCGCTTTTGAGGCACTTTTCGCTGTTTTGCTAAATGCTGTTACTCAAGGCAAGGCAGGAAGAAATTTACATATGGCTAATCACCATTGGCTTCAGTGCTGTGGTTGCGTCTGTCCCTAGTGGCTAGATCGCGACTCAGAAGATGGCTGCGTAAGTTTTTATAAGGATGCGTCTTGGTGCTGCGGCGTCAGTCAGGAGGGTTATTATGGCGGTAAAGACCGTAAAAGAAAAAGTTCCCGTAATTGTTCTAACTACTTCTTATCGTCTTGAAGGCGACATGCACGTGGTACCGGGTGGAAGATTGCTCGATGAAATAAATCGCGAGCGAGGCTTTATTCCTCTTACCAACGCCACTCTCTTTGATCCAGTGAGCGGTCAGCCTGTGGATACTTTGGAGTTTATTGCGGTCAACAAAGAGTTGGTTCTCATGGTCGCTCCGGTTGAAACTCCCTCTAAGTAGCAAAGCGTAAAATAAAAAGCGAATAGTTTTCCATATGTTTATCAGATATTTAGGTCATTCTAGTTTTTATATCCGTTCCTCCAAGGGTACTGCCCTCGTTTTTGATCCTTATTCCAGTAATATTCCTTATCAGTTTCCTTCCATAGATGCTGATATTGTAGTGATGTCGCACGAACATCGGGATCACAACGCTTCTTACCGAGTCGGTGGCAACCCTATGTTGGTTAAGCCAACTTCTCCCTATCTTATGGAAAATGAACTTAATGTTGTTCGTACTCAGGAACATCTGACTTTTTATGGTGTTCCTACCTATCACGACAATTTCAACGGTCGCCGTCGCGGTCCCAATACAGTTTGGCATTTTTATTGGGAAGGGATCCACTTCGTACATTTAGGCGATTTGGGTCATATCTTAACCGAAACTCAGGTAGGGCAAATTAGCAAAGCTGACGTACTCTTTATTCCTGTCGGTGGAAACACTACTTTGGGTCCAGCTGAAGCAGGCTTGGTTATCAACCAATTGCAGCCCAATATTGTTTTACCTATGCACTACAAGACTGACAAAATTGCCAACTTAAATATGTGCTCCAATACCTTAGATGATTTTGTAGTACGTATGGACAGAGTAGAAGATATGGCTAGTATGTCTATGGATGTTTCCCAAGAAACTCTGCCTGTGGAAACTACCGTCGCTCTTTTACGCTACGAATAGTATAAGCTTGCAGCTTTTAATTTTGATTGTATTAAAGCGGTTTTCAGACCGGCGATCTTAGTTTCGCGGCCGATTAAACCGCTTTCTTGTTTTAAGAGACATTATGCGTAATAAAGTTTGCCTTTGGCTTTTGTTTTTTGTATGTTTTTGCTTAGGTTTGGCGAGCAGTGGCTCAGCTAAATCTCAAGAGCAAGTTATAGTTGGCGGAACTTTTTACGATTATCGTTATGGCGATATTTTATTGGGTGCCAACAATTTGACTTTGGCCCCCCACGCAAAAATAACTGTGCAAAATATATCGCTATCGGAAAGTAAGCTAGATAAAAAATATGCAAAAATGTTAGGTTGTGCGCATCTTAATAAACTGGGCTTAGTAACTGAACTCCATTTAGATCCCGTTTCAATCGTTCATAAGCCTACTTGCGGTTTTGCTTTTTTGGAATACGGCCCCCAAGTCGAATGTAAGGGAGGAGAACCTGTATTCGCTAGATTCTATGCTACGGAAGCTCTGTCTATTTACGATTGCCTAAAGCTTTATGTAGACGGTCGGGCCGTAAATAGCGCCCAAATTAAACATCCCGGTTTTATTTATTATCCTGCTAACCTAAGTCCTGGCAATCATAGTTTCCGTTTGGAAGTTCGCCGAGGCTCTAAAGCGCTCAACACTTTACAATGGGAAACTTCTTCGACTGTGACAGATCGCTAAAAGTTAGTGAGAAGGCAAATTTGTCTTTTTAAGGAAAGAAAAATTTATGCTTGAATCAGGACAAGAGCTTCTAAGACGCAAGCGGCGTATGGTCGAACATCTGACCTGGAAATCGCTGGAAAGCAAACCTACTTTATTTCGTTACGTACAAGAACCTATTTACAGTCTTACAGTTACCGAAGAATATTTAGTTGAATTTTTGCATCAAAATCAGCTTGAATTTGAATTGCAGCCACGCTACAATCCGGCTTCTCCGGTAGTATTACATGTTACTATGAATGGTGTGTGCCAAAAAGTAAAACTTAATTGTATAAGTGGTTTGTCTTGTTCTTGTGCTTTTATGACCGCACGCACTCAATTTGCTAACGATTTTAAAGGTTGGTTGGATAGAGTAATAGGCAGCGAGCGCTTCGATCGCACTCAATATATAGGCACGCGCCGCTGGGTATCTTATCCTTATGCTTTGCCTTTGTACGATACTGTGTATAAACCGGGTTCAACTTTACCCCAGTTGGCTAAAGATTCGCGCCACGCTTCATATTTATTCAATTTTAATAGCAAAGAGCAAGAATTTTTGCGCATTTTGGAAGAAGTTGTCTGCGAAAGTGACGATTCCGATAATCCTTTATTTGTTAGTGTTTATCCGCGCATCAATTCTAGTGGCAGTATAGAATTGGTTATTGCTAACTTAGAAGGCAAGCAACCGGTGCGTATTTTTTCCTCAGGCAGCCACCCTATCATTTATCAAATTATTACCGAAAATACCGAACTGGTTATACCTTTAAAAACTTATCTCGACAATGCTTTGGGCAGCGAAAACTTAGACTTACCCAATTGTCGCACTAAGGGGAAAATGCTCTCTTTAATTTATACTCACCGCTCTCCCAGCAGTATAGAAGAACTGTTTGCTGAGGATGACTAGTTTTTTTAGGGTAAAAATATATGCGATTTAAATATTATTTCTTTTTAGTAGGGTTGGGATTTTGGCTAAGTTTGTTTATGTTTATGCCTTATTCAGTCGAAGCTCAAACTCAGAGCGAAGGGCAAAATTTTTCTATTAAAACTGATACTTCTGAAGCTGCCCAAAAAGGGAAAAAAAACATTTTAACAGTCTTTGGTAATCCTGCCAATAGTGCCTATTTGCAAGCTACGGCTAAACGCTTGGGATTTTCCATTGAGGAAACTTTGCCCGAGCTTTATCCGGGCCAGCAAATTTGCCTATCCAACGGTTTGCTGATTAAAAATGTTGCTTATCCAAATCTCAAAACTGAGATTTTGTCTTTTTCCGATCATCCTGAGCGTGTTAAAGAGCGCGGTTTGTTATTTAAAGGAGGACTTATTCCCTTTAAGCCTTTGCGTTTTCAATATTATCATGAAGGTGGCAAAGAGGATAATCAATTGTGGCTTCGTTTAGATTTGCGTAACAATTCACGACGCCAAAAAGCTACAATTATGCTAATTGAGGGTGAAGGTGGCCCGGATAGAGATTATTTTCAGGCTGGACATAAAAATAATGAGCAATTTTTACGCTGTTTAGCTGCTGGCTGCGGTCGCCTTTTGGAAATAGATCCCGAGCAAAGTATAACAGTTTTTTGTCAAAAATTGCCCTATTGCCAGGTGCTTAGCGGTACAACTCAATTTACTCTTTTGGAAGGTGGCGAAGTAAGTTTCTATTTGAATGCTTTGGAAGATCCTCAGGAGATGCTGAGTTTTAATTTACTTTCCAATCCCAAGGATGTTCACGCTCGCGGCATCTACGCTTGCGCCGATCAATTTATCAATAAGGCGGTTATTGTCGAAGATGACAAAGCTTCCGAAGTCCGCGCCGCTGTGGGAGCGCTCAGACAGCCCAATATAATAGTTGGCCCAGAACTTAGAGGCGATTATGGAGTCGTTTATGCTTTGCAATTTTTGCTTATTAACCCAACTGCAAGCGCAGCCGATTTTGAACTTGTGATCAACCCCAGAGGAGGAAAGGCCACAGCTACTGTTTTGGAGCAAACTGATTTTTATAATCAAATAATAGAGCCTACCGCTTGGTTAAGCGAACAAGTGCCGGATTTAGCCTATTTCCGTTTCGGCAACCAATATAACGATCGCTCTTTGACTAAAGAAGCTGAGCCTTTCAGTGAATATAAGGCTGCTTCATTTTCTGTGCCTGCCGGACAGAGCGCAGTCGTACGCCTCCTAACGCTTCCGGAAGGAGCTTCCAACTATCCAGTGCGCTTTATCATGCGCCAGATTGTTAAATAAGGTTGAAAAAGAAACAGCCTTGATAGATTAGGCCAGTTTGTCAAGCAGTATACGCACAGCTTGGCGCACAGCCTGACCGCGATGGCTTATGTCGTTTTTTTCTTTTTCACTAAGCTCGGCCATGTGACGACCGTTTCCTAAATCAGGCATAAAAATAGGATCATAACCAAAGCCGCCGCGACCGTAAGCTTCAAAAGCAATATGGCCGGGACATAGCGCTTCGGCCTTAATATATTCGTCAGCAGGAGAGACTAAACCTAATTTGTCCAAACCGTCAATAACGCACAGGCAGCGAAACTGAGCATGACGCTTTTCCAAAGGCTCGTCACGTAAAATTTCTAAAACTTTTTCATTTTTTTCCGCTTGGCTTTGGCACTGACTTAAAAAACGATGAGAAAAGAGCCCCGGCGCTCCCTCTAAAGCGTCTATTTCCAAGCCTGAATCGTCTGCCAAACAGGCCATATGGGCAGCCTGTCCGTAGTGTTTGGCTTTAATGAGCGCATTTTCTAAATAGGTATTGCCGGTTTCCTCCGGTTCGGTAATGGTATGTTTAGGATCTATTTCGCTTAAACTTACTAATTCTATGGGCCAACCGGCTAAAATAGCTTTCATTTCTGCAGCTTTATGAGCATTGCCGGTTGCTAAAAGTAATTTAGGTATTGCTTGATTTGACACGATTAATCTCCGCCCATTTTTCATCTATTTCCCATTGTTTAAGCTGGATATTTTGACAAGTTGCTTGCAAACCCGGGTCTTTCACTTCACCTTTGACGTAGCTTTCATAAACTTTAAGAGCCAGAGCGTTTAAAAGGCCGTCTTTCTCTTGGCGTAAGGTACGTACTTCTGATTTAAGTCGTTCTATCTTTAATCTGGTTTCGGCCGAGCTGACCAATTCGTCGCGCTTCCTAGCAGCTGCGTCGGCTAAACCTTTCATAATATCACCGGTGGCGCTAAAAAAGCCGTTAGCCATAAAATGCTCCTTTCAAAACAGCCCTCTTGCTCAGCTTTAGTCGATATGACTTTAGTCGGGTGAGAGGGCTGCGTATTTTCTCAAGTGTGAATTACTTTAATTTGAGTTTTTTCATCACACGGTCGGCCGTTTCGATTACGCGGTCAATTTCTGCTTCAGTGTGAACGGCAGAAATACAAGCGGCGTCGGTTGTTGATGGCGGGAGGTAGATACCTTCGTCCAACATAGCGTGGAAGAATTTGGCGAAGGTCTCATAATCGAATTGGGTGCTATCTTGGTAGTTGCGCACTTGCTTGGGGCCAAAAGCGATAAAGAACATAGAGCCTACGCTTTGCACCAGCATACCGCCTACTTCTTTAAGGCCATTGACTAAACGGTTGGAGAGAGTTTCCAAACGCTCATAAACTCCTGGCTGGAAGGCCAACTCCAATTCGGCGATAGCGCCATAAACACTGATGGGGTTGCCGCAATAGGTGCCGGCTTGATAAATCGGGCCGGTAGGAGAAACGCTCTTCATATATTCAGCTTTGCCGCCGTAAGCGCCCATAGCTAAGCCACCGGAAATGGCTTTGCCCAAGCAAGTGAGGTCGGCAGCAATGTGGAAGCGTTCCTGGGCGCCGCCTTTAGCTAAGCGGAAGCCGGTAAGAACTTCGTCTAAAATGAAGAGGGCTCCGTGAGCGTGGCAAAGATCGCGTACACCTTCAAGGAAGCCGGGTTCGGGAGCGATGACTCCCATGGAGCCGGTCACCGGCTCTAAGATGGCAGCGGCAATTTCGCCTGGATATTGCTCAAATAAAGCTTTTACTTTTTCTAAATCGTTAAAATCGGCAACTACAGTTTCGGCGGCAGCTCCGGGAGAGGCACCTAAAGCTAAAGGGCCACCGTTTTCTTCGGCTTCAATGCCGACTGAGTCTAAACACTCGACATGGCCATGGTAGCAACCTTCAAATTTCATGATACGTGGGCGGCGAGTAACGGAGCGGGCCACACGCAAAGCAGAGTTGACAGCTTCGGCGCCGGAATTGACAAAGCGCAACATTTCCATAGAAGGATAGGCTTCGCGAACCATCTGGGCCAACTTCAATTCGCCTTCAGTGGAGGCGCCGAAGAGGGTGCCGCGTTCAGCAGCGCTCTTAACGGCTTCAACAATGTGGGGATGGCAATGGCCGAAAAGCAAGGGGCCCCAACCACAGCAAAGATCTAAGTAGCAATTGCCGTCAATATCGTAAACTTGGCTGCCTACGCCTTTGGCAATAATGGGAGGGAAGCCTCCGACTTGGTTAAAACCGCGGAACGGACTGTTGACGCCGCCGGGAATAATGGAAGTAAGTTGAGAGTAAACTCTCTCAGATTTATCTAATCTCATAGTGCCGAACCTGTTCGCTTTAGATGTTGGTGGCCCTGCTAAAGGTGCTATTCGGTGGATACTTATCGAATTTTTGGCTGTTTTTTTAGTTCGGTTTTTTTCTAACTTCAGAAAGAAATATAGGGGACTAATTTTGTGTCGGTGCTACTAGGGGAAAAGGCAGGTATGTAGAAGAAAGAGTAGCCTTTTTAGCAAGAGAGTAGAGTTGGTGCCGATTTTTTGAGTTCAGTCGGTGCCGGAGAATTGGAGAATAATCAGCGCTATGCCGGTTTTTGATTATACTGCAGTAGACTCAAGAGGACGAAGTGTCGACGGAACTGTAGAGGCTCCCGACAAGCAAGCCGTGATTCGCGACTTGCGTAATATTCGTTATACCGTAACGACTATCAAAGAGCGTCGCGACCCCACTCGTATCATTAAAGATTTAACTGCTCGTTTTGAGAGAGCCGATTTGTATGCTCTGGCTATTTTTACTAGGCAGTTTGCTGTACTCTTTAACTCCGGTATTTCCACTGTGCGAAGTTTAGATGGTTTAGGCCGTCAAACTCTCAACGGGCCGCTGAGTCGTGCTGTGCGTGAAGTCCATGACGATATCCGCATGGGTTATACGTTGGCCAAATCTATGAGTAAGCATCCTTTGGTCTTCGATCAGCTTTACATAGCCATGGTTCGAGCTGGAGAAATGTCCGGCTCTATGGGCGATATTATGGAGCGTTTGGCCAACTTGCTTGAGCGTGAAGTTCGTTTACGCGCCAAGGTATCTTCAGCCACCACCTATCCTTTGGTAGTATTTGGTGCTTGCTGTTTGGTCACTTTTGTACTGGTCAACTACGTATTCCCTACCTTCGTAGCTCTGTTTGAAGGTATCGATGTTCAGCTTCCTGCCATTACTCGCAGCCTTATTTGGATTACCAAAATGGCCACCAATCCTTTCGTGGTTGTCAGCACTTTGGCAGTTATTGGTTTGGTTTCCTACTTTGTCGGTCAATACGTCCGTACTGAGAAAGGCAAACGCGCTCTTGACGGTATGATGTTGGACATGCCCTTGATTGGCCCGGTTATTCAAAAAGTGGCTCTTTCTCGCTTCTGCCGTACTTTAGGCACCTTGATCGCCAGCGGTGTTCCTGTAGTTCACTCTTTGGAAATTGTCAGTAAGGCAGTAGGTAACTCCGTTATCGGTGATATCCTTTTGGAAGTACAAATGGGTTTGAAGCAAGGTATGCGCCTTTCCGAACCTATTAAGAAATATAAAATTTTCCCGCCTATGCTTTATCAAATGATTGCTGTAGGTGAAGAGACCGGTAACTTACCCACTTTGCTCGACAAGTTGGCCGATTTCTACGATTTGGAAGTTGAACACGTATTAGAAGCTCTCACTTCCATGCTCGAGCCTATCATGATCTTCTTCATGGGTCTGGTCGTAGGTTATGTCTTGCTGGCTGTATTCTTGCCCGTTTACGATTTGGTGGGCAAATTCTAAAATTTAAGCCTTAATTGGGAGCCGTCGTCAGCTTAGAGCTGGGGACGGCTTCCTTCGTTGCTAGGGGCTTTGCCAAAAATTACTGATATATAATAAAGTAGTGAAGCGCTTTTAGGCGCTGCTAAAAATGAGGAAAATATGGACGACAACACACAAATAAATGCCGAAGTTGTCGACAATGGACAAGTTGCTGCTACCAATGCGCTTGCTGTCGATGAACGCATAGAAAAAGAAATTCGCAGAAGACGTACTTTTGCTATTATTTCTCACCCTGACGCTGGTAAGACCACTCTTACGGAAAAATTGCTCCTTTACGGAGGCGCCGTCAATTTGGCCGGCGTTGTTAGAGCCCGTCGCTCGCAGAACAGTGCCGCTTCCGACTTTATGGAAATCGAAAAGCAGCGTGGTATTTCCGTAAGTTCTACGGTTTTGAGCTTTGAATATAATGGTTGCTTGCTCAATTTGCTGGATACTCCCGGTCACCAAGACTTCAGTGAAGATACCTACCGTACTCTTTTGGCTGTGGATAGTGTGATTATGGTTCTTGATGCCGCAAAAGGTATTGAGGCCCAAACTCTCAAGCTTTTCGAAGTATGTAAGCGCCGCCACATTCCTATGGTGACTTTTATTAACAAGCTCGACCGTCCCAGTTTGGATCCTTTGGAACTTACTGGAGAAATTGAGCGAGTGCTCAACGTTCATACTGTGCCTATGAACTGGCCTTTGGGTAGTGGAGAACACTTTAAGGGCGTATTTGAACCTTCTACCGGTCGTTTGCATCTTTTTGAAAGACGCGATCATGGTGCCCGCAAAGCTGAAGTTAAAATAGTTGATCCCCATTCCGAGGAAGTGGCTTCTTTAGTTCCTTCCGATATTTTCCAAAATTTCAGCGAAGAAATTGAACTTTTGCAATTGGCTGGCGAAGAATTTGATAAAGAAGCTTTCTATCGCGGTGAAATCACTCCGGTCTTCTTTGGTAGTGCTTTAACCAATTTCGGCGTGCAGCTTTTCTTAGATCAGTTTATCGATATGGTTCCCTCTCCGCCGGCTCGCAATAGCGATAAAGGTTTGATCCCTCCGGAGACGCCCTCTTTTTCCGGTTTTGTTTTCAAGATTCAGGCTGATATGAACCCTCGTCACCGTGATCGTGTAGCCTTTCTGCGCATTTGTACCGGCCGTTTTGAGCGTGGCATGAAAGTACATTGCGCTCGCACTGGTGAAGTTATTCGCTTAACTTATCCTCAGCGTTTATTTGCCCAAGAGCGCGAAACTGTTGATGAAGCTTTCCCCGGAGATGTTGTCGGTTTAGTTAACTCCGGCGAACTTGTTTTGGGAGATACTTTAGTTGAGGGAGAGGACGTTCATTACGATCCTATTCCTTTATTCCCGCCGGAACACTTCTGTCGTGTGATTGTAGACGATCCTTCGCGACGCAAACAATTCAATAAAGCTTTAGATTTGCTGCAGCGTGAGGGCGCTATTCAAATTTTCTGGCCGCCGGAGGAGAGTACCCGTATGCCTATTATGGGTGCTGTCGGTCAGCTGCAATTTGAAGTTGTGGCTCATCGTTTGAAAACTGATTACGGTGTAGATGCTAGATTTGAACCTATGTCTTTCCGTTTAGCCAGATGGGTAGTCGGTACTCCCGAAGATTTGGAAACTTTTGAGCCTTCGCGTTTAGCTTTAAAAGTAGCTGATGGCAACGACCGTTTAGTTTGTCTTTTCCCTTCTGAGTGGGACTTGGACTACACGGCAGAAAGAAATCCCAAGCTGCAATTCCTGTCTGTGAGTCCTCGCTAATTGTCATGAATGACTTTCGAGCTTGTCCGACATCTTCAGCCTCATTGCCGTATCGGTTTGAGAGTGTGCGCAGTTTTTTTGCTTGCACTCGCATAAAGAGCGGTTCGGTGCTTATTGCCGAGTCGCAACTTTTAGCTGGAGAAACTGATTCTGAGCTTGAGGCAGCGGACAAGCTCGAAGCCAATTCAGCCGAGCACGAAAATACACTTCAGAATCCGTACTTGGCAGAATTGGCCCGAGAAAGAGCCAAGCGCCCGGTGTCTGCTTGTCCCTTTCGTTTGCTCAACGAATCGATGATGCAAGCCGAAGTTGACGGCTTAATTTGGTTGCGTCCGGTTAATGTAGCTGCTCATTGTGGACAAATAAAATTTGCCAGAGATCCGGAGCTGCTAAATGAAAGCTTAAGCTTATTTTTGTATAAGGCTTTTACCGGTGAAACTTCGGTTTTTGGTGTAGCTCAGGGGCGAGGTCAAATATATTTAGCCAATGGCGCCCACAGAATCTTTTTTGTCTATTTAGATAATGAAGTGATCAATTTGCAAGGGACGGCCGTTTTGGCTTTTGAGGACAGCTTAGAACACAAAGTACAAATGATCGGCAATGCGGTCGGCCTAACTGTGGGTGGTATGTACTCTCTGCGCCTGGAAGGGCACGGTTGGGTAGCTTTCTGCTCTTGCGGTTGGCCGATTGCCTTGCCTTGTACAGTCACTAATCCGCTCACTTGCTTGCCTATAAAGGCTTTGGCTTGGAGTGGTAGAGCCGAGTTGAAAGTGCAAGCCGACGTCAGTCGTATGAATTTAATGAATCGCGGTGTGGTAGATATTATGCAAATAGTGTTTACCGGCGGCGGTTTTGTGGCTGTTCATGGCGATGAAGAGTATATGTATCCCAAAATAAAATAGCTGAGTGAGCCGCCTTGGAGAAAAACGACAACTCACTCAGCTATTGGCAAGTATAATTAAACTACTGCTTTCGAGCTTCAGCTAAAGTTGTTTTTGGCTTTGACCTGAAATTGCTTGTGCAGCTTGAATAACATGTTTAGCCAAAATGACATTGGTAACGGCCCCTACGCCGCCGGGAACTGGCGTAACAGCTTGCACTACTTGAGCATCTTGCCAACAAACATCGCCACAAAGTTTGCCTTGTGCATTTACGCTTGTACCTACGTCTATAACTATTTGTCCCGGATGCAAGTATTTCTTGTCTACCAGATTCGGTTGGCCAACAGCCGTAATCAGTAAATCTGCTTTTTTAGCTAAAGCGAAGGCCTCTTTACTATAACTATGACATATAGTTACGGTGGCATTTTCTTCCAGAAGCAACATGGCCGCCGGTTTGCCCACAATTTGACTTCTTCCCAACACGACGGCATTTTTGCCTTCGATATTAAAGCCGTAATACTTAATAATTTCCATGCAAGCTTGAGCTGTGCAAGGTGGAAAGCCCATTTGCGGACGACCGGTATAAACTCCTACTTGCGAAGTAAGTGTAATACCATCGGCGTCTTTACGCGGATCTAAAGCGGCACAGATCGTATTTTTGTCTATATGACCGGGCAAAGGCATAAAAACGAGGATGCCGTGTACTTTTGGATCATTATTAAGAATATTTATTTGCTCAAGCAAAGCTTTTTGCTCGGTATTGGCCGACAATACGATATTGTGTACTTTAATGCCCACAGAAAGGCAACGTTTAGAAGCGGCTCTTTCATAAGCTATATCATCTTCGCGTTCGCCCAAACGTATGGTAGCCAACATAGGCTCTATGCCTTTGTCTTTAAGCTGTTGGGATTCTATATGCAAATGTTTGGCAATTTCTTGGGTAATAACTTTTCCGTCTAAAATTAAAGGCACAAAACGACCTCGCTTAATTTCTCAGTTGTTTGGCTATCTGACTGTAAATAGCCTCAGCTCGCGGCAAATATTCGTTTAAGATGACGTCAGCTTGTTTGTTCAACTCTTGAGCATTTATCCTATTTGTCATAGCTTTTGTATTGATAAAAACATTTAGAGCGGCTGCCTCTAAAGCTGCTCGACAAAAAGAAGCGCCTGAAGCAGCATCGCTTATCGCCAAGCGTGAGCCTTTGAGAGCCATAATTTCCAATATTTCTATAGCGCGAGCACATTTTTCCATAACGCGCAAAGGAGCCAAACTGGCTGAGTAAAGCGCTTTTTCAATAATCGCTTCTTTGTGCAACTTCTCTTCTTCGGTCTCTTTAGGAAGTTTGTAAGCTGCTGCCAGCGGTTCAAAGGCCCGGGCGTCTTCCTCTATGAGATCGATTAGCTCCTGTTGCAACTGTTGCAACTCTTTTTGCAACGACTGAAGTTCTGGCTCAAATTCGGCATATCTCTTTTTGCCTACAGTTAGAGCTCCAGTCATGTGACCTAGGGCTGTCCCCAACGCTCCCACTAGAGCTGAAGCTCCACCGCCTCCGGGCACAGGAGCTTTAGAAGCCAGCATATCTAAAAAGTTTTGACAATTAGTATTCTTAAAGTCCATTAGATTGCAAATTCTCTTTATTGTGTTATGAAAAACTATTTATTTTTGACTTTGTGCCAAAATGTTTTCGATAATATGTACACACTTGTCAGCAGTTTCAGCATCGCTGAAAACTTCGGCCATTTCTTGCACTTTACGACGTTTGTCTATAGCTTTGCGAATAGCTGAATTTAAAGCGCTGGGAGTAATTTTTTTAGCTTCAAGAGTAGTGCCGACATTAGAATTTAAGACACGCTGAGCTACTTCCAACTGGGAGCGTACTTGAGGAACTACGCAAACAGGTACTCCGTGAGATAAAGCTTTTTGCACAAAACCCAAACCTCCGCAACAGACTGCGCAAGAAGCTCTCTGTAAAATCTTATTATGAGAAGCAAAGCGGGTTACTATAGCCTCATCCATATTTTTAAATTCATCTAAGGTAATGCTGCACGTAGTAGCTACTACTTGATAGCTATTGGAAGGCATAGCCGCTACAGTTTGTTTAAGCAAGTAAGCATTATCTTGATAAGAACAGCCTAAACTGACCAAAATGATCTGACGAGAATCGTTAGCTATCTCTAGTTCAGAATCGATAGAGGGCTCCCAATGGCAAGGGCCTACTAAATTGACATTGCTTGGCCAGGGACGCGGATATTCGAAAGGCTCAGAAGTAAAATAAAGGAAATTGGGCAATTGTGAACACCAATTTTGCATATCTCGCAAGGGAAGAATACCCAGTTTCAAAAGGAAATCATTAAAATGATCAAGTTCACATTCGAAACATTTTTGGATAGAGCCGGAGCGAGCCCAATTTTTGATAGCTCCAAAAGCACCTTGCGAATAGGGTAAGCCGGGGCCAAATAAAGGAATACCCTGAGCAGGGAAGGGAACTAAATCGGCACTCCAACTGACTACAGGCATTTTGGAAGCCATGGCTCCGGCGGCTGCTCCTAAACAACTGGCATTCACAATGACTAGATCCGGGCTGTCATAGCGCAGGGCTGCGGCGAAATCGTTAAAATCAAAGCGAGAACGACGAATCAAGTATTCGATAAGCTTGCTCAGAGATTGTTCGTATGTGTCACATTGCCAGTCGTCCAAGCGAAAAAATTCTACATAGTCGGAAATAGGAGAGGCTTCCAAACCAGCTCTGCGCAAGGTCTCTACACAGTGACGTCCGGTTTTGACAATTACTTTGTGGCCGTTTTCAGTCAGTTTAAGTAAAGTGGGAACGAGAGGATAAATCTGACTGCGGCTGGCTTCTGAGTATACTAAAATTTTTGCCATGACGGCCTCTCCTTTAAAAATAAGGGAAGTGCGCTGGAGACGGGCCGCAGACCTTTTTTATATGCTCTCTGTCTAAGGAACGGAACCATTTATGTTTCCAACGCTTTTAGAAAAGAATATGTTCAGGCCGCAGCGCAAAGCGAGCCGAAACATACCCGTGTCTGTTTAGCTAAAGAAAGTCTTAAACCCTGCCAAAGGCTTAATTTTGGGCAGAATGTCGACCTGTTGGCTAGGGCCTATCCAATTCGGAAATTTGTACAGGAGACAAAGTAAGTTCTTTTCTATCAACTTGATCAGTTTGGGTAGAATCTTGCGCAGTATCGGAGGAAAGTGTCTGTTTATCGTCAGGTGAAGACTCTGATTCAGACTTTGATTCAGCGGTATTTTCAGAAGAGGGACCACCTAATTGAGAAGAGACTAAAGCTACAAAAACCAAAGCTATACCCAGAGCTATGCGGCTAGTCATAGGATCGTTTTTAAAGAAAACTCCGCACATACAAGCAAAGGGAGATTCTGTGGCAAAAATAACTGCTGTAACTGTGGGATTTATATACTTAATGCCTATATTCATCATGGTAATAGCCAGCAAAGTGGCCATAATGGCCAACCAAGCCAAACCTCCCCATTCAGACCAAGTGAGCTCGGCCGGAAAAGGCTTGCCGAAAATGGCAAATACCCAACCCCACATAGAGGCAAAAACGAATTGCAAGCAACTTAAAGGCAACAATTCTGAAGTTTTAGAACATCTGGATACGGCAATAATATGGGCGGCAAATAAAACTGCACTAGATAAAGAGAGCAAATCTCCGTAGTTAAAGCTGTCTACAGAAATCGGGCCGGCAATACAATAGACGCCCATAAAAACCAGAATGGCTGCCGCATATACTGGTATAGCAATTCGTTCGCGATATAAAGCCCAAGCTAAGAAAGGCACAACTACTACGTTAAGTCCACAATATACCGCATTTTTACTTACGGTAGTAAAGAAAAGCCCGTACGACTGAACTGCATAGGCAAAGTAGAGCAAAGTGCCGACAAGGAAACCGTGTTTGAGCAACTCCCAGCCGAATTTATCTCGTCCCTGATAGAGAAAATAAGCAAGTCCTACGGCAGCTACACCAAAGCGAATAGCCAAAATATAGTTCATGGGGACTATCTCTTGGACGTCCTTCATAACCATAAATGAAGCTCCCCAGATGGCTGCGACAGCTAAGAGTAGCAGAGAAAACAAAACCTGCTTAGAACGAGATAACATATATATTCAGATGGCTCAAACTTTCTGTACAAAGTAAGGCTCTACACACAGAACAAGAACACGTTAAAAACACCTGGTCGCGCGTTTTTTTTCCGTGAGCACGCGTTTCAACTCTATCAATTTAAAACCAAAGAATCAACTCCCACCTATTGTATCAACTATAAATGTCCTCTACTAAATGTAGTAAAATAAAAACTATATAATAACATTTTGTATTGTTACGTGATATCTAGTCCTTTTATTCTTCGTTTTGAAACTTATCGCGCAGAGTAGAGAGCGTTTACTTGATCGGGCAGGAATAACAGATCCGGTAACGCAATTTTGTTGTTTAATTTGGTTGATGGGATTTATATTTATGAAACGAATAGCCTTTGTCATAGGCTCTGTAATAATTGTCGGTATATTGGCTCTATTGTTTATTCCTGACATGCGCAGAGGTCTTTTCGGCATTTCTATGCCTTTAAAACTTCAAGAAGGCAAAGCCGATGTGGTCAATGTTGTTTCTATGCTTTTAAATGGGCGTGAAATAAGAGGATTAAGTGAAACTCCCAACTTAGAAATAGATGATAGTGTTCAGCCTGATGTATACGATTTAGCTCTCAGCTTTATCGAAAAAACTGAGCGCGGTGGAGCTCAACCTGTAGTCAATTATTTAGTAAAAGAAGCCAAATTGGCTCAAATCGGAGTTAATAAGCCGGCTTCATTCTTGGAGAATATTTTTACTATGCGTTTGAGTCCTAAGGGCGTTATCGAGGGGTTCGAGCTTATCAAAGGTCGCAAATCAAATTTAGTAGACGAAACGCACACCGCTCAGCTTTTATCTTCTCTGTGGATTGGCCGTCCCAACAAAAGAGTACGTATAGGCGAGCCCTGGGATAGTCGCTGGGTAATTAACTATCCTTTGGATACTGTTTCCGGTAAATCTTTAGTTTTAGAGCACCGTCTTAAATATTCTGTTGCCGATATTCGTCATGATGATAATGGCATGGATGTAGCTCAAATTAACTATGTAGGTTCTATCGTAGTTAGTCCCAAAGAAAAATTGCCGGAAAATATAGAAGTTTTGGGCAAAGGGCGTATTGAAGGCCAAGCTTATATGAATATAAAAGACGGCTCTGTAATTGTGGCCGATGATAGAACCGTTTGGGTTTATGCAGTGCGCTTTTTGGATGAAGACATGGAAGACTTAAGAATTTTTGATCGTAAAAGTCGTGTTTTCAGACCTAGAGTTGTACCTAAGGCCGGAGCCGGATTCAGTAGTGCTATGCCTAAAGATGGAGAAGCTCCCGGACTTAACCAAGTGGAAAAACAGTCTGGAGCTGCGCCTGCTACTTCCAAAGCCGATAGCAAAAAGTAGTTTTTTTGGGCCAATTTTTTAAGGCCTAGCTGAAAAAGCAGGAAAACGTTCAAAGCAAGCTAGAATATTCCTGCGGTTTCTTTTTGTTGGGGGTGGGGGTATTTTCTTCCGACAAAATGGCTGGGGCGGTTTTGATAACGAAACTTAGACGTTTTTTAAGGTCTTCTCTTTTTATAAATGGTGCGTTTGGCGCAGTGTTGTTGGTCTTGCTTATTGTAGGCGTCTACTATGGGTGTGTGATTATTTCCGAACAACGCCAAGAGTATCGTACTAAGTTGGCTCAATTGGAAGAATGTGAGCGCGATGTTGCTCAAGTTCAAGCTGAAGTCGACATCTTGGAGAAAAAGAAGACCCGTTTGCAACAAGCCGACGGAGTAAAAGATGCGGCCAGAGAAAAGTTGGGCATGGTAAGCAAAGGCGAAGTGGCCTATGTAGTTAAAGGAATGCCTGATAACGAAGCTGCTTCTAGCAGAAATAAAATTTCCGCTGGAACATATGAGCCTGGACGCAGGCCTTCAGGCTTTTTCTTCACTTTTTTTGGCCCTCTGATTTTCTAGTTTGCAAATTATAAAAAATAGCGGGTAAGCGAAATTTTCTTTCACTTACCCGCTATTTTTTTGTGTGTAACGTTAGTATAGATTAGTTTTCTATCGTTTAGGGCCAGTAGCGTTTGATAATAGGATCATCTTCATCACCTTTAAATATGCACACTTGGGTGCCGACATTGACACGCTCATAAAGATCTTCAATATCAGGAATCGTCATGCGCATACAACCGTGAGAAGCCTTAGTACCGACAGTATCAGGATAAGGAGTACCGTGGAAGCCGACAGAGTCGCCAAAGCCAATCCAACGCGTACCCAATGGGTTGTTAGGGCCAGGAGGAATTTGCTTGGCATCCTTAGCCCATTCGGAATTGGGAGGTAACCAAGTGGGATCTTTAGCCATATCGGAAATAAAGTAGGCTCCCAGAGGAGTAGGGTGCTCGTCAACTCCTATAGCTATTTGGTAGTAACGAGCGTTATTTGCTTCGTCTACTAGTACCAGAGAATATTGGGATAAGTTTACATATAAACGGGTGCTTAGAGCGCTAGTCACCAAAACACCTGCTATACCATCCTGGCCTAAATTGGCCTCAGCTTGCAAGTGCATGACCGCTTCTTGGGTTTTTTTGTCAAACTTACCTTTTACGTAGCCTTCTTGTAAGTAGCCTCGCAAAGCTAAACGACGTTGCAACTCCGCAACATCGTCGCCCACGGCTCCTAAACCCAAAGGAGCTTGCCCGTACTTTTCGGTAGTATTCAATCCGAAGGTTATACCGCGTTTAGTCGATAAGCCAAAATTGTCATAAACGATTACTTCAGCTAAATGAGTACCTTCGTAAAGCGTAGGTAATTTGTAACGGTAGTTGAGCGTTTTGGGGGCAGAAACAGCCTGGGAAGGCGCTTCCGAATCGGAGTCACTTTCCTTAGGCTGAGCCGAGACCACTTCTTTGCTCATTTGACCGTCGGCTTCTACTTTAATTACAGTAAATTCTGTATTGTTGACGCTTTGGCGCAAATCACCATCTACATAAATATCTAATTTGGCCACTCCAGAATCAGCATCGGTAGCTTTTACATCCAGAGTAAGATCTTTGCTTATGAAAATGGTGTAAGGATCTTTGGGACCAACATCTATGCGACCGTAACTCTTACCACTAGCTGCAGTTACTGGAGCTTGCTCTATAACTGGCTCTACGTGAGGAGGCTCAAAGTCGCAAATAAATTTGCGTTGGCCGGAAACTGAGTTGCCAGCTTCATCATGAACATTCCAATTAATGGTACAAACGCCGCGTTTTGTAGCTAAAGTTAAGCAGAAAAATCCTTTTTCGTTGGCTTGAGTGGTTACAGAATGTTCACCTATGGAGGCTGTAACGACTGCACCCGGCTGATCGGCAGTGCCTTGTAAAGTGATTTTATTTTTATTCGATTTATAACCGGCTATAGGGTGAGAAATACTCACTTTGGGAGGTATTGTATCTATAACTACTAGCCAGCGTTCGTCAAATTGCCCCGATTTTATGGCGAAAACATGTTCTCCATCAGCTAAAGCACTTGGCTTAGCCGAAGCTCGTCCCAACAGCCAATCGTTGCCGACTTTGAGTTCTTGTCCGTCTACGGTAATTTGTATGGGGGCAGGAGGTAGGCCGGAGTAATTGATACAAAGCTCGGGAGCTGAATCGGCTACAGCCAATTTCATACCCACTTTGGGAGCTTGTGTGGCCAAATTCAAATCGCCTATAGTGACGCTGTCAATTTGAAAATGACCTGATTTATAAATATAAAGTGATATTAAAAGAAGCAGCGCAAAGCCGATAACCGCTAATGCTATGGGAAAAACTCCCCAAGCGAAGCTCTTCTTACTCTGCGCCGATTGACAAGTAGTCATAATATAATGTAAAAGCTGTCCGCTAAAGTTCAGTTATGCTTTTTTGTTTAACAAGAAATACAGACCTGTAAAAACTTTGAGATCGACTTGGATACCGGCAGCCATTTTTACTTTAAGCCATTCTTCGACGTCGTCCAGAGGCACTAAATGCACTTGGATCTTTTCGCTACTGTCGCCACCGCCAGGGCCAACTTTCTTGATATTTTGAGCTAAATAAAAAGTGATAATTTCTGAAGTAATGCCAGCTGAAGCCGGACCCTCAGTCAAGTAAACCATCTTTTCGGCTCGATAGCCGGTTTCTTCTTCCAGTTCGCGTTGGGCCGCTTCTTCCAAACTTTCGGAATGGCAACCGGCCTTGTCTCCCACTAAGCCGGCCGGAAATTCAATAACTCTTCCGTGACAGGGAATACGTTCTTGTTCTACCAGTACCACTTCTCCATTGGGAGTACAGGCTACTATAGCTACAATGCCGGTAACATTTTTGCTACGCTGGGCATATTCCCAGCGTCCTTCGCGCACTAAATTTATGAATTTGCCTGCATAAAGAATTTCTGTGTTATTAATCATTGCAAATCATCTCCAAGAAGGCCGCTCAATTCTCGCCGCCCCTTGCAAAACCTGCAGAAAAGCGACGAACGGTCTTTCGAGCTAAAATAAGCTTTCACTGCTTAACCGATACGCTTTGGCATTTTTCGTCGATAATGTATTCTTGATAACCAAAGCTCTGATCGGCGCTATAACCGGCTAGTACTTCCTCTATAGTGAGAGCTTGCTCCGGAAAAGGAGGGAAGAGGGCGCTTTGTAAAGCCGGAGCCAATCCAGAAGGCATACCGTCTGACCCCCAAAGCAAGTCTTTTCCCGGCAAAAAGCCCACTTGATCGATAAGCATACGCAGTGGGTTGTTGCGTCGGCACAAAACTGAACTGAGTTTACCAGCATAGAATAACGAATCGCCGCTGAAATTAGGTTGAATACAAAGCGTTATTCCTAATTGTTTGCACTCTTGAGCTTGGGCTAAAGTGATAAATTGGCAATGTTCCAAGCGCAATTTAAAGCGACAGCCCGTCGGCTTAGAACAATAAGTTCGCAAAACGCGCAGCACCTGAGCAATAGCTTCGTCTCCTATAGTATGTATGGCAGTATCTGCCTCCAGAGCTATACACCTTTGCAAAATGCTAGCCAGCTCGCTATCTTCGTAAATCAGAACTGGATGGCCACCTTGAATGTAGCCTTCGCTTATAGCAGCGGTGCCAGCTCCTAAAGCACCGTCGGCAAAGAGCTTAAGACGTATCCTTTTATCGCTTTGGCTGTCGCTTTCACGCCAAGGCCGCCGAGTTTTTACTTTAAAGCTTAAGCTAAGCTTATCGTCGCAAGCATAGGGAAGCGTATACATCATATCTTCTGCGCCATAAAGTCCGGCGCTGCGCCAATCACTTATGCACCGCTGAAAGGCCGAAACTAGACGCTCGGCACCCGTGTCTAGAGCTGGACTTTCCGAGAAAAAGAAAAATAGTTTGGCCATTTCCTTTTCGGCTTGTCTAGCGGTGCTTGGGTAGGGCTCTATATGGGCTTCTCTGAGTATGCCGGCGGCCTTAGCATTGCAAGTGTAGCCGTGCAAACAATTGTTGAGAAAAACTATCGGCGGAAAAGAGCGCAAATCGGCTTCGGTAAGTTTTATAGCCTCATTGCGCAAGCCGACAACTACAGTTAAAGCACTACCTGGATCGGCACAAGAGCGCAGATAAGCCAACATATCTTCTTTTGAAGTGTATTGACCGACATAAGGAAAGCAACTAAGCATAGCGCTGAAGCTTAAGTGATTATGATGGTCAAATATTAAAGGAAGGCGCTCTGTATGTGGCATAGTTGTGTTTTTTTACTTTTCGACACTTTCGTTGGGAAGCCATTGGCTAAGTTTTAGAGTTTTATTTTCGATAGTAAACTCAGCGCGGCCAAATTTACATTGGTTGGCATTTTCGTTATATTCAAAAACCTTACCCACAATAACTTTTGGTTTAAGTTGACCGCTAGGATTAGATAAAGTTTCGATCCAACGGGCGCGAGGGCCGTAATCCTGAGGTAATTTACTCCAATAGAACGTATTGTTGGAGTCTTTGCCCATTAAACATTGACTGGATTCATAAGTAAGAGTGCGTTTGTCTTTATCCCAAGTCCAGATAGCAAAGACAGTTGGACGAACATCTGTGCGTGGTACAGAAACAAATATTTGAGGCTTATCACCTTTTATCTGTCCGGCTGTTTCTAATTTGGAGCTTGCCCATACAAAACATCCCATAGCGCGAGCATCTTTGTAAGAAGCTATCTCCGGACTTCTGCCCAGCACTTTTCCATGGCGATCGGTTATTACTAATTTAGCAAAAGCGTTATTATCCTGATCGATTTTAAATACTTTCAGACTGATAGCTTCGCAATACTTGTCGCCATCAAGATCGGCGCGTATAGTTTGCACTATTTGGCCGACTTTGTAGGGAGGCTCTTGGTCGGCTTGAGCTTGGCTGATAAAACACAAACTTGCAACTAAAATCCCTAAACAAGCGGCACTCTTGCAAGCAATTTTTTTTAAAGACATAAGACAAAACCCCCTTAAAAAGGTAAGGAAAAACCTCACGTAGATCTTTGGCTAAGAGCTATTTTTCCCCTTGTCGAGTCGATTCACCTAAAAACAAAAAAACCGGCGCTCTCAAGTTTAACAGTAAGTGCGCCGGGTTGTTTTGCAAAGTAAATAGTTTTTTTCTAAAATAGTTCAGGCGGAGTTAACTCTTGGCCATTCCAAATTAGAGCTGGTTTAAAGTCTAAATAGTCGGCTGAAGTTAAGTAATAATTTACTCCATTTTGACTGTAACTCAAACCTGGTTTGGTATAATTATGGATATGACCGAAAACACAAGCGTCTACTTTGTATTTTTCTAGCAAAGCGCTAAACTGGCTAACTTGCATAGCGCCTGCTTGCGGAGGATAGTGCATCATAGCTAAGCGTAAATTGGCTTGTGGATCTAAGCTTTTTAAGCCAAGCTCCAATCGGGCCAACTCACGCTGAAAAATTTTTTCGTCTTGGGCGTCGTATTCTGGAGAAGTTGGTAAAGCCCAACCACGTGAACCGCAAATGCTGACCCCATCGATATTGACAGAATCGTTTTGGACAAAAATAAGCTCAGGGTAAGTATCGCGCAAACGGCTAATACTTTGCCACCAATAATCGTGATTGCCTCGAATGAGCACTTTTTTGCCACTTAAACCGGTAAGCCAATGTAGGTCTTGTTGTGCTTCAGGAGGGCGCATAGCCCAAGAAATATCGCCGGCTACCAAAACAATATCGTCTTGTTTTACCAGGGTGTTCCAGTTGTCGGCAATTTTTTGCCAGTGGCAACGCCACTTTTCGCCAAAAATGTCCATGGCTTTATCATTGCCGAAAGATAAATGTAAATCACTTAATGCGTAAATATTCAAAACACCGCAATTATACAAAGACTTATTTTTTTGCGCAAGATAGGCAGAATACTTTATTTTTCGGTTTTCACAAAGGTTGTCAAAAGACTTGCTAAAATATTGCAGTTAAAAATTTTTGTGAAAGGCCAACTACCAATATGCGTTCCAGCAAAAAAGTATTAAGTTTGCTAACTATTTTGCTTTTGCTTTTTGTGGCTAATGCTTACGCCAAGCCTGTTGCCGAAAAAGCCGATATTCCAGAAACTCAAAGTGTATCTTTTATCCATTGGTCGGATATCCATCTGGGAGACAGTCACACGCCCCGCTCCGTTTGGGACGAGGCTTTTGCTGCCGGTCGTCGTGATGATTTAGCTTCTTTTTACATTTTAAGCGGCGACTTAGTCGATAATAAAAAATTGGACAATTTGCAATTCAATAAAAGGGTAGCTGACTTTTGTTCTTCTTATTTAGAGCCTTTAGTTAAAGAAGGCAAACCTGTATTGGTAGCTTATGGCAATAACGATTTTTATATAAATTACAGTACCGATCCGGAAAATATGCGCCCTACTATGGATTTATGGCGTAAAGCTATGGGAGATAAATATTATTTAGACGAATTGGGCAACGGTGTTTATCCCGAACGTATGGGAAATGTCACTTGGATTAGTCTCAATTCACTTATTTTTTCTTCTATAAATTCGTGCCCTCCCGCCGAACTTAAGAGTCAGCGCGAGCGTACTTTAAGCTGGTTGGCTGCTGCTCTGTCGGCAGTGCCGGAAAATTCTACAGCTGCTATCGTTTGTCACGTGCCTCCTTGCACTGATGCTTACAACCACAAATCCATGTGGGATGATGAATCGTTAAAAACTTTTCATAAAATTCTTTCCAATGTAAATTGCCATGTAATAGTTACTTCCGGCCACACTCATCGCAATGAATTGCACACTCTTTGTATAAGCGATACCGAAACTGTGCCTATAATTATTGTTGGCTCAATAGCTCAAAAGTATGGATATTATGCCAACTATCGCCGTACTACTTGGGAATTTAATAAAAAAACTGGTGTAGTTGAAAATTTGAGTTGGGATTTAAATTATGTCGATCCAGGAAAAGGCTGTCGTACAGAGGCTATTGAAGGGCCCACTTTGCCTCAAACTTGGATCGATTTCCGCCAGCAAATTGCTGAAGATGATGAAGCTTATAAATATTATTTGCGCGATTTCTATTCTTGTGAAGACAACTGGTCTAAACTTACTTCCGATCAAAAGTTGCGCCGGGAATTAGTTGAAGAAGTGTTTGTCAATACTGGGTTAGAAGGCTGCGATCCAGCTATTGACGATTCTGCCGAAGCTGAAGAAGAGGCTGAAGCTGCTTAGTTTGGAAATAAATTAAGGCAATTCAGCATTATGGATTTCTTAAGAGTGTCCGCCCTTTTTTCGATAAGCGAAAATTGGGCGGACATTCTTTTTTTATTTAGACAGAGCGTCTAAATAGGCGAGCACTTGTTCTATTTTGGTAATTAAAATTTGTGGTTTGGGATAATCTAAATTACCCGCAGCGCGACCGCAAATAGCATCCAATTGTAAAGCCATTTGATCTTGACTAGCTTTCCAACCTACCAAGTTGGATAATTTGCCCAGTTCGCGTGGAGTCAGTTGACGCATAAAAGGAGCTACGAACCACATAACGTCGCCTTTTACTCTAATTGAAGGTATGAGCATAGCTCGACACTTTAGTTTTATGCGCACTAAACTGAGCAAATGCTCGGTAAGCTCGGGCAATTTTCCATAGCGGTCGCGCAATTCTTCGCGTATATCTTGCAACTCTTCATTATTTTCTACTGAAGCTATACGCTTATAAAGGACAACTTTTTGTTGCTGATCGCCAATATAATCATCAGGCAAGCCTGTAGAAATCGGCAAATCGATAACTACATTTTGCTCATTACCGGCTGCTTCTTGCTCAGGATCTTTATGATCGCGCAGCGCTTTTACAGCGTCTCCGAGCATACGGCAGTATAAACTAAAACCTACAGCCGCTACATGGCCGGATTGTTCAGCGCCTAAAATATTGCCTGCACCGCGAATTTCCAGATCGCGTTTGGCTACTTGGAAGCCGGCTCCCAGTTGGGTAAAGTCGCGGATAGTTTCCAAACGCTTTTTGGCTTGTTCGGTAAGTTTGCGGCTTGGTGGGTAGAGCAAATAGCAATAACCTTGTTTGGCGCTGCGTCCTACGCGGCCACGCAATTGGTAAAGTTGAGCCAGTCCCAAAGCGTGGGCATTGTCGATAATAATCGTATTTACATTAGGCACATCTAGGCCGCTCTCAATAATAGTTGAGCAAACTAATACGTCGTATTGACCTTCGTAAAACTCCATCATGACTTTTTCTAGTTTTTGTTCGCCCATTTGGCCGTGACCAACAGCAATGCGGGCTTGGGGAATGAGCCTTTGTAAATCGGCAGCAACTCTGGCGATACTTTGCACGCGATTGTGCAAGAAATATACTTGTCCATGGCGGCTTAACTCGCGTACGATGGCTGCTTTTATCAATTCGGCATTGTGCTCGAAAAGATAAGTTTTGATAGGCAAACGATTTTCTGGCGGAGTTTCGATAACTGACATTTCTCTAATGCCATAGAAAGACATTTGCAAAGTGCGGGGGATAGGCGTAGCACTCATAGACATAATATCTATACCGGCTTTCAATTCGGAAAGCTTGGTTTTATGCATCACGCCAAAGCGCTGCTCTTCGTCGATAATCAGTAGTCCCAGATTTTTAAATTTAATATCTTGGGAGAGTAAGCGATGGGTGCCGATAACTATATCGCACTTACCTTCAGCTAAAGCTTCGACAGTTTGTTTTTGTTCGGCAGCAGTTTTAAAGCGTGAAAGCAAGCTAATATGAATTGGGTAAGGAGCTAAGCGTTCTGTAAAAGTCATAAAGTGCTGATGAGCTAAAACTGTAGTAGGTACCAAAACAGCTACTTGCTTACCATGATTAACTACTTTAAAAGCCGCTCGCAAGGCAACTTCGGTTTTTCCATAGCCTACGTCTCCGCAAATAAGGCGATCCATAGGACGAGGGCTTTCCAAGTCGGCTTTTACTTCGCGTATTGCTCTAAGCTGGTCTGGCGTTTCCTGATAGGGGAAGGCATCTTCCATTTCGTGCTGCCAGGGAGTATCTGAAGGATAGGCAAAACCTTGCGCTTTAGCTCTTTGAGCATAAATTTGCAATAATTTTTGGGCTGCTTCGGCTGCGTAAGCTCTTATTTTAGCTTTTGTTTTGCGCCAATCTGCACCATTCATTTTAGACAAAGCTGGTTCTTTGCCATCGATGCCTTCATATTTTTGTACTAAGTCGAGCTGATCGACAGGTACAAAGACGCAATCTCCCTTGGCATATTCAAGTTTGAGCATATCGTGCTCGACATTGTTGAGAGAAAGAGTTTGTATGCCAATATAGCGAGCGATACCATGCTGTAAATGGACTACCAAATCGCCGGGAGCTATTTCTTCTAAGCGTAGGGCACTGCCGCTTTTATCAGCCGGTTTATTCAAACGGCGACGCAAACGTTGCCCCATAATTTCCTTGTCAGTTAAAAATTCCAACCAACCGTCATCAAGTTGCACGCGGAATCCTTCATTGGCATAACCTTGCAAAAGCAAAACTTGACCTGGTTTCAAAAGACAAGGCTTGATAGTAAAACCGGCCACGTCATGTTCTTCCAGCAATTCTTTAAGGCGCATAAATTGGGAAGTGAGCAATACTGTGCGCCGTTTTTCTTTTTGCCAAGTTGGCAAAGCTGCCAGAAGATCGTCTACTTTACTGGTAAAAGGCACAGCTAACTCAAAACCTGCCTCAAAGCGATGGGAAGGATCAATATTGAAATTTTGGCTATTAAAGCTGTTGCCCAGCACATCTACGTCGGAAGCCCAAGCCGAAACATAAGCTTTGCGGAACTTGGTCAACATGCTTTCGAGTCGTTCCCATACGTAGTTAGTTTCGCTCTCTTCAATAAAACCTATAGAAGCGCCACTAGAAGCTTGGGCTTCCCACTCTTGGTTCCATTCTTTGGCTGTGAGGCGTAATTGTACAGGCTCTTCCAAAACAACTAAAGAATGGGGAGATTTTTTTTGTAAATAGTCTGTCAACCAAGACTCGTCTTTAGAATCGCCGGGAACAGCAGGCAATAAAACTACTTCTTTAAGATCGCCGCTGGAGCGTTGGGTATCAATATTAAAGGCTCTTATAGTCTCGATCTCTTCGCCGAATAACTCCATACGGGCCGGTTGTCCAGTAATAGGATAAACATCGATCAAGCCGCCACGCACGGCATATTGGCCGCGCCCTTCAACCATAGGTACGCGATTGTAACCTTCACTATTTAATATCTCTAGCAATAACTCGACGTCAATATTTTCACCGACTTTGAGAGTTAATTTGCTTTTTTCCAGCTTTTCAGCTCTAACGGTAGGTTGCATGACGGAACGTAAAGTGGCGACAATGACCATTTGCTCTTGTCCGTCTTGCTCTTGGTATTTATCTAGCGCTTGCAAAACGGCTAGACGAGCCGGATCTGCCGTGTCGGCTTCGTCTCCCAACATTTTGACCGATTCTTTTTCTGGAAAAAGCCAAATTTGTTCTTCATTAAAGAAGGTATGACAATCTTGAAAAAGGCGCTCAGCACTGTCGGAAGTGGGAGTAATCCATAAAATAATGGGTTTTAAATTTAAGCTACTGTGACAAGCTTGAATAAAAAGTGGGCGAGCTGAAGCTGTTAAGCCGCTGCATACAGTAGCTGAAGCAGTTTGCAACGACTTTAAAAGGGCACCGTTTTTAGGAGTGCGTTTCCACAATTCGCTTAAGTAAAGATTAGTATTGAGACAATTGCGATGAGCTATCTTTTGCTGCTGGACTTTATCATATTTTGAGTTGGCCCCGCTATCGGCAGCCTGACTAGTATTATGGTTAGGGGACTCTATTTGGCCGGATTTTTCTAAGTCGGCACTGATAATATTTTTAAATGAAGAAGATTTGTTGTTACTCATATTAATTTAGCGTTTTTTATAGGCAAAGATAATAAAAAAATAAGCTCTGTGCAGTTTAGCAGTTTGCCGCAAGTGCCGTAAAGCAATTTAAGATGTATTTTCGCTAAAAAATGGCTGGACTTTTTTGCCAGGATAACAAGAGACAGAAGGAGAATAGCCGAAACCGCTTTAGTTGTGGCCAGGTGGCGACGTTTTACTTGGTTTTACATTTTGCTAAACGTTATTATTTTTGTTTGAGGGATGACTTATGGATTCCGACCAGACTTATCAGGCGTCAGTTCGCTTGAAGATATTTATGGTCGCGATCAGGGTAGTAGGTGTTATTTTAGCTCTGATCTTGACTGGCGGAAACAGCAAGGAGTCGCTATGTACTCCTTTTCCGTATGATTTTGACGATTTACCTATCATTATTACTTTTGCGGTGATCGTCTACAATATTGCTGCGGCTGTTTTCACCTGCGTTTGGAAAGATAATCAAGGCGGAGCGCCCATCATACTAACCGTATTTGATATAATACTCGGTTTGGGCTTAACTTATTTCTACGGCCCGAGTTACTTAATTTTAAGTTTTGCTTTGCCTATCTTGATGCTCTATTACATCTGGGGCAAAACTTCAGTCTTGGTAGCAGGCTCGGTTTTCGGCACTATCATTTATATCCTGATAGCAGCTTTTGCTTTCGTTTCTCGTTTGGAATCGATGCATGACGAGACTTTTGCCACTTTCTTCAAGCTCAGCTTCGCCCAGATGGGTTGCAGCTATATGCTTATCTGGATTTGCTGGGTAGCGGCTCAAGAAAATGTAGAGCGTTGCAAGAGCGAAAGTGGTTTGCAACGTGAGAAAGATTGTCTTTTCCAGGAAATTCAGGCTGCTCGCATTCAAAATGATCAGATGACTTCTGAATTGAGCGAACGCGAAAACAAATTGCGCATGCTCAACCGCGACAATGCCGGCTTAAAAGAAGAGCTGGACATTAGTCTCAAGCGTTTGCAAGAAGCCCGTTTGGCTTTGCAAGACACCGAGAAAGCCGCCGAAGAGCAAGGCCAGAAAGTTTCTCAGGCTGCTCGTCGTGAAAAATTGCAAATTCAGCGTCAGTTGGCCATTATGCAACAGCGTTTGGAGCGTCAGGTTCGCTTAGTAGAAGTTTCTCGCAAACTTTCCGGCAGTTTGGCTCTTTCTGATACGCTTTTAGCTCTGACTGAGCAGTTGCAAACTTTCCTTCCTTGTCAAAGCTGCGTTATTTTCATGCTTGACGAAGTCGAAGGCCAAAAGAAACTCTTTGCCGAGGTCGCTGCTAGTCCGTTTACCGATATTTTCCGCAACTATAGTTTGCAAATAGGCGAAGGTGCTCCAGGCTATGCGGTCAGCACTCTCACTCCTTTCAAAATTGACGACGGCAGTGTCGATATCAATGGCACAGTTCTTTCTACTGTAGTAGATAAAGAACGCAGCGCTTTGGTGGCTCCTTTGGCTGTGCCTGCTCAGACTATCGGTGTTGTTTACTTAGGTAGAGCTGCCGATCACGCTTTTACAGAAGATGAACTCGATCTTTTAATTGACTTCTGTGAAATGGCTAGCGTAGCTTTAGGCAATTCTATTTTATATCAAAGAGCTGTCAACAACGGTTTACGCGATCCTTTAACCAATTGCTACAATACGCTTTTCTTAGAAGAGCGTATGCGTGAAGAGCTCAAGCGCGGCAACCGCTACATGTATTCCGTATCTTTGTTGCTCTTCAGTTTAGATGGTTTCAACCAAATAGTCGCCAACTTAGGCCAAGATGTAGCCGACAACGTCTTGCGCGAAGTTGTAGGTGTAGTGCGTAAAATTACTCGTGAAATCGACGTTTTAGGCCGCTTAGAAGGCGATACTTTTGCCTTGCTTGTCGACCATGCCGATCGTGTAAAGTGCTCTGAAGTTGGTGAACGTGTGCGCGATGCTATTGCCAATCACGCTTTCGTAGTAGGCGGCCGTCGCATTAGGGTAAGCATTTCCGTAGGCGCTGCTGGTAGTCCTCACGATGCTGCCAACGCTGAGCAACTTACTATGCGCGCTTCAGCAGCCATGCAACAAGCCCAACAAGCTGGCGGCAACCAAGTTTGCCTCTGGAGCTAGGCTTTCGCAGCCTATTGGAATAAACTGAAAAAAGAGAACCGAAATAACTTTCGGTTCTCTTTTTTGTTGCCAAGCGGTGAATGCTTCGTTTAGACTGCTGTTTATGATAAAAGTTATCAAAGATTTTTATGCACAACATGTGGCCGAAATTTTTCGCGGTATGGCTTTAGGGCTGCTGATGTGCGCTTTATTTTTTGCTTTTGGCTATACTCCCTCGCCAACACCTAAAATCGGCGCAACCAAAGCTGCGGTTATTGCTGAATATGGTGAGCCAGATCGAGTGGTAACTACCGAACAGGAAGCTGCTCAAAGGCAGCGTTATCCTTTTATATATTTGCACTATAAGTGTGGCTTTTTGAAGCGTTCAGTTACCATTATCACTATTGATGGAGCCCGTGACAGCGTTCTCAACGTCAGCCAAGATGGTACTTCCGGCTATTAAGGCAAACGCTATATTTATTGGCTTTACAGTGTTTTGTTGTTTAGTTTTTAGCCTAGAGACGCTGATTATGTTCCGCTCGCCGGTGAGCTATTTCACGCTAGCCGTGCCCTTTTACGCTTTTGCTTGTTGGCCTGTAGTTTTTCAGCTTAGAGACGCTAATGGTGTACCGCCCGCCAGTTAGCTATTTCGTGTTAGCTACATTTTTCACCATATCTACGCTCCGGCTGACTGGCCTGGCGGCCAGAGGCCTGCGCTACCGATATGGTGAAAAAATTCCGCTACAAGTTTTGGCTGCGGACTCGTGTTCATGTTGGCTAGCTCCAACAGCGGCTCTTCCAGGCTTGAACTGACCGAAGCTTTTAGCTTCGGCCAATATTCTTCGCCTTCCATCGCCACTATTTCCGCCTGTTGGTTAAAAACATACGCTTGTATGCCATATAAGCGTACCGATCGCGTTTTTCTTTGCGCGATATAGTTTATGCTCGCCGCACTTTGCATTTTTACTATATTTTTTACTTGGTACATCTTTGTAGCAGGCTTAACACCTGTTTTTATAAAATTTTCTGCGCGTTTGTAATTTTTTACACTGGAGCAAGAACATGGATACCAAAAAAGAGCAAGAACGCAACGAACTACACCGTGCCATATGGGAGATTGCTGAAGATTTGCGCGGCGATATAGATGGTTGGGACTTTAAACATTACGTGCTCGGTACTATGTTCTATCGCTATCTTTCGGAAAATTTCTGCAATTTTATAAATGAAGGCGAAATTGAAAGTGGCAATACAGACTTTGACTATGCGAAAATAACTGATAAAGAAGCTGAACCTATTCGCCAGGAAATGATCGATACCAAAGGCTTCTTTATTTTGCCTAGTGAGCTATTTTGCAATGTACGTCAAAAAGCTAGTAAAAGTTGTGACAATTTAAATGAAACTTTAAGCAAAATATTTAAAGATATTGAAGCTTCGGCCCAAGGGAGCCAATCAGAGAGTAATTTTAAGGGCTTATTTGCCGATTATGATGTAAATAGCAATAAATTGGGCGCTACTACCACAAAGCGCAATGAAAACTTAGTTAAGTTGCTTAATGGTATCCATGGTATGAATCTTGGCAATATAAAGGATCACTCTATCGACGCTTTTGGCGATGCTTATGAATACCTTGCGGGTATGTATTCTTCTAAAGCTGGCAAATCGGGCGGTGAGTATTTTACTCCAGCCGATGTTTCCGAATTGCTTACCCGCTTAGGTACAGTAGGTAAAACGGAAGTTAATAAAGTCTATGATCCGGCTTGCGGTAGCGGTTCTTTGCTTTTAAAAGCGGAAAAAGTTCTAGGCAAAGAAGCTATCCGCAACGGCTTCTTTGGTCAAGAGAAGAACCCTACTACTTATAATTTATGCCGGATCAATATGTTCTTGCACGATATTGAGTTTGATAAATTTAATATCGCTTGTGAAGACACGCTTATTAATCCACAACATGATAGCGACGAACCTTTTGAGCTAATTGTTTCCAATCCGCCATATTCTAAAGAATGGGATGGCGACACTAACCCGGTGCTAATTAATGATAAACGTTTTGCTCCAGCTGGAGTTTTAGCTCCCAAAAATAAAGCCGACATGGCTTTTATTATGCACAGCCTCTCTTATTTAGCGGCTAATGGAACTGCGGTTATTGTCTGTTTCCCTGGCATTATGTACCGTGGCGGAGCTGAGAAAAAAATTCGCCAATATTTAGTGGATAATAACTTTATAGATTGTATTATTCAGCTTCCCAGCAACTTATTTTACGGCACTTCCATTGCTACTTGCATTATGGTTCTGAAGAAAAATAAGCTAGATAATGAGATTTTGTTTATTGACGCTAGCCGCGAGTGTATCAAAGTTACCAATAACAACAAATTGACGCAGCAAAACATACAGAACATTGTTGAGGCCTTCACTAAACGCAAGGAAGTAACCTACTTCTCCAATTTAGCTACCCATGACGAAGTAGCGGCCAACAAGTATAACTTATCAGTTTCCACTTATGTTGAAGCTGAAGATACTCGCGAAAAGATCGACATTGTTAAGCTTAATGCCGAAATTAAAGAGATTGTAGCTCGCGAACAAGTTTTGCGCCAAGAAATTGATAAAATCATTGCGGAAATTGAGGGGTAGGGCAAAATGAGCAAGTTAGAACAATTGATTCAAGAGCTGTGCCCTAATGGGGTGGAATATAGATGCATCAAGAATATAGCTGAAGTTGGCACTGGTAGTAGCAATGGTAATGAAGCTCAAGAAAATGGAAAATATCCGTTTTTTATAAGATCTAAGACTGTTAAATATAAAAACGATTGGGAATATGACGAAGAAGCAATTGTTATACCAGGTGAAGGCGGAATAGGGGACATATATCATTACATAATTGGGAAATATGCACTTCATCAAAGGGCTTATAGGATTCATTTTACTTATGAAATGATAAACACAAAATTTGCATTTTACTGCTTTCAAGCATATTTCAAACAATTTATTCTGTGTAAGGCAGTAAGTGCTACAGTTCAATCAATAAGAAAACCTATGATAGAAGAGTTTATGCTCCCTGTACCTCCGTTGGAGGTACAACGTGAAATAGTCCGCGTACTGGACTCTTTCACGTTACTTACAGCCGAGCTTACAGCCGAGCTTACAGCCGAGCTTACAGC
>CAKUBG010000010.1 GCA_934636825.1 uncultured bacterium | reverse complement strand
ACTTTAGGAGCACAACCTCAAGCGCAGCGAGCTACTTCCCAAACTTTGGGAGCACAGCCTTATCAACCACGCACGGCAGCTACTCTAGGCGCTCCAACTCAAGCGCAGCGCACAACTGCGCCCACTTTAGGAGCACAACCTCAAGCGCAGCGAGCTACTTCCCAAACTTTGGGAGCACAGCCTTATCAACCACGCACGGCGGCTACTTTGGGCACTCAAACTCAAGCACAGCGCACGACTGCGCCTACTTTAGGAGCGCAACCTTACCAGCCACGCACGGCGGCTACTTTAGGAGCGCAGCCTCAAGCGCAGCGCACAACTGCGCCTACTTTAGGAGCGCAACCTCAAGCGCAGCGAGCTACTTCCCAAACTTTGGGAACACAGCCTTATCAGCCGCGCACGGCGGCCACTTTGGGTGCGCAAACAAGAATAACAACATCTTCAAATGTGGGTACATCGACACAAATGCGCGGGGCATCTGCTGCGTCTCCTACATTAGGTGCACAAGTACAAAAATCGCAAGCGCCGGATCCTTATCAGCCAGGCAAAGCGGCCGACTATCCAGCTACCCAAACTGGATCGAGTGTCTCGGCAACAGCTACAGCGGCTCACTCCTCCGTATCTTTAGCAAAGAGCGCAACTGCCGAACCTGCGCCAAAGCCACGCCGCCGCCCCAGTGTGCCTAACCAGCCAGTTTTAAAGAATGGAGCTAACAATAGAGGCGGAGCCAAAGCGCCAAGCAGTCGGCCTATTCCCACAGTATCGGCGACTCCTCCAAAAGAATTCCTCAAAGAAAAAGAACGCAAAGCTCTACTGGCTCAGCGCGTCGCTGAATATAACAATATTCAGTCGTACTATGCCGGTTACATGGCTTATTACGAGCAACAGCAAAATCGCTTAGAGCAGTTGATTAAAGATGAAAAGACCTCAAGTATCGAGCGCAAGCATCTCTTTGAGCAACAGTCCGATCTTTATCAAAAGCAGAGAGCTTTATTCCAGTTGCAAACAAGTCTTTATGAGTTTGTCAGCAGCAAAAACTTTGATCCAAGCTCTTCTCTGCCGTTCACACCTTTAGACGATGAAGCTGCCTCCGGCCCTAAAAAGTTTGATAAATCTCCTGAAGAGCACTGGTCAGCTATTCTCGGTTCGGAAATTAAAAAGCACCCCAAGAAGCAGCATAAGCGTGAAAGCGAAAAGCCTTACAAAATTACGAAAAAGCATGAGTCTGTTTTGGAACGGCGCATGCGTCGTATGGAAGAGCTCAAACGCTGGGAAAAAGAGTGGAAACAATACTACAAAACAGATTCATTCTGGCGTAAGCAAAGGTATTGGGGAGCTTTCCTTTTCATTGTCGGCGTAGCTATTTTAGTAGGTGTTCTTAATATTAACAACGTCTTAAAGTGGTTTGCCGCTGACTACGAAGTGCCTTTATTGCCTATCGAAACTCACGATTTAAAGACTAATTATCGACAGAGCTACATTCCTGTCCATAAAGGGGATATGGTTCCGGTAGACAGTCGCTTAATCAGTGAGAAATCGCCTTACAATGTGATAGCTTTGCGCAACGGAGGCAATTTACGCATTGATAAATATAGCGATGTGCTGATTGAAAGCTTGAAAACGGACAAGAACGAACGCTTCCTCAGCGGTTTCTTCCTGAGACAAGGCCGAGTTTTTGCTTACAGTACACCTGAGAGTATGGTTTTCATGCTTACTCCCCAGGTGCGTGTAACTCCGGTTAACGATCAAAACACCATGTATGCCGTAGCTTTAAAAACAGACGCCGGTGGCAAACAGTTTACTTTGCTCAGCGTCTATCGCGGCATGTGCGTAGTCGGTTATACCACGGGCACTTTACAAACAGTTAGGGTCAGCGCTGGTCAATCATTAAAGAGCTATCCTACCAGATTGGGCATGCCTGAAGGTTTGCGTCTTCCTGACAAGTGGACAAAATGGAACTACAGTTGGGACACAACTGATACTTACATTTCTCCTCTAACTTCTCCTAAGCTTAGCCAAGAGCCTGAAGAAGAGGAAGAGACCCTGGAAGAAGAGGCCAAAGCCAACGCAGTGGAAGCTTTTACCAAAAAGCAAGCTGCCGACAAACAAAAAGAAGCCAAAACCAAGGCTAAAAAGAAGGCAAATAAACACAAATCAAAGACTAAGAAAACGAAAAACTAACTCTAGTCGGTTAGAATTAGAAGAAAACGGCTAAGTGAGGCTTTAGTTTTAATATGAGCGAACATAATCACCACGAAAATAGTCACGACGAGCACTGCGGGTGCGGTTGCCACGATCATAAGCATGAGGTAGCGACCAAACTCAGTGACGCTTCTGAAGCTTTTATTGCTAAACACGGCGGTAGAGGGGCCGCTCTTAAATTCCCCTGTCGCTTCCCTATCAAAGTTTTCGGCAATGCAGAAGAAGATTTTCTCGACCATGCCCACAAACTTGTGAAAAAGCATGTGCCGGAATTGGCTTTGGAACATTGCAGAATCGCTAAGAGCAGCAAAGGACGTTACGTATCTGTTACAATCGATATCATGGCTGACAGCCGCGAACAGCTGGATGCAATTTACGCCGAACTTAAAGCTGACGAGCGAGTTGTAGCTATGCTTTAACAATAAGAATGGAAAATATAGGATTACAAACAGAATTTGTTTTGGCTTCACGGCTGATAGCAGCCGCCCTTTTGGGCGGCTTTATCGGCATGGAGCGAGAAATTATGAACCGCACTGCCGGCTTGCGTACCCATGTGATGGTTTCTATCGGTTCGGCCCTGTTTACAATCCTTTCTATTTATTTTTTCTCTTATAACGAAGGGCCGCGTGATCCGGCCCGAATTGCCGCCCAAATAGTCAGTGGTATCGGTTTTTTGGGCGCCGGCGCCATTATGAAACATGGAGCTACCGTTCACGGTCTTACCACTGCGGCTACTCTTTGGGTTGTAGCCGCTATAGGCATGAGTTGTGGTGCCGGGGCCTTTATTATGGCCGGAGCTACGTGCGCAATTTCCCTTCTCACTTTGGTAACTTTGCGACGTTTAGAGCCTGTCTTTACCGGTTCGAACCTTATTTACTTAAATGTATCTCTACCAAACGATCCAGGTATATTGGAGAAGATGCGCCTTCAGCTTAGTACAGGCGGCATAAAGATACGCAAATTAGCTATTAGCCAAGAAGAGCAAGAGCTTCTGATCGAAACTTCTATAGCTGTCGAAAATTCAGTAACTAAAGCTGATGTTATTGCCAAATTGACAGACTTGGGAGCTACTAAAATAAATTTGGAGACTTAGCCCACTCTGGTAGGTCTACCTCTCTGAGCTTTGCGACTTCTTTTAATAGGATTTTATCCTCCGGCCACAAAAGAAAAGAGACGCTTAGAGTTGTAAGTTTTTTAGGCAAAAAATTCACAGTCAAATTTTAGAGCTGGAGAGGGACGATTAGAATCGTCTGAACATCTGGAGGTTCTCTTGAAAACGCATCGCAATTGGTTGGCAGCCATAACGGTTCTGGTAGCGGTTCTGCTATTTGCAAATATTTCCACAAGCGAAGCCAATGAAGAGAGCGACCGTATCAGCGCAATCTCCAAAGCCTCACAGTCGGTAGTGTCAGTACGCACCTACCGTCAAAACCGCACCAAACCTGGTATAGGTTCCGGTGTTATTATCAATTCCGGCGGCTATATCCTAACCAATGCTCATGTGGTCAAGGGCGGTAAAAAAATTAGAGTCCAGCTCAAAAACAAAAAGACTTATGATGCCCAAATTCATAAAATTGCCGGCGATAAAGACCTAGCTATTATTAAAATAGGTGCTCAAAATTTACCTGCTGCTCGCATAGGCAACTCAGACAACTTGCGTGTAGGCCAAACTGTTATCGCTATAGGCGATCCCTTGGGCTTTACCGGCACAGTAACTCAAGGCATGATTAGCGGCTTAGGACGCAATATCGAAACCAAAGGTATAAAATATACCAACCTTATTCAAACTGATGCAGCTATCAACCCCGGCTCGTCAGGTGGCGCTTTACTCAACTCGCGCGGTGAGCTAATTGGCATCAATGCGTTAGTTTATACCGGCCCTTCCAATGGCTACGATAAAGCACAAGGCTTAGGTTTTGCCATTCCTATCAAAAATGCCTATAGCGTAGCCCAACAGCTTATGGACAGTCCGGCTGACAGCAGCTACATCGCCGATGGCAACGGTCTGCCTTCCGGTACACGCCCCTGGTTAGGCTTAAGTGGAGCTACCCTCACTTTAGAAAAAGCTCAAGATTTCAATATAAAAATTAGCAGCGGTGTTTTTGTCACTCAAGTTATCGACGGTTCTCCAGCCGGAAGGGCTAATATTAAACCGGGCGATACCGTAAGCGCCGTTGACAAAGTTACCGTCGGCTCGGTAGGCGCCATGGTTCGCGAGCTTAATAAACATAGTGCCGGCGACCGCATAAAGCTTACCGTTTGGCGCAACAACAAAAAGTTTATAGTTTCCATTACTTTAGACGCTCAGTAAACTTTTAGAACTACGCCTATAAAATAAGCCCGCTGCGCTTTGCAGCGGGCTTATTTTATATTTTTTATCGGTACAGATTGATTGAATTACTCTTCAAAATAGCGTCGACCACCCAAAAAGCGATACTTTACAGAATAGCTGTTGCTATCTAAAGAGCTCAGCCCTACTCCATGCTTGCCGGAAGCATCCCAGAATTTGCCATTTCCAACGTAGAAACCAACATGGACAATATGTTCTTCATCTCTACCAAAGAAAACCAAATCACCAGCTTCCAACTCTTCTCGGCTAACTGGCAATCCTACGGCAAATTGTTGATCAGCGTCACGAGGGACAATCAATCCATGCAATTTGCAACTCACATAAACTAAGCCAGAACAATCTATACCATGACAGCTAAGACCGCCCCAGAGGTAGGCCACTCCCTTGAAACGGCGAGCCGTTTGCAAAAGACTTTCACCTTGGGCAGGTAAAGTATGCTTAGAACCGGCTTGATATGGCAAATATATGCCATACTCTGTATGAGGCCAGTTTATGCACCAGTATTGACAACCATCCTCACCTTGCACTGGGTGCAAATTGCGCAAAGACAAAACACTTGAAGCGAAGACGCGCCCTTTAATCTCACTGTTCTTGTTAGGACTAGCGTAAATATAGGCTTGCGGACTAATAACCAATAGAGCAGAGCTATCGTCTTCCAAAGACCAAGAGCGCAAAGTTGGCTGAGCACAAGAATTAAGCTCCGACAAATGAGCAGCAAAAGAGTCTTCTTTAGTTAAATAGCGACCATTGATCCAACCGGGATAACCTTCCGGTTCTCTATATTGATTGGGAACAATAACTTCTTTCCAAAGTCCGTCTGTGGTTTCATTTAGTACGTAGACAGGCTCTCCCAAAAGCACTTGAGTTTCCCTCTCCGAATCATCATAAATGTCGGCAAAGACACTTACAACCGGAACGGATACAAAATACAATTCGCCTTTATCTTCAATTGCCATAACTTCTCCAAGACTGCCTATTACAGTTAAAGCCAAAGCGCAAATTACAGTCTTCAACCATACTGGCCAATTTTGTCTCTTGCTAAAATGCACTTACAGACCGACTTTTTGGCGAGCAGGGATTTTTAACTGATCGCCTGGCACAATATGATCATAATAAGGGGCGGGCAACTTGTTAAATTTGCCTAAAGCTTTGCATACTTTAGGGTCGGTAGTTGAATAATATTTTTCAGCAATGCTAGAAATAGTTTCGCCAGACTTTACATCATGAAGAATAATCTTGGAGCCACTTTGGGCAGCCTTCTGAGCTTTATCATCAGATTTAGCTTCTTTTTTATCCTGAACTTTGTTAGAGGCACTCTCGGTTTTACCAGAATTATCAACTACTGCTTCGGTAATTTCGACATTGGAAAGGCCTAACTCTTTATCCAAAACGCCTACAGCTTCTAAGTGGCCCTCAATTTCTTTAACACGCTTCTCAACAGCTTCCACTTGCTGAGAAATTTGCACCTGGTTAGCTAAAATTTCATGCTGATCAACCTTGGCAACAGGAGCGGGACGCAATAATTGCACCAATAAACAAATGCCCAACATTACCAAAATGGCATAATCGATGGGTCTGATGGCGGGATTGCGCAACATACGTTGTAATTTTTCTACACTACGCTCCAAATAGCGATCGTTGATAAATTCTTCCGGACGAGAAGTATCTCTACTAACCACTGTAGTAGAAGCGGCCGTACTTTTACCATAAATTCTGAAACCGCCACTGTTACGTAAAGCCCCATCACGCCAGAGATAAAAACTGCGTTCGCCCACAACCGGATCGACAATATAAATTACTTGCGATTGCTTAGGGAAGAATTTAGCGTGAACTTCCTTTTCAGCTTCAGTAACGCTACTACCCGTGCCAGGGTGAGAATGGAACCAGCCAACTACACTCATGCCAGGGAATTGCTTAGACGCCTGAGCAAAGGCCTTTTTCCAAACTGACTCTATAAAACGGCCATTTTGGGCTTTAACTTCCACAGCTTCTTCAATTTTAATCCAGGAATTATCTTTAGTATGACTTCCCAAAAGCAAACCAGCTTGCTCTTGAGCAGTATTTTTTAAAGCCAGAGCATTTAAATTGCTAAATAATTGATAACGCAAATAGATATGAGAAGTCTGTTCTGTTTCTGTACCGACCTGAAAAAAATCACCAGGCTCTAAAGTAGGGGTGACAACGCCTATCCCCTCTTTGGACATTAAAATTTCTTCTCCCACCGTTTCCTCCAATTAAAAGGCCTCTCTCCTAGATACCACACAGAGAAAGGCCTTACTTTAAGCTATAAGTTTTCTATCGCCTTCAGCAAATCCAACCAAAGCGGCCCAGGCCACTCTAGATCATCGCTACTTCGGTATCCTTATTAAATAAGTGAATTTTGCGTGTATCCAAAGCTAAACTGGCTACATCACCAACTTTCGCCTCGGTATGAGAATCGACTCTGGCGACTAACTCTTCTTCACCTAAGCGGATATGTAAAGAGACTTCTGAGCCCATAGGTTCGTAGACTTCTACTTTGGCGCAAATAGGTACCAAGAATTCACTGTCACGAGCGAACTTAGGATCGTGAATATTCTCCGGCCTAATACCGAAAGTGCATTCGGCACCGGCAAATTCTTTTAAGCGCCCAGCCAGACGCTCCGGAATTTCGAAATTAAAGCCTTTACCTTTAACAGTAACTCCTTCACCGGCAGCTTCCAACTTAACATCAACAAAATTCATAGATGGGGTACCAATAAAGCCGGCCACATATTTATTAGCCGGATGTTCATACATTTCTAAGGGAGCAGCCGCTTGCTGGATGATACCCTGATGCATGAGTACAATTCTGTCGCCCAAAGTCATGGCTTCAGTTTGATCGTGAGTCACATAAATGGTAGTCACACCTAAAGTGTGGTGTAACTTTTGCAACTCAGCTCGCATTTGCACACGCAACTTAGCATCTAAGTTGGAAAGAGGCTCGTCCATAAGGAAAACTTGAGGGCGACGCACAATAGCACGTCCCATAGCCACACGCTGACGCTGACCTCCCGAAAGCTCTTTGGGCTTACGCAGCAATAAATGCTTAATATCTAAAAGCTCAGCAGCGTGATCGACTAATTTTTTTATTTCTTCTTCGGAATATTTGCGTTGACGCAAGCCAAAGGCCATATTGTCATAAACGCTGAAGTGTGGGTAGAGAGCATAACTTTGAAAGACCATGGCAATATCTCGATCTTTAGGAGAGACATCGTTTACTTTGCGATCTCCGATATAGATAGAGCCACTGGTGATTTCTTCCAAACCAGCAACCATACGTAAAGTGGTAGATTTACCACATCCGGAAGGGCCAACCAAAACTAAGAACTCACCGTCTTTTATATCTAAAGAAATGTTTTTAACTACGTGAACTTGATTGGGAAGGCGACTGGGCTTCCAGAACTGATACCATGCCTTGTGCTCCGGATTGGGAGCCCAACCATCATAGATCTTATTTACTTCGACAAGACGAACACTACCCACGATTAAATACCCCAAACTATCGCTGATTACGCACTCTCAGTCACAATATAACCGCACTTTGAATGCTTCGGGACAAACTCTTCTTAGCTGTTTTTTCTCTTTTTATTATTCAGCTCCTACCCAAAAAAGATAAGATAGCAAATTGGCAAAACCAGAAAAAAGAGCTATATTGACTTAAGGTTCCTGCTTCTTTTCCAAACGTTGCAGAGAATCTAAAATTTGCTTACACTCACGCTGCAAATTGGCAAAAATTTTGGCAGCATAACGATCAGCGTCGTCACAAACGCCACGCGCATAATCATTGGCCTCACGACTGACTTTTTCAGCAGCAGCAGAAGCACTGTCCTCAATTTCTCGGGCTCTTTCTTCGGCTTCTTGAATAATATGATCGGCTTCTTCCCTAGCCTGACGTACAATTTCATGCTGTTGTATCAAGCTACCGGCTTCAGTTTTGGCAGCACGTAAAGTTTCTCTGGCTCGATCTTCCGCTTCGCTGACAATCTTTTCTGCGTCTTGAGTAGCGTCTTCTCTAATCTGTTTAGAACGGCTGACCAGATCTTTAGCTTGTAAAATTTCTTCGGGCAAATTGGCTCTGGCTTCAGCAATTATTTTCAAAAAATTTTCTTTATTGATCACCGAATAAGCAGACAATATCAACGGCAAAGTTTTGCTTGATTCCACAGTTTTTTCTAAGCGAGTTAAAACTTTGTATATATCCATACGTTTAACCCTCCATTTCTCTTAACAAATCCCTCAAAAATATCACAATACTTAATCAATCTAAAATTAAGTTAAACTTTTCTTGTAAGCGTAAGCGAACTTCTTCTGACACCAAATGGCTGACTTTTCCTCCCAAGGAAGCGATTTCTCGCACGGCACTGGAACTGACAAAAATGTGTTCCGGAGAGCAAGCAAAAAAAATCGTTTCTATTTCCGGAGCTAAACTGTCATTTATAAGAGCCATGCTAAATTCTGCTTCAAAATCGGCAGCTGAACGCAACCCGCGCACAATAAAACTAGCTTGCTGCTCTCGCATAAAATCTACCAGTAGACCAGAAAAAGAAGCAGTAACTACATTAGATAAAGAAGCTACGTCATGACGAATCATCTCTTCACGCTCAGCTAGAGTAAAAAGAGAGTGCTTATTGGGATTACGAACCACAGCCACAATCAACTCGTCTACCAGTTGAGCGGATCGGCGAATAATATCCAAATGACCTTTAGTAGGAGGATCGAAACTGCCGGCATAAACAGCACGGCGCAATTTATTACTGTTCATATAAATCTATAAACGAATTTCACCACGGAGTACAGTTCCATCGGGAATATAAGCTTCAGAAGTAGCTATTACCTTGACACTACCTTCGCATTTTACATCTTTGCCAAAAATAACAGTTCCTTCCACAGAAAGCGAAGAACAACAGCGCAAACTTGGCACACCATGAGGTAACATATGCTCTAAATCATCCAGAGAGGTCACTTCTGCAGGCAAAGAAATTAAGGGAGGAACATTACTCTTTCCAGTATAGCGAATCGAGTAATCGCTATCTACCGAAAATAAATCAGAGCGTACTATCATAAGATCGCTAAGTCCTTTAACAGGCACAAAGCGACTGCGCGGCACTTCTAAGGCTTGAGCATTGGGCCAAGAAGAAATAATAGATCCACAAGCGCTCTCAATTTGGTATACTTGACAAGCCTTGCCCCAATTGTCATATAAAGTCTTGGTATTCCGAATTACAGGCAAATCGAGCAATCCACCCTGAGAGACGATCAATTTGTACAAAGCTTCAGCGTCGAACCACAAATTGTTGGTATTAAAATAACGATACCGCTCAATGTCGGAGAAGTATTCACGCTCTTCCGGCTTACACATGGCCGACTCGCGCAATACAAACGATCCATATACATCTCTGGCCAAATGGCCGCCTTTGCGATCTGCAGCACATCGCTGGGACACTTCCATTACCATAGGATAACCGTGGCTGGCCATCCATTCAGGAATGCGCATATCCAAGCCGGCCCCTAAATTGTCTATATTAGACACGAAAATGTACTTGATGCCACGAGAAAGCAACTCTACTAACAAACCGCTGACAAAAAGTGACAAATAAAGATCGCCGTGGCCAGGAGGGCACCATTCACTTAAAGGATCGGTAGCCGAAACATACGGAGTCAGAGAATCGGCTTGAATGCGTGGCACACGAGATTGCACAATTTCCACAGCAACCGGCTGTTCCAATAAGTCTAAATAGCTCATCAAACTTTTCATAGTTTGTGAACTAGTGTTAAAGCTGTTCATTAAAATGAGAGGTAAAGACTCGTTGCCCAGCTTTTCGCGCTTGCTCAAAATTTGACGCACAGTCAAATCTAAAAAAGACGACTGGCCATGTGCTGTCACTAAAGACTTGGGGCGCCCTTCCAACCCCATAGTGGTAGCCAGACCTCCATTAAGCTTAATAACAGCACAAGCATTGAGCAACTTGTCATTCTGTTCTTTACTTAGAGGAGCCAACTGCTCTAAAGAAGGAAGCTCCCCTACCGGAGCAATTTCATCTTCACCAATAAAACAGCCCTTACCGCTAAAAGCCTTCATACAATTACGCCTAAAAGCTTCGATTTGTATATCCGAAGCTTCAATGTCTCTCATTTTCAAAGCGAAAGGCATAAAGTTTAAAGGCACAGCTTAATTCTCACTTTCAGTCAAATCGATAAAATAAATTTAAGTGCCTCAGACGGCGCTGGGAGCCATTTTTGAACTAGTAGTATCAAAAGCGTCCATCGAAGCAATTAAATCGTGATAGCGTTCTAAAATAATTTTACGACGCAACTTCAAAGTAGGAGTAAGCTCTCCACTCTGAATAGTAAAAGGATGGGTAAGTAAAGCAATACGTTGAACACGCTCATGCTTAGCAACATCACTGAGTAAATCATCTATAGTCGATTTGACAAAATTGACTATTTCCGGATAGCCTACTAACTCTTCACGAGAAGAAAATGCCAGACCGATCTTTTTAGCGTATTCTTCCAATTTGGCAAAATTGGGAACGAGCAAAGCACCTACCCAAGAGCGACCTTCGCCTATAATGGCCGCTTGTTCAATTAAGGGAGAGAGAGCTAAGCGTGACTCTAAATACTGAGGAGCGACATATTTGCCCGTAGAGGTACGGATCATATCTTTAATGCGATCAGTAATACACAAATAGCCATTGGGCGCAAAACGTCCTACATCGCCAGTGCGAAAGAAGCCATCTTCAGTAAAGGAAGCCTTGGTCTCTTCGGGCTTTTTGTAATAGCCGACCATAACGCTATCGCCGCGCACTTGTATTTCGTTATCTTTACCTAAGCGGATTTCTATGCCTTCCATGGGCAAACCGACCATACCGGGAATACTGCGTCCCACCGGTGTAGAGGAAATAGTAGCGGTCGTTTCTGTCATACCGTAACCATTATTGATAAAGATACCACAAGCGCGGAAAAATTCGTGCACAGAAGCTGTCAAGGACGCGCTACCTACCACCAGGTGCTTAATATGACCGCCAAAGACATGGCGAACTTTAGAAAAGACTAACTTGTCAGCCACTTTGTTGCGCATACGCAGCCAAAGCCCTGGCTTTTTGCCTTCCAGCAATTCTTTTTGATATTGACAGCCAATCTTGACACACTTATCAACTATGCCTTGCATAGCTTTGGATCGCTGAGCAAATTTTTCGTGAATAGCCGTATAAATTTTTTCTAAGATACGCGGTACGACACAAATAACCGACGGAGCGGCATAAGGAAGCAAACGGATAATTTCCGGCGAAGGCTTGCAATAGTAGTAAGTCATACCCCAAGTGTACTGAATAGCCGACCAACCACGCTCAAAAACATGGCTTAAAGGCAACATACAAAAAGAGCGATCCTGATCGGTAAGATCGGGCAATCTATCGCGATGGCGTAAAATTTGGTAAACGATATTGCCATGAGTGAGCATAGCTCCACGCACAGCTCCGGTTGTGCCGGAAGTATAAACTATAGTCCAAAGATCATCAGCTTTAGTGTCGGCAACTTTGGCATCCCAGTCGGAGCGAACTTCCACATTAACAAAATCGGCATATTTTTGACACTTGGGATGTTCACCTTCGAGAATAACTACGTGGCCGGGGTTTTCCACAGCTCCGAAAAGCAATTCGGCCAGCTCGGCATTGCCAACAAAAGTCAATTTAGGAGTAGTCTCGGTGAAAATTTGGCGCACAGCTTCGACTGAACATGTAGCATGTACAGCTACTGTAACAGCTTTAGCTGCCATACAGCCGTAATCTATTTCGTGCCACTGCGGACAATTGGGAGCATAGACAGCTACTAAATCATCCGGCGCCAAAGAAAAGTTTAGTACCGCCGAAGCAGCCTTGCTGATATTGGTCAAAAATTGAGTCCAAGAGACTTTTTCCCAATGATCATCACGATAAACTTCGTAAGCAGAGCGTTCTTTATATTTTTTGGCATTGGCAATAATGCCACTGATAAACGGAGCGTAACCCAATTCGTCTTCTCCTAAAATGCAAGCCCCCCACAAAAGGGCCCCCAAAAGGCAATAAAAATTGCCGATTCGAAAAACGGCGTAAAAAGTGAAATATCCAGACCTAAACTTATAACTTAAGTTCTATTTATTCTCGACAACTTCAGGTAACTGAACTTCACGGTAAGAATTAGCCAAAAGCACTTTATCTTCGTGAATTTTATTTTCGTATTCAGCCGTTTCCTGAGCTAATTTGTCAGTCTTATTCTTAAGTGCAGCTAAAGCTTTGCCATCTACAGCTTGTCCGGGATGGTAATTTTTTTCCAAGAAATCGGCCAAAACTTTACAATGCTCCAAGCGATTTTGCAAAGCTCCTTGGTAATGAACACGCATATTTTGACAAGGTTGAGGACAATTGGCTTCTTCAATCGCCTTAATCGTATCTTTTAAACGCGCAGCCTGCCCTTTGAGAGATTTTACTAACTCGGCACGTTGCTGCTCAGTTATATTTGTATCTATTTCGGAAGTTATCTTGCCAATATCGTAAGCATCGGCCTCTACTCTGCGTTCGTATACTGTCATTTGGGAAACATACATATTTACAGTCTGTCCCTCAGACATACCACAAGCCCAGCAAGACACGGCCACAATACCTAAGGCCAGCCAAACCTTAAAACTTCTCATATTAAAAAACCCAACAAATAAAATACTGCCACTAGCGCAAAGCTGTATAAAAAACAGCAAAAAAATAGGCGCAGCGGCCGTTGTTTTCTAGCAAGACAAAGTCAAAGCCTTTTTTTCTTAAGATTAAGCCAAAATTGCTCAGACTTTTCGTTTTCACTATAACTTTTCAAAAAAACAAACTAAAGAAAAAAGCTTGAGAGCAACTAACTCTCAAGCTCCTTTCCTATAAGTGCGCCCCCTTATTTAAGTGTTGCGGACAATCGTACGATTCAGAAAACGCAGCACTTAAACCATGCCTTAGAGGCTAATAGAGACTAGAAGTCCATTCCGCCCATGCCGCCGGGCATACCGCCGGGCATACCGGCTGCAGCAGCAGGATCAGCCTTCTGAGGCTTTTCAGCAATAAGGGTCTCGGTAGTGAGAACCATAGCGGCGATAGAAGCAGCATTTTGCAAAGCAGAGCGGGTAACTTTTACAGGGTCAATGATACCATTGGCAACCATGTCTTTGAACTCGCGGTTCAAGGCATCATAACCGATAGGAGCATCAGCTTCTTTTACCTTCTCGACGATGACGGAGCCTTCAACACCAGCGTTGGTGGCGATTAAGCGCAAAGGCTCTACCAAAGCTTGGCGGATAATATCTACGGCTACTTGCTGATCGCCTTCGAGCTTAATCTCATCCAAAACGGGCAAAGCTCTGATGAAAGCGGTACCACCACCAGGGATAATACCTTCTTCAACGGCAGCGCGGGTAGCGGAGAGAGCGTCTTCTAAACGATGTTTCTTCTCGCGCAATTCGGTTTCGGTAGCAGCACCCACGCGGATAACAGCTACGCCGCCAGCCAACTTGGCCAAACGTTCTTGCAATTTTTCGCGATCGTAATCGGAATCGCTCTCGGCGATCTGGTGACGGATTTGCTCGATGCGAGCTTTGATAGCTTCGGCATCGCCGCGACCTTCAACAATAGTGGTGTCGTCTTTGGTAATCTTGACGCGTACAGCGCTGCCCAAAGAGTCGAGGCCGACGTTTTCGAGCTTGAGACCGATTTCTTCACTGACAACCTGAGCGCCAGTGAGAATGGCGATGTCTTTAAGCATCTCTTTGCGTCTGTCACCGAAACCAGGAGCCTTAACAGCAGCAATATTCAATACGCCGCGCAACTTGTTAACGACCAAAGTAGCCAAAGCTTCGCCTTCGATGTCTTCAGCGATAATCAAGAGGGGACGGCCGGAGCGGGAAACGTTTTCCAAAAGGTGGACGATGTCGTTGATGGCGGAAATCTTCTTCTCGACGATCAAGATGAAAGGATCTTCCAAAACGGCTTCCATGCGGTCGGAATCGGTTACGAAGTAAGGAGAGATGTAACCTTTATCAAATTGCATGCCCTCGACGTGCTCGAGACCGGTGTGCATAGTCTTGGACTCTTCAACGGTAATAACGCCGTCTTTACCGACTTTGTCCATAGCTTCAGCAATGAGCTGACCGATCTTTTTGTCGTTGTTGGCGGAAATGGTAGCGGCCTGAGCGATAGCTTCGGTGGTTTCTACAGGCACAGCCATAGCTTTAATAGCTTCGACAACGCGCTCGACCACTTGCTCGATACCGCGTTTAATGAACATGGGGTTGGCACCAGCGGTAACGTTTTTCATACCGGCGTGAACCATAGCCTGAGCCAAAACGGTAGCGGTGGTGGTACCGTCGCCGGCGATGTCGTTGGTCTTGGAAGCAACTTCACGAACCAGCTGAGCGCCCATATTTTCGAACATGTCGGGAAGCTCGATATCTTTAGCGATAGTCACGCCATCATTGGTGATGGTAGGAGAGCCGAACTTTTTATCGAGCACGACATTACGACCACGCGGGCCTAAGGTTACGCGTACAGCGTTAGCCAAAGCATCAACACCCTTTTCCAAAGCTTTGCGGGCTTCCTGACCGTAAATAATCATCTTAGCTGCCATAATTTTTTCCTCTTTCCGAATATGAACAAAAACTTCGCGACTGCAGGCATTTTGTCATTATATGACTTCTGCTCCCCCTGCGACAGGTCAGGCGTTCTAATCAACCTCCTGTCGACCTTTCCCCCTCTACCATACAGCCACTTACTAGCGGAGCCACACTACCACCGTTGGCAATGTGTCTCCATTTTTTACCTTAGGCTAAAATGCCCATAATTTCGCGCTGATCGACGATTACATACTCTTCGCCATCAAGCTTAATCTCAGTGCCGGAGTATTTGCCCAGCAAAACGGTCTGGCCGACTTCCACTTCCATGTGGTTGCGCTTGCCATTATCGAGCAATTTGCCGGAACCTACGGCCACGACTTCGCATTTCATGGGTTTTTCCTGAGCGCTCTCGGGAATATAAATACCACCGGCAGTCTTCTGCTCGGAAGCGAGGCGCTTCACCACAACGCGATCACCTAACGGTCTAATAGTCAAAGCCATGTCTAACCTCCAAAAAGCCTTTTCTTCTGACAATTCGAACTATCGAATATGGAAGAAGAGACTTGTTATCTTCATAAAAAAGGGCCCCTCTCTTAGATGAGGGCCATAAATCTCTTAACGCCAGGTTATTACGAACCGCAGTCGTCCTTCCCCTGCCAAAAAACTTTCTCAGTCTGTTAGATGTACATTAGAACTTTTCTGACTATGAAGTTGTGTTCAAACTTCCTCAACAAAAACAAGCGCCTCCTTGGCTAATAAAATAGCCAAAAAGGCGCTTGTAACGGTTCAAGCTAAGCTCTACAGCCTAGCACTTAGAACTATAAATTATAGAGAGCGCCGTATTTATTTTCCAAATAATCTACAAAAGGCTTGGCTTGCAAACTTTCTCCGGTAGCGGCCTTAAGCAATTCGCTCGGATAGAGACGCTGGCCATAAACATAGATATGATCATGCAACCAGTTGCGAATAGTTCCCAACTGACCATGGCGCAATACTTCATCCGTGTCGCCCACATCTTTCTTAAGAGCTTGCCAAGTTTGAGCACCGATCAAGTTACCTAAAGCATAAGCCGGGAAATAGCCGAACAAACCTGACGACCAGTGCACGTCTTGCAAACAACCTTCAGTATCAGTATCAGGTACAATACCTAAGTAGTCGGACATAGCGCTATTCCAAGCTTCCGGCAAATCTTTTACTTTCAAAGAGCCTTCGATAAGCGCTTTTTCCAATTCAAAGCGCAACATAATATGCAAACTATAGGTTACTTCGTCAGCTTCAGTGCGTATAAATGAAGGAGTAACGTAGTTTACGGCTTTATAAAATTCTTCTAAGTCTACGCCGACAGTTTGAGCGGGGAAATAAGACTTAAAGACTGGATAGTAAAATTCCCAAAAAGCTTTGCTGCGACCGATAATATTTTCCCATAAACGGGATTCACTTTCATGAACGGCCATACTGGCGCCGCCTTCCAAAGGAGTGTGCGTCCACTCGCAGGGAGAGCCTTGCTCGTAAAGCGCGTGTCCCGTTTCGTGTAAAGCCGTAAACATAGCTTTTGTAACAGCCTGTTCACTAAAATTGTTAGTTACACGCACATCTCTAGTGGAAAATGAACAGCAGAAAGGATGAATTACATCATCTACTTTGCCGCGCGTCCAGTCATAACCCATATCACTCATGAGACGATGGCAAAAACGGCGTTGCAATTCTATGGGATAATTTTTATTGATAACGCGCAATTGCGGCTGCTCGGCTTTGGCTATGCGACTGACCAAATTTACCAAGTGGCCGCGCAACTCTCCAAAAACTTTGCTCACTTGAGCGGTAGTTAAACCAGGTTCGTAAACGTCAAGCAAAGCGTCATAGATGTGTTCTTTGTAACCCAAAGCTTCAGCCTTAGCGCGGCAAAGCTCGACAACACGTTCCAAAGGTTCGCGGAAAGAGGCAAAGTCATTATTTTGACGAGCTTTCATCCAAACGCTTTGAGCTTTAGAGCAAGCAGCAGTCAAAGCAGAAGCGACAGAAGCGGGCACTTTAGAATTGTTATCAGCGTCACGTCTGACTTTACGCAGCAAATCGGCTTTAACATCCAAATTGTGCAAATCGTAAGGAGAAGAAGACTGGACTTTAAGGCCGGACTTTTTCTCTTCGGCCAGTTCTTCTTCAGAGGCTTTAATAAGTTGCAAGTATTCTTCCGAAGTAGAAAGGCGATGAGACAATTCAGAAACGACTCCCATCTGATCGGCGCGGGCTTCGTCAGCGCCAATTGGCATACCGGTCTCTAAGTCCCAAGTCAGCAACTCCAAAATTTCGTTTAAGCAAGTGATTTCTTTGATCTTTTTTAAAAGTTTTTCGTAGGCTTGGCCCATTTTGTCACTCCTCTTAAGCTACCAAACAGCCCCCTCTAAGCTTTACATTTTGACAGAAAATAAAGCTCAAACAGATTCGTTAGCTAAGCTGATATTTTTTATTGGTTAAACAGTACTGCCCGAGGCAACTTACGCAAAAAAAAGCGACAGCATTCTCAGACGGCTCGCCGCCTTTCGACACAATCGCTTTAAAAGCTCCTAAGCTTGAGAGTTTTTATTTTTTGAGACTACGACTCTTTTTCACAGGCAAAGCTTCAGCAGGCACCAAAAGTGGAAATTGCTCTAATAAAGCTTCCAATTTGCCAACATAATAAGCACTATTTTCGTCAGGAGCGGCAGCATCATACAAGCTCAGTTCTTTAGCATTTTCGAAAATACGAACGCTCTTCTTGTCGCCAGTAATATAATAGCGCACCGCTTTGCCAGCGGCGTAAGTATGTCTAGATTTAAGGGCTACTTCATAAGCGGCAGCCCGATTGCGACTACTCTTTTCAATTTTTTTGCCATAATTTTCCAAAGAGTCATTTAAAATTTCGGTCTTGGCCAGCATAGTTATGGGGACATTATGCTTGAGAATATCATCTTTTAGTTGAGCGAGATAAGCCGCAGCTTCCTCAGGTCGACCTTGCAAAACAAAAGAAGCCGTGCGTTGCAAAGCTAGACGCAAATATGGTTCACGCGAACGAGAGCGGAAAGTGGCTCCACTGAAAGATAAAGTGCCATTTTTGTCAAGGAGCACATAATTTTTGGTAGTGTGAGAATACATAGACGGATAGAAGCCGTCTAACTCCACTCCAACGCCTGGAGGCAAAATACTATTGATCTCTTTAGCGATATTGTTACCATAAACTTCCGAATTTCCCCCAGATTCGGGAGCCGCCTGGAAATAAACGCCATCGGTATCGTACTCTACCACGCGGCAATTCAGCTCTTTTAATTTGGAAATAATAGTGGCTAAAATTTCTCTACCCTTGGCTGTCACCTCAGAAGCTTTGGCGAAGTCGGCGAAATTGCCCTGAGCAAAGCCCAAATAGCCATAAAAGGAATTGATTAAAATTTTGAACGTACTTTGCAAAGCGTCATAAAAACGTATTCTTTCCACATCTTGTTCGGCTTCTTTCTGAACTTGACGCATAAGAGCTTTGGCCTTAAGGCGGAAAGTGCGCAATTTAGCTAACAAATTAAGGAAAAGGCCCAGTTCGTCAGCCTTAGGTCCTAAATTGCAACTGAGCATAATTGAGGGATAAAGCGATTGTACATCACAGTGATAAACATCATGTACAATGCCCTCCACTTCTTGGCCTGCAGAAGCGCCCATATATTCGGCTACTTGCGGCTTGTCAGGGATACTAACCGAATTACTTAAATAATAGCGCAAGAATAAGCTGTTAATTTTAGTAGCCGTACCGCGCAAAATAGTATTTTGCAATGAATAAGGGAAAAATTGCGCTTGAACATAGAAAGGATAAAGTAAAGCTTCGCTAACTTTTTCCAGCAAATGGCCATAAAATTCAGCTTTTTCCTTTTCTGAAGCGAAAGTTGGCTCTTCTTCTCCCATGGTTCCAAGCGATTGCGCCGTTTCTTCCAGCGAAAAAGTTTCCAATTCACGGAATGTGACATCGCGCAAACGAGCCAACATCAAAGTATCGACTAATTCACGTCCCCACAAGTCCCAATAAATATAGTCGTAGCGTTTGTTGGCAATAGTAGTATAGGTTTTGCGCCCTTTGGGTTCTAAGCAAACATCTTTAGGAATACTGCGCTTCTTATCTTCGCGAATAAATTCACGCCCCAGTAGCAATTTTACCTTGACTTTTTTGGCTCTAGCTTGCAAATAAGGCAAAATATCATCATATAAAAAATGGCCTTCGATAATATCAGGATCCCAATTTTGCACATTTTGCACAAAATCTTGAAGCAACTTAGCTTCGTCGCCCTCATAATCATCCAAACAAAGCACTTTTTCTCGACCGTCGGAAAGGTGCATATAAAGACAACCGATACTTTCTTCGATGCAACCATGCAAATTTTCTCCGTTGCAACAAGACGTAAATACCGTCAAACCTAAACGCAAAATTTCTTTAAAATTTAAGCCATTAAAAAGACAGAACCCGGCTTTGGTAAGGTACAAATTTACCAAATCGTTATTATAAAGTTGCAAAGCGCTGTGTTCGCCAAAGTGAGAAGCGGCTAACTCTTTTTTAACCTCTTTGTATATAGAGGTGATTTCTTTATTTAAGGCAGCTAATTCCTCAATATTGTTAGCTGAAACAATACTGTTAAAGAATCCAGTTCCGCTCAATTGTTTACTTTCGTAAGTACATTCTTCATCATGTGCCATTACTTCATTCAACTTAGTATGATGCATCCAGAAATAAGGGCGAAATTTTTCTATGCTTAATTGAACCGGACTAGCGCCATGCTCAGCCTTAGCTTCATCGGTAGTTAGACGCTGCCATATATATACTTTATCGTAATTTACAGCTACTCCAACTACACGCGGACGCGGATTAGCTCCTAAAAGCTCTGGACAACAATCATTATCAAGCACGTCGGCCAGCGAAATATTTATATTGTCAGTTTCCATTTTGTACTATTTGCTCCAATTTATTTTTATTCCAAAAATTCCGCTCTAAAGCAGAAAAAACCAGCGAAGGGGAAAAAATTGCCTATTAAGAATAACGCATAGTTATTTGCGGAGAAGGACGCGCACTCCCTCCGTTTGGTTTAAAGCAATTTAAGCTTGAACTTTGCGTCGATTTGGCGACTTTCGGCACAATGTGCGCTCTACCGTCCCAAGAATATCGATAAAAAGAGAGGTAAGATACCGTGTCTATAGCATCAAAATTTTCCCTTGCTCTGTGCAGTACGGCTTTAGCTTTAGGCTTGGCAGTTCCGGCTCTGGCTGACCCCGCCGACATTAGCGGCATGACCAACTTGAATCAAAACGCCATTATAACAGTGTCGGATGTTAAAGCTAAATCAGACAAGCCCCGCTTGCATATTCTTCAAGTAAAGGATAATAAGGGCGCCAAATTCTTACCTATCGAAGTGTCTTCCTGGGATATAAATGAAAATTCTTCAGCTCAGAAAGCCAGTGACTTAGAAGCCATATGTCAAGTACCTGGACAGCCTTATCATTTTTATGCCTTTGAGAGCGGCTATTGGAAAGGCGGATCCGGTAGGGCTTTCGAAATTGAAGTAGGCCATGATCCTTATTCCGGTTGGATCGCCAGGGTGGTGAAGGTCTTCAATCCTTTTCCCATGCCTGCCGACGGTATGACTCCGGATCATTTACAAATAGAAGGCTGTGCTGCTTTGCAAGATGGCCAGCAAAACACCTACATATTTATGGGATTGCGCGGCGATTCAAAACATGCCGGCCAATTGGTTGTAACCCGTTTAGAAGGCAACAAGCTTGTTGAGTTGGAGCGTAAAAATATCGATTTGCGCGATTTTCTTAACGGTGGCCGCAGTTGTTCAGACTTAAACTTCCAGCCCAGTGGAGAGAACAAATTCCGCATTCTCAGTGTAGGAACTACTGATGATGGCGATCTGGGCCCCTTCGATTCGGTTATTTGCGAAGTTGGAACTGTGGAGATCAAGGATAAAGGTTACAAGCTTTCCATGCTTAAAGAGCCGGTACAAAATTATCGTATCGATGGCTTGAAAGTAGAATCTCTTTGCAGCTACTTCGGCGAGAATGCCGACTTATGTATAGGCACCGACGACGAAGCTTTCCATGTGGTGTTCCGTCCTCTCCCCCGCTTAACTAATATCAAGAAATAACTTTTTTTCTGCGAAGCCCTCGTTCTATAAAGATCGGGGGCTTTGTTTGCAACGTAAAATCAAAGTATCGCTACTAAACTAGCTAGAAAGGCTACCAGCCTACCATGAAACTGTTTATAGCTCAGATAAACCCTACTGTTGGCGACATTGAAAATAACAGTCACCTCATCATCAAAGCCATCGAGCAAGCCAAAGAAGCTCAAGCTTCACTGGTTGTTTTCCCTCAGATGGCTCTTACCGGTTATCCTCCTCACGACTTACTCCGCAATCGTGCTTTTACGGCAGCTATTGTAAAAGCTTGGCACGCCATAGCTGAAACTTGCCAAGGCCTGAAAGTTATCCTCGGCTCTCCAATTATCAACCAAGAAGATGGAGAAGAGACGCTTTACAATGGAGCGGTCTTACTTTCACATAACGAAAAAGCCGAGATTACTCATTTGCAAGCTTCAGCCTTGCACGACCACTCTTGGTTTAATGCTTCCGACTATTTCAATAACAGCGTTACTAAGACGCCAGTCATTGCTCACGAAGGTTACAAAATTATCTTATCTGTAGATGAAGAGATTCTGGATGAAGAGTTTGCTTCTTTGGTAGAGCAAGAGAAACAGTGCGATAACAGTCAGATTTTAGCCATAAATCTGGCCGCCCGTCCTTTCGTAACCGGACATTGGCACCGTCATGCTTCTTTATTGCAACAGCGTGCCCAAGAATTGGGAATAAACATCTTAGACGCCAACTTAGTCGGCGGCCAAGATCAGATTGTTTTAGAAGGTGGATCGCTGCTTATTTCCGAGCAAGGCCAACTTTTAAATTACGCACCACGCTTTCAAACAGATTGTGTTCTCTGGACTTTAGAGACGCAAAACGGCGCTCAGCCTCTCCAACTTCCTTCGGCTAATGAAAAATGGGCCAAAGAAGAAGAACAAACCGAAGCCATGTGCTTAGGCTTAGGCGATTATATGCGCAAAAACGGTTTTACCGACGTTGTTTTAGGCATTTCTGGTGGCATCGACTCAGCCTTATGTGCCGCTCTAGCCGTACGCACACTGGGTTCCGAGCACGTGCATGGCCTTTACATGCCCAGCCGCTTCAGCACTGATATAAGCGAAGAAGAAGGCGCCAAACTGTGTAAGAACCTCGGTATTGATTTGCAATTGTTACCTATCGAAGGGCCGAGAGCAGCTTTTACCGAGCTTTTAGCTCCAGCTTTTGCCGGTCGTGATTTTGATATTACGGAAGAAAACATACAAGCTCGTATCCGTGCCATTTTAGTTATGGCCATGGCCAATAAATTCGGTTGGTTAGCTATATGTACGGGAAATAAAGCCGAAGAAGCCGTAGGTTACTCTACTTTGTACGGCGACGGAGCCGGCGGCATTGCTCCAATTATGGATCTTTATAAAAACGAAGTTCGCTCCATTTGCCGTTACTTCAATCGGGAAGAAGAGGTCATTCCCTCTCTAATTATTACCCGTCCTCCGTCAGCCGAATTGCATGAAGGTCAAAAAGACTCTGATAGTTTACCCGACTACGATGTGCTTGACGCCATGCTAAAAGCCTATCTCGAAGAAGGCTACACTAAAGCCGAACTCAAGGAAGCTGGCTTCGCTGAAGCTATGGTAGAGAAAGTTGTCCGCTTGGTAGAGCGCAGCGAGTTCAAACGTCAGCAAGGGCCGATTGGTTTGAAGTTATCGCCTATGCTTTTGGGCTTAGATCGTCATATGCCCATTACCAAGGGTATCCACGCTCTTTAATTACAGCCTGTCTTAGCTGAAGTTTGTCGGAGAAAAGCATACTAAAAGGGCGCCTTTTGCTTTAATCCGGCAGACTTTCAATCTGATAGGGTGGACATAAGCGAACGACAGTCGGTTCAACCAAAAAGAAACAGACTGACAGTTCGCTTATTTAATTGCAGAGGTACTTCTAAATTTCACCTTCATTCTATTGTTTGTCAGGGTTATTACTTATGGGTATGGAAATTCGCGGTCCCAACTTAGGGACATACGACGCAGGTTATCTGCAGGCCGTTCAGCGCGAAATGGCCCGCAGCGTAAAATCGAACATATTAAAAGAAGTAGGTGATATTGAAGATCAGGTTGCTTTGGCTTTACAAGGCAACTTAGAAGATTCGGTTACTTTGTCACCTGAAGCCAAAGCTTATCTTAAAAAATTGCGCCGAAAACTTCTTAAACATAAGGGCATCGATCTTATCGGCGAGGAAGATGATGAAGAGGAAGAAGAAAAACCTGAGCGCGATTTTAATGGCTTGCTCAGCGATTTAGACTCCTTCCGCCGCAGCAAATCAGAACAAGAAGGGCAAAAACAGCCTCAAAACTTAATCTTTCCTACCACGATTCAACTTTCTGGATTCGTGCCCACCAGTTCTGATAAGCGCATCCGCCACCAAGTTTATTCGCCTGTGCGCGAAATGATTAACCGCATGATCTACTACGCTCCAACCGAAGCTTCACGCTTAAAAGTTCAGGACGAACTCGAACCCATGGGAGCCAAGATCATTTCCCAGGTACGTTCCTTCGGAGCTCATATTATCGTATTGGATCGTCGCCAAGCCCTCACTCAATTAAAAATCAAGGGTATGTATGTGGTGGCTCCTTCCGAAAAAACCTTTGACGGTCGTTACTGGTCTGAAGTGCGCGGATTGTATGATTCTTCCCGACGTTTGTTGGTGATAGGTGAAGAGCAGCTTGGACAACCCAATCATTCGGTGGCCAGGCACGAATTTGCCCACGCTTACGATAACGCCTTCAGCGAAGGACACGGTCGCCGTTTGCCTTTATCGGTACAATTGTGGAATAAATTCCGCCACAGCCGCACAGGTTTAGTTTCCAATTACGCAGCTACTAATCCAGCAGAATATTTTGCCGAAACTGTAGAAGCCTATTTCCACCCCACTTTAAAGCCTCTTGTAGAGCAGCGCGACCCAGAAATGTATGCCTATTTGCAAGAGCTTTTCGACACTTAATCAAGAATTTATAACTGTCAAAGAAAGTCGACCGGCTTTTCTAAAAGGAAAAGCTGCGGCTTTTGAAACAATTACCTATCTGTTTAGTCAGAACACGAATTTTTTACTCATTAGGTCAGGATTTTTCTCAAGCTTATGAACAGACTCACTTTTACTGCAGCAGCTGTTTCTTTACTTTGCTTAGCTCCTTGGTCGGCAGCTTACTCAAAAGAGCCTCAAGTTCATGGTCGTCTGTACAATACCTACTCTCAAGCGGTAGCTCAAGCCAATCCTTGGGATAAATACCAAGCCGAGCCGGCAGCCAAAGCCAAAGGCGCCGATCCGAGCGTGGCTCCACCATCATCTGTGTCCCCCACAACAGATTCTTCAGCCAACCCTTGGGACAAATATCAAGCCGAGCCTTCAAGTTCTAAGAAAGCTTCTACTTCCAAGACTTCTGAGAAGGCTATGCCTATTCCGGCTACCGCCGAAGGTAGCCCAGAAGTGGAAGAAAATTTACCTGAAGTAACAGGCAATAATCCTTGGGATAAATACGCTCCAGCTCCCTCACCCGTAAAAGCCAAGAAGAAAAACACTGCTAAAATAAAAGAGCGTCCAGCCAAATTGGAATTGGCTCAACCTTTGCCCGAATCCGAAATTCCTCAAGGACCGCGAGTTGTTAAAAACGATCTGGCTATTGGTACCGACAACTACTTTGCCATTGAGTATGCCGGCCAATTGGTAGGCTACTCACAATACAAAATCAATCGCCTTTTAACCTTAGGTGGGCAGTCTACTTATGTCATGGATTCTGCTTCGCGCATAAAAATGGGCGTAGATACGGTACAAGATCTGAAATTTACAGCCAATACCCAAATAGACAAAAAAACTTTAGCGCCAGCTTTATTCCTTTGCATTCAAGGTGAACAAAAAAGCAAAGACGCCTTAAGTGTTAATTGTATATACTCCGAAGATTTTATCGCCCAAAACAACAACTATATGGGCAAAGAGCAAGGCTATTTACAAAAATATGCAGCTAATAAGCCTCCTCTGATCGTCTTTAATAACTTGTGGGGCCATCTTGATACTTTCCCTGAGCACTACTGGCTTATGGTCAGAGCCGCTTCTCAGGGCGGAGTTTTGGAAACTTACGATCCTATCTTGCAAGGCATAGGCAAAACTATAGTGTATAAGCCTATCAAAGAAGCCTGGAAAGATCGCAGCGGAGTTGCACACACAACTTTTGTTTATAAAATTACTGATGTAAACTCATCACCTTTGGCTTACGTGCGCGTCTATGCCAAAGATTACGAATTGGCTGAGATAAAAGAGATCGGTTCTGGTTTAGTTTTCCGCCGTTCCACTCCCGGCGTAGTTTCGGCTGTGGCCAAATCTTCCGGGCAACGCATTAAGGCCAATTCTGAGATTTCCAATATCTATTTCCAAGATCCTGACAAGCTCACCCATTTGGAAGCTTTTGTAGATTTAAGATTGCGTGGTGGAGAACTAGCCCAACACCAAATTAAAAATTACAAACAACAATTCTACGGTGAAGTTAAAGAAGGACAGATAAAGGGACGCGCCGTGGTAAGCAGCGACTTAAAAGGTGAAACTCCCAAAGCGAAATTTCCCTTTACTGAGACTGTGCCCAGCGAACTCAAAAAATATTTGCAAGCTTGCCCAGGCATTGAGCTTGAAGTTAATAGCCTGACCACCAAAGCTAAAGAAGTCACTTGGAAATCGGAGACGGCTTTCCAAGCTGCCCAACGCTTAAACGGCTACGTATCCAACCAAATAGCCGAAGGCGTAGCTTTACCCTCAGCACGCCAAACTTTAGAAAATCAAGTAGGCAATCCAGAAGGTAAAGCTTTACTTTTAACCGCCTTGCTCAGAGCAGTAAAGATTCCCGCCAGAGTTGTGGGAGGTCTGTCCTATAACAAGGGCTCTTTTACGGTGCACCGCTGGACAGAAGCTTGGTTAGGCGCCGAAGATGGCTGGGTTGCTTTCGACCCTACCACCAACGAATCAGGCTTTATTAATGCTTCTCATATCACTTTATGGGAAAGTGGCGATCTCCAGGCCATGGATATTTACGTTGAAAAATTCTCTCCTCGCCCGCCTCGCACCACCGACTATTTCAAAACCGCTCTCAAGTGGCCTATAGGCGAAAAACGCACCTACGGCATCTACCATAAAGGTAAACTTATCGGTTTGGAAAGTTCCTATATGTATGATATGGAAGTGCGTGAAGGCGGCGAGACTTACGACTTTAAATCCGAGTCGGTAATTTTACGCGAAGACGCTCCTCTTGTCTTCGAGAGTACACTCAGTATGAACCAAAACGGTTTGCCTATTTCCTTCCAAGCCACAGAGGATAACGGCGTAAAAGTTCATCACGAAAGTTTTGCCTTCAAAGGCACCAATATTACCCAAGCTCTCGATCTTAAAGAGTCGAAATCACTGCCCAGACCGGCTAAATCCAAAGCGCTCATAGAGCGTGAAAAAGCAGAGGCCGAAAAACAAAGTGAAATACAAGCGGAAGAGGCTCAGCTTGAGCAAAATCCTCCCCTTCCTGAGTCTATTCAAGTCGAACAAACTAACACGAATGCTCAGTCCACGTCCGACAACGCTGCGCAACTCAAGGCGCAAACTCAGCCAACCGAAGAGAAGGCGAACTCCAAGGAGACGGACAGCAATTTGGAGACGCTCGGGAAGCAAGATGCGCCCTCTGCTGACGCTGCGGAGACTGATAAACTTGGCCAGGGACTTGGTGAGGCTACTCAAGGCACTTCTGGAGATATAGATAAAGCTGAAGACTTACCGGAAGCCGCTATTTCAGATGCTGAAAAAGAAGCTGCTGAAGCCGAAGCTAAGAAACAAGCTGAGCTTAAGGCACGCCAAGAAACCAAAGATCGCTTGCTCGAAATAAAAGCTTGCTACGACGAAGCCAAACAGCAAGCAGCCGAAGCCGAAAAGGCCAAGCAAATTGCCGAGCAAAATGCGTCAGTCGGCAATGAAAAAGCCAATTCTGCAAAAAATGAAGAAACTGCCGAGCCTAAGACTCGCCAAATTCCTTATTCCATAGGCACCTATCTTGTCGATCCGCGTTTCTTGTCTCAGTGGGCTTTAGTTGTAGAACAAAGTCCGGTAGTTGCTCCGGAAAAAGCCGATGAAGAAACGCAATCAGAATCTGAGTTGCCAAAAGTTGATCCCAATACCGGAGTAGTGAGTTCCAGCGAAGTTATCGCTCCAGAATCTGCTTCTGTTGCGGAAAACAAAGACAACAACTCCGAGTTGAAGGGACAAATAGGAGAAACTGGAGCCGGTACTTTTACTCCAAGCAACGCTTCCGAGAGCGAAGGTGATGAAGCTTATAGCTTCAAAGCTTTTATTCCGGGTTCTCTTAAAGTGCAAGATCTTGCCATTCAGAGAGCAGACGCCGACGAAACAATTACTATGCCCGACGGAAGAGAAGTCGAAGTAGCTCGTCTCGATACTGAAAAAGGTATGCTTTTCTACATGGATTTAAAGACTGGCAAAATTTTGAAAATAAGCATTCCCAGCCAGGATTTGGAGATGTATTTGGAAGATACGCGCTTTGAGCTGTAATTTCAAATAGCAACTCAAGGTGAACTATTAAGAAAAGAACGATAAAGGGGTAAACAAAGCGGGGTGCGCCGATTCTTCTGTAGAGAAGGTTGGCCCCCGCCTTTTTCTGTTGTCAGCCGAGATACAACAATCAATCGTGAGTTTAAGATGGAAATAGACGGCCAAGTTATAGAGAATAGATACATGCTCTTGGAGCGCCTGGGCAGCGGCGGCATGGGTGAGGTCTATCGCGCGTTAGACAGAGTAACCGGACAGGATGTAGCAGTAAAGTTGCTGCTTCCGGCTTTGTGTGAAAGAGAATCATCTCGCAAACGCTTTGCCCGTGAGGCTCAGGCAGCTCAAAAGCTCAATCATCCCGGTATAGTAAAAGTATACGAATATGGTACTTTTCATGGCCGTCCTTTTATTGTTATGGAGCTGCTGACAGGCAAATCGCTGCGTTATTATGTGAGAGCTTACCGTCCTTCTCCGGAAAAAATTCTGCTTTTAACAGCAGAACTATGCGATGCGCTCTACCATGCTCACAGCCGCGGTATTATTCATCGTGATTTGAAACCTGACAATATCTTTGTTAACCACCTGGGCCATATCAAAGTCTTGGACTTTGGTTTGGCCAAAATAAGCTTTGCCGCTGATTTAACAGCTCTAACTAAATCGGGAACTGCTCTAGGAACATGCACCTATATGTCCCCGGAGCAAGCTCAGGGTAAAGAAGCCGACCTGCGCTCAGACCTTTATGCAGTAGGTGTCATTTTATACGAAATTTTTTGTGGCATAACGCCTTTTTCCGCCGAGGACGCCGCAGCCATCTTGCGCATGCAAGTTTATGACAAAGCTCAACGTCCAACTTCGGTAGAGCCCCATTTGCCTATCGAAATAGAGCAAATAATCATGTGGCTGATGAATAAAAACCCCAAGTACCGTCCCAATTCCGCCCTAGTTCTAAAAGAAAAACTTATTCAAGTTGTGAGAATGCTGCGCATAGGTTCAGTGCATTATGTCTCTCCCGAAACTGAAAGCGAAGTTGCCCAAACCGAGCGCCAACATATTCATCATAATGCCGAAGCTGCTCCTCATCCGGTCGCTACTCCTCAGGGAGAAAGAGTGGCTTCACTCCCTCCCAAGCTTCCTCAAGCTCTTCCCAACGAGGCAACAGAAGATGGAATGGGGGCCTCAGTAGAGCAATTCGCCTCTTCCTCCGACAGCGATATAAAAAACGTCCCTCAAGTCAGCGATCCCTTTATGTCCAGCACCGGGGATATTTGGGATGAAGCTCAAAAAATAGGAGCTGATCGAGTTAACCGCGAGGAGTTATCAGAACAATTTATCCAAAATTATCAAGATGATCATCTACTCGATTCATACTCACGAGAAGAAGAACTACTAAACAGCTTACAAGATGAAACTGTTACACATCGTCAGGATATGTCAGGTAATCAAGTTCAATTACACTCTTTAAAAAGCATTATTGAGTCGAAAGAACCGGCTGTACCGCCGCGAGTGACAATCTTGACTATGACCGCTTCTTTAAAAAATTTACCTTTACCAACTCTATCTTTGACTCAATTAGCCGCCCATATCAGTCAAGTTATGCGCGAAGCCGTCGAAGTTAACGGAGGCTTTGTCATTCTCAATGAGGGAGCCAATGTTAAAGCTGCTTTTATAGACGAATATGCCGGTTTAAGGGCAGTACGCTCCATTATTCGCACCAGAATGAGCCTCCGTCAGCTTAGTCAAAATTATAACTTGCTCAGGCTCCCAACTATAGCTTCTGGTATATATTCCGGATTGGTTAAACCGGCCTTGGCCAGAGGGCCGTTTACCGTCGATAATATGCGTGATTTATTATCCGGAGCCACCAGGTTGAGCAACCTCTCCAATAGCAGACCCAACGAAATTTTCATTTGCGGCGACAGCCTCGATGAAGGCATAAATGCTAAGTTTGTACGCAAAATCTACGTGCGCAATCGTACCGCTCCGGTAGAAATATATCGCGTAGTAGGCTTAGCCTAACAATCCGGCGACAAGCTATCGATACTAACCTGGTTGAGTTTTTGCCTTTTGCACTAAAGGCTTTTGCCAAACCGAAGAGAAAACGGCCCTTGGGTTGAGCGCTTTTTACAGTTTTGTTTGCACAACTATCACTGTCTTTGGTTGCCTGCCCTAAATTGTTTTAATTAGCAGGTGAATTGTGGCTCATACCTTAGTTTGCGGCATTGTACCCGTCATATTGTTGGTAATTGCCGTTTGTATGCTGATAAGCGACTTTTATTTTGTGCGTCGCGAGAGAAAAAATGGTATCAACCACAGCTTCTTTTCTGTTTGGTTCGTGGCCCGTGTGCTCAAGATAGTTACTATCGTTACCGTAGCCTATTTACTTTACACGCTCGATCCTCAGTTTTTACAGCCACGTCCTGACAACGCCCCACCTGCCGATCAAGGAGCCCTAGACGCCTACAACCGACAGTGGAACCAGGCCTTTGCTCTCAGTATTGTTTTTGTTATCGCTTTTGTAACCGATGTTTTCGGACGTCTCAAATTGCTTCAAACCAGTGAACAAAAACGAGCTGAACAGTTTTTTAAACTTCACACCGATACCGACAATAACCACTAAGGAGATATCGTCTGCATGACCGACAATAGTATGCCCACCGCCACTGAAAAAACGTTTAATTGCAATTCCAACAATTTAGGTCAGCCGCAGGAAGTTATTCTTCCTCAGCCCCCGGCTTTTCAAACTCAAGGCGATCCATTTGCCAGCGAACAGGAGCGCAATGCTTGGGCAGCCTCGCTTAATACGACTATCGATTCTGCTGTAAATTGGCTCAAAAAAGAGCAAACTGAGCGCGGTTATTGGGCAGGTTTTTTAAAAACCAACTCAGCTATTGAAGCTGAGTGGATTATTGCCATGTATTTCCTTGGTATTACCGACGATCCCAAATACGATGATGTGGTGCGTTCTATTCTCAGCGAACAGCGTCCGGACGGCTCTTGGAGCGTCTATTACGATTCCCAACTTGGCGACATCAACGCTACTGTGGAAAGCTATACAGCTTTAAGAATAGCCGGTCACTCTCCCGAAGCTCCCCATATGCGTCAAGCCAGAGAGTGGATTTTATCTAAGGGCGGCTTAAAACATATAAGGGTCTTTACCCGCTTCTGGCTGGCCCTTTTGGGAGAGTGGCCTTGGGAAGCTTGTCCCAATTTGCCCCCGGAAATTGTCCTTTTGCCTAACTGGTTCCCCATCAATTTATATAAATTTGCCAGTTGGGGACGCGCCACTATTGTGTCTTTGTGCCTAATTTCTGCCGATCATCCCGTTAAGAAATTGCCTGCCGGCAAACGTTTGGATGAATTATTCCCCCAGGGACGCGAGAAGATGGACTACTCGTTGCCCAAAGCCACTACTCCTTGGGGCAAATTCTTTGCAATGGCTGATAAACTTTTGGGCCTTTACACAACCAAGTCGCCCTTTAAGCCTTTGCGCAAAATGGCCTTAAAACTCTGCGAGCAATGGATTATCGAGCGCCAGGAAAACGATGGTTGCTGGGCAGGCATTCAACCTCCCTGGATTTATGCTTTAATAGGTTTATATACTCAAGGTTATTCTTTAAAGCACCCAGTTATGAAAGCTGGCTTGCAAGCCTTCAACGAGCCTTGGGCTTTCAAAACAGAGCAAGGAACTTACTTGCAATGCTGCACTTCGCCGGTCTGGGATACGGTATTGAGCTTGGTCGCTTTAAGCGATTGCGGAGCCAATGGCCGACAAGAGATGGTGCAAAAAGCCTTGCGCTACACTTTAGATGAACAAATTCTCTCAAGAGGCGATTGGCAAGTAAACAGTCCCGGCGTCGAGCCTGGCGGCTGGGCCTTTGAATATGAAAACGATTGCTATCCCGATGTTGATGATGCAGCCGTAGCCTTAACCGCTTTAATGCGCTACCGCGACCAAGCTGCCAGTACCGTAGAAGTAGATATAGCTTTGAAGCGCGGTTTCCTTTGGCTTAAAGCCCTGCGCTCTAGCAACGGCGCTTGGGGAGCTTTTGATAAGGACAATACTTGCGATCTGGTCTGTCAAATACCGTTCTGCGATTTTGGCGAAGTGCTCGATCCGCCCTCAGCAGATGTGACGGCACATGTTATCGAAGCTTACGGTACTGCCGGGCAAAAAATTCACAATAACATGATGGTGCGCAAAGCTGTAGAATATCTACGCAGCGAGCAGGAAACCGACGGCAGTTGGTTCGGCCGCTGGGGCGTCAATTATATTTACGGTACAGGTTTGATTTTGCCAGCTCTCAAGGCAGTTGGTGTTGATATGCAAAGTCCTTGGGTAAAAAAAGCGGCCGATTGGCTCGTTTCCGTACAGCATGAAGATGGCGGCTGGGGAGAATCGTGTGCAACTTACATGAATCCCAGCCTTAAAGGGCAAGGCAAAACTACTCCCAGTCAGACAGGTTGGGCTCTTATGGGCTTATTGGCTTTGGAAGATCATCACTACGATCAGGCCATTTTGCGCGGCTTAAATTGGCTCATAGCCAACCAAAAAGACGGAACTTGGGAGCAAAAAGAATATACAGGCACGGGATTCCCCGGCTACGGCGCCGGTGCCCGCACCGAAATTAAGAGCGGTTCCGTCTTAGACCAGGGCCAAGAGTTAAGCCGCGGCTTTATGCTCAGCTATGCCATGTATCGCCATTACTTCCCCATGATGGCCTTAGGACGAGCCTTAAAGCACTTTTCTCTCCCCAGCCACCAACGCTGAAAATCGGCCTCTTGTTGGTGAGCTTAGTTTGCATATCAAACAAGCACCTTTTTCGTCAATTTTAAGGATGGAAATTTGTGAAGTACAAAGATAGAATCGAAGGTCTGGAATTGGCCAAAAAGCTGGGCGCTTTTGTGCGCTTAGGTTCAGATTGCGAAGATTTTGCCATCAACTTTAATTTGGGCTGGATCCTTTACGATTCCATAGGCACTTACGCTTGCCTTAAAGCTTGGCCAGAATTAAATACTTCACAAATTTCTCGTGCCTGGCTCACTGACGATTTGGACAGAGCCCAACCTCTCTTGGACGTCTTCGAACTTTCCGAAGAAGGAGCTCGAGAGACAGGTTATCCAGAGCACCGTATTTTGCTCTTTTTTGGCCCTATGTCTCCCCAAGCCAAGCGCGTACGTTTAGAGATCCAGCGCCTCGAGCCGGCTGGCCCTGGCTTGTCATACCTACACACTATGGTCGACCCCTTTGCTTCCATGGGCGATCAACAAGCTGTACACGTCATGGCTTGGGAAGAGCCCGACGATCCTATGGCTCCCATTCCTATAGGCACTATCGCCGGATGCTGGGCTTTCGACGTCGACTGCCCCAGGCGCAGCCAAACTTGGACTTATGCCAAACGCTATCATCTGGCTCAAGAAGTGACTATAGGTTCTTCCCACATGTTCTTGGAATATTTGGATCGCGGCCTCACCGGTTGGCGCCTTTCCAGTCGCTTTCTATCAGAGACAAACCGCTTTGCCGACCTTGACCAATTGCACAACCTGCTCTGGGAAGTTTCTTCTCCGGAACAGTTGATTACACAACTAAACGATCAAGGTTTGCTCGACAGCTTTTCTCCTCCAGTAGTACGCATGACTCTCGATCAAGTTGATAATGAGCAGCAACCAGTCGCCAGTGCTGAAATAGGTGAAATTTATGGGCCGTTGGGCGTATTGAATAATAAGTTTTACCATTTTTATCCCCCACAGTTTGCCGAAGAAAATATTCCCAATCAATTGTCCATCTATAAAGTTATAGAATTGCCTTTACCCAATCCTTGGCTTTATGATTTTGATCCTAAAAACATATGTTCTCTGCCAACAAAAATTGATGAAGAGTTGCCTCCTTTCCATTTAAAACTAAAATTAAGTATCGAGGGGCTATATTGGGAAGATAACATGATGCTTATTGCTCCTCTAGCTATTATGGATCCCGATTCGGATGCTCAAGTAGATCTGGCCGACTGTGCCATTCGCAACTTAAAAAATAATGAAGCTTGTTTTTGTTTAGGTCAAAGTCTGGTCGATTTGCCCCAACCCAAAGCCAACTTAAAACGCGAGCAAGTGTATGGTTGGCAATATCCTCCTGTTCATAAGCAAACCCGCAGCGCTTGCTTTGAGGTTTATACAGTAAATATTACTCCAAAAGAAAAGGTTAAAGTGGAGATTTCCCCTTCACCGGCCGATCGCCAAGCCGATCAAGATAATATGCTTATACAGCCGGAAGAGATCGTTGAATAAAAGTTTACCGACACGCTTGCCTTCAATTTATTTTGAACTCAAGTATGCTCTAAAAAATAAAGGAGAATAGAGAATTAAATCATGGCTATAATTGAGCGTTTTTGCCGCTATGCATCTATCGATACTCACTCTGATGAAGACAGCACCAGCAGTCCTTCTACAGATGTGCAAATCGGCTTTAACAAGCTTCTCAAAGAAGAACTGATTGCTATGGGATGCCAAGATGCCACCTTGGATGAGTATGGCATCCTTACGGCTACTATTCCCGCCAATCGTCCCAATATTCCGGTCATGGCTTGGCTGGCTCATGTCGATACTTCCCCCGAAGTCAGCAGTAAAGATATTAAGCCTCAAGTTGTTCCCAACTACCAGGGACAAGTTTTAGTATTGCCAGGCGATCCCACTCAAAAGCTCGATCCTAAAGAGTTCCCCGAATTAAATACGGTTATTGGACACACTCTCATTACTACCGATGGAACGACTCTTCTGGGCAGCGATTGCAAATCAGGCTTAACTGCTATCGTGGAAGCTGCCGAGCATTTAATTAAAAATCCGCAAGTGCCCCATGGCGAAATCCGCTTAGTATTTTCTGTCGATGAAGAAATCGGTAAGGGTACTTTACATATGAACCCTGAACGCATCAAAGCCGATGTTGCCTATACTTTAGATGGCGGCGCTACTTCCATGATCGATTGCGAAACTTTCTCAGCCGATCTGGCCACCGTAACTATCGAAGGTATCAACACTCATCCGGCCCATGGCAAAGGCCATATGGTAAACGCCCTGACTATCGGAGCCGATTTTGTGGCCAGAATGCCCAAGCTGACGCTCACTCCGGAAACTTCCGACGGCCGTCAAGGCTTCTTACATCCTTATTCTTTTGAAGGTTCCGTAGGTCATACGGAAATCAAGATTATTCTGCGCGATTTTGAGACCGAAGCTTTGGGCAAATATGCCAAATTGCTCAATAATATTGCCGAGAATTTGACCGCCGAAAATCCTCGTGCTTCTATAAAAGTAAAAGTAACTAAACAGTATCGCAACATGCGCGAAGGTTTAGTAAAAGAGCCCAGAGCTTTAGATTATGCTGAAGAAGCTATGCGCAAATTGGGTATTACACCAGAACGTACTATTATTAGAGGTGGAACGGACGGCTCCGGCTTGACCGAAATGGGCTTACCTACCCCTAATCTGTCCAGCGGTCAGCACAATATCCACTCTCGCCTGGAGTGGACCAGCGTTGAAGAAATTGAACAAACTAAAGAAGTGTTGCTCTCTCTGGCTAATGTTTGGTATGAGCATAGCTTGGACAACTAATTGAGCACAATACTTATTTTTTTCCTTATTTTTGGCTTTTTAATAAGGAAAAATAGCTTCAGCGGTGATATAATCCGATAAAGGCCGAAGGTATGCCGCCTACTTCCAAGTAGGCGGCAACCGATTTTATTTCGGCTTTAGCGCTTCCAGCGCACAACTACCATCGCAAAGCGAAAGGAATACCACAATGGACGCTATCGGCGGCATCAGATCTGCCTCTATCAATCTCAGCGGCAAAGTATCGGCCGGAGAAGTTATGAGAGAAGCCAATCAGGCTATTAGCAAATGGGATCTCCAGCACTTAGGCTGGCGCGGCTTTCAACAGCTTGACTGGGTAGAAGATATTACCAATAAGTATCCTGAAGCTGTTAATATTGCTCACACTTGTTCTTCTCATACTCCCGGCTACTTGGATCAAGTAAACGATCTCTTCGAAGGCATGCCCAAAGCCGATCAGAAAGAAGTTCATAAGTACTTCATCGGCAAGCTCGGTCTGGAAGAGCTTTCTTGCCGTAATAGCGGCGCAGCCGGCGGCCTGTGTGATAAGAAGGGCGCTTATCTCCAGATCTGTCAATTAACTAAAGAGCTGAGCAGCAACTAAACAGCTCGCCTAGTCAATAAAAAAAGAGTTTCCTTGTAAAGCGAAACTCTTTTTTTATGATCAGCAAACAGCAGCAACAGCGAAAATCGCTATTTTCAGCAGGCGATAAATTGTAGGCGTTGAACGAAATGGCCAGCAAACGGGTAATTATTTGTTGTATCTTCAATATTATTTGCTTTAATAAGCAAAATTTAACATTGCAACAAAACATTTAGTACATTCAGCGAGGTTATCTCTATATGGGTTTAGAACGATGCAGCGGAGTATTACTCCATCCTACCTCACTTCCGGGGAAATACGGAGTAGGAACGTTCGGTTCTGAAGCTTATGAATGGGTTGATTTTCTTTCCAGAAACCAGCAAACCATTTGGCAAATCCTCCCTCTCGGCCCTACTTCTTACGGCGACAGTCCCTATCAAAGCAGCAGTACTTTTGCTGGCAATCCTTATTTAATAAGTTTAGACGATATGGTCGCCGACGGTTTAATGGATCGTCAGCTTTTAATCGATGCCATCAGCTCTCCGGAATTTAATGCCAATTCCGATGAAGTAGACTTCGGGGCTCTCTATAAGTGGAAATTACCCCTTTTAAATAAAGCTGCCGCCCAATTTGACGATAAAGGCGATAGCGATCTGGCCAAAGAGTACAGAAAATTCTGTAAAGACAATAAGAATTGGCTGGACGATTATGCTCTCTTCAGCGCTTTAAAAAAGAAATTCTCCGATAAAGCCTGGAGTGAATGGCCAGACGAATTTAAGTTCCGCAAAGATAAAGCCATACGCGAAGCCCGCCAAGAATTAGCCTCTGAAATTAAAGGCTATTGCTTTATCCAATGGGTATTTGACCGTCAGTGGAGCAAATTGCGCACCTATGCCAATAAAAAAGGCGTTAAAATTATTGGCGACTTACCTATTTTCGTAGCTATGGATTCTTCCGATGCCTGGACTAATACAGCATTGTTCTGCTTTGATAAGAACTTAGTACCTACAGCCGTAGCCGGTGTGCCGCCGGATGGCTTTGCCGCCGATGGTCAATTGTGGGGCAATCCCCTTTACAATTGGGAAAAAATGAAAAAAACTGGCTATGCTTGGTGGATTGAACGTCTGAAAGCAGCCTTAAAGCGTCAAGATTACGTGCGTATCGATCATTTCCGCGGTTTTGCTGCTTACTGGTCTGTACCTTTCGGCGAAAAAACAGCTAAAAACGGCAAGTGGCTCAAAGGGCCCGGCGCCGACTTCTTCAAAGCCATCCAGAAGGCTTTAGGTAAAGACTTACCTATTATCGCTGAAGATTTAGGTGTTATTACCGAAGACGTAGTCGCTTTACGCGATGGCTTTGCTTTCCCAGGCATGAAGATTTTGCAATTTGCCTTCGGAAGCGGAGCTCAGAGCGAATATTTGCCTCACAACTACACCGCTAATTGCATTGCTTATACCGGCACCCACGATAATAACACTTCTCGCGGTTGGTACGAAAATGATGCTTCCGAAAAAGAGAAGGATTACTTACGCCGTTACTTCTCTACCGACGGTTGGGATGTAGCCTGGACAATGATTCGTGGCATCTTCGCCTCTGTAGCTAGAGTAGCTATAGTACCAGCTCAAGATTTGCTTAGTTTGGGCAAAGAAGCTCGTATGAACTACCCCGGTAAAGCCAGGGGTAACTGGAGCTGGCGTTTCCGCCGCGAAATGTTCACTCCTCATATTGAGTGGCGCTTAAAAGAGATCACCGAAACTTACGGACGTGAACGCGAAAAAGAAGCTGTCGCTCAAGACGAAGCTTATCAGAAAGCTGCCGCAGCGGCCAGAAAAGCCAAGTAGTTTATAAGCTACTAAAAAGTAAAAAAAGCTTCCGCTTTAAACTAAAAGTTCATAGTGGAAGTTTTTTTTACTTATATACTTAATTTGCGTGCAATAATTTTTTTTGTACTAAATCTTTATAAAGCTGTTCAGTGGAAGTAAAAACCAAACCATCCATTCCGGCCGATTTGGCCGCTTTAATATTGCCACTTTGATCGTCAACAAAAAGACATTGCTTGAGAGGAACTCCGGCTACTTGAGCAGCCAGCTTAAAGATCTCAGCTTGCGGTTTGCGCATTCCTACCCGGCAAGAAAGAATGCAAGGATCAAAATATTTATAAAACCCCACTTCTTCCAAAATATCAGCATGCTCAGCTATAGTATTACTTAAAGCACCCACCGCGCACCCATTGCGGCGCAGTTCTTCCGTGAGCTGTAATAAACGTTCATCGATAGTGAGTGTAGCGCGGAAAATATTTTTCCAAAAATCGGCACAATTACTGACAATGCTGCGGCTACCTTCGCCGCTTTGCCACAGACTTTCACCTATTTCTCGCCAGAAGCTTTCTGAATCGAGCTTTCCCATTTCAAAATCGGGAAGTTTTTGAGCAATTTCACGGCGCAAAGAATTGGGATTAGTCTGAAAAGCTGCACAACCCAGTTGTACATAACGATCCAACTCCGCGTCAACAAAAACTCCACCAACATCAAACAAAACAAGTTTAATCGGCTTACGTCCGAAAAACAGCACCGCCTTTGAATCTTCCTTTTCTGCCTTAATTAGAGCTAATTTTCTAGAGAAAAGCTATCCACCCTGCCAAAATGTCAGTCAATAAGCCCACCATAAAAGCGGTAGGGAAAAACATCTTTAGCTAGAAACAGAGGGCCCGTTTGTGCCGCTTATACGATTAAGAGCAGCCCATAGCTTATAAGTCAGGAAATTATAATATTGAAAATAGCCACTATACTTGATTACTTAAGCAACAGTAAGCTCAATCGAAAAAGATTGGCCGTAGCAGCTTTAGCGATAATATTTATTTTATATTTGTGCATTTGGCTAATCGGCAGAATTTTCAGCTTTTTATTTACTCCACAAGAATCACCCTTTACAGGCTTAGTGCCTTCTTCGTCTCCTCTAGCTTTTGAAGGTACCCCGGAACAAGTTGGTGCTTTTTTACGTGAACGCTGTGGTCTAATAGCTGATTTTAAAAACGGAGAGTTATCGAAGAACTACCCAGAAGCTCGCATTTTAGTAGCCATTATGCCTCAAGATAGTGCGGTAAATGCCACTACAACTCCGCAATGCCAGGCTTATGTGCTCGATTTAGCCTCCAATATCGAAGAGGTTTGGAACCAGAAATCGACCTACCCCTCTTCTGTTTCTCCTTTTCCTCCCTGCCCTGACGGTGGCCAAGCAGTATATACAAGTGATGGTTCTCAATTTACCATTACTTGTTCAGGTAAACAGCATAAAACTATTTACAATTCGACAACCGGCTTAGCTTCGGCCAATTATCAATCTTCCGCCAGCAACGATTCTGGCGCCAAAGCAGCTTCCAACTTGCCCGAGCGCGATACTCGCGATTTAGCTATCATTACTCAAGAACGCTTGGCTTCTCTTCAAGATACCCCCAATGTTTTGCACGCATTGCAGCAAACCGATATTTCGGCCCAAATGCAAGCTCAAGATCCGTCACACGACAATCAAGCTAATGGCTCCTATTATGAAAATACCATTACCGCAGCCGGTAAGTTGGCCCAAGAGCTTGATAGTCGCAATATTCCTCTGAGCTTGCAAGAATTGCCCAACACATTCAAAATTGACGCTCCTTTTATTATCGCCATAGCCAACGTTAAGGAGCAATTGCCGGAATGTTCCTCTCTGCCAGCTTTTAAAAATATCCAAGTTTGGATGTCCGCTCCTGAAGCGACTACCGGTATTTTGCAAGAGCGCACTCCCAAAAGTGAAGCTCTCATTTTGCGTCCTACTCAGGATACAAGTTTGCAATTGGTTTGCCAAAGTGCAACTTTCAGCAAATTATTCAGCGAAATTCCTTGCCAATTACCAGAATCTAGCACTTTATATCTCAGCAAAGACGCTAACGCCGAGTCCTGGTCCGGCCGCTTGCTCTTGCCCAAGCAATATAAAAATCAGTTGGCCAAGTTGGCTGCCTCTTCTACCAACGCAACAGATTTAATAACAAAAGTAGATCCGGCCCCTTCACTTATAAGTGGCGATACTGAAGTTCTAGATTTGCTTTCTGTACCAAACTTAGGTTGGAGCGCTCTGGCTAACTCCGAAAGTGATAGCGTACAACCTCTTGTATTGGCAGCTAGCTTTAATAGCACAGGACAAAGCAATTTCAAACAGCTCGGCTTACAATTAGCTAAAGCTTTTAAAGGCAGAGTAGGTTTCAATACCTTTCTTAGCTTTGCCGATAGCAAAAATGCAACCGCTTGGTTGGCGGCAAGTCCTTGGACGAGCCAAGATCAAACCTATAGCAAAATAGAAGTAAAAGATAATACCATTGCCATTAAAGCCGGTAAACTTCCGGAATTTAGCGCCCTTTCTTTGCCTCAAGGTTCCAGTCCGGCTAAACTCTGCGGCTGGCTAACTTTGCGTGACTCTCAAGGTAAAGCCATCATTACTTCCTTTGCTATCGGCGTAGATAGCTCTACACCCGAAGAAACCGAAGCTCTCTGGATTAAATTCGAGCAACAGAGCAAATAATCACTTCACGAAAAGAGGCCGGTTATTTTTATAGAGAACCGGCCTCTTTTTATATATTACACTCTTACCCACTTAGGGGGCTTCAATATCTCTAGTTTCTGACAATTTAGGCAATTTCTCGTCAGGCAAAATACCATTTACAGCAGCCAACTCAGCGAAATATTTTTCTTTGGGAAGACGCATAAAAATTTTGGGAGCATCATTGTCCCCTAAACCATAACCGACTATTCCTTCTAAGCTGTACAATTTTTCACACTCTTCCATACCTATTCTTTTGAAACAGCGTTGGGCTCTCAAATTATAATCAGCCGTTTCAATTTCCACTAAGTCTACTTTTTCGTTCTCAAAAAGAAAACGATTCATTAAGGCCATAGCTTTAGTGCCTATGCCATGACCACGATTGTTTCTGCCCATCATCAACCCCGACAGAGCGACTTTACCTACGCCTTCCATAGTGCGCAAATCGTATTTTCCTAAGCCCAAAATTTTTGAATGGATATCACAAACGGCCAAAAAATAGCAAGGTGAATTGGGATTAGCTACCAAGCGCATATAACTGTCAGAAGCAAAATGGTAATCGTAATCGCTTAAAGTTTTAGCACCAAAAGCATAACGGACTAATTCTTTGTCTTTCATCCACTCGGCAATTTCTATTAAATCTGAATGTACTATTTTGCGCAACAATAAACCAAAGCGCAATTCAGAGAGAAGCACAACTTTTTTATTGGCGTAAAAACTGAGCATGTCACCCATGGTGAGCTACCTTTCGTTACATATTGACAAACTTGCAAACACAAAGCGTATTTTGGCACAAATCTTCGAATACATGCCACTTTCTAATTTTAAGTATATTTTGATCTTAGACTTTATAACAGTGACAACGTACTTCGTAGTATTTTTACCGATATATTGTTTGCAATAACTTGCAAATAACAAACTCTACAGCCTATCATACAAAAGATAGCGAGATTTAGAAAATACATGACATACTTCGGAACTACAGGCGGTATTATAGCAGCCGCCAGCAAAAAAAGTGCCGAGCCTTTAAAAATGGTCGGCTCTATACCTGTAGTAAAGCGGATCGTACTGACTTTACAGCAAGCGAATGTTTTTCCTATCGTTATTGTCACTGGTACCAGAGAGTCTGAAGTTATCCATCAAATAGCCAGTAGTGGCGTTATCTTTTTGCGCATTGATAATTGCGAGCAACCTGAGCTTTTAGCTTCTCTGAAACAGGGCCTCACTTATTTAAAAGGTAAGTGCCAACGAGTAGTTTTTACTCCGGTCAACACTCCGATGTTTTTCCCTTCTACCCTCAAAGCTATACTCAGTTGCGATGCTCCCATAGTGGCTCCTTCTTGTCGTGGTCGCGGAGGCCATCCTATCATTTTGCGTCATGATATGTGGGAGCGTATTTTGGCCTATGTCGGCAACGGAGGTTTGCGTGGGGCCATAGACACATATGGCGTCAGCCGCCGTTGGATTCCGGTAGAAGATGAAGGCATACTTCTCAATATCCATAACGATGATCAACTAAAACGTCATCTCAAAGCTCATAACGATTCATTGCTGTCACCTACTATAAAAGTAAATATAGAGAGCGAACAAATTATTTTTAACGCTCGCCTTAAGTTACTTTTATTTTTAATAGCTGACTTGAACTCTGTGCGCCAAGCTTGTATACATATGGGGTTGTCCTATGCCAAAGCTTGGAATATGATCAATTGTTTGGAAAAAGAAGTTGGTTATGCTATCGTCAGTCGCCAACACGGAGGCAGCAGAGGTGGCCATACCAAACTTACAGATAAAGGTGAACAGCTTATGCGTGCTTATCAAGTATACGAACAAGAACTTAATGACATAGCTCAAGCCCGCTTTGAAACCCTGTTCCGCCAAACTTCTTTGATATAGGTCTAAGAAGCGACTCACTTTAGACACATGAATTTTGTTAGAAGAGAACAATCCGGAGAAGACCGCTCAGAAAGGACAAGATGCCCCTTGCCTAAGCGAACAACCACCGTTGGATTTGCCACGTCGTCTTGTCATATAAACGGTTTGATTTTGGCTGCGGGCTTATCAAGTCGTATGGGCGAGCTAAAAATGCTCATGCCTCTGCGCGGCAAGACCGTACTCGAAAACACTATCGACTCCATGTTGCTGGCCGGAGTAGAGCAAATTGTTATAGTGTTAGGCTACCGAGGCCAAGAATTAGAAGAGCTCCTCAAAAAACGCTACGTAGGCAATCGTTTCGTTATAGTGTACAACGAGCGCTACGCTGAAACGGACATGCTCACCTCTTTAAAAATCGGCTTAGCTGCCATGCCGGAATGTCAGGCTTTTTTTCTTCTGCCAGGCGATATGCCCATGATCGATAAGGACACCTATTTGGCTATTTACAAAACGATTCCCCAAGAAGGCGATTTTATCGTTTTTCCCCTTTTGCAAGGTTATCGTAAGCATCCACCTTTAATATCATCTTCTTTTATAAAAGAAATTCTTAATTTTAACGGAAAAGACGGACTGCGCGGGTTTTGGCAACTTCATGAAGAATCTATACACACTGTAGATGTAGACGATTTAGGTTGCTGGACAGACTTAGACACCCGCGACCAATATCAGAACTGTTTGCGTAAGATTTCAAATAAAAACAATGCGACTGACAAAGGAGGAGATTGAATGGAAACCATCTCTCAATCTGTCGTAAAGAAAGATCATGCGCCCAAAATTTCAGGACGCAGCATCTTCGTGGGAGATATTGACAAACACGGCGTTCTTTGCGGCAAAATGCTTCGCTCTAAATATGCCAAAGCCAAATTGTTGGGTGTAAAGTTGCCTGAACTTCCCGACGGCTACTACTATGTAGATCGCAACGATGTTCCCGGAGACAATAACGTGAATATCGTTCGTGACGACACTCCCGTATACGCCCGCGAAACTGTGGAATATATCGGCGAGCCTATCGGTATGGTCTGCGGCCCCGATGAAACGGTTTGTGAAGATATTATTAAGAATACCGAAGTTGAATACGAAGAGCTCGAGCCCGTTCTCGACTTGCGTAAAGCCGACGAAGCCTTCTTCAACTACGAATATGGCAAAGGCGACATAGAAAAAGCCTTCGCGGAAGCCGACAAAATTTACGAAGAAGAATTTGAGACCGGCTACCAAGATCAAACCTACCTCGAGACCCAAGGTATGATGGCCGAACCGGAAGAGGGCGGTAGAATGTACGTCCACGGCTCTATGCAATGCGCCTACTATGTGCACGGCGCCATTATGCGCGCTTTGGGTTGTGGCCCGGCTGACGTCCACGTACACCAGGACGTCACTGGCGGCGGCTTCGGAGGTAAAGAAGCCTTCCCGTCCATTTTGGGTTGTCAGGTAGCCGTAGCGGCCAAAGCGATTGGCAAGCCTGTGCGTTGCGTCTTCGGCCGCCGCGAAGACTTAGAGTTTACCTCCAAACGTCATCCTTCTCTTTGCACTTACAAAGTGGCCGTAAAAGACGGTAAAGTTACGGCTATGGACATCGATGTTAAGTTTAATGCCGGTGCCTATACCACCTTATCGGCTGTAGTATTGCAGCGCGGTTTAATATGCGCTGACGGTGTCTACAATATCGAAAACTTACACGTACGCGGACGCGCCTTAAAAACCAACACGACTCCCAGTGGAGCTTATCGCGGTTTTGGCGCACCTCAAACTTTCTTTGCCGTAGAAATGATCATGATCCATATCGCTCGCGATTTGGGCATAGATGACTTGAAGTTCAGAGAAGCTCACTTAGTGAAAAAAGGCGACCGTACTTCCACGTCCGGCATGTACCACTTCCCCATTCCTCTTCCTGACATGATCGAAGAAGTGGACAAAGCTTGCGATTATCGTCGTAAACACGAAGAGTATTCTAAGCCTCAAAGTGGACGTTATCGCAAAGGCATAGGCATTTCTATGCACTTCCATGGCGCCGGTTTCACCGGTTCAGGCGAACGCGATTTCATTAAAGCCGTGGTTCGTTTGCGTAAATACAAAGACGGCACTGTAGAAATTTTAGCTTGCAATGGCGAAATAGGCCAAGGCTTGCGCACAACTTTCCCCAAGATCGTAGCTCACGAGCTCAATTTGCCTTTAAATAAAGTTTTCTACGATCACCCTGACACCTCACGCGTGCCCGACTCCGGCCCCACCGTAGCTTCTCGTTCTCTTATGGTTGTAGGCGAATTGTTGCGCAAAGCAGCCATTAAGTTACGCAGCCAGTGGGAAGATGGCAAAGATCAGATGGTCGAGGAGCGCTTCGTGGAGCCCGACTTCATGATTCCTTTCTATATCGATAAGTTCCAAGGCGACGCTTATCCCACCTACGCTTGGGGCGTTCAAGCTATTGAAGTTGAAGTCGATACTTATACTGGTTTGAGCAAAATTTTAGGAGCTTACGCTTCCTTCGATGTAGGTACCCCTATCGATTACAATATCGTTATGGGCCAGATGGAAGGCGGCTTGTTGCAAGGTATAGGATACGCCTCTACCGAGTTTATGAACTATGACAACAAAGGACGTATTCGCAACAACTCCTTCTCCGACTACCTTATCCCTACCAGCGTAGACGTACCCGTCCTCAAATGCCAACTCCATGTTGACAAATACCCTGACGGCCCCTACGGTGCCAAAGGTGCCGGTGAGCTTCCCTTGGTCGGCATTCCCAGCGCTTATGTGGAAGCCCTCGAACAAGCTATGGGTGGCGTGACTCTCAATCACATCCCCTTCACTGCTGAAGACACTATCAAGGTGCTTACAAAGGAGAAAGCCTAATACTATGAACGATATAAGATTCGTCCTGAATGGCAAAGAAGTCGTTTATAACGGCTCAGCCACCGACAGATTGCTGGACGTCTTGCGTGATACCTACCGCTGCACTTCCGTAAAATGTGGATGCAAAGAGGGAGAATGTGGCGCTTGTTCAGTTATTTTGGATGGCAAACTCATCAACTCATGCTGTGTAGCCATGGGCGCTATCAGCGGCAGCACAGTTGTCACCATGGAAGGCTATCGCGAAACCGAGCGCTTCAAAGTGCTAGATAAAGCTTTCGCCGAAGTTTCCGCCGTACAGTGCGGTTTTTGCACTCCAGGCATGGTTCTGGCCGCTGAGTCAATTCTTTCGGCCAACCAACATCCCAGCGAAGAAGAGATTCGCATTGGCATCTCCGGCAACTTATGCCGTTGCACTGGCTACAATGCCATAGTTAACGCTGTGAAAAATGCCGCTGAAGAAGGAGAAGGCTTATGGTAAACGGATATGTTCCCGTCGATTTGCACTCTGCTTTAGATATAAAAGCCAAGCATGATGTGGTTCCTTATGCCGGTGGCACTGACCTTATGGTGGAAAACCGCAAAGGCGTAAGCTACCTTTTCTTGGGCAAGCTCAGTGAGTTGCGCCAGATAAAAGAAGACGAGCAATACATTCGTATCGGTGCTGCCGTCACTTTTACCGAAGCGCTGGCTTCCGATTTAGTGCCTCAACTTATGAAAGAGGCCGTCTCCCGTATTGCCGCTCCGGCTATCCGCAACGCCGGTACTTTTGGAGGCAACATAGGCAACGGCTCAGCCAAAGCAGACTCCGTCCTGATCGAATTTGTCACCGACGCCAAATTGCGCTTAGTTAGCTTACGCGGCGAGCGTGTAGTTGATATTGACAAATTTTACTTGGGGCGCAAAAAACTGGATTTGGCAGAAGATGAACTTATTGCCGAAATACTGATTCCTAAAGCCGGTCTTAACAACTATTACTACGAAAAAGTTGGCGGTCGCAATGCTTTGGCAATTTCCCGCGTCTCTTTTGCCGGTTTGCTCAATCTTGACGCAGAAGGCAAAATTTGCCGCTTCAGCGCTGCTTTCGGTGCCGTTGCCGACACCGTATTGCGCTTCAAAGAACTTGAAGCCCATATGATTGGCAAAACCTTGGCTGAAGCCAAAGAATATAAGGAAGAACTTCTTAAAGCTTATAGTGATAAATTGGTTTTGACCCGCGGCCGCGTCAGCGCTGAATACCGCAAGACCGTATGCCTCAACTTGCTGGGTGAATTTTTACGCAGCCAAGGCATCTAATCTATAAGCTGTTCTAACAAGCTCAGCTCAAAGAAAAAGACAGAGCGTTCTGCAAAGGACGCTCTGTTTTTGAAATTACACAACAACCATTTTTGTTAAGGAGATCGGCTCATGTTTAAAGTGCTAATAAATGGCAAGGAGTATACCTCGGAACAAGACAAGAAGTTGCTTGCTTTCCTGCGCGACGATCTCCATTTGACAGCTACCAAAGACGGATGCAGTGAAGGCGTCTGCGGCACATGTACAGTGCTAGTAGACGGCAAAAAAACTAAAGCATGCCTCATGCCGCTCAGCAAGTTGCAAGGCAAGCAAATTATCACGGTTGAGGGCATCGAGCCACAGGAAATGCGCATTTATGAGCACTGTTTTGCTCAAGCTGGCGCTGTGCAATGTGGTTTTTGTATACCTGGTATGATAATTTCAGCTAAAAGTTTATTAGATACAAATTTAAATCCGACTCATGCTGAAGTAAAACAAGCTATCCGTGGCAACTTGTGCCGTTGTACAGGTTATAAAAAAATTGAAGAAGCCATACTTTTAGCAGCTGAATTTTTTCGCGAACATAAAGCCATTCCACAAGATCCGACTGAATTGCACATGGATGAACATGCCAAACGTATCGATGCTGCCGAAAAAGTAAACGGATCGGGCCTCTTTGTCGATGATCTAGTTGTCGAAGGTATGGTATATGCCAAGCCGGTCTATGCCAAATATCCTCGAGCACACATTGACAAAATTGATATAAGCAAAGCTGAAGTCCACCCCCATTGCTTGCGTGTATTGGTAAAAGCCGACGTCCCTTGCAATAAAATCGGCCATATCAAACAAGACTGGGACGTCATTATGGGTGAAGGCGACATTACCCGTTATATAGGAAACGTATTAGCAGTGGTAGTTGCCGATAGCAAAGAATACCTTGATGAACTCTACTCTTTAGTTGAAATAGAATATACAGAGCTTACTCCTGTCACCAGTCCCTTTGAAGCTTTACGCGGCGACGCTCCTCTAATACATCCCGATGGCAACATTATGAGTCGAGCCAACTTAGTTCGTGGCGACGCCGAAACAGCCATCAAAAATTCCCGATATGTCGTCACTCGCAAATATAAAACTTCTTGGCAAGAGCACGGCTTCATGGAACCGGAATGTTGTGTAGCCATTCCTGAAGGCCAAGACGGTTTATTAGTTTATACCAGTAGCCAATCAGTCTATGATGTACAGCGCGAATGTGCGCAAATGCTACAACTGCCAGCAGAAAAAATACACTGCCGTGCTCCTTTAGTTGGCGGTGGTTTCGGTGGCAAAGAAGACATGTCAGTACAGCAATACGCCGTGTTGGCCGCTTGGCTCTTAAAAAAGCCAGTTAAAGTAAAATATTCACGTCAAGAATCACTTAATTATCACGTTAAGCGTCACCCTATGGAAATGGAGTTTACGACAGCTTGCGATGAAAACGGACATTTGACTGCCATGAAAGCGCTCATTATTGCCGATACCGGCGCTTACGCTTCTTTAGGCGGCCCAGTCTTACATCGAGCTTGCACCCACGCAGCCGGCCCTTACAATTACCAAAACGTCGACATTTTAGGCATGTCAGTTTATACAAATAATGTTGTATCCGGAGCATTCCGCGGCTTTGGTGTAGCCCAAAGTTGCTTTGCCACCGAAATGAATATCAACCTTTTAGCTGAAAAAGTTGGTATTGATCCTTGGGAATTCCGCCGTCGCAATGTTATAAAACCGGGAGACAAATTACCCAATGGCCAAAAAGCCGATCCCAACACTAATATGGCTGCTTGTTTAGACGCCATTAAAGATATTTATTATGCCAATCCTTACGCAGGCATTGCTTGCGGATTCAAAAATTCCGGTACAGGCATGGGTAAAAAAGACATCGGTCGTGTGCTTTTATCGATAGAAAATGGCAAAATTCATATTCGCACTTCTGCTGCTTGCATGGGACAAGGCATCGGCCAGATGGTCTTAACTGAAATTTGCCACGTATCAAATCTCGATCCGGCACTATTCGTCTTTGAAAATGCCGACACTGTACGCACACCGAATTCTGGAACTTCGACAGCTTCACGCCAGACGGTAGTTACCGGTGAAGCAGCTCGCCGTGTAGGCGAAAAGCTTAAGCACGCCTTAGCTAACGGCCATACTCTTGCCGACTTGGAAGGACACGAATTTTTAGGAGAATATTCAGTACAAACAGATCCTCTGGGAGCCATAAAAGAGAACCCCATAAGCCATGTATCTTATTCTTATGGGGCTCAAGTGGTAATTCTCAACTCTCAAGGACGTATAGAAAAAGCTGTATCCGCCTTTGATGTAGGAGTGCCGGTCAACATTCAATCTGTTGAAGGTCAAATCGAAGGGGGTATGCTCATGGGTATAGGCTACGGAGTGAGCGAAAAATTTGTTTGTGTCGATGGCCGTCCCCAAAACAAATTTGGCACTATAGGTTTTATGAGAGCTACAGAAGCTCCGGAGCTGGAAGTTATTCTTTGCCGCCCTGCTAAAGGCGACGAGTTGCCATATTCATTGGGTGCCAAAGGTTGCGGCGAGTTGTGTATGATCCCTACAGCTCCAGCTTGCGCCCACGCTTACTATCGTCTTGATGGCAAATTCCGCCAGAGCTTACCTTTAGAAGATACTCCCTATCGCAAAAAATAAGAAGTAGGCTCTCTCTACAAGCTGAAGCTGGGTTTTCTTGCGAAAATTCAGTTTCAGCTATTTTATATAGAAATTGGCATAGAGAGAGGTATCATTTAAAGCTGCCAGCATTTGCATAGTTTTTAGCAAATTGCTATCTCCTCTCATAAGCGGCTCAGCTACGCCTTCCAAACAAAATGAAGTAAATAAACACGGCATATCGGAGCGGATTCTTTTGATTAGACTGAAAGCCTTGCGAACTTCACATGCCCAATCGTCAACTTGTTCCCAAGAAACAAAGATGCTGCGCACAGCCAAGCAACGAGAGAACTTTATCCAACGGGAAAATTCTTCAATATTGATATCGGAAAAAACGTCACAAACTTTTGTACCGATTTTCAGTTTGATAGCTACTGTTTCCAAATAACCAGTTTGCAAATAAGGCTCTACCAAATAATCGATTCGTTTGACGTCATCTTTAGTGTCTAGCAAAAAGCGACATTTGCCCTCTAATTTAGCAACAAACTCATCCCAACCACTATCAGTTCTAAAAAAGATATTTTTAGGCGAGATTCCATATGAAGCACAATCGAGAGCAACTTGCGGACAGTCGGTTTCCACAGCTAAATCTTTATGTTTACCGAGTAAAACTGTGTCCGCTTCGGAAAATTCATCCTGTCTGACAAGTACAGGACTTACAGTCGATAATTCGTGTTCCTCAAGCCAGGTGCGAGCGGCTAAATATTCGTCCCAATTGTGCATAGTCGTATTCCAAAAGTTTTACGCCGAGCTATTGCCAGTAAGAGCAACCGGCAAGTCTCGTCTTTTTTTCTTTGTATTTTTTAAGATAGGCTCTAAGTTCCTCTTGATGCTCTCGGCAGGGCTTTTAGAGCACTGCGCAGAAATGCAGCGGGCTTGTCGTCTAACAAATATGCACGGATTGTCAATAGTTTACAATTCGTTACAAGAAGCAACAAATGCGGCTGAGACGTCATCCGCAGCGGAGAAAAACAACATAATTTGCTGCCCTAGTGGCAATAGAATAAGTTGTTATCCCCGTTTTGTCTGGCAATTACAAGCTACAGACCACGTTAATTTCGCTGCATCTGGCGATAGAGAAGAGGCATAAGTTGGCTAAACGAGATTATTATGTAGTTTTAGGTGTGGCGCCTATCGCTTCGCCGGAAGAGATCAAGAAAGCTTATAGAGCGCTTTCTAAAAAGTATCATCCCGATGCCAATCCTGATATGAAAAATGAAGCCGATCAGAAAATGAAAGAACTGATCGAAGCTTACAATGTTCTGAACGATAAAGCAAAGCGCAAAGAGTATGACAGTCAGCCTCAGTTTAAGGTACGTCGTTTTGCCAAGTCTTCCGTGCGTACCAAAATAGATAAAGGTACCTCTAAAAAATCTGAAGAGCCGGAAGAGAAATCTCCAGTTATGCGCTGGCTGAAAAAGCTTTTCAGTAAGCCGGAGCACGCTGCCAAAGAGTTTAAGGCCGATCCTAAACAAGCCGACGTCCATTTTACTCTGGGCCTATCTATGTCAGAAACGGAAAGTTTCTTAGATCAAGCTTGCCGTGAGTTTAAACTCGCTTTGAAATTTGATCCCAATCATAGAGAAGCTTGTTACAATATGGCTCTTATGCAATATAAAACTGGTGACTTTGACGGAGCTAGAGCGTCGTTGCGCCGTTGTTTAGAAATTGATCCTCAAGATCCGGCCGCTAAAGTGCTTTCCAGTTTATTGCAATAGCTTTTGTCGTTAAGATCTCACGGTTGCTCAGCCGTTATAGTAAAAAACAAAAAAATGGCGCCCTGTGTTTGTCTATTATTAGGCGTAGGGCGCCATTTTTTACTTCAATTTATAATGTTTAAATATTAGTTTTTAGGCTTAGGGCCGGGATATTGAAAATAGTTGCAAGCGATCATACCGTTGTATAATTTACGTTTGCGCTGAGCTTTAGCACCGAAACAAGCTTCAAATTCAGGATGTGAAGATATAATATAAAAAGACCAATCGCTCATTTGGGCTCGCAAATTACCCAAAATAGCATATAAATCTTCAGCCTCTTCTATATCCAAAAGTCGCTCGCCATAGGGTGGATTAGTAATAATTACTCCATATTTTGCCGAAGTTGAAAAGTCTCTTACGTCGCGCTCTTGAAAATGGATCCCTCGATCTTCCAAACCACACTGTTGCAAGTGAAGGCGAGCCAATTTCAAAGTTTTGGGGTTATTGTCAAAACCTGCGATATGCAAAGTCGTCTGACGATCAAAAAGATCTTCAGCTTCTTCTAAAGCATTTTGCCAATTTTGGCTACCTACAAAAGACCAGCCTTCAGCGGCAAATTTTCTAGTCAGTCCGGGAGCCATATTGAGCCCCAACATAGCTGCTTCAATACAAATTGTGCCCGAGCCGCAAAAAGGATCAACCAACAATCTGTCTTTATTCCAATAACTCAGTTGCACTAAACCGGCCGCCAAAGTTTCACGCAAAGGAGCCGGAGCATTCCAAGTACGATATCCGCGTTTATGTAACCCCGATCCGGAAGTATCTAACAGCACTTCACATTCATCGTTAGCCAAGAATATTTTGACTGGGAAATGGGCTCCAGTTTCATCCAAAACTGTACGACGATAGCGAGCTTGCATAACTTCAACTATGGCCTTTTTGGCCGTTCTCTGGATGGCAGGCAAGCTGGTCAATAACGATCTATAAGTATGAGCATCTACGGGAAATTCAGCATTGACCGGCAGAAGTTCCGACCAAGGAATAGATTTTACGCCTAAAAACAGCTCTTCAAAATTTGTACAAGGAAATTTTTTTAGGCTCCACCAAACTCTATCGGCACTGCGCAACCACAAATTGGCTCGACAAATAGCCGATTCATCGCCGATAAAGCTGACTCGTCCATTATCGGCATGTACTTCAGCCATACCCAAATTGTTCAGTTCACGAGCAACTACAGATTCTAGCCCCAAAGCGCAAGAAGCTATTAAATTAAATTTCATAAATTCGCTCTACCTTGTAAAAAAACACCGTCGCCTAATTATAAGATATAATCACTAGACGCCTTCAGTTTATGTTGATTTTAGTCTTTGATTTTTGAAACAAAACAGACTGTCAAAAAACAACTCTAATCTCAAGATCTCTCTAATTAACTGCTTGAAGTGCTCTCCCTGCCCAAAAGCTAGAGGAATACAATTTGTAAAGAGAAGTTCAAGCAACGGGAAAATATCTGTAAGGAAAGCGTGATATTTTTATGCAAAAGATAAAAGTTCACTTAAGCGCGATACTATGTATTTTATCAATATGCTGTTTATTGTGGAGCTTCGGTACGACAGCTCAAGCTAAGCAAAACGCGGTAAAGTATACCATTAGATATGCCTCCCCTGGCATGAATCAAGAGCAAGTTTTGCAAGCGGTCGGACAGCCGACTTTTAAAGCTAAAAAAGGAAATTCTTGGAACTACCGCAAGAAACCCGGCGCTCCGGCTAACCTTAGTGATCCACAAATTGTATTCAAAAACGGTTTAGCTAAAATTATTGTGGGCAGCCAATTAGAAGCCAACGGGCAGACGGTACTCAAGCGAGGCGACTCCGAGACTCAAATAACCAAAGTATTGGGCAAAGCCGATCGTATTGAAACCGGAGCGGGCAAAGATGTACGCCTTTATTATTATGACAAGCTGGCTTTACAAATTGTCGTTCATAAAGGCAGCATAGCTGTTATGCGCTTCAACTAGTTGTTAAACTAAGTAGCACCATCCAAAAGCGGCTACCTAAGCTTTTTTTAGTGTAGCCGCAACTTTAAGTAGCAGGCCTAACTTTTTCAGTTATTTACTTATTTTGCTGCCAAAAGACAGCAATACAGAGCTGCCGACCACAAGAATAGAGCTTCATTAAGCTCGACTGTAGCTCCCAGCACGTCTCCAGTAACACCTTCTATACGGCGACGACTGATAAAAGCAATAGTCGCCGTAAGGATAACTCCCAACACTAAACAAACTGTCGGCACAATATTGGCGGCGTGTAATGCTTTTACTGAAATAAAGCTGCCAATCAGGCTAACGATCGCTCCAACAACAATACAAACAATGACGGCAGCAATAGCATGTCTAGGCTGAGTATCACTCACCACACTACCTGCTAAGCTCTCACCTTCTCGAGCATATCGATTAAAGGCCGCTTGTCCCACCATTAGAGTACGCGAAAATACAGGCATAAATATTAGCCAAACGTATTTCGAAAAATAGAGCAAAACAGCTACACCAAGCGTTTTGACAGCTAACACCACAATTAAAGCTATAGTACCAAAAGAGCCGATATGAGAGTCACGCATGATTTTTAGCGTATTTTCCTTTGTCCAGCCTCCTCCCCAACCATCAAAAGTATCGGCTAAACCGTCTAGATGGAAGCCGCGAGTTAAAAAAGCTTCACAGCCTACATAAAAGACAGCTCCTAGTAAAGAAATAAAAAGCTCGATGCACTTGTCTTCTGTACAAGGACTATCAGCAAGCAGAACACAAAGCGTAAGACGAGTAAATAAAACATAAGGAATTGTGCATATTAAACTTATAACCAGTCCCACCACAGGACTCCAAGCTAAAATGCGCCCATATTTAGAAGAATTTTCTCCCCAGCAGGGCAATATACTTAAAATTCTAAAAGCTGACGTCAGCCCAAATAATTCTTTCATAAATAATCACGAAACAGCTTTAAGGGGCAACCTTTTTCGGAAGCAGACTTTAAAGCTAAAGGTAAACCGGCCACAGTAAAAATTACTTGATCGGCTAAAGAAGCTATGTATTGATTTAAACGCCCCTGACGATCTCTAAATAGACGAGTTTCAGCCTCGGCAGGGACTATTCCCCAACCAAGTTCGTTGGAGACCATAATTATATCAAAAGTCATTTGTTGTAAAGCTTGGCCCAACTCTTTGATTTCGGGAAAGCAATCTATATTATCGTCAATATTCTCAGTTTCCCCAATCTGAGAGCGCAAAGAATCACGATAAGTTAAATTACCCAACCAAGTAGTCAAACAATCGATAAGCACAACTTTAGTAGGAGCTTTTATTTCTTTTAAACGCTTGCCTAAATCGTAAGGTTCTTCAATAGTATAAAAGCGTTGAAGGCGTCGTTCTTGGTGTTTTTTTATACGCCTAGCCATTTCCTCATCGCAAGCAACTCCGGCTGCCAGATAACAGCGTTCTTCCGCTTTATCAGCTAAGGACATGGCATATTGCTCGGCCCAGGCGCTTTTGCCACTGCGAGCACCACCTAAAACTAAAGTAATCATATTTCAACCTCAACCAGTTTCTACGGCAAACCAACAAAAGAATCGATTTTAGGATGGCGACAAGTGCGCAAAAGCGGATGGCTACAACGAAATTCTTGCCAACAAATTTGCCAATCAGCCGGAGAAAAAACCTCAAAAGTAAGTGGCAAAAGCCCTTCCGCAAGGCTGCGTCGAGGTAAAAAGTCTAGTAATTCGCTCACAAACAACCGCAAATTCTTCCTATTTTCCGGTTGTAATCCAATATGATCGCATCTAGATTGACTATTGACACCGTGCAAATGGATGGCTCCAACTTTGGGCCAGAGCTCAGACATAAAAGGGAATAAATTGCCGCAACTATTCCAAATATGGCCCACATCCAAGCAAACAGAAAGGCCCAACCGACGCACTATTGGCCAAATAAGAGCATAATCATAACTAAGATTTTCTACGCAAAGCAACTTTGGCAACAGCAAACCGCTACTCAAAAATTTTTCAGCCGTTTGCTCAGTAAACTCAAGCCAAGCTTCAATATCGGCAGCGGGTTGCCAAGCTAATTGTTCGGACTCCCAATGCCAAATGTAAGCTCGTGGATTTAAGCAAGCCAAAGTTTCTATAGCTCGGCGCCATTCTCGCAAAGCTCGTTTTTGCCAAGTTTTATCCAAAGGATGAGCCGACAAGGAAGATGGTAAGTGGACTGTATATCCAAAATTGAAACGCTTAGCCAAGTCGGCCATTTCGGCTAATTCAGCAAGGGTTGGATAATTATCCCCTCCCTCATATTCATAAACTATAAGTTCAATATCATCAACAAAAGGCGCTAAAAAACGCACATTTTCAATAATTGACGCATTGATCGTACATCCGGAAGCGCCTATTGCCAAACTAGACCACACAGACTTTTTAAGTCTTTGTTGAGTAAACAACTTCAAATTAAAGGTTCAATGACAAATAAGTTCTTTAGGCTTTAGCTTTAGCGCCCAATATAACTCCACCTACGTCGCCCATGCCTTCTTCTTCAGAGCTGGTAACTTCATTAAATATAGCCAAAGCTTCTTCAATTAAAGGCCAAGCCAAAATAGCTCCGGAACCTTCGCCCAAGCAAAGTCCCAACTTCAATAAAGGAGTTAAGCCTAAATATTCTAGCTGCAAGCGGTGGGCAGGTTCGTTAGATTGATGAGCTGCAATTAAATATTGGCGCACATTTTTATCAATTAAATCGGCTACTAAAACAGCAGCTGTAACGATCACACCATCTAAAATGATGGCCAAACCGCGACCGGCAGCCTCCAGAGCAGCTCCGGCAATAAAGGCCAATTCTGCTCCACCCATGCTAGCCATTAAATCTATAGGATCGTCTACTTTCAAATTGCGATCCATAATGCGCTTAACTACAGCTCGTTTGGAAGCTAAAGCTGCCTGGTTCAAGCCAGTGCCTTCCCCTACTACTACTTCAGGAGCTAATTTCAAAATATGGCCTGTCAAAGCAGCAGCCGGGGTAGTATTTGAAATACCCATTTCTCCAAAAATAACAGCTTTGGCACCTTTTTGCGCTTGTTCAATAACAATATCACGACCATGTTCGAAACATTGCAAGCACTCTTCTCTACTCATACCGTTTTCCACACTTATGTCCTTAGTGCCAAAAACGACCTTTTTATCCACAACTCCATCTTCAGGCTTAAATGTATGTTTAACTCCAACGTCCACCAAAATGAAAGGCAAACCATACTTGGAAGCAAAAAGCCCAGCCACACCTCCACCGTGAGTTAAACTTATACTGTGCTGCCAAGTAACTTCTTGGGGTGCAAAACTTACTTTCTGGGCAAAAACACCATGATCGCCAGCTCCTATAATGACCGGAGGCTTCCCCAATGTTGGGCACAAACTTTTTTGCAAACAGGCTATCTTTACCGCTACTTGCTCTAATTGGCCCATAGAGCGAGGAGGAATACTCTTATGATTTAAGTGTTCCCAACATTGGGCAGCAAAATTTTCGTCAACAGGCTTTATTTTGGTATAGGTAAAATTCATCTTATACTCCTAATTAAACCATCGGGCATTTATGTAGAATAGATAATTAACAAGTTTCCAACAAAAAAACAGCTCCTACTGAGGAGCTGCCAATCACTTAGCTAAAATTGTAGACCTTATGTTCCAAAAGTATATCTACCATCTCGGTTGCTTCCACCAAAAACAAACCTTCACCGGATTTGTTGCCTACTCCCATCAATTCGGCTTCCTCACGCAAAGCATAAACTTTTCGCTTAGGAAACATAGCTGTGGGTAGTAAAAGCCCTCGGCCTACCAGAAAGACGTCTGCTTTCTCGCAATAACCCAACATACGGCGAGCCTCTACAACAGAATCGCGTCCTACCACAAAGAGAACAGTCTTTTCGTCCGTACTCATATTCTAAAGCCTCAAATGCATATCAGATTTTTTGACCAAATCGGCCAGATCTTCAGGAGAGATAACCGCACAGCCGGCAAATAAACCATCTTCCAGCATACCGCGCAACTCCAAACTGTATTTGTCAGCCCAAAATGCTACTCCCCTACTTTTGGCAGAAGTCAAATAAGGCTTAGTATTATCATTTAACCTGGAAGCGACACACTCAGTTACACCATCGCCTATAAAAACAACATCTAGGCGGTGCTCAGACAATCCACCGACCAAACCGATAGCGAAAGTCAGTACTTCAGCTAAGCTGTCCTCTGAGTAGTTGGCTCTGTTAACGAATAAAACAATATCTTTGGCAGGAAAACCGCAAGGATAGCTCATAAGCACACCACCTGATCCACTTGTCCCATCATTTTGGCAACTTCTTCAAAAGTAACTACTTTCACGCCAGAGCACATATTGCCAATGGGAATGCCTCTAGATTCCAAGCAAGAACTACTGACCAAAACCTCGGCTCCAGCGTAAGCAAACTTTTGCAACTTTTGCTGAAAATCGCCATCATCATCGCTTTTACGCTTTTGCTTACGTACGCATTGATAAACACCGTCGGCTGTAAAAAGTATGCACACTTTATGTTCTTTATTTAAAGCTGCCGCAGCCAGAAGAGACAAAGTTCGGGAACCGGTACTGGCACTTAGAGAGCGAGTTACCATAAAACCGAGTTTAGCCACCTAAAAACCTCCTGCTCGTGAACTGACCTCATCGCCCTAGGAATTGCTGCGAGAAGAATACTTAAATTCTGCATAACGCTCAATGCGCTCTATAAACTGGCCAGCTAAATTGTCGCCATCTAAAGTAGCTTCGTGATGACCATCTACAAAAAGCAAGGCTCTGGGAGACTCTCCACGTCCGGGAAGAGATAAACCGATATTAGCATCCTTGCCTTCACCAGGGCCGTTTACGATACATCCCATAACGGCCACTTTCAGTTGGCTATACCCTTTAAATCCTTTTTCTTTCCAGATAGGCACGCGCTCACGCAAATATTTACCAACTTCCAAAGCAATGCTCTGGAAAAGCTGGCTAGAAGTACGACCACAACCGGGACAAGATACCACTTGAGGCAAGAATTGACGCAACCCTAAGCTTTGCAAAATTTCTTGAGCAGCATAAACTTCCTGAGTACGACTTTCGCCAGGCTTGGGAGTGAGAGAGACTCTAATAGTATTGCCAATACCTTCATGGAGCAAAATACCCAAAGCTACAGCAGAGCTAATAACGCCCTTCATACCTACACCGGCTTCAGTTAAGCCTAAGTGGAGAGCGTAAGGACAGCGCTTATTTAAATCGTGGTAAACGCTCAGTAAATCAGGAACGTTAGAAATTTTGGCAGATAAGACAATGTGATCGGGAGCTAAACCATATTTCTCGGCCATTTTGGCAGAGCTCATGGCACTTTCGGCCATGGTGCGAAGGAAAATTTCTTTATCACTGGCCGGATTGTCAAGCTGTTTATTTTCCTCAAGCAACTTAGCCAAAAGCTCTTTGTCAATAGAGCCGGCGTTGACACCGATACGAGCAACTTTACCAGCTTTGGCAATAAGTTCGACCATGGTTCGGAAATTATCATCATGATGCTGTCCGGCACCTACATTGCCGGGATTGATGCGCAATTTATCAAGAGCTTGTAAACAATCGGGGTAACGGCTTAAGAGCAAATGGCCATTGTAGTGGAAGTCACCGATAAGAGGTACTTGGCATCCGGCTTCACGCACTTTGTCTCTGATATAAGGGACAGCCTTGGCGTCCTCCTCGTCTTTTACAGTGAAGCGAACTAGCTCTGAACCGGCGCGAGCCAATTCCAATACTTGAGCAGCCGTTTCGTCAATATGAGCGGTACAAGTATTAGCCATACTTTGCACAGCCACAGGAGCATCTTTACCTATACAGATATTGCCTATCCGAACAGAATACGCAGTCATATTTATTACCAATTTGTTATTTATTGAAAAATTTTTGATACATTGTCAAACTGAAGTTGCAGTTCATTTGCCTAAACTCCGGTTCTTTCGGCCATTACTACCAGGCATATCTTTCCTCTAGATAGACCATACCGGAAGCCGACCTTAAACAAATGCACTACACATACCCACAAGCAATAGCACCACGCTTGTAGCGTAAAACTAACAGGAGCCCCACAACGCCTTCAAAATAGGCCTAAACATTCTGTAAGGCTTGCAGGCTCTCCTGCCCTTTAGCACATCCGAAGTGCCTATTCAAGCCTTTTCTTTATACAGACAAAAAAGATAGTTTGACAATTTGCGCCTCGAACAAACATATGCTAACCTGCCCAACATGCGCAACAATTCGGTTAAATTTAAGCTTTTTCAGGTATCTATTATCATTTGGACAATCATTTGGGCAGCAGGAAGCTTATATTGGGTGGCTCTATCTTCGCCGTACTGTTTTGGCGAATCCAGCATTTTAAAACTTTACGCTTATACTGCTTTTCAACAAGGCAATTGCCGAGAATTGTTGCATGCTCCGGCGCTCTTTACTGCAGCTAGACCGTTTATTTTTCTAAGCGGCTGCACCCCCACAACCTTTGCTTGGTTACAAACAATCATATTTCTACTGTACTCAAGCCTAACCGCCTACATAGCTTCTATTTTACATGGCCCCAAAGTCGGTTGGCTCAGCTTCTTACTCTTAACTTGCAGCTTAGGCGCCCTTCAAGGTTTACGCACTTTCTTACTTGATTACCCTTTGGCCATTCCTTTATTGCTGCTTTACATAGCTTACTTAAAAAGCGCTGATTTCAAGAAGACGCTTCCTTGCTTATTATTTAGCCTATCTTTGTGGCTGGGTGCTCAAACGAAATACAGTTTTTTGCCTATTTGGGCTTTTCCACTCTGTTCCGCTTTATTGGGACGCAGCTTTTATCGTGCCCTAAAATCCGGCCAGCCATCTCTTATCGGTAGCTTAAGCCAAGCTTGGCATGCCGATCACCGCCCTTGGTTGGCTTGTCTAGGCAGTACTGCTATTTTATTTGTCTTTACGTTGGCTGCTATGCACAGTGGCGCCCATTTTCACCAACTGAACGCTTGGAATTTGATTTGCTGGTATCTAGGCCCCTTGGCTGCAACTCTCAGCGCTGCAGCAGCTTTTTATTTTGTCTCCGTCTCCACAACATTACAATCGGCTTGGCGACGTTTTGGCCACGGTTGGGCTGCTTGTTGCTTAGGCTTAAGCTTAGTCGCCTGGAGTTACACAACCAATTTGGAAGCCATTTTAGCCCATACCGCCGCCAACTTTAGCCGCAGCGGTCTAAGCGGATTGGCTTGGCTAAGCAACATACCGGCAGCCTGGTTAAGTTATTTCAGCGCTGTATGCCAAGGCGATTTACTGCCGTTTCCCTGGGCTTTTTTAGTGCTGGCCGGTCTGTTATTTAGCTTAATAAGGCGGCGTGGACGACAAAGAAATATTTTTTTGGTAACAACTTTAATTGCCCCGGCACTACTATTGCAAATTTTACCTTGGGATCACGCTTATCAACGTTTTTTTGCTCCGCTGCTGCCGTGGTCGGCTATTTTGGCGGCTTACTGCTTGTCGGAATTAGGCCGAATTTGCCAATTTAGCTCAGCTTTAAGCAAAACATTAGTTTTACTGATATGGTTGGAAGCGGCAACTTTTAGCTTAGCTTGGATTTGTCCAAATTGGTCAACCTATTTACCCACAATGGAGCCAGAGCGCTTTCTCGGCGAAGGTCTCAGTTTGAATATTCCTAAATGCAACCGAACGTCTGTAGTAAATCTACAAGAAAGCCTCCATCCGCTCTCCGCTCCCACTCAAGCCGGACAAACACACTTATCTATCAATCCCTTAATGCCAACCTTTTTTACTATTCAACCATTACAACAGCCCTGGTTTGACGATCTTAAGCAAGTATGCCTACGTTTATCCACTCTAAACAGCAAACTCAAGCATCCTTTGCCTTTGATAGTCTTGGCTGAACTAAATAATTGCGAATTAAAAGGAGAAAGTCCAGCTATGGAGTTACGCCTTTGGTGTGCCGAGCGTCAACTTTCCTCTGCCGTAACGATTATAGGTATCAATAGGCCACAAGACTATTGTCAAGCAGCCTCTCAATGGCCGGATAATCTGACCGTCCTTATCAGCAACAATTATACCCCCAGTCAGCGACTACAACACGATGTTTTCCCTAGATTGGACAATAGCTTTTTACTCAGAGAAGATCACAGCAGCCCCAATAGTTTGGCTTTGCTATACTATGGCTCTTCAAAGACACGTTTATTTAGCCGAATTTTGTTCCCGAAGAGCCAAGAAGATTTCTAAATCTTCTTGGAGTTCGTCTCGCAATGTACGCTTCTTGGCCAAATGTTCCAGTAAAAACAAAGCAGCTTTATTATCCGGAGGACTATTGCGCACTACGTCGGTAAGTGTATTGAGCACAGCCCGATCCAATTCAATAGGCAAACCGTTTACTTTTAAGCTCACGCCTTCACTAACTTCTAAAACAGAGAGCAAAAACTTTTGAGCACTCTCACTTTGAGTCAAGTCGCAACCTTCCAAACGTTTTTTATAATCGGCCATAAGGCGCAAAGCCGCCCGGCGTGCCAAATTTAAAGTAAAATTAGAGCGATCGCGTTGCAACAATTCACTCAAAGCTCCCCAAATAGGGTTACTCCTGTAGGCATATAAATTGGCCCCCTTTTCAACCCCATCAAACCAATCTTCCAAAAAAGAGAAGAGGCGAAAAACAAACATTTGATGCAAGTGTTCATCTGCGTCGGGATGACAAGCAGCCGCTCCAATAATGGAAAGAGCCAAAGTCCGATCGGCATGATCCCAAGCTTGCGGCGCTTGCACACCGTCACCTTCGGCAGCTCCACTTAACACTTGCTTCATAATATCGTTAAGATTGGGTTCCCTACTCTTGCTAAGTACAGTGCGGCACAATAAAGCCACAAAAGCTTCAGGTTCAGTCAACATAGGGCCATCTTTAAGCATATCCAACAGACCTTGCAAGCAACAATGTAAAAGGCGACGGTCAGGCTCGGTTTCACTGAGTACGCCGGACAAAATATGCTCAATTTGAGATCTTACTTGCAAACCGGCCACTCTATAGATGCTAAAAATAGCTTCTACTTTGGGAGCTGGATTATTATAGAGCTCTTCACTTATTCGTTCGACTATACGAGTGCGCAAAGTGTCGCTTATAACGGGCACCGATCCCAAATAGCCCAAGCTTTGCCAAACAGCGGAAACTATGTGACGTTTTTTGTTTTCGTCTTGCTGTTCAACTTTTTTAAGGCTGGGAAACTCAAAGACACGAGCGATCATATCTTCTATTTCTTGCTTACAATTGAGACTGCGTATTTCCGGACAATGGAGCAATAGAGCAAAGGTACCAGCTTTTAAAGCTTCGCCACCAGACTCTAAAGCAGCGTCTTCACTAACTACTTTGAAGCTAAACTCTAAAGCTGGCTGCCCACAAGAAGCCAACAGCGATAAAACGGTCAAATTGTCCGGTTCTTCCAGTGAACAAGCTTCGCTGAATAAAAATGAATAAGCAAAGCGCCACTTGCTTTCCAAATTTTGCAAAGCTTCCCTCACTTTGGGCAAGTCAAGTTGCTTGGTGCGTACTAAAGCTAAAGTAGAAGCTCTATCCTGAGCCAACAAGCGACCGATTACATAGTGAGCAAAGACGTCTTCCATATAGGCAGAACTCAAAGCTTCTCCGCGAGCGCAAGCCCCAGCCCACTTATGAAATTCGGAAAGCAAAATTTGCATTTCTTGCTCGTGTTCGTGTCCCAGTTCATCATGGCAGCAATTGCACATCTCACCTTTTTCGTGTGTATGAGAAGTGCACTCGGAGTGTTTACTTACTCTCTCTTGTTCAGCTCGACGGAAATCAGCCCACAAATTGACGACAAAAATCCGCTTATTTTCATCCAAGTTGGCCACAAAACGATCTGAACTAAGATCTTCCAGAATGGCAGAACCCAAATTTTTAAATGTAGCCCGCAAACGACGACTCAATCCCGCTTCGCTGCCATGTTCAATGAATAGTTGTAATAAACGCTCTTTCAGATAGTTGTAAGCTTCATCATCTTTGGGCAAACGCGACAAAATATTACCTAAAAAAGCTACGCTGCCGGACAAATTGGTATTTTTGAGACGTTTAAGTAAATAATCTCCCAAATGAGGAAAATGGGGAGCTAAGTCAAAAATAAAAGCTGAAAGAGCAAAACGTTCGGCCAGTTCCAAACTTTCTAGTTGATCTAAAAGAGCGTCGAGAAACTCAGTTAATTCGTTAAATTCTCCTGCATTAGCTGATGAAGCCTCATTTTCTTCGGCACATTGAGCAATTAAGGGAGCCAAATGGGGCAAATAGGGCAACAATTGAGTTTTAAACTCTTTTTCTTTTACTAAAGGCAAGAGAGCTGAAAGTAAAACTGTAGCCAATAATTTTCTAAAGCGGCTTTGTTCCGGTTGATTGAAATAGAAAAGAGCGTCTTTAAATTTCTTTAAGTCTAGGCTAAGTAAACTTAACAGAGCACGTCCTAAACTGCTATCCAGATTGTCGCGAACTTGCTTGGCAACTTCAGTAGAAAGTTCCGCTTTACCCCTTTTAAAAGCAGTCACCAATAAACCGGTCGGATCTTGTCGACAGGCCAGCGACGCTCTAAATAAATAACGAAAAGCTTCTATTAAGTCAGAGATATTTTCACTATCCAATAAAGTCAGTGACGCTTCTTCTAAGCGCTTGCGATCCCAAAGTACACCTTTTATGGCTGAAACTTCAGCCTGTCCAAGCACTTGCGGAGCCAACATACCTGTAGCGTCCGTGTTTTGGTTATCCGCAGCAGATACTTCCCAAGCCTCATCTTCGGTGCGCACATATAAAGCGCCATTACTAGCCTGAGCTCGAGCTCCTATACTTTTAAGTATAATATTGGCCCCTTCTTCATCATCGATTGCCAAATCATTCCAGCGTTTGTCGCGCAAACAGTCAGCGAACTCAGTAGACTCGCTAGCTTCTTCCAAAAAAGCCAGAGAAAAAAGGATAGACTTGCGACCCAACGCGCAAATTCTGGCTCCTAAGCGATGATTCAAATTAATATTATCATTGCGTAAAGCTTGTAAGGCCTCGGCTGAGGAATTGTATAAATTGGGATTGAAAAAATCTTGGCTCATAGTCGGCTGTCTTTCCGCTTTGGCAACAGCACTTCCTACTTTGAAAAATAGCCAGTCAAATTGGAGTTTTAAGAAATAACCTAGATTAGCGTACAACTAAAGGCTTCAAAGCTCAGAAAAATGGAAGAAAAAAGAGCCTAATCTAGAACAGAGTTGCGCAGCAACGGTTTACTTGTCGCAACTAGCTTACAAGAAAGGTGCGTCTACTCTATGAGAAAAGTCAATAAAGTTATATATCTTATTATCACATTCTTCTTGGGAGGCCTGGGCATCCATAAATTTTATGCTGGTAAGAGCACAGCAGGTTGGTTCTATTTGCTGTTCAGTTGGACGATAATTCCCACTTGCTTAGCTATTTATGACTTTGTTGTCGGCCTACTTAAATCATCCGACTCTGACGGCAATATTACTTTTGATTAAAATGTAGCCGACGATATTAACCTTTTGGGTTGCAACTGTCGGCTTTTTCCTTTTGCTATGACCTCAACTTGCCAAAGCTTGAGCGAACTGACTTTTTTTAATTGGCGCCAGGCTCTATATTCAACTTTACAAAGCTCAGCCTGGCTCGATTTTTTGCCTATTGGTTCGCTCACCATCAATCCATGCTTTTCGGCCCTATCTTTCCAAGATGGATTTCCCAATCGCTGGCACAAGGGCGCTTGGCTTTTGCCAATAGCTGCTTGGGCCCAAGGCGACAGGGCCGACTTGGCTTGCCTGGTAGAAAGATTAAGCGCCGAGCCTCTTCATGCAGCTTGGCAAAATCAGCCTTTAGCTGCATATGTGCGTCTTGAAGCTACCGGCCCAGCTTGCTTAACTTTTACTTTAACTGACTTCGCTTGGGCCGAACTGTGTGTTCACACTAGGTTGATGCCCCCTGGGCCGACAGTTGCCCTCGTCGGCGCGGCGCCAAGCTTACGCCCAATTTTAGAGAAGCTCTTAGCTTCCCAGGCTTGGCGCCGCGCCGAATACCGTTTGGCTTGGCTCTATAAAGCCGACAGCCGCATACAGTTACCACAGTCCCTATCAACAGCTTCGCTAGCGGAGCTATACACTCAAACACAAGCGCGTCAGTTGCTAGCTCAAGCGGAGAGTTTATGCTTTTACTACAACCAGTTAATTGAAAGCAAAAATTCGACGTTGCCTCCTTTAACGGCCAAACGGTTAGAAGGACAGCTCAGCAACTTGCTCAAAGATTTTCACGATTTTTACCGAAACACTAAAATCTTAAGCGGAGACTTAGCTAAGCAAAAGGCTCTGCTAAACTTGGCGCTGGCTGTCGGCTACGCGCTGAATTTATACAACTTGAGGCAAACAGATTATGGCTCACACCCCGGATCTTTTGGCAAAGTTTACTCTTAGCCAAGAACAACTCGAAGAGATTGCCAACACACTCAGCAAACGCATCCAACTTGGTTTAGTCAGAGACGACCAAGAGATAAAAGCTATCCCTGCTTATTTAGCTCCGCCTCCTCAAGGTATCAGCGGAACCGTCTTGGTAGTTGATACCGGTGGCACCAATATTAGAGCGGCTATTATCAAATTAAATCCGGATGGCACCCATAAACTTGAAGCTGGTCCAGTTCATGCCACTATACCGGCCGGACGCCACGGAGAATCTATTTCTGCAGAAGAGTTTTTTGATTTGCAAGCTTCTTTAGCTGTGCAACTTAACCCGGAGGCCAATTTACCCATCGGTTACTGCTTTTCTTATCCGGCTCAGTCAACTCCGGAAGCCGATGCCAAATTGCTCCAATGGACTAAAGACGTTCACATTCAAGGCGTAGAAGGCCATTTAGTCGGGAAAATGCTTCTCGAAGCTTTACAGCGTCAAGGTTACAAAGCAAACTCCATTACCGTTTTAAACGACACTGTGGCCACCCTTTTGGCCGGAGCCGGAGCCAACGCCCACAATTTTGAGCACTACATAGGACTTATTGCCGGCACGGGCACCAACATGGCCGCATTTACCGCTGTCGGAGACGATAATAAATTAAGTAAGCTCCCATGGAAGCAAAATAGTATGGCCATCAACTTGGAGTCAGGCAACTTCAATCCCCCTTATCTCAACCAATTTGACGATAAGCTAGACCAAAGTTTAGATAATCCGGGCCAGCACCGCTATGAAAAAGCTGTAGCCGGCTACTATCTACCTTTCCTTTATGCACAAGCTAATGGCGAAAGTGATTCTTTCGACCCATACAAAGGTACCGGACAACTAGTAGAATTGCGAGATAAACAACATGACGATTTGGCAGAAGCTATTTTGAACCGTTCTGCTGATTTAATAGCTGCTGGTTTGGCCGGTTTGATCCGTGTTTTAGGCGACAAGGGACGAGTTTGCATTACCGCCGAGGGTAGTCGTTATTGGGCAGACCCAGCCTTAGCACCGCGAGTAGCCAAGCTTTTACCTTCCTTAATCCCCACGGATATGACTTTTTCTATTATTAAAGTGGAAGACGCCAACCTTATAGGCTGTGCTTATGCCGCTTTAAATAATGCCAAATATTTATAAGATGTCATAGCCATTTTTTGTATACAATGGATCGTTTTTGGTAGTTTAAGATAGTTTTGCTACCCAAAACGATCTTCATTTAAACTTCTTAAACAGCCATTATGGCTAAAGGATTTTATCGACTAATGGACACTTCTCAATTTAAGCTTATGGAGGGCGTTCTCTTTACCGACATGTATCAGCTGACTATGGCTCAGTTGTACTTCAAGTCCGGTATTCATGAGCAAAAAGCCCACTTCGATCACTTTTTCCGCAATTACCCCAATTACGGAGAGCACCAGGCCGGATATTGCATAAATGCGGGCTTGGAGTGGCTATTAGACTGGATGGACAACGCCTACTTTGACGACGAAGCTTTGGGCTACCTCGCCAAAGAAAAAGACAGTTTCGGCAAGCCAGTTTTCGAGAAAGATTTCTTAGAGTGGCTGCGTGAAGAGGGCAACTTTAAGAAACTAACCATAAAATCGATAGCCGAAGGGCGCGTCGTACATCCCAATGTTCCTCTAACTATGGTGGAAGGTCCCTTAGCTATGGGCCAAATTTTGGAAACGGCTTTGCTCAACTGTATCAATTTCCAAACCCTTATTGCCACCAAAGCTTCGCGTATACGTCACAGTTGTGGCAGCCGTTTAGTAATGGAATTTGGCTTGCGTCGCGCTCACGGTTTGGGAGGCAACCAAGGTGCCAGAGCGGCTCTGATAGGCGGTTGCGATTACACTTCCAACGTGGGCTTATCTTGCGCTATGGGATTGCCTCCCAAAGGGACTCATTCCCACGCCATGGTACAAACTTGGATGGCTCTAGGAAAATCTGAATTAGACGCTTTCCAAGCCTACGCCGATCTCTATCCAGACAACTGTTTACTCCTAATCGATACTATTGATACCTTAAACAGCGGCTTGCCCCATGCCATTAAGGTTTTTGAAAAACTGCGCGACAAAGGATACAAACCAGTAGGCGTGCGCTTAGATTCGGGCGACTTGGCCTACTTGTCTATGCAAGTTTCCAAAGTATTAGATGAAGCCGGTTTCCCTGACGCTTGTATCGTCCTTTCCAACGACTTGGACGAAATGACTATCTTGCAAATTCACGCCCAAATAAGAGACGAAGCTAGTCGCAACGGAGTAGATGCAGATCGAGTTATCAACCGCCTATCTTATGGCGTAGGTACACGCCTTATTACATCTTCAGGCCAATCTTCTTTAGGTGGCGTATATAAATTGGTAGCTTTGGAAGTAAATGGCCAATGGGTGCCGGCCATGAAGCTTTCCAACTCCATATCTAAGCTTATCAACCCCGGCCACAAAACAGCCTGGCGCATTTATGACAAACGCAATCGTGCTACTGCCGATTTGATCGGTTTCGCCGACGAACGCCCCGATCTGGAAGAGCGTATTGTCTTGCACCATCCCAGTGAAAAGAGTATGTTCCGCACTATAAAACGTGAAGACATAAGCCGTATGGAGCCCATGTTGGAGACAGTTTGGACAGATGGCAAACGCACCCGTCCAGCCCCCAGTCTGGAAGAGTTGAGACAGAATCGCCTCAACGACTTAAACGCCTTAGATACTGGTGTCTTGCGCATGCGCAATCCACACATCTACCATATATCCTTAACGACAAAATTGCTGGAAGCCAAAATTGAGCTAATCCATAAATTCCGCAATTTAGACGACTAAAGCGCCTTCAGCTCAGTCCAGTAAGTAAGAAAAAAAATAAACTCGGCAACTCTTTACGGAGTGACCGAGTTTATTTTTTATATAAGCAAACGAACGAAAAAGAACCAGAAGATAGCGTTCCCGCTACCAAGAGCAGTACGCTTTTTACTAAATTAGGTTAAGTCTTCATTTAACTTAAGATAGTCTTCTAACCACCATTCGTCTGTGGGACGACGACAAGTCTTTTCCGTCATACGATCATAATCGTAGAAATCGAAGAACTTTATACCCTCGGGCTGTAAGCCGACAAAGCCCATGGTATTGCCATCAGTATCGAAGATCTTCATAAGTTCGCTTACAGCAGCATTGGCCAAGCGGGCCGAAAGAGTGCGATCGAAGGAAGTGGGATCGCCACCTTGCTGAATATGGCCCAAGACCGCCTGACGCACATTGAAGTCGCCTTTGCACTCAGTTTCAAAAATAGCTTCCAAAACGCCAGTACTGTAATTTGACTTTTCATTATTGATGACCAAAGCTACAGTGCGACCTTCTTCGTTGAATTGCTTTTTCAACTTTTCGATATCTTTTAAGATATCGGAAGCATTTTTGGGATCTTCGTTAAGGTAGATATATTCGGCGCCAGTAGCTAAACCGCTCATTTGGGCCAAATAGCCGCATTCGGCACCCATAACTTCAATAAGGAAGGCACGTTTATTGGCTACAGCCGAGCGTTTTATCTTATCTACGCAATCGATAATACAATTTAGAGCGGTGTCGGCACCGATACTAAATTCGCTGCCAGGTAAATTGTTGTCGATAGAAGCAGGTACGCAAATAATCGGAATATCTAAATGGTAGCCATGACCAGAACCATTATTGGTTCTGTATCTCTCTTTGTACAGAGTGTTGACACATTCATAAGCTTCCCAACCACCAATCACGATAATAGCATCAATACCCTTAGCTTTAGCCGAAGCGGAAACAACATACAAATCAGAGGGCTTAAAGCTAGTGTGACAAGTACCAATACGAGCGCCGCCTTCACAAGCCCAGCCAGTCACACTCATCCATTCCAAAAATTCAAATCGAGGATCGCCATCCACAATTTTTTTCTCAAGTCCGGAATTGTGGCCCACAATGCCAACTTCATGGCTCGAAGCATTTTGGATGAAACTAGCTAAACCGCCCTGTACTTTTATAACTTCATGGCCTTGGGCGATCAACAAACGAGCGACTGTACGTACAGCCATATTCATACCAGGAGCCGGAGCACCACAGTGCACAATAGCAATACGTTTGGGGTGAGGAATAGTCTTTTTCAGCTCGGTAGCATTGGCGATCTTGAAAAGTTCGTAAGTGTCGGCCAAAGAGCGACTGCGCAATCTCAAAGCGCCATCATCTTCTTCACTAATGCAAGCTTGCTGAGCCTTATGAGTATCTTCTACTGCTTGCATTAAGGGAATAGCGGCAGGACGGTTGCCTTTCATTACAGCTACTACAGAATGCTGCACTTTTTCTTGCAAAGCATACTTGACAGCTTCATGGCCAAGCAAACTACCTAAATTGCGATCGTAAGCTGAAGGTGAGCCTCCACGCTGCACGTGACCTAAAATAGTAACGCGAGCATCTTCGCCTTTTTGAGTGAGGAATTTTTGCACATAATCAGCAGAAATATGCTTGCCGTGAATATCGCGAGCACCTTCGGCAATAATGACAATAGCGGCTCGCTTACCAGCGTGGCGACCCTTACTCAAGGCAGCATACATTTTTTCTTCCCAACCATCGGGGCAAGGATCTTCAGGAATAAGTACCCACTCAGCTCCGGTAGCCAAACCAGTCATTACAGCCAAGTAACCACAATGGCGCCCCATAACTTCAACCACAAAAGTACGCTGGTGACTGGCCGCAGTACTAAAAATAGCATCTACGGCGTCGACAATGCGGTGCAAAGCTGTATCAGCTCCAATGGTAATGTCGGAACCACAAAGATCGTTGTCAATAGTGCCTGGTAAGCCGATCACACTGAGGAAAGGATGTTTTACCAAAGAATCGGCAGGCACTTCTCCAGCTTCAACTAGACTCTTGACAGTTTCGGCCCACTCACGGCGCAAATTTTCAGCGCCAGTTAAAGAGCCGTCTCCACCGATGCAAATTAAACGATCTATACCATAGTGCACCAAAGTAGAAATAGCTTTACGCCTACCTTCGGGTTTTAGCATAGCATCACAGCGAGCAGTACCTAAAATAGTACCACCCAAGTTGATAATGCCGCTAACTTCTCCGACTGTAAGTTCCTTAACGCCGCCATTTTCAGGGTGTTGCAAACCGACATAGCCATTATAAATGCCATAGACTTCGGCTCCGCCCTTTATAGCGCTCTTAACAACAGCACGCACTGCTGCATTCATGCCCGGGGCGTCACCGCCGCTGGTCATAACTCCGATACGCAGTTTTTCCGTCATAAATTCACCCTTATCTAAATCGAATAGCAGAGTATTGTTTGCTTATTTTGGCCTTTTCCTGCCCTAAAAAGCGATTTTGTTTTTACCAAAATCGGGACTCATGCACAGATATTATTTTTATTTATGCACAAAACTAATATTTATAAACGCTAGATGCCAAAACTCTAAGACTAAACAAGTATCAGTCAAATTTAAGCGATAGTTAACTAGATGATCTAGTTTAATTAAAAGATTCCAGAGGATGACTCTGGCCCGGTATTTGATAGGGAGATTGACTCAAGGCTTGGGCACCGTCTTCCGTCAAGAAGAGCAAATCTTCAATACGGCAACCACCAACTTCCGGGATATAAATACCCGGCTCTATGGTAGCTGTCATATGCGGTTGTAAGACTAAGGTAGATTCGCGTCGCAGTCCGGGCCCTTCATGTACGGCCAATCCTACACCGTGCCCTAAGCTATGGCTAAAGTAGGGGCCAAAACCAGCCTCTTCGATAATATCTCTAGCAATTTTATCGACCTGTCCACCCGTGAGACCAGGACGTAATCCTTGCATACCAGCATCATGGGCTTTTTTAACTACAGACCAAATACGGATCATTTCCTCGCTCAATTGACCGACCCATACTGTACGAGTAATGTCACTACACCAGCCATCTACGATACAACCAAAATCAACAGTGACCAATTCCCCTTCACCGATTTTTTTATTTGTCACTACAGCATGAGGATAAGCTCCATTGAGCCCTGAAGCCACAATTGTATCAAACGAAGGTTTGCGAGCGCCGCACTTTTGCATCTGATATTCCAATTCGGCACAGAAATCGGCTTCGCTAATGCCAGCTTTAAAACAAGCCAAAGCCTTTTTCCAAGCTTCATCAGCCGCTTTGGCAGCCTTAGTTATCGCTTTTAGCTCTGACTCAGTTTTGACTAAACGCAATTCATCAATAGCTGAAGATAAGCTTACTAAGCTCTCGACCAAGCCTCCCTCAACTAACTCACTTTGCAAATTTAAGTAGGCATCTAAAGTGAGGCTACGTCCTTCAACAGCCAAACGCCCACCGAGTTTATGTTCTTTCATCCAAACAGCTAAGGCATTGGCCAAATTGCGATGTTCATGAGAGATATACTTAACCAATTCGACTTGCGGACATTTAGATTCTACTTGAGCCCAATAGCGCGAGTCAGTCACCACAGCCACATGACCTTCACCAACAAAGATCAGCCCGTCGGTACTGGTAAAGCCGGAAAAATATCTGATACTTTCAGATGAAGTAAGAATGGCTCCCTGCAAATTCTTATGACTTAATACTTCTTGTAAGCGCACAACTGGCGCTTTAACTGCATTTGACATATTGTTAAACCTCCGAACAAAAAGACAAATTTAATCTTTAACCAACATTGAAGCTTCGAAAACAAATTCAGCAGGGCCGGTCATCATAATATGGCCACTGGCTCCGTAAGCAATAGCTAAACGACCACCCGGCAAATGAACCACCGCTTCGGATCCACACAAGCCAAGCTCATGCGCAGCCACAAAGGAAGCGCAAGCTCCGGTACCGCAAGCCAAAGTCTCTCCTACACCACGCTCCCAAACCCGCATATGCAAATTGTTTTTATCTTGAGGAATAACAAATTCCACATTTTGCCCATCTTGCGCTCTTTGGGGATCGTCGCTAGCATATTCTAATTTAGGGCCATAAGCTAGCACATCAGGCCAAGCAAAATGGCGTTGCCTGCGCCTCCCTTCATCTTCAGTTTCCATTAAATAATGGGGCAAAATTAAGGCTAAGTGCGGATTACCCATGCTAACTTCCAAACCTTCGTAATCAGTGCCATCTGATAATTGGCCACTGATTTTTTTCAAGTTGGTCGGTTTGCCCATATCGACTTTTACTAAATACGGCTCGTGACTTAGAACTGTAACTTTTTTAAAGCTATGCCCAACTTTTACAGCAGTTTCTTCACCCAAAGCGATCCAGCCCAAACGATAAGCCATAGCAGCTAGACAGCGTATGCCATTGCCACACATACCGGCCAAAGTACCGTCGGCATTAAAAATGACCATATTGATAATATGTTCACTATCTTTGAATAAGTAGATTAAACCGTCGCCACCAATACCATAATGACGGTTACACAACTTGACTGCCAAATTTGAATTGGCGGAAGTATCGCATTGATCACTAACTAAGATAATAAAATCGTTGCCCAGTCCCTGCCATTTATATAATTTTAGTTCTTTAACCTGATCCATAAAATTTTATCCTTCGTTTTTATCGATAAACCAAGCCTTTACCATAGCTTCAGCCTCGTTTAATAAATTGTCCCCAAAGTTGATTTTGTGTAAGTTGGCTTCGGCTTTAAGCCAAGTTTGTTGCCTTTTGGCATACCGATGGGTAGCAAAGCGAATTTTTTCAGCAGCTTCTTCTAAAGAAATGCTGCCATTTAAAGCATCCAACAATTCTGTGTAACCCAAAATGCGTAAACGACGCAAATCAGCTTCGTAACCTTGCTGTTTGAGCCGTTCTACTTCTTGAACCCATCCCGAATTAAGCATAACTTGCCAACGTCGATCTATGCGCTCGTATAAAGTTGAACGCTCAATATTTATGCCCAGCTTCAAAATATCAAAATCAGGCGCTTCACGACGTGAAATTTCGCTAAAAGAGCGACCAGTTTGCAACACTACTTCCAAAGCTCTACTCACACGACGCTTGTTGCACTTATCTATTTTAGCATAGGTTTGAGGATCAAGCTGAGCCAACCTAGCTAGCAAGTCTTCTAAAGAGCACTGATTTAAACTTTCCCGCAATTCCGGATCGGGTGGCAGCTCTATTAAAGTATAGCCATCCAACAAACCACGCAAATATAGGCCTGTGCCGCCAGCAACAATAGGAAGACGACCGCGACTCCAAATGTCTTTTATAGCGTCTCCAGCTAGTTGCTTAAATTCAGCTAAGCTAAACTGGGGAGAAGACAGACTGCGTATATTTACCAAATGGTGCGTAACTTGAGCCAGTTCTTCAACTGTCGGCTTAGCCGTACCTATATCGGCACCTATATACAATTGGGCAGAATCAGCGCTGATAATTTCGCCATTAAATGCGCGAGCCAACTCTAAACTTAACTTCGATTTACCAGAAGCGGTCGGCCCCATCACAGCTAAAACTTTAGGTTTCATAATCTTTTACTTCTCCAAGTTCAGCAACTTCCATTATATTGACAAAATCAGTCGGCAAAGGGGCGACAACGTGCAACGGATCCCCCGTTAACGGATGGATAAGCTTGAGAGCATAGGCATGCAAAAGGGGACGGACAACAGATAAAACAGCTCCTTCGATCTCAATCTTATCAGCACCGCCATAAAGCGTATCACCTAGGATAGGCATTTTTTGAGCTGCTAAATGAGCGCGTATCTGGTGTTTGCGTCCACTTTTAAGCTCGGCCTGAAGTAAAAGCAAACCGTGCTTACGTTTTTTTAAAGTAAAATGGGTACAAGCCTCTTTAAAACCTGGATCAGAAGTTTTGGGGTTATGTCGCCAACGCACGGCGCCTCCTCTTTTGTCCGGTTCTCCCAATGCATAGCGACAATCCCATTCTTTAGAAGCCAAATGGCCGTGCGCAGAAACTATCGTTAAGTATATTTTACTTAAACTGTGCTCAAAAAATTGTTTAGCCAAAGAAGCGTTGGCTGCTTGACAACGTGTAAAAATAACCAAACCGGAAGTGCCTAAATCTAAGCGTTGGTGAATTCCCAAGTAGCCTGGCTGCCCATCTCGCTCAGTTAATTCCTTTTGCAATAGATCGACAAAATTGGTGCGCTCAGTATCCAAATTGGTATGCATAGGCAAACCGGCCGGTTTAAAAGCTACCAATACAGCCTCATCTTCATATAAAATCTTTACAGCGAACATAATCGGTCATTTTCTCCGTCAATTTTGCAAAATGCCTGCAATTGGCAAATATAAAGTCAAAAGCTTCCTGCACGATGCGTAAAAACGTGGTAAAATAGCGCATTGCTGCAATTTTTAGCAAACGATATAAAAATATTTATTGTTTCTTAATGTTTATCTTTGACTTAGCAGGAACGATCCTGCCCAAATAAGCTCAAATACAAACACAGCAAAATACGGCTCTATGTTCAGAAAGAAGGTAGCGTATGAGGAAAGTTACGGTACGCAGAGCATTTTGGCTGGCGTTAATGCTGGCCATTTGCATGTTCCTGCCGCTGCAAGTCAGCGCCAAATCTGCGCCCAAGACAACTGTACAACTATCAAGCGTTGAGCAGATTCTGGCGCCTATTGCCCTTTACCCGGACAGTTTGTTGGGCAATGTTTTAATCGCGTCCACCTACCCAAAACAAATTTTAGCTGCCCAAGATCTTTTAGATAAATATCCCAAAGCCACTCTTGAAGAAGTTGCTAAAAAAGCAGAAGCTCAAAACTTAGACGAGAGCGTTGTTTCCCTCTTAGCCACTCCAGATGTGCTTTACAATATGTCCAGCGATATGGACTGGACTTACGATTTGGCAGACGTTTTCACTAATAAAAACGACGAAATGTACACGGCAATACAAAAGCTGCGTAAAATTGCCTACGACAACAAAAAGTTGGTTTCCAACGATGAAGTAAAAGTCAGCAGTGAAAACAATTACATTTACATCAATCCTACCAATCCAAACACCATTACTGTTCCTTCCTATGATGTAAATTCTGTCTACGGTATCTCCACACCCAATTACGGTTATACTTTCATCAACTCTGCTATTCAATGGGGTACTTATGCTCTTTTGAATGAAGTCTTCTATGGCAGTAGTTGGGACTGGAGCGGACACCGTTTCTGGTGGGGCCCAGGCTATAATTACTATCGATATTGGAACAACAACTGGTATCCTTGGAGTTACAACCAAAATTATTACAATCCTCCGCCGCCACCGCCACCAAGCCGTCCTAGCTATAATCCCCCACCGCCACGTCCTCGCCCACCGCGCGATGAATGGGATAACAACCGCCGTCCGCCGCGCCCCGATCATGATTGGAATGATAACAGACGTCCGGATCGTCCTGATTGGGATAAGAACCACAAACCGAGCAGACCGGATCGCCCCGGTATGGATAAGCCTAGCCGTCCAGGACGTCCAGATATAGAAAAAGATCAGCGCCCCGGCAGACCAGGTCGTCCTGATTTCGACCGCAACAACAATAACAGACCGGGCCGTCCCACCTTTGACAGCGACAAAGCCAACCGTCCGGGACGTCCC
>CAKUBG010000009.1 GCA_934636825.1 uncultured bacterium | reverse complement strand
GCAAGACGCACATTTTCCCAGTACCGCTCCTGCGCTTCCTTAGGAAGCGAGTCAAGGGCGATCTCGTACTTAAAACCGCCAGGACCACCGCTCGGGTTTGGCACTTTGCGAGATATATATTTTTCTTTACGAATCCCAGCTTCGAGAGCTTGTCTGGATACGCCTAAAAATTGACGTGCTTCTAAGCTGGATATATAAATCTCAGACAAAGTTATTTTCCTAGTCCTTCCAAAGGATGAAAGCCTCAGGGCTTACATTGAGCGATCTGCAAATCGCCTCTAACTCATCAGCGTAAATCCTTCTCTTACCGTTCATCATCGCGTTGAACGTTGAATAAGGGATCTTTGACTTTAAGGCGACAGCTTTTTGCTTTAGCCCATGAGCACTTATGTAATTTCTAACCAGAATAAAAACAGGCATAACTACTAACACCATTCTTTTAGAATCAAGAATTTCTGGATTAACTAGATAATAATACAGACAATCTTGAATATCAAGAGAAAAATACAGAAATTCTTGATTTTAATATCAGCCTGTATTTTAATAAGGTCGCTATAAAGAAAGAGAGTGACAAAAAATGACTTACACTATTGGAAGCAAGATTAAACAATACCGCGAGTTGAGAAAGCTTAGCCAAAAAGAACTCGCGAGCAGAATAGGCATTAGTAACAGTAGATTATCTAATTGGGAAAAAGGCGAAAATCGCCCCGACGTGGACTCTCTCAAGGATTTATGTAGAGTTTTGAACGTTTCTCCTAATATTTTGTTAGACATGGAGCCAACTCTCGATAATCTTGATGAAACAGAACGAAGAATTATCGCTGAATATCGTCAGAAAACTGATTTGCAGAAAGCTGTCAAAATTCTGTTAGGAATCGACAATTATTAAACGATTGCAATGGTTGCAATGGTTGCATCGCTAAATCAAGAAAAACGCCGAAAATTCGGGCTTTTATTAAAATGAATTTTTGGAATTTTGGATCGGATAAAAAATTAGGAGTTTTAAAAATACAAAAATCCGCACAGATCCGCTTTTTTTCAGGCTTTTTAAGCCCCTAAACGACAATAAAAAACGCCCCTTCAGCTCCTATTTAATAGGTTTTGAAAGGACGTTAAATTGTAAAAAAGCGGATCTGCTGGAAAAAATTCTCGCAAACCATTTAGGAAGCCGATGAAGAAAAAAGCCCGAAGTGATGGGATTTTAAGGAGATCTAAAAAATGGGCTTTCTCTCAAAACATCCGATCCCTTATACTAGCTCTCACTCAACATCCGCAGAGGGCGTGCGCATAGGCAGCCAAGCGGGCGTATTGTTCTTGGGAATAGCGTTGGGATCTTCTTTTTGGCCACGACGATACAATTTAATTAAATCATATTTGCCTTTGTGGATCTCAATTAAATAGATATCGCGAATATCCAATTTGCGAGCCAAAGAGAAAGTGCCAGTAGCTCCTTGCCAACAAGGACGAGCTCCTTTTTCTTTAGGATCGGCGCCTATAGAGTGCAAATAAGCGCACATCTCTTGGCGAGTTTTTACACCGTTTTTATAAGCGCTGAATATAATATTGGCAGCATCATAAGCACTGGCGTCTAAGTGAGATGGCGAAAGGCCACCGAAGAGAGCGCGAAAACGCTCGGAGTAAAGCTTGGTAGCTGGTTCGGGGCTGTCGCTATGGAAATAGCCGGAAAGAATCAACCCTTCAACAGCATTGCCGCCTACCGTAATAAGGTCTTTGGTAAAAGGAGCGACCTGACCGGCGATAGGCATTTTTAAGCCGCGCGAGCGCAACTCTTTAGCAAAAATAGCCAAGGGCGTGCCACGATGATCGGAGAAAAAGACACAATCTACCTGATCTTGCTCTAGTTTATCAATAACTTTAGCAAATTTTATTCCCGTAAACTTAGTCTCTGAGCCTATTTCTCCACCCATAGATTTAAAGCTACGGCGGAAATAGTCAGCAACATTGGCCGAAAGTACACTATCTCTATCGACAACGATACCAACTTTACGATAGCCACTTTGCAACAAATAGCGAGCAATAACAGCACAGCGAGCGGCATTGGTATCACTAGCTGTAAAGATACAACTTCCTTGCTCCCAAATACCAGGAGCTGAAACGACCGGAGTAAGAATCGGCAACTGAGCAGAATTAAATAAAGGCGATAAAGCTAAAGAAAATTGAGAACTAAAGGGACCTATTACTCCCAAATATTCTTTATCATTATTGATACTGCCACAAATACCGGCTGCAGTTTCCATGTTGGAACGGTCGTCGTAAATATCGACAATAGCTAAACGTCCATCTTTAGCGCCGCCATTTTTGTTAAAATTACGCTGAGCCATAGCTATACCGTAAAGCAAACGATAAGCTTCAGGAGCGTCACTGCCGGAGAGCGTCATAAAAGCCGGCACTCTGAAGTAAGGTTTGCCACTTAAATGCACATTGACATTTTCCATCATTATGTGCGCTTCGGCGTCGCTAGGGTGTCTGGTAATAGCTTGAGCTAGACAAGCCATAGCTTTAGGCCAATTTTGCTGGTTGATATAGAGACGAGCCGTCTCTTTATCGGGATTGACCAATTCGTAAGGAATATCAAATTCCCAGCCCTGACTGTTTTTTAAGTGGCAAAAGCCTCCCCAAGCGCCCCAAATAAAGAGCAAACTGCAAATTAGGATCAATATAGGAGCCAGCTTGGAAGTTGTAGCCGCTCGCGGCGCTTTAAGGCTGCGTTCTCCTTTAGAGCTGGCATTAGCTACAACCACATGGCGAGGCCTTTTTATACTTTGAGCTGCCACTCGGCGGAAAGATTCAGCTCGCAATTCGTCTTTAAGTATGGGATCATCAGCGGCTACTGTAGATAGAATAGAGATTAAATCCCTGATAACTTGCTCCATGTTTTGGTAGCGATCTTCGGGATTTACTTGCATGCAGCGCAACACCAATTTGGCAAAATCGGGGTTGAGTTTAGGACAATGAGGAGCCAACTGGTGGCGGCCATACACCGGTGAGGGCGGCTTGCCGGTCAAAACGAAATACAAAGTGGCGCCGAAAGAATAAATATCACTGCGAGCATCAGTCTGGGCAGAGTCGTCCCACACTTCCGGAGGAGCATAACCCACTGAGCCGACAGCAGAAGTGTCGCGTTTTTTTGTAGGATCAAAAAAGCGAGCCAAACCAAAGTCGATAAGTTTTATATGGCCATCGGAACTGACCATAACATTTTCCGGCTTAAGATCGCGGAAAATAACCGGCGGCTCCTGGCTGTGCAAATATTCTAAAACGCGAGCTATTTCTAAAGCCCAACGTAAAACATCCACTTCTCCGGACGGCCCGTTTTCTTCTACTAGCTGAGCTAAAGTACAGCCTTCGATTTCTTCCATGAGCAAAAATGTGGAGTCACCTTCAGAGAAGAAATCGACTATAACTGGCAAACTGCGATGGATTAAAGTGGAAAGCAAACGGGCTTCGCGTTCGAAACTGCGTTTAGCCTCAGCTAATTGCGACTTATCGCGAAAATGGAGCTCTTTAAGAGCCCAAAATTTGCCTGGCAAACGCAAATCGGTAACTTTGTAGACGGCCCCAAAGCCGCCTTTACCCAAAAGCCCCACCACTTTGTAGCGCCCTTGCAAAATTTTACCTTTTTCAACAGCAGAGGCAGGCTCATTTTCAATTTCTTTGATAAAGCCAGAAGTTGGCAAAGCCATAGGCCCGGCGGCCATTTTAAATTCCGGCTGCTGGGAGGCCTTTTTATCATTTGTAAGATCTTTTTCAGCCACTATCCTACCCCACTTCTTCAACAGGAACTGTGATAAGTATAACCATGCCTACAGCCGGAGCGGCTTTAGCTTCGATAGTGCCATTATGTTTGCGCACAACTTCGCGCACCAGTCCCAAACCGAAGCAACTGCTCAAACCGGGGTGAGAATTGGCAAAGAAAGGCTCAAACAAGCGAGGCAATTCTTCTTTGGAAATGAGCGTACTGTTAGTGACAAACTCTACTTGCACCTGATGATCTTTGTAAGCGGTGCTGACTTTGACAAAGGGATTGGGCGTTTGTTCGATTTTGATTAAATCACGCAGAAAAGCCAAAATATTGGCAAAAGCTTGGGACCATTGTGTAGAATTGGCTCTTACTTGCGGCAATTCGGCATATTGCACCTGAGCGATGATTTTATTTTCGGAGAAATCGTCACGTAAAAGCTCCAAGCTGTCGGCCACTACTTGATTTATATCGGTAGAAGCACGCACAAACTGAGAGAAACTGACTTTATTTTCATTTTCTATAGAAGTGCGAGAGTAGACTAAAAGCTTTTCGATTATACCTTTGCACTTTTGCACTGCGTCTTGGATAATGTGCAAGCGACGCGAATTGACAGGATCTTGCGAAGTGCGCGATAAGCTGCTAACCATAGTCAAAACAGCGCTTAAAGGTTGGCTCAATTCGTGAGCTACGCCGGCAGCCAAACGGCCTACGCCAGCCAAGTGGCTTTCTTGAGCGATTTCGCCTTTAAGAACTTGTATTTCTTCATGAGCCTTGGTGAGCGCTTCTTCACGTACAAAACGCGGCGCCATTAAGGAAGCGACCGAAGCGGCGGCCTTCATAAGACTGCGCTCCGTTTCTCCGGGCTTGTTGATACTATCCCAAACGGCAATCATGACGCCGCCGCCAGAATGGCCATGCCATACTGGTACAGCAACCATCCAGCGCCCCGAAGCCCTCGATTCAGCCATTTCTCCGCTGTCCCAAGCTTGCTTAAGCAAATCTTTTACCATACCAGGGCCAGTCTCTTCAGCCGTACTGCCAGCCTTGGCCGCCAAACGGAAACCGGTCTCTTCATGACCCGGTTGCAAGTAAAGTGTGCAACCATTGGCTTCAATTTCATCTAAGCAAGCCTGGCAAAGCAACTGAGCCTGACTGGCAAAATCATCGGTAATAAGGGGCGCTTCTTGCAAAGCCAAAAGGCTGCGCTGGTAGGCGTCGCGTTTGCGCAACAAGTTGTAAGACCACCAAGAGTAAAAGAGGGCCAGCGAAGTGGCTGCCAGCCAGACAATGTAAATCAACAAGGTTAAAGAACGAACCTCACCGCAATTAGTTTTTGCATTTGCTTTAACCTAAGTTTTTCCCACCTACGCCGCTCTTCTCCTCTTAAATAGTGGCACTGAGCCTAATTTGCTATGGCGTCAGATTGCTAACTATTCATAGCCAACCTAGTCTAGTATCAAATAATAATTACTAAAACTATACAAAAACACGATATATTACGCGCTATAGCGTGCGTCCTAAGTAAAAAAAAACAAAAATGTAACAAATAGCTCAAAGATTGTTTTATCAAAAAGTTGGACATTGGCGCAAAAGAATATAGCTCAAAAATTAAGCCTTTGGCCACTTACCAAGTTCTATTTTATCAAAAAAATAAAAAGTGACCACCCATAAAAGATCCTATGGACATGGCCACATTTATCGCCTATAATGCCTCTACGGTGATTTTCTCCCAAAAAGGCACAAACCAAACTAAGGGATACGTTTTTTTTTCGTGTTCTTGTAAAACGGATCCCCGAGTGTTGTTTCTAGGCTTTTTCCGTGGACATCGCCTACAGAAAGCGCCAGCCTTTTGCGAGAAGGTTGTTTAAAGCTCTCTGGACTTCACAAAAAAAACCTCTGAAACCTCAACAACTTATATGTTTGCAGAATTCTGGGCAGTAGCAGTTTGGCGACTTACCCACACCCAGAATTCCAGAGAAAAGGAGGGCTCCTTTCCTATGCCCGATTGTATCAAAAAGATACAGTTCGGGCAATAGGCTTGGAGTACGGTTTTTGTGATCACTTCTCTTTTATAGGAGATTCGTTAATTAAATGATCTTACGTAAGAAAAACATTTTTGGTTTCGCAACCATCGCTGCTACCGTAACTCTGAGCGCTGCTATTTTCGCCACCGGCTGCGGTGACAGCGGAGATTCTACTGCAGTTAACCCCTTAAATCCTGACAAAATTGCCAACGCAATTACCGTCAACTACACAACTACCGAAGCCACTCTTATTAACAATAAGGTAAAATCCATGCGCTGGATTATTACCGATACTGACAGCGGCAAACAGTTAGCCATCAGAGACACTGTCCAGAAGATAAACTACACTGGCACGACCACCAAAGCCAATGCCGCTTTAGCCGAAGAGAATACTACCTCCGACGACACTACCGCTGACCAAACTCCCACTTCCGCCACTCAGAACGATAAGTGCTATGTAGTGTTAGGCGTGCCCAGCACTGTCTTCCAGAAGATGGAAAATGTCACCCTTACTTATATCTACTATGGTGAGGACGGTAAGGTTGTTGGCTTTGGCACTGACAAGCTCACAAGTGACGATTGGAATAAAGATAAGAGCGGCAAAAAATTTAGCGGCACTGTCACCGACGGCAACTTCTTCTCTGAAAAAAACGCTCAGTACAGCTTAACCGCTTCTCCTGAGTTTATTAATAAAGGCGAAGTTACCGAGTTGGCTTACAAGGTAACCGATGGAACTACCACTGCCAATATCATTGGTTTAGTTGATATTGACAACTACAGTGATATTAAAGGTTATATCCAGCCCGAAGAAGTCAAAGTTGGTGAGTATCCTACTCCCGGAAGATACAAAGGCGTTGCTTACACCACAGAGTACGGCGCTGGAGTAGAAGTCAAACTGGACAGAGCTAGCGTTTCCGGGTATACCCAGAACACCAAGGTATACGTAACTGACCGTACCCCCAGCAAACTTAGCGTTACTCCCACTTATTATCAAAAGACAGTCTTGGTTCCTGAAAACGTAAAAGAGCAAGGACAGACTAAAGCTGCCAACTACGCTCTCGACCAGACCAAAGCTACCAGCAGCGAAAACAACAACATCACTTACGGCGTTCGTCAGTTGCCTTTAGAAGTATGCGTCGCCGATTGGGGTGAAGGTGAAAGTGCTAAGCCCAACGCTTATCCTAAAGTTGACACTAGCAAAGTAACCTTTACTGTTAAAGACAGCGCTCAGAAAGCTTTCAAAGCTGAAGACGTTGCTGTAGAAGATGGCGTAGTTAAGTTTAAACAGTCTAAACTTGACGCTACCGTTCCTTTCACTGTAGAAGCTACCTCTGGCCAAGCTACTGGCAAACTGGAAGGCGCTGAGGCTGTCCCCGCTACTGTAGAAGTTGGTTTTGCCGGTAAAGACGCTACTGAGTTTACTACTGAAGTAAAAGGCGACTCTACTAAAGATGTTGTTACCGCCAACCTCAAGATGTACGCTCGCTTTGTAGCTGACGGAGTAGATGGTTTATCTCTCTTCGAAATTCCCAGCAATGCCGGTTTCACTTATCCCAGCACCGCTGCCCTTTTCGATGCAGACAGCAAGATCTATAACGCTAAAGATGCTACTGTCACCATCGCTACTGCCGAGCAGCAGAAGGCTAACGACTACTCTGTTACCATTGAGAAAAGCAACCAGAAGAACAACCTGAAAGTTAAGTTTGTGGAAAAGGACACCACTCCTTACACCGAGCAGATCAAAGCTTTCGGTGCTTTCACTAAGCTTAACATCGACAACCTTCTCAACATGGTAATCGCCCCTAAGACTGAAGTAGATCCTACTCCCAGTCCCAGCCCCGCTCCCGGCGGCAACGAAGACCCCGACGCTGGTGACCAGCCCTAATAGTTCATCCCCACAAGCTTTTAGCTTATAGCTAAAAGTTGACCTTGGCCCGGATCTTCTCCAAGAAGGTCCGGGCCTTTTTTATGGCCTACCTCTTGTCAAATGGCCAGCAGTTGTATATAATTCGAATGTAGGCCGGATTGGCCTAGCATTAAAGTTGTGTATTTGTGTATATTGCGTACGCAAAACCGGAAGAGAAGAAGATTAGTTTTAGAGCCGGTTCACTTGCCAGGCCAGTGTAGGTAGGCCTCACCACGCCCCAGATTCGCGAACACCGAGTTAAACTACTTTTTTCCCTGTTCAAGCCGTGTGCAGCGGCGATTAATTACTGCGCACCCTTTTATTGCATCATGGAATGCAACAGCAAACACTACCCCACCCAATTTCCAAAAATAAGCGGACAAAGGGACTGTTTGAAAAGTAAGCAATTTTTTATTCAAAAAAGTTAAGGGGCGACTGTCGCAAACCGCACCACTCCTTACATGGTGCGGAGCGAGAACCGCCCCGAAACAGAGCTAAAGCGCTCCCAAAATGCGCTTTAGTTCTAAAACCAACAATCGACGAAACTTCGTTTCGGGGAGATCTTCCAGGGGCTCGCAACGGCCTGAGAAAACGCTGCGAATGGAAGTTTTCCCCGAGAAAGGAGAAATTCGCGCCATTTACCCTGTCAGCGACACAATTCTATTACAGAAATTATCAAAAGGCAAGCTTGGCTATTTTAGCAATCGACGTACTGAATATTTTATTGTATAAAATACAATATTGCATTTTTTATCTCCCCCATTATATCGACAGCATACGTATATTGTAATTTTTTTCAGCCCAGCTAGTCCCTATATAACAACAATATATTGATGTTTTTTTGTAACAGCAAGCTACAAGTACCGTTTTGGTGAATAACGGGAATTTAGGCCTGTCTTTGAAAAAGGGCTATATAAGGCAGGAAGCTTGGATTTTTCAACTGATCCCCTAAAAAAGCCAAGCAATTCACTGATAAAAAAAAAGCCTGCAGATACAACACTCGTCTAGGTAGACTTTCCCAACCATTCTCAGTAGGGATATTCCGAAAAGATATGTTGCACATGTCCGACGAGGGTGAAGAAGCTATTGGCACCTTCTTCACAGAGGCTATCCGAGACTGCCATTTTCTCAACTCGGCAGTCCATAAAGCGTAATTTCCCAGCTCGGCTATACAGCTTTTCAAGCAAATAGTGAGGATTTTACGACTTCAACAGCTACGAAAGGCGCTTGACTGAGAGAAGTGTTTTTCGAACTTCAAGTAAGGTACCATACTTGAAGCGAAGCATGATATAAGGCGTCCCGTCCGAGTCGGGGGCGCCTTATATCATTTGGCTACATTGTTCTAAATACATAAGAGCAGCTAAATGGTGGGCTCTTTGATAAAACCAATTAGAGCAATCTTGGCCTGTTTGCTCTGCCAAGTGCTCAATATCTATATGGCAATATTTTTCCCAAACTTGCAATTGAGCTAAAAGAGGCGATTCTTTATTTTCAAAATTGTTCCACTCTTCTTCATTATTGAGCAAAGCGCTTAAAGACGCTCTATGTTGGTGCAGCCAAGAGCCACATTCCCTCTTAAATGAAATAGAAGCATAGCAAAAACAATTTTTTTCTATTTGTTCGTAATAATTGCTATTAGCTTGCAATAACTCAGGTTCGCCGTTTGACCAAGAACAAGTGCCACTACCATTAGACCAAGACAAATGGTGCGAAGGCCACACTTGCGCAGGACACAGAGACAATAAACGTCTAAAGTTTGCTAATTGTTCAGCTAAACAAAAATTATTTTTAGGAAAAGGCAACGGCCCTTCGCAACTATCAGCTGCAAATAAAATTTTTAATTGCGGCAACCATACAGCCAGTTGACCTTCAGCATGAGCGGAAACTTTTACAAAAACTGCTTCCAAACTGCCTAGATAAAGCGTTTCCTTGTCGGCCCACAAAAGATCAGGCAATTCGATAAAAGCAGAAGCAAAGTATGCTCCCTCAATTTCTCCTTGGCGACGCTCAACTTCTTTGCATTGCTTATCTTGGCGCATAGACAAAAATGTTTCCAAGGAAGCGCCAATATGTAATTTTTCTCCCAGTATTTTCTTAAAGGCTCGATTAGCCCAGGCGTGATCCCAATCGCGATGCGTATTAAGCAAAAAATATCTTTGAGGAGCTATGTTGGCTTCAGCCAATATTTTTAAAGCACAACTGAGCATATAAGCGGCTAAATCTTCATCCCAGCCGCTATCTATAAATAAAACGCTATCACCAGAAGCCAACATATAAGCAGCCATAAAACGATCTAATAAGAAACCTCCAGCTAGGACAGTTTCTTTAAAAGCCAAGCCGGAGGGAACTTTTATAGAAAAATATTGGCAGCGTTCTGACAATTTTACAATTTTTTCTACCATAGCAAACTAAGGAATAGAAGGCGCTTCACCGGCATTGACAACTCCTCCACCCTCAAAATGGGGTACATGCATGGGCTCAGTCGACGCCTCGCTGCCAATATCGACAGTTTGAGGATAAACATCATCACTATCGGGCAAAGGCTCAGGAACAACACTCGGCTCTGCCACAGGCTCGTAAGCACGTACCGGAGATTGACTTTCTGCAGTGGGCTGAGGGCGCTCCGGCTCAGCAGTATAATTATCCTGCCTCTGGTCAGAATCATTAGCTTCAGGCGTAGATTCAACATTATTATTGTCTGATTGCGAAGCAGAGGCTGCCTCAGGCTGGCTATTATTCTGGCTATCGTCGCTATCTTCTTGATTTTTATTCTCAGAAGCAACAGGCGTGGCAGGTTTATCAGGCTTGTATTCTTTTATAAAAACATTGTTGAAGCGTACATCAATTATGTCTACTTTTTTTAGCTTCATCTTAAACTGATTGAGCAAGGTACGGGCAATTTCCAATTTAACATTAAAATTTTCCAAAGTACCTAACTTAATAAGCGTCTCATGTTCTAAAAAGTTAATATGAGCGCTGACACTTTGCACACTATCCACAGAGTAAAATAGAGGCTTTATACCGATACTTTTCTCAAACTGAGGAGCAGCTTTAAGTACAACATTGATTAGAGCATTTTTCATTTGCCCACGCCTGGGTACATCAAAGTCGACCTTGAGACGAGGACAATCTAAGCCGGGACGCTCTTCGCCTAAAATATAGCCTTCTTTATCGACAATAAACCAATGGTTACGGCTCTTTTCGGAATAGACTAAAACTGCAGGTTGGCGCTCTTTGATTTTGATAACAGCTTGACCATTTCTCTCTAAAGAGACACTGTTTTCTAAGATAGCCGGATCATTTAAAGGATGGCTGCCACAATTGAGCCATACAGCCCAGTAAAGTAAACCAGGCTTGTAAGGAGATTCGTTTTCAATTTCCTCGGCGCTAAAAATGGCATTGCCCTCTACGCGAACGTGAGCAATCTTAAATACAGGCGAAAGAAGAAATATACCCTGGGCCATACAGAAAAAGATTATCAATAATACTCGCCGCAGCAAATGCATAGAATGCACGGTCTATTCCTCGTTCTTGCTAAAAAAGTCGGGGCCAAAGCCGGAACAAAAGAGGACAGTTACCTTTATTTCCAAAGGCAACCTGCCCTCAAATACAGATGTCAAACAATCAAAGAGGGAGCTTAGTCAACACAAGGTTGAGATTGAGCGGTTAAAAGCTCAGCACAGCGAGCAGCACATTTGTTAATATCTCCTGCGCCCAAGAAAATCACAATATCACCGGCACGACAATTTTTACCGACATAGTCTAAAATATCAGCAACAGTAGGTACATAAACTACATCGTGAGGAGCGCCAAATTTGCGCACTCCTTCCACAATTGCTTCCGCACTCACGCCTTGAATAGGCTTCTCGCCGGCAGAATAAACTTCAGTCACTAACAGTACATCAGCTTCGCCGAAAATAGTGCAATATTCATCTTGGAAAAACTTGGTGCGAGTATAACGATGAGGCTGGAAAACAGCAATAACTCGTTTAGCTTCGCCTGTATGGGCAGCTTTTATGGCCGCTTTTATTTTGCTGGGATTGTGAGCATAGTCATCAACAATAGTGACGCCATCAAACTCGCCCAAAATTTGGAAGCGACGCTGTACTCCTCTAAAGCTGGCCATATAGCGGGAAATATCTTCAAATTTTAAGCCTATTTCCAAACCGATAGCCACTGTAGCCAGAGCATTTTGAATATTGTGCAAACCAGGCACACGTAAAATAAGTTCGCCCAACTTTTGGCCATTGCGCACTACTGTGCAGCGAGAAGCATAATCGGCAAAGTTGATATCGACAGCGTGAATTTCATTGTCTTGGCCTAAACCGTAAGTAATAACTTTACGCTTTACTCTGGGAATAAGAGAGCGCACTCCCTCATGATCGCCACACATAACCACAAAGCCATCTTCGGCTACACGGTGAGCAAATTTTAAGAAGAGTTCTTCTACACGCTGGCCAGTCTTTTGATGATCGTAGCCACAATCGCAATAAGCTTCGGTAGATAAATTCACATCGGGATCGATACTGGTTATGACCGCCGCGTAAGGAGAAAGATCGACAAAGGAAGCGTCAGACTCGTCAGCTTCAGCTACTAAATAGCTACCGTCGCCCAATTTAGCGTTGGAGCCCAAGTCGTTCAGTTCTCCACCAACAACTACAGTGGGATGCAAACCGGCACTTTCCAACATGGTAGCAATCATAGAAGTAGTAGTAGTTTTACCGTGAGTGCCAGCTACAGCGATGCCTTTAGTAGGCTTCATCAACAAGCTGAGCATATGGCCGCGTTGTACAATTAAAATGTTACGCTTTTTAGCTTCCACAACTTCAGGATTATCAGCTGGCACGGCAGAAGAAACTACTAAGATATCAGTGTCGGCAGGTACGTTAGCCGCACTGTGGCCGCAAAAAATTTGGGCTCCCAGCTCCTCTAAGCGCTGAGTAATACGTGAGCTCTTCAAGTCGGAACCAGAAACGCTATGTCCCATCTGTAACAGTATACGAGCGATACCGCTCATACCGATTCCCCCAATACCAACAAAATGGGCATGTTTAAAGTCCAACATGACGTTACCTTTCATTCTAATGAGAATTTGAAAACCTTCGGCCAACTACTATATCCAGCGCTTGCGCCGAAGGTCGGAACAAAATGTAGGCAAGCGACTTAAGAGAATAAGTAGGCTCGCCCTTATGGACGCTCTTTAGCGTCCTTTTTTTGATAAAGCTTTAGTTCTATCTTTATAGACAATTTCAAGAATTTGAGCGATTACAGCTTCAGTAGCTCCCCTATGTCCTAAAGAGGCAGAAGCGCTGGCCATAGTTGCCAATTTTTGCTTGTCTTCTAAAAGAGAGACCAAACTGCCAGTCAATTCAGATTCAACTTGCTTATCTAAAATTACCTGAGCAGCTCCATTCTTTTCTAAAATTCTGGCATTGGCTTCCTGGTGATTTTCGGCAGCGTAAGGATAAGGCACCAAAATAGAGGGCAAACCGCGAGCGGTGATTTCTGCTAAAGTAGTGGCTCCAGAGCGACACACAACTAAATCGGCAGAAGCGTATAAAGAAGCCATGTCCTCTGTATAAGCTAAAGGACGATAATCTATCTTATGGCCACTTACCAAGTCGCTACTGCGAGCAGTTACTTCCTCAATATGCTTGGGGCCAGTAAGATGAATTAAGGTAAGATCATAATCTACAAGCGAAGACAAGGCAGCTAAAATGGCATTATTTAAGCTGGAGGCCCCCTGACTACCACCCATAACTACCACACAGCAGCGCTCGACAGGAATTTGCAAAGCTTGCCTAGCTTCAGTTCTTCCTTTAAGTAAAATGGCAGTGCGCACAGGATTGCCTGTCAAAACGGCTTTGGCGCTTACCGCCGCTCCGTAATCACCTGGTAAAGACAGACAAACCCTCTTAGCCAAATAAGAAATAAACTTGGCCGACTTGCCCAAGAAAGCATTTTGCTCCATAAGCAAAATGGGAATATCTAAACAAGCGGCAGCTAAAGCTACAGGAGCGCAAACATAACCACCGGAAGCGACTACGATACTGGGCTTAAAAATCAGCAAATGATACAAGCTTTCCAAAAAGCCTAAGCCGGTCTTTCCTACTGCTATAAGCTTATTAAAGATACTGCCATTGAGCCCTTGAGCATGAATATTTTTGAGAGTGTAGCCAAGTCGGCCCACAATTTCGCGTCCTACGCCATGGTAAGAATCGAAAAATAAAGTCTGAACACCATTTTGCCTCAAAACTTCGGCTACAGCCAAAGCAGGATACAAGTGTCCACCAGTACCTCCCCCGGCAAAAGCTACTTTCAGGGGCTGCCTTCCCATAATAACCTTAGCTGGAGAAGGTAAGAGATTGCCTGCTCCTGGCAGCGGAGGCTGCCCAAGAGCTTGGACGCCCGTCGAGCAAGGCGAAGCACCGGCTGATGCGGCAGCGGCAGGCTGACTTGGCCCAGCAACTTGCTGTTGGCCCAGTACCTCAGAAGCAGAATTGGAAGCTTTACGATTGCCAAAAGCTTTAGCTATAGCTTTGGCTACTTCCGGAGAAATTGTTGTTAAAGGACGAGCGGCGGAACGCTGCTGTTGTTCATTGTTAACCTGGCTCTGATTTTTTTCTGGCAAAACAAATGCACCCCTGGAAAAACTTGCCGCTTACTATTGGTCAAAATAATCGCGACTTCCTGGCAAGACGAGCTTATTTTACTACATTTAGCGATAGCAAATTGATTCTTAAGCACAACTCTGTTTTTTGATTAGGCATTTAATTAGTTTTTTTTCTTTCCACTTATCGCTTCAAGAAGATAAAGCAAACTTTTGTCTACGAAGCGAACACATTCTAATAGAAAATTGCAATTGCAAATAAGCAGCCGCCGGAGCGGAACGAGCTTGCGGTAAAGCGTTCCGATCAAGCGGCTCGTTTACATGTCCTTCTTAGCTGAAAACTTTGATTTAGTTTTTTTGTTCCGTATCAGCCTTGTTTTTATCCTCAGAAGTATCCTCAGTGTCTGTATCAGTAATTAAGGGAGCTGGAGACCAGCTGGCCTTTATAGCCGGACGGGGTAATTTAGTTTCACTTTTTACACGAGAGCCGGCGATAATAGCTTCCCATTCATTACTGCTAACCGGAGTAACACAAACTTGTTGATCCGAAGAAGAGATAGTGGCCCCTTCGCGCGGAATTTTGCGTTTTTTGGGTTTGATCACCTCTTGTTTGGGATCGGTTTCCACGTATCTGGAAATATTAAGCAATATGCCCATAGAAATTAGAGTGATCATGAGCGAACTGCCACCAGCCGATACAAAGGGCAAAGGCAAACCTTTATTGGGAAGCAAACCTGTGACTACACCTATATTAAACAGAGCTTGACCAATTATCTGAACAGCAATACCAAAGGTAACCATCGATTTGTAAGGATCTTTGCAATCGGAAGCAATGCGCAAACAGCAGCAAATTAAGCAAACGAACAAAAGCAAAAGGCCGAAAGCTCCCACGAAGCCCAATTCTTCGCATATGATAGCGTAAATAAAGTCGCAATGCATTTCTGGCAAAAAGTCAAATTTTTGACGCGAAAATGGTATACCTACTCCCCAAAAGCCACCAGAACCAATAGCAATAAATGAGTTGACCGCTTGATACCCTCCCTCTTCTTGGTAAGCAAAAGGATCCAACCAAGAAGCGATACGCGACATGCGATAAGATTCTTTCAGAAGCAAAGCTACGCCAGCCATGCCTCCACCGATCAAAGCAACCGTCATTAACTCAATAGCTGTACCGGCCACAAAAATCATAATTGCCATAGTAGCCACAATAACAATAACTGTGCCTAAGTCTTTACCTATTTCAATCAGAACAAGAATTAAAAGACTAATAGCCATAGCCGGCCAAAGCACTTTAACGCTTTCAAAAGCTCCCTTCCACTGCGCTTTAAGCCAATCTTTGCTAAAAATATGTACCCAAGAGCTTTTTTCTCGGCTGCCATTTTTACCCTTAACAGCTGCCGCCTGGACTCGGGTAACTTCCATAATTTTCTTGCGATTGTTGACCAAATACCAAGCCCAAAGCAAAATTACAGTCAACTTAGCCAATTCGCCAGGCTGAAAACGGAAACCGCCTATGCTAATCCAGCGATGGACTCCATTTACAGAAGCACTACACAGAGTCCAAATGAGCAATATGATGGTAACGCCAACCAACGGCCAAGTGAACTTGCTGCGCAATTCACTAATGTCTGGGCCTTTGTAAATAACAAACATCAATCCTAAGCCCACGACCATAAAGAGAAGTTGACGCACAAAAAAATGGAGCGAACTATACTCATACTCGGCCGACATAGCTCCCAACCCTAGGGAAGCCGATAGCATAACCAAAAGTCCAAAACCGACCAAAGACAAGACAATGGTCATAATAGTGCCCGTCAGCGGTTTATTAAAATATTCAAATTTCAATTTTTTTTATGAACCTCCGGCCTTTTTTATCGGGCACTTTAGCGGATTTTGAGCGCATACTCAGCAAAAAGTTTGCCTCGCTCTTCAGCATTGTGGAACATATCGAAGCTGGAACAAGCTGGGGAAAGAAGCACAGTTCCGCCACTTTCTTTTACTTTTTCCCAACCTAAATTGACCGCTTCTTCCAAACTGGAAGCGTGGGAAATAGGTAACGTTCCAAATTGCAAAACAGACTTTTCCAATCTGTCGGCCGCTTCTCCGATAAGAATCAAATAATCGCATCCATCGATAATAGCTTTTCCTAAAGGAGAGAAATCGAAACCTTTGTCTTTACCTCCGGCAATAAGCGCCAAAGGGCCACCTTTAAAAGCCTCAACGGCGGCTATTACTGAACTGGTATTGGTGGCCTTGGAATCATCGATAAAGCGCACACCTTTATAATTACGCACCTCTTCCATACGATAGTGCAAAGGCTTGTGAGCTTCAAAAGCGCGGCGAATAGTCTCTTGATCGATATGGAGAAAGCGAGCTACAGCGGTAGCGGCCAAAGCGTTGGCCAAGTTGTGAGGGCCGGGTAAACCGGGATATTCGTCTTCATTCCACTCAACTACAGGCTCGGCACACGATTCATTGCGATACCAAATAAGGCCGTTTTCGTACCAAGTTCCTTTAGCTACGGGATGATCAATCGAAAAGGTCATAATCTGAGGACAAGCTGGAACCTCGGGAGCAGGATAAGTAGACAACCAGGCGGGCAATTGGCCTTCACGCAAAAGCTTGGCCATACGTTTGGCTTCGGGATCGTCATCGCTAAAAACGGCCAAATCTTTGGGGCCCATACGAGCAAAAAGGCGAGCTTTGGCAGCAAAGTATTCGTCTAAATTGGGATGGCGATCTAAATGATCGGGCGTAACATTAGTAAGTACGCCAATATGAGGATGGAATTGATCGACACTTTCCAACTGAAAACTTGATATTTCTGCGGTAACGAAGCCATCAGGGCGAGCCTTGCCAACTTCGGCGACCAAGGGATTGCCAATATTGCCAGCCAATACGGAGCGCTCTCCCAACATACGATCGATCAAAGTAACAGTGGTAGATTTACCATTGGTGCCAGTTACAGCAATGAAAGGAGCCGGAGAAATGCTCCAGGCGATTTCTACTTCGCCAAGCACTTTTACACCCATAGAAAGCGCTTTTTCTATTAAGGGACTATGAATTGAAACACCGGGGCTAATAACGATAATATCGCTTTGCAAGACACGCTCGGAATGGCCACCACATTCGTATTCTACGGGAAGTTTACTTAAAGCTTCGAGAGCATCCCCTAACTGTTCGGCTTTTCTGGTATCGCTAACCAAAACGTGAGCGCCGCGTTGGCTAAGTACTTCAGCTAAAGCAATGCCGCTCTTGCCCATGCCTAAAACGGCAATATTTTTACCTTTATAATCATGGATAACACCAGAGTCGTTCATTTATAGACCTCCCAAGCAGTAAAGAACGCCTAATAAAGCTAAAATTACAGAAATAATCGTAAAGCGAGCGGTTACTTGTACTTCGTGCAAGCCACTCAATTCAAAATGGTGATGAATAGGGCTCATCTTAAAGATGCGCTTGCCATTAGTAAGTTTAAAGTAAGAAACTTGGATAATTACCGAAAGAGCCTCTATAACGAAAATTCCACCCACCAAGACTAACAAAAATTCTGTGCCAGTTAAAAGAGCCAAAGCGGCCAAAGCTCCGCCCAAAGCCAAAGATCCGGTATCGCCCATAAAAACTCGAGCTGGGAAGACATTGTACCAAAGGAAACCTACGCAAGCTCCGGCCATAGCCGCAGAAGCAACACACAATTCAATATGGCCTGTATGAGCGGCAATAATTGCGTAAGCCAACAGAGCAGCCGTACACGTGCCTCCGGCTAAACCATCTAAACCGTCAGTCAAATTTACGGCATTGACAGTACCGCTAGTAAGCAAAAGGGTAACGGCCAATACGGCCCAGGCGCTGCCCACAAAACCAACTAAAGGCACATTTACACCGAAGTTTTGACGAGTAAAAGCCAAATAGCCAAAAAGGATCAACCCCAAAACTAGTAGCACGGCCATCTTATGACGCGCTTTTAAGCCTAAGCTGCGATGTTTCATAAGCTTGCTTAAATCGTCGACCATACCCAAACCGGCGCAAACCACTACAGTAAAACGGAAAATCCATAGATCTAAAGTGTGGGGAGCCCAAAAGCTAGCAATTAAACCAGCTAAAATAAGCACTATGCCTCCCATAGTAGGAGTGCCAGCTTTGGAAAGATGAGCCTTAGGCCCCTCTTCTCGAACTTCTTGTCCCCAACCGTGACCTTTAGCCCAACGTAAAAAGATGGGCATACTTACTAAAGCCAATCCTAAACCGGTCAGAATAGCCAGTCCAACCGAATGCAGCCAAGGCAAACTACACATAAAGCGCCTCTTTTCTTAATTTTATAATCAAAAATCTTGCCAATTATACAACATAATCGGCTCTAACCTTTTGAGCTAAAGCAGAAAGATTGATCGAATGAGAAGCTTTTACTAATAAATAATCACCAGGACGACGTAAAGCTTTCAATTTCTCTGCAGCTTGCTCATAGTCGGCAGCCCAAACAGCTTTTAAGCCATGCTCTTGCGCCTTGCGTACTGTATAGCGACTAAGTTCGCCAACACCAATCAGCAAATCTATACCACAGTTGGCACAAACGATTCCCAGTTCTTCATGCATTTGCCGTTCATTGTCCCCCAACTCCAACATGTCTCCCAAAATAGCTATACGCTGCCTTTTCTGAGAGAAACTATTTACAGTCGAATCCGCTTCCACTGATAAATCCGACAATTTAGCCAGCAATTGCAAAGCAGCTTTTACCGAACTAGGAGCAGCATTATAAGAATCATCGATTAAAATAGTGCCGTCCGGAGCCATTTCCATTTCCAAACGCTTGCCCGTAAGCGCACAAGAAGCCAAGCCCTGAGCCGCTTCCTCTACCGAGACGCCCACTTCATAACATGCCGCTAAAGCAGCCAGCATGTTGGCGCAATTGTGACGACCAGGCGCAGGCAAGAAAAGTTCTTTTTCTCCTTCAGGACAGGCAAAACGCACTTTTTGCCCCCAAATAAGGCGTCGCATGACAGAATTTGCCGATTTTTCGCCCAAACGTATCTTCTCTTCTGTTTTTAGCAAATGCCAATCAGCCTCAGTATTATCTACAGCAAAAGAAATGCGCTTGCCTAGAGCATGCTCGCATAAAAGTTCATAAAAATCGGAATCTGCAGGCAAAATAGCCACGCCGTCTTTCGAGCTATTGTCTAACAATTCGGCTTTAGCTAAAGCTATCTCTCGACGAGTGCCCAAACGTTCTAAGTGAGACTCGCCTATTGTGGTAATAATGCTAACTTGGGGTTGGGCAATTTTAGCCAGGCGTTCAATTTCTCCGCGAGCTCGCATGCCCATTTCTACTACTGCCCATTGACTGTATTGGTTTAAAGAAAGTAAAGTCTCGGCAAAGCCGACTTCATTATTATGATTGGCGACAGTAGCTCCCACGCTATATTTTTGGCTCAAAATAGCTTTAGTAAAATCTTTAGTGGTAGTTTTACCCACTGATCCAGTTATGCCTAAAACTTTCACTCCACAGCAGCGCAAATAATAACCGCTAAGTAACAGGTAAGCTTGCAAGCAAGAATCTACAAAAATTATCCGCTCTTGATAAGCGGTCGGCACTTCTATTTCTCCGGCTTCACGTTTTGACCAAAGAGAAGCAGCAGCGCCTCCTTGCAAAGCCAACTCTACAAACTTATGAGCATTAAATCGCTCTCCACACAAAGGTACAAACAATCCACCCACGACAGGATGTCTACTGTCAGTAAAAAGCCCCGTAAAACAATAATCATCAGCAATATTTTGGGGAAGCTCAGCATTGATTACCTGAGCCATAGCGTCGGCTTGCCAAATTTTGTCCATAATCTAGATCGATAAGTTCCGTTTCTAAAAAGATAACTGTACAACAAAGTCCCCCCATCCGGAACGCAAAAGATTCAAGGTGAGAGGACTGCCTAAAGAAGGTGTAAATTAAAGAGCGCTGCCAAAAACGTAGCGACTATGATCCAAGGCTCGACGGTTCCAAGCCGTTTGCATACGAATACGACTGACGGCCAAATTGTCAAAAGCTCCAGATTGAAGAGCAGACTTGCTTAAAGCCTTCTTAGCTTGCTCTACATCGTCAAAGTGGATAGTGCGATCACCAAACTTTTGATAAGTTTCATGTCCTTTACCGGCAATCACGACAGTATCACCGGGTTTGGCATTACTTATAGCTTTTTCTATAGCTTCAGCTCTATCGTAAATAATTTCCACATGTTCCATGTTGGCGGTAGAGATGCCGGACAATATTTGTTTAACAATGCTCTCAGGAGCCTCACTGCGCGGATTGTCGGTCGTGATATACACTTTGTCAGCTTTTTCCACAGCCAAACGTCCCATAATTGGACGTTTGCCCTTGTCACGATCACCTCCGCAACCGAAGACTAAGCAAAGGCGCCCAGTAGTAATTAAGCGGGCTGAGTCAAGTAAATGCTCCAAACCGTCGGGAGTATGAGCATAATCAACAATAACGGTGAAGTTTTGTCCCATACGCACCAACTGAAAGCGACCAGGAACCGCCGTCACCGATTCTAGAGCCTTAACTACACAATCCAAGCCTATACGCAAAGCCATACCTACGGCGGCGGCGGCTAAAGCGTTGTGTAAATTAAACAAACCAGACAATTGCAAATTGACATCGCGCTCGCCGACTCTGGTTTCGAGTGTAAAACTCAAACCGCTGGGGCCGGCCACAACATTGAAAGCACGCACATCAGCCTTGTGACTAGTTCCGTAAGTGATAACCGGAACTCTATCTTTGATAAGTTCGATAAGACGTTCGCTGTAAGGATCATCTAAATTGATCACAGCAAAGGGGCCCACCGCCCTTTCACCATAAACGCCCAGACGAGTGAAGAGTTTCGCCTTGGCTTGGAAATAGTTTTCCATAGTGCCATGGAAATCCAAATGATCCTGAGTTAAATTGGTAAAAACAGCTATATCGTAAGGTATGCCATAAACTCGATCTAAAGCAATAGCGTGAGAAGAGACTTCCATAACAACACTATCTTGTCCAGCTTCGACCATTTGAGCGAATATTTTATGCAAATCGAAAGAGCCGGGAGTAGTATTGGAAAGCTTCTGAACACTTCCAGCCACGTGAGCTTCGATAGTGCCCAACATTCCAGGATCGTACCCGGCAGCTTTTAGCACAGCTTCTACCAGATAGGAAGTGGTAGTTTTGCCATTAGTGCCGGTAATGCCAATATTGAGCAATTTTTGAGCTGGATTACCAAAAAAGTGGGCTGCTAAAATAGCTAAAGCCCGACGGGTCTTTGAGGTTTTGATGAAAGTAACCCCAGAATCGACGACATTGTCGGGAATATGCTCTACTACCAAAGCTTTGGCGCCCTTAGCTACGGCGTCGGCGGCAAAAACGTGACCGTCGCTTTGGAATCCGGTAACACAAACAAAAAGATCTCCGGGCTTTACTTGTCGAGAATCGCAACTTAGGCCGCTAACTTCCACACAAGGATCGCCTATAACTTCAGCATGTTTCAGCAGTTGACTTAACTCAGCTATGCTTGCCATAACTTTTATCGAGTTCTCCTCACTTTACTCAACGTACCTTTTACAAACCCGTTTCCGGATTCAGTTGTTTATAACCTGGAGTTGGAGGTACTCCCAACACAGGCAGAATTTTAGTGCAAATTTTATTGAAAACTGGAGCGGCCACCAAGCCACCATAATAGATAGGCCCGGGCCTTTCAATCTTCACGACGGCCACAATTTCCGGATTATCTATAGGAGCTATGCCTACAAAACCAGCAGTGTATTGTCCCTCCATATAGCCGTGCTCACCGGCAACCTGAGCTGTTCCGGTCTTGCCTCCAACTTTGTAGCCAGGCACTCTGGCTCTGGAACCGGTGCCGTGACTGATAACTCCGGCCATGACTTCACGCATCTCCCGGGCTCCACTTTTAGTCATGGGCTTACTCAAAACTTCCGGTTTCAGTGAGTGAATAACTTCTTTGTAGGCTCCTTCTCTATCCTCATCGGCCTCTTTGCGCATATACTCGTGAACGACTTTACCTTCAGAAGTGATAATCTCTTTTACCAAGTGAGGTTTCATACGTACACCGTCATTGGCAATAGCTTGCACAGCGGAAGCTAATTGCAAAGGCGTAATAGCAACTCCCTGTCCAAAAGAAATATTGGCTAATCTAAAGCGTCCCCAATCTCGCCAGTCATCAAAAAGACCACAAGATTCGCCCAGAACTTCCGTACCTGTAACATGGCCAATACCGAATTTATCCAAACCTTCGCCCATTTTTTTCTTGCCTAATTCCAAAGCGAAAGAAGCTGTTCCGGTATTGAAAGAGTAAGCTACGATATCAGCTATAGTCTCATATCCTTTAGAATAAAGTCCGTCGTCGGCATTATTGACTACATCGCCTTCTATATAAAGACGCCCAGGGCAATAGAATTGAGAGCTAGCCCTGTATCCATTATTGATAGCTACACCGGCCGACAATACCTTAAAAATAGATCCTGGTTCGTAAACATCACAGACGGCTCTGTTACGCCAACGCTCTTGAGGGAACTTGTAGTAGGTAGCCGGATCGAAATCAGGATAGGTGGCCATGGCTAAAATATCGGCACTTTTGGCGTCAAGTACTACTATCGATCCACCGAAAGCATGGAATTGCTCTACCGTTCTTTTAAGTTCTTCTTCAACGATAAACTGAATACGCTCATCTATGGTAAGAACGATACTGCTACCATTGAGAGAGTTTTGATCAAAATCTTTGTTCTTTTTTAGCGTACTCGAAGGAGCTCCGGGAATAGTATTACCGGCTACATCCATTTCTTCAGCCGTATTGAAAGCTTTGGGAGTAAGCTCACGATCAAAGAAGAGCTCAGTTCCTTCCACTCCCTCCTCGTCGCGATTGACAATGCCTAAAATGTGCGAAGCCAAACGCCCTTTGGGATAGAAACGATGGCCGGAGTTTTCTCTAGCTACCTCGATACCGTACAAAGGATTTTTAGTTTCGTCATCAGGGTCGTCTTCGGGTTGTTTTTCCCTGTAAAGCTTGTTAACGGCGTCACACATGTCATCGGGCGCTTTGTACTTCAAATTTACAAAGGTTTCACCACTGCTCAAAATGGAATAAAGCTTACTCTGGTCCATTTTCAAAATAGGAGCCAACCAAGCGCTCACTTGAGCAGGATCTTTAATCTGGTAGGGATGACTATTGATAGAGCGGCGATCGCTACTGGTGGCCAAGGCCTGATGGTTACGATCGAGTATGTCGCCTCTAAGCCCACGTTTGGTGCCCACCATTTGTTTCAACTGACTTTGTTTCTTTTGGGCCTCGTATTTATAAAAGCTGTCATTAAAACACTGAAGCCAGAGTTGTCTAAACATAACTATGCTTAGAAACACCAGCAACAGCACAAAAACTAATATAGCTCTTTGTTTAAAGGTTTCTTTCCAAAGTTTGTCCATACTTTAAACTGCTTTGCCCCTGAAAAGGAAGTAATTTTCCAGTTTTCGGATCGCACCAAGCCCCAGCACTAAGTAAAGTGTAAAATGGCCCTCCGAAACTCTCCATTCCCATTGGCAACACTGCAAAAAAATATCCGCGCAAAGAACCGCGCAGATCTCAACCTAAAATTCTGAAGGCTTACCGGAGAGCCCCCCCCTGTACGCCCCTTCGCGACGACACATGCTTTGCGTTCCGCTTACGGCCTATAGTCGGCAGAACTTGTCGAAGGTACGTAAGCGACATTTACTTTGCCATTGTCGGCAACAGAAACACGCACTACTTGCACACCGTCGGTAGAAGGATATTCCATTCCTAACTTAAGCGCTTGCTCGGAAATTCGCTTCAAAGAGGACAATTGTTCCACTTGCAAATCGGCTTCAACCTTTTGCTTTTCCAGACAGGACAACTTGTATTGGGCTCTATTTAATTCGTATTGAACTTCCACGATGCCGGCGTATTGCAAAGTAACTAGAAACAAAAACGATAGCAATATCGCCGAAACACAAAAGCACCACACTTTAGGAACGGTAGCCAACTTGGGGATCTCGGCTTTAGCTTGAGCTGAAATAGTACCCAATCCCTCTGTTGAACGCACTGCCCGCCTCCGGATCTGTCTAGTCCATTCAGGCAACCTGCCCATACTTATAGCAGGACGCACACTAAACTGAGACATTTGTTTTCCTCCACCACAGAAAAACTTGCGGTAAAATAGCTAATCTTCTTACCTAGAGACAACTTCTGAAAGCATAAATTGCCTCTCATTGCAAACATTCGGCTACCCGCAACTTAGCCGAACGAGAGCGAGGATTTAATTCTAATTCTTCATCGCTTGGGACTACCGGACGTTTTGTGAGTTCTTTGAGAGTAGCTTTGGCGCCACAAGTACAGATAGGAGCCAGAGGAGGACAAGTACAACGTCCCAAGCATTGTTTTATAGCCGTCTTGACGATACGATCTTCTAAAGAGTGATAGCTGATTACAGCGATACGCCCGCCAGCGTCAAGCAGCCCAATAGCAGCATGCACGCCTTTTTCTAAGACAGTCAGTTCGTCATTTACCGCAATACGTAAAGCTTGAAAAGTTCGAGTGGCTGGATGGATGGCTTTACCTTTACCGTGTGAGGAAGCTCTTGGAGTGGGGACAACATGAGAGATAAGGTTGGCTAGCTCGAAGGTAGTAGCTATAGGCTTTAGTGATCGCTCGGCAACGATAGCTCTGGCTATCCTCCCGGCGAAGCGTTCTTCTCCATAATCGCTTATTATTCGATATAAGTCTTCGTAAGACGCACTATTGACCAAATCGGCAGCACTGGCCATGTCTTCAGAATCTGACATTCTCATATCTAAATTTCCGTCATATCTGAAAGAGAAACCACGCCAAGGCGCATCGAGTTGGTGAGAAGACACCCCCAAATCCATAAGAATACCGTTTACTCTAGAAATTCCAGCCTCAGCAAGCAGTTCCTTCATATTGGAGAAATTGCCACGCAAAATTTTGAAGGATATTTCCTTTCCCGCTTCTCCTTGCAAAACTCCGCTCGCTTCTATGGTTTTTGTAGCCTCGGCTATAGCTTCAGGATCTTGATCTATAGAAAATAAGCGACCACCACCGCACCGACGCAATTCTTGCAAAATAGCCAAAGTATGGCCACCGCCTCCTAAAGTTGCATCCAAATACGTGCCGCCGCGCTCAATTTTTAGAAAATCTAGAACTTCATGCAAAAGAACAGGAACATGATACTCGCTCATTGATATTATGCCGAACGTAAAACCCTTATATTTTTTTCAACTTGCCGTTAGTGTTTTTTAAAGACGCAGACAAAGTAGATCGTGAAGCCAGTCTTATTGTTGTATATCTATCTATTCCGGAAATATCTTTTGCCACCTTATCCGCACTCACCCGCTGCCAATCGTTAAGACTGAGCTGAGCTCTTATAGGATATACAATTCCCGCTACTATATTGTTACCAGCCATACTCTTCAAAGATCTCCGCCTCCAGATCTTATTTATATGAGCATTGTCTGCTTCGGCGCCCTCGGAACTACTAATTTTCTCGACCGACAAAGAAAACTAACCACACACGGCTCGAACCGTCCCAACAAGTACCGCACCCTACTCCGCATCTTCTCTGATACTAACTACCACAGCCGATTTCGTCAATTCAACCTTAATGAAGTATATGCGACTTAGGGGCACTTTTTTCCTGCAGAAAAATACCATATATAGTATTTTCTCAACACCATATTGTATATATGCGATAAAATTCTTGACATTCAGCAGGGTCAGAAATGAGACATAACGCCTTGTTTGGCCAAAACATACACTGTATATAAGACAGCATTTTACTTATTGAGACCAAGCCGAAAAAATATTTTTTTATTTTTAAATTATGGCGTAATGTTAAAATTTTATAATATTTTTTATAGTTGAAAAATGGCTCAAATCCCCGAAAAATAGCAGGTTAGGCCTATATTCAAGAAGAACCTCCCCCGCCTTGGCTGAGGAATGGAAGTAAGAGGCTATAAACACACTCACCTATCGGAGATGCACGCTGTATTTTACCGACATGGCGCAACCTTATTCTGACGCCCGGATAATTTATTTTTTAGGTGGTTTCTGTGAAGCGCTATGTAATTGTCGGCGGAGGAGCAGCCGGCCTGACTTTGGCTTATTATCTTTGCAAAGCCGGGTTGCCCGTAACCGTATTGGAGCGAGAGAACAAGGTAGGAGGTTTGTCGCGCAGCTTTCACTACGGAGAATGGACTTTTGATATAGGTCCACACCGTTTCTACTCGCACAATCCCAAAGTAAATCGCTTTCTCAAAGAAGTCCACCAAGATCAATTTACAGAGATTCAACGCTTCTCTCAAGTTTATTTTATGGGCCGATACCATGATTGGCCTCTCCGTTTAGCCACTATAGCTAAATTGCCTCCGCATATTGCTATTCAGGCCGGACTGGATATGTTCTTAAGAACCGGACGCAGTCGCCGTCCCAGCCAGTCTTTCAAAGATTATGTACTTTGTCGCTACGGACAAACTCTTTATAGAACCTTTTTCAAAGACTATACAGAAAAATTTGTGGGCATTTCCACCGAACGAACTCACAGAAATTGGGCTAAGATCGGCCTAGAGAGAGCTACTATCGACGACAATGTCAATACTGCCTCTTTATTTGAAATTTTTAAGCTCATGCTTTTACCCAAAAAAGCCGAGCTCAATTTTCTTTACCCTAAGCAAGGCGGCATATGTGCTTTCTGGGAGAGTTGCCGGAAATTAATTGAGAAATTGGGTGGAGAGATTATTACCAATTGCGATGTAACCGCACTTACTTGTACTCCAACGAACAACGGACACAAAAAAATAGACAAAGTAGTTACACCACGCGGGATCTTCGAATGTGAGCAAATTGCTTGGAGCGCTTCTATAAATGAACTAGCCTCCAAATTATCACTTACTCCCACCGGCTTGGACTATCGTTCTCAGCTGATATGTAACGTGATGTTGAATAAAAAACCTTTACAACACTCACAATGGTGCTATTTCGGCGATAAAAATTTACTTTTTTCACGTTTATCCAATCCAGCTTATTTTGGCCCTGACTGTGTACCGCCACATAAAGGCGGTCTCTGTCTGGAAGTCACTTGCCGCTACCAAGACGACTTGTGGACAGATCCAGAAAAACAAAGTTCTCGCTTACTCAAAGAATTAGAGCAAGTAAAAGTTATAGACAGAAGTTTCAAAATTTTAGATACAAGATTAGAAAAAATTAGAGATGCTTACCCTATATATAGCTTAGACTATATCGATAGGTTAAATTGCTTAGAAAAAGAGTGCTCTAAATTTGAGAATTTGGAACTTTTGGGCCGAACAGGCAGATTCTGGTATAACAATCTAGATCATTCTATAGAAAATTCTTTGAGCACAGCAGCCAGCTATCTTCTCAAACTAGATGCTTTGAGCGCTCAAGGAGAATCTGTATTGAAGGAAGTTAATTGAGCTTCCCTAAATTTGGCCTAAAATTCAGGTTTTCGTTTTATTGTTTTTTTACCAGCAGCAACTCAAAAAGTAGATAATCAACTTTTTAGAAAGGGATAATTGACTTTTTTCTCAACAGCTCTGGCTCTTAGCTCAAAGCCCTTACAGAGTCAGTCTGGCTGAGATTAGTTAACGAACAATACAATGTCCAATCTTTTAAAAAACGGATGGCCCATTCCCAGATTTGATTTAGCTTTAAATTTTACAGATATTCAATGGCTTATAGGAGAGATAAATCAAGCCAGAAACAGCGAAGTAGAAAAGTTTGAAAATAAATTTGCCGAACATATAGGCGTTAAAAAAGCTATTTACATGAACTCAGCCCGAGGAGCCCTTTACCTTATTTTGCAATGTCTAAACTTAGCTCCTCATTCAAAAGTAATGATTCCAGCCTGGACTCATCACTCTATTCCCGCCACCATCATTGCCGCCGGCTTGCAACCGCACTTAGTAGATATTCGCCAAGGCAGCTGGGTAATGGGCCCTGAAACCATAAAAGACGAAGACTGGGAAGGCGTTTCGGCTATTATTATTACCCACATGTATGGATGTCCAGCTCCGGTAGAAGAACTGGCCGCCATAGCCAAAAGCAAAAACATAATTGTAATTGAAGATTGCGCCCAAGGTTTTGGAGCCACCGTTAACGGTAAAAAGGCAGGGTCTTTTGGTGACGCAGCTATATTCTCGTTTGCCTTAACCAAAAATTTTACAACCTTGGGCGGAGGCATGGCTGTTTTTCAGAACCAGCATTTAGCGGAAATAGCCGCTTTGCGTATGGAAGACTCTTACATTGCCCCCAGTTCTTCTGTATATCCACAAATTTTTAAAGCGGCGGCAATGTGGGCCGGTACCACTACTTTGGGATTTACAGCCAGCGCTTATGTTTTACTTAGCATAGGCTGGTCTTTTCTGGGCAAAGACGCTTTGCACAGCATGTTTGAAGACAGTATCAATACCAATGCTCCCGACATAAGTTGTAAGCCATCACCAGTACAAGCATCTTTAGGGCGCCGCTTATTGGACTGGGCCGAAGAACAAAATGCCTTGCGCACTCAAAATGGCAAAAAGTTGATAGAACTTTTTAAACAAGCCGATTTACCAGGATTACTTATTCCTGAGTATCCGAACTACGGAGAATCGGTCTTTAATTCATTTGTAGTTGGTCATGTTGAAAATGAAAAATTGGCCAGACAACTTTCCAGCCATGGTATCGATACTTCGCCCGGTTATTTGAAACCGATACAGCAAATTTCCATTTTCTCCGACTCAGTCAGCTACACCAGTAAATTGACAAATACTAACTTGCTGGCTCGTGTACAGTTGCACTTACCAGTCTACCCCAGACTTAAAGAGAAAGACCTAGAGCGCATAGTAGATAGCTGTCGCTACTCCTTGGATACCATTCTCCATTACGGAGGCAAAAAAGAATTTTCTCTGCCACAAGTAAAAAACGAAAAGCCACATTCCGTCACTTACAGATCTGATGCCAAGCTTTCTAAACCGAACAATATCGCCAAAATTAGAGCCACTGTAGATAAAGATGATACTTACGACATAGATTCCGACTCAGCCGCTCCCATAATGGCGACAGCTACTCACACCGCTTCTCCGCGACCGGTAGCCCCACCGTTGCCTTCAGCAACAACTGCTCACACCGCTACTCCGCGACCGGCGGCCCCACCGTTGCCTTCAGCAACAACTGCTCAAACCGCTCCTCCGCGACCGGTAGCTCCACCGTTGCCTGCAGCGACAGCTACTCACACCGCTACTCCGCGACCGGCGGCCCCGCCGTTGCCTGCAGCAACAGCTACTCACACTGCTCCTCCGCGACCGGTAGCCCCGCCGTTGCCTTCAGCAACAACTGCTCACATCACTCCTCCGCGACCAGCAGCCCCGCCGTTGTCTGCTAGACCGGTTGCTTCTTCATTAGCTAAAAATATTTTAGCTTTGCGTAAAAGTACCACTTTAAGCAAAGGCGGCAGTTCCGATTCTATGACAGCTATAAACGATCATTCCGAAGCGACCAATCCGACTGACACTCAAAAAACACAGGTAAATACGGAGAAATAAAACAGCAACATGAAATTCAGTACAATGGCCAAAGCCGGAGTTGCCGTCCTAAAAGGGCGTCTGAGCGGGGCTCCAACTCCGATTTTTGCCACTATTGCTACAAATAACGCCTGTCAGTCGCACTGTCGCTATTGCAAGATTCCCGCCCGCCGCCAACCGGAATTAGATACAAAACAAATGCGAAAGCTGATCCAAGAAATGGCTGCTTACGGGATTCAGCGCTTGGGAATTTGGGGCGGCGAGCCTTTGCTGCGCCAAGATATCGAAGAAATCGTCGTTTGCGCCAAAGAAAATGGCTTATATACAACTTTAGACACTAACGGATATCTTATTCCCAAAAAGGTTAAGCTTCTAGAAAAGTTGGATCATTTGATCATTTCTTTAGATGGTCCCCAAGAAGCGCATGATGCCAACCGTGAGCCTGGATCTTACGAAAAAGCCATGGCGGCAGTAGAAATTGCTTCCCGGAGCAGAGTTGCCTTATGGACAATTACGGTTCTAACCGTCAATAATATTAATAAAGTAGATTGGATTATAAACGCAGCCGAAAAATATGGCTTTACTCCCACATTCCAAGTGTTGCATCACAGCGAACATTTCGGAGTAAATAATCCTTTACGCCCTTCTGACGCAGAGTACCGCCAATGCCTACTTTATCTTAAGGAAGCCAAACTTAAAGGTCGCAAGATAGGCAATTCCATACAATGCTTGGAGCATCTTATCAATTGGAAGGATTACAGTTACAACACCTCTGCAAAAAGCAATCCAGCTTGGAAAAGATGTTGGGCTGGGCAGTTTTTTCTGAACATAGACGCTGACGGATGCCTTTACCCTTGTTCTTTGCTTATAGGTGACCAGCCTGGGCCGAACGCCATAGAACTTGGTTTTGCCGAAGCAGCCAAACGGCTTAGCAAAAATTCCCTCCCCTGCTGCAGTTGTTCAGCCACTTGCTTTACAGAATATAATCTGCTTTTTTCTCTTAATCACCGCACTATTTTGCAATGGGTTATGGCTATGAGCAGTAAACTGCGCTCCCAATCATAAATTTTCCACTACCAAATCAATGTAAATACAAGAAAAAAAGCTAAAAACTGTAAGCACAATTTCATGAAAGTTCTTCTAATCAATCCACCACGCGACAACAGTATATCTTCAGAAGTACCCACTACAGTAAATGCGGAAACCAATACCATTCCGCCTTTGGGCTTACTTTATCTGGAAGCCCATCTTCATAAATATACTCAAGCAAAAACACGCCTTATAGACTGTTTAGCCGATCATCTTCACCTTGAGCAATTGCGCCGCCTTATTGTCGATTATCAGCCACAAATAGTTGGTCTAACAGGCCATACTCATGATCTAATTGACATGATTCAGGTCTCAAAATCTATCAAAAAAGATTTAGGTAAAAACGTAACAATTTGGTGGGGTGGTCCACACGTTTCCGATTTTCCGCAACAGTGCATGAAATACGAATGCGTAGACGGATGTATACCTTTTGAGGGAGAAGAAGCCTTCACTGAAGTGGTGCAAGCTCACCAAGCCGCCTGGAGTAACCGACACGGTTATGACCAGCAAACTTTGGAAAACTATTTACGTAATATTGCCGGTTTACTTTTTAAAGACAATCAAGGGAATATAGTTCAAACATCTCCGCGTCCGCCTATAGCTGATTTAGATAATTTACCTTTCCCTAGGCGTGAAATATTAGATTATCGCAAATACAGCTACGTGTTGGGCAGCGAAGCTGTGGCCACATCTCTATTAACCAGTCGCGGCTGTCCTTACAAGTGTTCTTTTTGCAATACTCCCGGACGCACTACCTGGCGCTGGCGCAGTGCCAAATCAGTAGTAGACGAAATGGAAGCTTGCGCCAAATTGGGAGTCCATGAAATATATATAGTCGACGACACTTTTAACGTGCGTCGAGACCGTGTTTTGGCCATTTGCGAAGAGATAGACAAACGTTCTATTAAAGTGAACTGGAATATCAGAGCCCGGGCCAATTGTCTTACTCCCGAAACTGTAAAGGCCATGCGCTTGGCAGGCTGCACTAGAGTGCATATAGGAGTGGAATCGGGTACCGACGCCGGCATGAAGGCCTTAAACAAAAATTTGACCACTACCAAAGTACGTCAGGCCTTCAAAATGCTTACTGACGAAGGTTTAACCACAGTATGTTATTTCATGATCGGTTGTCCCCACGACGATTCTATAGATGAAATTAACCGCACCGTTGATTTTGCCATTTCTCTCGATCCTGATTACGCTTTATTTGGGATTTTAACTCCTTATCCCAATACCTTAGTTTATGATCAAGGTGTAGCCAAAGGGATCCTAGATCCACAACATTGGGAAAAATTTTTAGCCAATCCCTATCCTGATTTTAAGCCTCAAGTGTGGACGGAATTTTTTACAGCCTCAGAACTCAGCGCTCTGTGTGATAAAGCCTTTAAGCGCTTTTATCTGCGCCCTAAACAAATGTTTCGTAAGTTGCTGGAACTTAAAAATTTTAATGACATGGCCCGCAAACTGAAGGCAGGTTGGGAGATCTTGAAATTGTGAAAAATCCTTGGTCGCTTATTAAAGCTTTTTGGAACGGCAATACGCCTATATATGTTCATTTTGGCTTGACTCACCGTTGCAATCTCACCTGTGCCATGTGCGGATTGTGGAAAAAAGGACGCCAAGACGAAGAACTTACCGAGAAACAAATCGAAGCTGTAGCGAATAATTTACACACTCTCGGTACTATGGCTATTTCTTTGGGAGGCGGCGAGCCTTTTCTACGTCAGGATTTACCTCAAATAGTTAAAGCTTTTATAGACAGAGGAATTGAAACCAGAGTCTTAACCAACGCTCTAGCAGGCTCAGAAGAATTACATTCAGCAGTGGCCGAAACAGGTCTACGCCATATTTCCATTTCTCTGGATACTCCTCACCCTCAAATACAAAGTGAAATCTGCCACAAGCTTGAAATATGGGAAAAAATTATAGAGCGAGTACGATTTTGGTCGAAAATTATTAGTAAACGAGGCGGCACAGGCATTATAAATTGCGTAGTTTCAGCTCGCAATATTAAAGATATTCCGCAAATGCTGGCTATAGCCAAAGCCTATAATTTTTATTTGTCCTTGGTTCCGCTGGAAAGGCATAGCTACCAAGGAGAAGTGTTGGCGTGTTCGGCAGATTCGGAAGCGATGCGTTTCAGTGCAGAAGATGAAGCCGCCTTAACAAAATTGCTACACTATATATTGCAAGCCAAACAGCAATCGCAGTCGCCTATTTTCAATTCCGAGCCTTATTTAAAGGCTATGATCGATTTTCTCAAAGCCGCCGATAGCGAAAAAGGCACAGCTTTAGCCCAAACAACTGCCGACTATTGGGGCCTAGGCACAGATTGCCAAACAGGTGGCCTGAGCTTTTCTATTAGTCCAAGCGGACTTTATTCTATGTGCCATTTTCACAATGATGCTCCGACCAATTCCCCCAAAGTGTACGAGAGCGATTTTGTAACATGGTATAGACAAAAGCGCGACTTAAATCACATAAAAAATTTGCGTAACCATTGCCGAGCTTGTTTGCGCCCTTGTTGGTGGGAGATAGCTCTCACTTTACATAATCACTCAGCTTTTTTTAATGCTTTACAAATGAGTTTCCGCCGTTTTTCTACAAAGACTCTGCCTTCTCCACTAGAGCTGGCTAACGAAATAAAAAAGGTCAGTCCATTATGTTAACGCACAATACAACTAATAGTCACGGCGACTTTTCCTCCCAATTATCCGCTCCCGGAGCTTCCCCAGGCTCGGCCGAAGCGATCTTCGATCCATCTTTAGGTTCAGCGGAAAAACAACTTAAGGCTCCTTGGGCTCCTCGCTCTGGCTGGTACGGCGAGCCTAAGCAATTTAATGTAGTTTTAATAGCTATTTATAGCGTTGAAAATTCAGGATTACGTTACTTGTCAGCCGCTTTGCGCCGCGCAGGTTTCAATGTTAACTTAATTTTTTTACGCGATTGGGTAAACAACAAATTAGAAATGCCTTCACCCCAAGAGTTGGAGTTGGTCTTTAAAATTATAGCCGACAAACGAGCCAATCTTGTAGGTATAGGCTTTATTTCCAGCTTATTGCCAATGGTAAAAGAGCTTACTGGAGCACTAAAAAAGCGTTTTCCAAATTTACCCATATGTTGGGGCGGGATTCACGTCACTGCCGTTCCCGAAGGGGCCTTGGATTTTGCCGATTATCTTTGCCTAGGCGAAGGAGAAGCTCCCTTAATTGACTTGTGCGAAGCTTTGCACAACAAGAACTTCACCGGTGATATTCCCAATATTTGGGCTAAATTGGGAGATAAAATTTACAAAAATGAAATGCGCCCTTTAATCGCCAACTTGGACGAATTGCCTTACCCAGACGTAGATGATTTTAACAAGTTTTATATCGAAGATAAAAGAATCCATAATGAAGAGCCCTGGAAACGAACAGCCGAGTACCGGATTTATTGTTCAAGAGGCTGCCCTTACAATTGTTCTTATTGTTACGTATCCATTTTACGCGAAAAGTTTGCCGCTGATAGACAAAAATTTTATCGTTTGCGCTCAGTAGAGCATATATTGGGTGAACTTGAGTATGTCAAAAAGCACTTTCCTCGTTTGGCTAGAGTCAAAATAGATGATGATACGGCCTTTGCCGCCCCGGTTGCCTGGGTGGATGAGTTTTGCTCGAAATATCCCCAACGCATAGGTTTACCATTCGAATGTATGCTGATACCGCCCATGTTGCGCCAGCCTTTTTTAGAAAAGTTAAAAAAGGCCGGTTTAGTCAGAATGCAAACAGGGATTGAAAGTGGCTCTCCCCAGGAAAGTTTGGCTGTTCATAACCGCGTACCCGGCAATGACAATATATTGGACTTTTCCAAATTTAACAAAAAATTGGGCCTTTCGGCCGTTTACGATTTAATTATCGACAACCCTTGGGCCAGTGAAGAAATGAAATTGGAAACGGCCAAATTTATGTTGGAGTTAGAGCGCCCTTATGACGTCTATTTTTATTCATTGAATTATTTCCCGGGTACAGCTATTACCAAAAGACTACTCTCTGAGGGCAAACTTTCGCCCAATGAAGTTGAAGGCTTGAACAATAAAGCTTGGAAGCAATTTCGTGTTTCCATGGATTGGCCGCGCAGTCCAGAAGATCGCTTTTATCTAGCGATATACTGCCTGGCCTCAAAGTCGTTTATTCCCAAAAGCTTCATCAATTTCTTGCTGAAACAGCGCAACTTCTTCAAACGTCACTGGCGCTTCCCATTTTACCTAGCTTGGGCAGCCAATTTTGTAAAGATGGGAGCTGTGGCCTGGCGTTATCTACTTAACGGCGAGTTAACTTGGTTCAAGATCAGGCAATATGGAGATTTGCGCAAGTTAATCAGTCAGTAAGAATGGAACAAAAAAGATACAGTTTATCAGGCTAAGTAAACTCTATTTGGGCTATTTGTAGTTAAATTTTACTGTACTGAAATACTAAACAAGGTTGATCATTTTCAAGGTCGGTTAAGCAACTTTGTTCTCGCTAAAGAGAGATTTGGGCAATATACATTTTTATTCTCTTTATTCATGCAGAAAGGCGCATTATAAGCAAAATTCGCCTCGATTTAATTAAATTTTTTTTAACCTTTCGCCACTTTCACTCCTTGACTACTTTTTAGGGGCAGTCTACAATTTTGGTGCGAATTGGAATAAAAGCTACGGTTTCCCTTAATGCTGGTTGTTTCGTTGCTTGTATTTAGTCAAAATAAATATGGGTGGGGCATCATCCATTGCGGAGAGAATTCGTAAAACCTGCATTTCAGCAGGCGAGATTTGTTGGTATCCGATAATTCCTGAGCTTAGGCCTTGGGAAGTGTGTCAAGAAGCTCGCATTCCCGTTGGCAACTTCCTGTTGGAGGAAATTAGAGTGTTTTCTGATCGTACTTTAACTTGCTGTGATTGCGGTGAAACTTTCGTTTTTACAGCCGGTGAACAAGAGTTTTACAATTCTAAAGGTTTTTCCAGTGATCCCCGCCGCTGCCCGGAGTGCCGCCGCAACCATAAACGCGAGCGTGAGAATGGCTCTTTAGGCCGCTCTAACGGTACCCGCGAAATGTTCGAAGTAGTTTGTGCTGAGTGCGGAAAAACTGCTAAAGTGCCTTTCCGTCCCCGCAACGATAAGCCTGTTTACTGTGCCGAGTGCTTCAAAAATCACGGCGGAGCCCGTCGTTAACAACAAATTGATATTTTTGTGATTTTAGATTGTTTCCGTCCGGCGAAACTTCAAAAAATCAAAGAACCGTCCCTTCATTCGGGGGGACGGTTTTCTTTTTGTGCGAAGTAGCGCCGCGATTAAGATTTTTCACCTCAATAAAGAAAGTCACGCATATATATGTTTAATGACGAACTTATAAAGCAAGCTGCCCAAGAGTTGGCCCAAGGTGGCATGGTAGCTTTCCCCACAGAAACAGTCTACGGATTGGGAGCAGATGCTGCCAACATAGAAGCTATTCGCAAAGTATACGCCTTAAAAGGTAGGCCGGCCGATCATCCTTCTATCGTCCACTTAGATAGTTTGGACAAGTTGGAACTTTGGGCCCGAGAAGTGCCCAAAGCTGCCCAAAAATTGGCAGAGCACTTTTGGCCTGGCCCCATGACTTTAATTTTACCTAAACGCCCCGAAGTATTGCCCCAAGTAACCGGCGGTCAAGATAGCGTAGGCATAAGAATTCCCGCTCACCCTTTAACCAGAGAACTTATTTCTGTATTTGGACGCGGTATTATCGGCCCGTCAGCCAATCGCTTCGGCCATATTAGCCCTACCAGCGCCGAACACGTACACGAAGAGTTTGGCGACCTCCTCAAATTTGTACTGGACGGTGGGCCTTGTGCTGTAGGCGTAGAATCTACTATTGTCGATTTTTCGAAAGAAAAGCCAGTAATTGTACGTCCGGGTATGCTCAGTGCCTCAGTAATTAGCGAAATAGCCGGTTTTCCTATCGCTTGCGGCCAGGGCAGTAAAGCTCCAGGCACTTTAAAAAAGCATTACGCTCCCAATACTCCAGCTCAAATGATGCCAAGCCAAGAACTTTCCGAAATTATCAAACAAAATAGCTCTTCCTTAGTAGTTTTGGCTATGCATAAATTCGAAGTTTCTGACGATAAGCAAGTACGCTTCTTAAGTTTACCGAGCAATCCTCAACAGTACGCTCAGTCTATTTATAGCATGCTTCGTTATGCTGATAGTTTGCGACCGCAGTCTATTCTTATAGAGCAACCGCCGCAAGATGAAGAATGGGCCGCAGTCAGAGACAGATTGCAACGTGCTTGCGCTCGTTAGCAACCTGAGATAAGTCACTGGCGTTCAAAGATCCCCAAAGCAGAAAGGTTTTACTCTATTGAGGGAGCGTCGTCTTTTTCAGTCTTCCTACATAAATGCAGGGAGTCGACCCACTTTAGCAAAAAATTTCAGTTATGCGTATAGTCACAGCTTTTAAAGCTTTTTTTAAAGCTCTATTTAATAAAGAATTTGCCAACAAGTTAGCTCTTTTGCTGACAGACCACGAAGTTGTTCAAGAGACTCCATCCTCCGGAGTTCCTTCTCTTTGTCCAGGTGCCGTAGGCATTTTGGCTTTACTTCAACGTGAAGGGCGACTCATAGATTTCTTGCAAGAAGATTTAGAAAACGTTCCCGATGCCCAAGTCGGTGCCGTAGTAAAATCTACTGTTTATAGAGGCTGCCGCAAAGCTATCCAAGAATATTTAGTCCTGGAGCCTATCCGCACTGAAGAAGAAGGTTTAGAAATTACCGTGGAAGCGGGCTTCGATCCAGGCGCAGTTCGTTTGGTAGGCAAAGTAGAAGGCGACCCGCCCTTCAAGGGAGTTTTACGCCATAAAGGTTGGCGCTTACAGAAAGCCAATTTGCCTCAAAGTGCTCAAGACGAAGATTCAGATGTTATTTGTCCAGCCGAAGTAGAATTATAGCCTAAGGGCTTTGAGTTCGGTAACACTATTTTGGGAGACATTTTTAGATGATTATAGGTATAGACTTAGGAACAACAAATTGTGCCTTAGCTTGGTCAGATCCTGACACAGCTTCGGCAGGAAACAAAAATATCAAAGAAACTCCTCCCATAAATCATTTTTCTATACCCCAACTCACCTACCCGGCAACCGTCGAGCCACGCAAGACTCTTCCCTCTTTCCTTTATTTTCCAGGTTCTCACGAATTACCACCCCACAGTATCGAGCTACCTTGGGATAAAGAAGCTAAAGATATAGTCGGATATATGGCCCGTGAGCAAGGCGCCAAAGTGCCTCACCGTGTCGTCTCTTCAGCCAAGTCTTGGCTTTCCAGCGAGCAAATAGATCGCAATAGTCCCATTTTGCCCTGGAACGCTCCAGAAGAAGTAGAACATATTTCCCCTATTGATGCTTCAGCCCGCTATCTTGAGCATTTGCGCTCAGCCTGGAACTTTGAGCACCCAGAACAGCCTTTAGAAGATCAACAAGTAGTTCTTACCGTGCCGGCCTCCTTTGATACAATAGCCAGAGAGCTCACAGTTAAAGCTGCTCAAAAAGCCGGCCTCAGGCATTTAACTCTCTTAGAAGAGCCTCAAGCCGCCTTTTATGCCTGGCTTGGCAATACCGAAGAGGATTGGCGTTCACAAGTGTCAGTCGGAGACAAAATTTTGGTATGCGACATAGGAGGAGGCACCACCGACTTCAGCCTCATTACCGTAGCCAACCAAGATGGCAAACTTTGTCTGGAACGCTCAGCTGTAGGAGATCATCTCTTACTAGGCGGCGACAACATGGATTTAACTTTGGCTGTGTATATGCAGCAAAAGTTAAAAACAGAGCGCAAAATTAAGCTTGATGCTTGGCAAATGCAAGTTCTTACGCATGCTTGTCGCACAGCCAAAGAGCAATTGTTGCAAGAATATGCTGAAGAAGAATGGAGTGTTACCATTCCCGGGCGTGGCAGCAGCTTGATAGCTTCTTCTATTGCCGACTCCTTGAGCCGCCAAGCGACCGAACAGCTTATTGTAGATGGCTTTTTCCCTAAGTGTTCCTTTGAAGAGCAAGCTGAGCGTTCTCGCCAGAGCGGTTTGCGTGAATTGGGCTTACCTTTTGAATCTAATCCAGCTATCACAAAACATTTAGCTAGGTTCTTGGCAGCCAACAAACCTGAGGACGGCTCAGCTCCTATTTTCGCCCCGACAGCGATCCTTTTTAACGGAGGCGTGCTAAAAGCTCCCGTCTTGCGCCGTCGTTTGCTGGAAACGGTCAACTCTTGGTTGGAGTCTATAGGAGCCCCTCCGGCCAAAGAATTAGTCGGAGCCGATTACGACTTGGCCGTAGCTCGCGGTGCGGTACGCAGCGGTTTAGCAAGTCAAGGTTCCGGCATACGAATTAAAGCCGGTACCAACCGTTCTTATTATGTGGGTATCGAAACTTCCATGCCTGCCGTTCCCGGACTTATTCCTCCCATAAAAGCTTTATGCGTAGCTCCTTTTGGCATGGAAGAAGATTCACGTGAGCGTTTGCCCAACAGAAGTTTTGGTCTGGTTATCGGCGAACCGGCAGAATTTAGATTTTTGGCTTCCACTTGTCGTCAGCAAGATCAGATTGGCGATTTAATCGACGATTGGGAAGATGATATAGAAGAACTGCCTTCATTACAAATTACTTTGCCCGCCGAAGCCGGAGAAGTAGGTAAAGTAGTGCCAGTAACCTTAGAAACTTATGTAACTGAAGTAGGCACCTTGGAAGTTTGGTGTTGCCAAGACTCTGTTCCTAAGTGGCGCTTAGAATTTGAAGTGCGCAGTAAAGGTTAGCGGCATACTTTTGACGTATTCCTAGCCTCTTTAGTTGGCGCTGCTGTAAAAAAATCACCGATTTCGGCAGGGCTTGCCCCCTATGCTTTGAAAATAGGGGTCTTGTAAGGTCTTTGAGGTGCTAAGCTTTGGCTAAGATAGCGTAAATTGGCCACATTTCTGAAGTCTCAGAAATATTTAGTAGGCATTTTGCTATTTTGCTATTTTTAGTAAGCACTTTCAATACTACGCCAAAAATCCGATTGGATAATCTTTTAACCTACATTTTGCCGACGGAAAGTTTCACTCAATTTGAGGAATTTTCTGCCATCAAAGCGGTTCCGCTCCTGATGAACGGATAGAAGGAGACATATTTATGATCCCTATTTTAGAGCTTCGCACTCAGTACTCTCAAATCCAAGACGAATTGGAAGCAGCTGTACTGAAAGTTCTGCGCTCTACTGCATATGTTTTAGGCCCCGAAGTGAAAGCTTTCGAAGAAGAGTTTGCGGCTTGGAACGGAGTTAAACACGGTATAGGCGTAGGAAATGGCACTGATGCTCTGCAATTGGCAGTGAGAGCTTTGGATCTGAAAGCCGACGATGAAGTGATCGTTCCTTCCTTCACTTTCGTAGCCTCAGCCGGCGCCGTAGCTTTGGCCGGTTCCAAAGTAGTGTTTGCCGATATTGACCCTCGCACTTTCACTTTAGATCCTGAAAGTCTAAAGAAAGCTATCACTCCCCACACCAAAGCCGTAATTTGCGTCCATCTTTACGGACACGCTGCCGACGTCAAAGCTATTAAAGCTATTTGTCAAGAGCACAATTTGGCTTTAATTGAAGACTGCGCCCAAGCCACTGGAGCTTGCGTAGACGGTAAAAAAGTCGGCGGTTTCGGCGATCTTAGCTGCTTCTCGTTCTTCCCCAGCAAAAACTTGGGTGGTATCGGCGACGGCGGTATGGTTTTAACTAACAGTGATGAGTACTTTGAAAAAGTACAAATGCTGCGCGGTCACGGCAGTAAAGTTAGATATTATCACGAGATTCTGGGCACCAACAGCCGCTTAGACGAAATTCAAGCTGCAGCTTTGCGCGTCAAGCTTAAACATGTCGATGAGTGGAATAAAAAGCGCCGTACCGTAGCTCAAAAATATACTGAAGCTTTACAAGGCAGCGGAGTAATTACTCCTCTCGAGCGCGAGGGTTTCCACCACGTCTTCCATCAGTATACTATTCGTACTCCTCACCGCGATGAGCTTTTCGACTATATGCGCGAAAATGGTGTAGGGCCGGCTATTTACTACCCTGTATGCCTCCACTTACAAAAGACTTTCGCCTCTAGCGGTATGAAAGAAGGCTCTTTACCCGTTTGTGAACAGGTGCAAAAAGAAGTAATGTCTTTACCTATGTTCCCTGAGCTCAGTGATGAGCAAATTGCCACTGTAGTATCGACTATTAAGAATTTCCCTCGTCACTAGGAGATCGACGACTTGGACAATATGTTTCCTTGGTTACGTAAGAATATAATCACTTCTTCCATGCCACTTAGCTTGGAGGCTCAGGTCGATTTAGCTTACGATAGTTGCTCTACTTACATTTTCCAGGACAAATATCTGTTTGGACAATTCTCCGGAGCAGCAGGGATCGAGGAAGCAAGAAATTATGCCCTGCGCGATCAACCTGAAAAAGCTGCGGAAGCGCTCTTCAATTACTTCCGCGAGCGCATTCGTCCGCAACTATTTTTGCAATATTCAGACGCAAAGGCAGTTGCGGACAGCTTTAAAGCCTCTCCCACGGCCGTAAAAGAGCTCAGTGATTCAACACTGCAAGCGATGAGGCATACTTTTTCTTCTTATCTTTCTAATCAGCAAGAGACCTTTAGCGGCAATATCGACTGGTTCTCCGATTTTTGTTCCAAGAGTTGGCCCAGAATTGCCGTTAAAGAGCTGAGAAAAATTTTGTCTCCGGATAATGCTGCTTGCTTAAATGAATCGCCTTTAGCCAAGTATCCTTCTCTGGATCGCACTTGGGAACTTAACGAGCATTACCATTTTCTAACTTTAGCTCGTTCCTATTGGCTGAGCAAACAAGATAAATATGCTTCCGAAATTTTAATTCAAGCTACAGAATGGGGAGCTAGCAACCCTATTTGGATAGGCGTAAACTGGCTCAACTTTGACACGATAGCCATCAGACTAATGAATTGGATGATTGCCGTCGATATGTGTTTGAGCAGTTCCGCTTTTACTCCTCGCATCTTTACTAAAATCATGGAGACAATGATCCTCCATGGAGCTGCTTTAGATTGGCATCTTCGCTACGATAAAGTATTATCGTTCCCAGCCGCAGCTTGTCTTTACGTATTTGCTACCCATTTCCCAGAATTAAAATTGGCCAAAAGATGGCGCACGCTTGCTGAGTCAAGGCTTTCAAAACTGATTGAGCGTGAGTTTGGAAATGACGGGTTACATTTAAGCGGCTCTTTATGTGCTCACTGTGCAGCTTTGGAGTGGATGTTGCTTCCAGTCTTGCAACACGTTGCCAATCATACCCAAACTCCACAATATTTGTCAGAAGCACTGCGTATTTCTCTTGAAGCCTTACAAGCGATCAATGGTACCAATAAAGTAGCTCCCCACATAGGTACATTTTGTGCTCCCGGATTTATGGGGAGGCAGTCCTCTATTTCAGAGTATATTCAAACTTTGCTATGTCTGGGCGCCATTATTTTTGATCGTGACGAGTTTCTGTGCGGCATAGAACATATGCCTGCCGAAGTTGCTTGGTGGGTAGCCCCAACTCCCGAACTTGCTGCTAAATTCGGTTCCGGCCGAGGAGATTACTTCCCCGAGGAGACAAGTTTCTATTTCGTCGCTAATGGCATAGGCAGCGTTCGCGATCATTGGGGACCCAAGAGTTCTCAAGTTATCATAAAAGGATGCACTCCTTCCGCTCCGGCTCAAGATTTTTATAAGGCTCCCAATCCCAAGCAAACGATCTCTCAACCGCATTGTGATTTCTTATCTATATGTTTAACGGTAGAGAATGAACCATTTATTATAGATGCGGGTTTTTCTACTGTTTCCAGCAATGCCTATCCATATTTAAACAGCTTTTTTGCTCACTCCGCTCCCACGCTCGCCGAGGAAATTTTTCCTTTTAAAATTGCCTATTTGGAAGATTTAAACGCTTCCGAGCGCAGATATTGCCCTGACGATATAACTGAAATACACAAAGACGGTTATGTTTTCTGTTCTCCTTTATATAGGGAAAGAAAAGAAGGAGCTGATGTGCTCTTGTGGACCAAGCGCCAAGCTCGTTTAACTAACGGTTTAGTTTTAAGCTTAGGACGCGAACTTCTTTTTAAGCCTACAGAACAAAGGTTGATAATTCGTGATACCGTAGAAGGCGATTTTCAAGGACAGACGGTAGGCTTCGAAAGCAGCTTGCTGTTTGCCCCCCATCTCCGCTTAATAATGCGTGGCGATATGGGGTGTAAAGTTTTAGGCGAAAAGTTGGCTGCACGAGTTATGCCATTCTTCCCCAAAGGCGCTCGCCACCTCCATGCTAAGGGCATTTCCAAGCCTTCGCCTACAGGCTGGTATTACAATTATAAAATGCTACCAACCGATCAAATACGTTTTTTCAGCAAAATACAACAACCGGAGAAAATGTACTTTGTAATCGACTGGACCGGCCACGAGCCGCAACGCTTTAAAAAAGCTGAGTTGGACAGTATGTTTGCTGAGAGGACTATATACTCACGTTAACCAAAGCAAACTAGCTTTTCTGGTGTGTAAAATAAGAGTCAAAGAAATACATATATGGCCGTACTACCTACTGGCACCGTTCCCTCTATTCCAAGCGACAACATAACCTGCAGGTAACTTGCTAAGATCTGATTCCGAGACACAAATCTTTTTAAAGTTGCTATCGATAGCTAATTGATCAGCAGTTATATAAGCACTGGCGCCGCCTACTCAATATATAGCTATATTTTACTAACAAAAAAAGCCCCTCCAAGATATTCTTCATACTCGGGGGGCCTTATATAGCAGAGCTATATGAAGTATTATCTACTTACTTTTGAGCGGCGCAATTGATGTAGCCCATAACCTTGCTACTGCTCAAGCTGTAACTTCTTCTAGCTACAGAGTCGGAAGAGTTACCTTCAATGGTATAAACCTTGCCATTTTCAACTTTTTCAACAATACCGATATGGTCGGAAGTGCCGTCGCCCTGCCAGTCGAAGAGAATAGCGTCACCAGCTTGAGGGGTGTAAGAACCGCGACCAGCCCAGATATTTTCTTTCTTGGCCCAGTTTACGATAGTGGGGCAGTAGTTGACGTTGGAGCAAGAAGAAGTATCCAAAACACCATGATCTTTGAGCATATTCATAGCCCAAGCAGCACACCAAGGAGTGGTCTGGCAATTGATACCGCTCTTTTTGGTGATCTTGTTGATGGAAGCAGCGTTCGATTGCTCAGTCATACCTACCATAGCGCCGGCATCAGCAAGTAAACCGCTCACACCCTTGTTGGCTCCGTAGTTGCCATTGTTGCCCACGCTGCTGGTGCTGCCAGTGCTACCAGTGGAAGAAGAACCCATCACGCTAGAAGTTAAGGAGCTCATATCCATAGCTTTAGCCAAATCGCCGTACTGGGAAGCGGCGAATTTGCAAATAGTGGAGATTTGCTCATCACTCATACCAGGGCAGAACTGCTTAAAGTAAGTCTTAAGCATGTTGGTAGCGCTAGTCATAACATCACTATTGGTGCTGGAGCTGGAAGAAGACTTACTAGCAGAAGAAATACTATCGATAATGGCCTGGGTAAAATCTGTAGAAGTAGAGAAACCGGCGGCAGAAGAAGCAGACAAGCCAGAAGCGGAAGTGATCTGACTAATCTGATCGGTTACAGAAAGACTGGAAGAGGTCAGCTGCTGAATCTGATCGCTAAAAGAGGACGATATAGAATCGAGGGAAGAAGAGGCAGTGGAAGCCTGAAGTGATTGCTGACTAAGTTGCTGATTAAGCAACTCCATATTCTGAGCGTTGGCAGCCTTAAGAGCTTGCTGGGTAAGAACTCCCATACCGCCATTCTGCGCAGCCAGAGCCTGATTTTGCATATTAGCATAAATGGCCTGAGCATTCTTGTAATCGTTAGCTGTCATAGTAGCTATAGTGGAAGCAGTAGACATAACACCCATGAGAATTACCTCTCTTTTTAAACTAGACTTGCCTATATTTTCAAGGCATATGGCCTAAAAGTAAATAGTTATAAGCAATTTTTTATAAGATATTTTTACCGAAAAAATTCAAAAAAAAACCGCTAGATGCGTACGTCAAATACAGCTTACACACTCTGGCGGTTTTTATGCAAAAAAGCGACATCTTAGGAGAATTTAGTCGGATATTTGGCGTGTTTGCTCTACACCTTCAATCATACTTTCTAAGGTAGAATCGAGCTCTTCGTCACTAACTTCGCCTCCATTTTGCATATGTTCACACACATAGTAGGCATTTTCCAACTTGGTCAGTCCCTCTTCCATAGCTTCGCGGGAAAGAATCAAAGACTCGCCCTCTGATTCAGCACCATTAAAAGCGCTCTCCGGTAAAGCAGCATACCTATCTTTAAGATCAGCTACAAATTTGCCATATTCGCGCAACCCAGAGGAAAACTCGCCCCAAGCATCATTACCTTCACGCAAAGAGCTTATACTGTCTAGAATAGCTTGCACGCATGTAGGCAACACAGGCATAACATAATTGTTATCAAGTTCACCATTACTGATTATGCGTTCAGGGAGTCTCATTCCACAAGCAGGGCAACGTTTATCCCAATCACCGACTTCAGCTCCACATTTAGGGCAATGCCAAATTTGCTGGGCTGCTAAAGCTTCTTGTACAGCTTTAGTCTCTTTATATTTTTCAATTACCACATCACCGGTAGCTTTCAAAGCTTCCAAAGCAGCAGGTAATTCTTCCACGGAACGACACTCACATACCCTAAATAAGCAATCTAAAGCCTCACAATAATCTTCGATATGCTCAGGCAACGACTCGCAAGCAACTAATTTATCGAAAGAAGGACGCAAATAATCAAGACGATTTTCCAGCATTTCCCAATCGCGACGTCCCTCAACTACGGCCTGGCCGGCTTTGAGAACTCCATCGATACTATCGAATTCAGAAATTTTAGGCTTAGAATTTCTCAAGTCTTCAAGTTTGGCTAAGCTTTTCTCAGTTTCTCTAAGCTGATCGACCAAAGCGTTGACATCACGTACCGCTCCCTCAACATCATCGTCTTTAAGGTCGCAAATGAGAGAAGAAAGCACCCCGCCGACACCTTCAATATCAGCATAAACTTGAGCGATATGTTCCAACTCTTCTTCGTTGTAGTCATAGCCACGCACGCTGTACTTAAAAGCCAGTACAAAAGCAGACATAACCACATCACATTGATGTAATTCTTCACGGAGCTGGGCCAGAGGTTCTTTATTAGCTATACAATGTTCTAAGCCGCTCACGAAAGTGCGCAAATGGGGAATTAGTTTGGGAAAAGAATCATCCAACTTAGGCAGTTTATCTACCATGGTACCTCCAACGAACTGTATCACATATACGCAAAAGAAAACTAATTATTTTTTAGAGCTACGATATTTCTGAGCCAATCCGCCCATACCACGCATTTCTTTAACCGCTTTGACCATAACTTCCAAAGCGCATTGCAAATGGAACCTATCGACAGGAGGCTCGAACCCCTCCAAAAGTTCAACAGCTTTGGAAAGATTCTCTATACATGTATTGGCCAGATCAATAATGCCATCAATATTTTCGCGCTCTTCGGGAGTCGTCTTAATTTTGGAAGCAGCCATTTTATTGATACGCGAATTAGCATCGGCTACGCGGCGGCGCAACTCTCCCACGGCGCGCTTGAAAGGACGAATCATCTTGGCGTTATTGGGGAGCTCTTGGGCAATATCCATAATGCGCTGGACATATTCCGGCATACCTTCGTAGGCTGCTTCACCCTTTTCAGAATCTTTGTTGGCTATAGAGTCTCTCTCAAATTCTTCCGGCATCCTAGCACCGCAAGAGAAACATTTTTTGCTGCCTTCAACCATTGGCTTACCGCAGTACGGACATAAAACTACAGAGGAAGAGTCGGTATCTATTTGGCTATCTTGGAAATTGACCAGATCCTCACCGCTTGCTTTCACTTCTTCTAAAACTTCCGGCAAAGCTTCTAAATTTCGCTCATTAAGCACTTCCACGAGGCGTTCTAAAGCTCTGTCGTGACGAATGAGTTCCTCAGGCAACCCAGTTCCGGAAACGATCTCGTTCCATTGAGGAATAAGAGCCTCCAAACGGGCGCCCAAAGCTTCCCATTCGGCTCCATTAGTTTCTAATACGAAGTTGCCTGCTCGCAACAAGCTGTCTACGACAGGCACTTCAGAATAGACATGGCTGTCACCCACGGCAGCCTTCAAGTCCATATTTAATTCTTCTAAATCTTTTAAGTGATCGTAGATATTGGCTACACAAGAAACCGCCGCAGCTGTAGCATCCATGCTCAAAGCCGTTTCTAATTTAGCCATTTCAGAACTCATACGCGTAAAGAGAAGTACGATTTCGTTAATTGCTTCATTGCGTTCCGGAGGAAGTTCTTTTAAGCGCAAAACTTCCATAAAATTACCCAAAGCGGTTCCCAAAGCGGCGTCACATTGGCGGAATTCAAAAGCGGTACAAGTTAAGCTGACTCCGCCGGCCACACATTCAGACATAATTTTTACTAATTGTCTAAAAGAGGGAATAATACGAGGAAAGTTGTCGTCTAGTGCTGGAAATTTAGCCATGATACTGTGAAAAGTTCTATTGTATTGCAGGGCTTCCTGTAATTTTCTCCAGCAATGAAATATAAAATTTTGCTGCATATAACAAAAATCACTTTGCCTCCAACTGTGAAAAAGTGACAGGCAAAGTGATTGGCTTATAGAGCAGCGTTATCCATTGTTATATCAAGTGACAGCTGAACTTTTTGAATTTATTGGCTTACTTGATACAATCGCACTTCCGTTATTGGCTTTTTGGCCAGATAAATCTACTTTAGATTTACCTAAGCCAAATGCAGTTCCTAAGACAAGGCCGCGCTTACGTCCTATCGCTTCAGCACAAAGCATACTGTTTTGGGCTAAGTTTCCCACCGTCTTGATTTGCCGATAGATATTATTGAGAGTTTGCCAAGCATTTTTAATGCTGTTGAGCTGTTTATTTGCCGATACTCCCAGACAGAGACCGGAAGCTAACATTTTTTTTGAATTTACTTCCAGCTTTTGACCATATTGGCGCATTTGCAAACCACGCTGTTTCAGAGCTTTGCCTTTGGATATCATGGCTGCACCGACCGCTTTGGTGAAAGGACAGCTGAGCATAGCTTTGCCTGCAGCTTCCATAGCAGTCCCTGAAGCGTAAAGGGCCAAGCCGGATACAATTTGCGCCAGAGCCTGCTGTCCCAATTTTTGGCCGCTTTGCTTCAAAGTAGAACCAAGCTTATTCATATGCAAAGCTTGCTCCCTACTTTGATTTAAAACAATTGATTGGTTGACACATTTTTGCTTTTTGGCTTCTGAATCCGAAGATATTTGCCAATGACGCCCATATTCAGCCTTCAGTTGCTGATTGGATAAAGCTTCAGCCTCTTGCTCATTTAAGCTCCTAGGTACAAGAGAGCTGGCTAAAATTTGATTTTGCTTTAGAGAAGATGAGCCTAAAGTGCTTTGGTAAGAACTACCTAAGGGCAAATTATTAAAATCGAAAAAGGAAGCGGAATTTGTCGTTAAGCACAAACTATCAGCAGTATTCGGCTGCCGAAGCGAACTATCAGGCTCACTATTATAGGCACTTTTGGCCTTAAAACTAGAAACGGCAATGTGGCTATTAACAAAGGCACCATTGCTGTGAGCAGAACTAATTTCTACCATATAATTTCCCCCCTTGTATATAATTTTATGTTGCCAAGTGGCCACTTTGTGAGCGACCACACGATCAGTCTAGCATATAAGCCAACATTGTCAAAGAGTATCTCTAAAATAGAAAAAGCGCTTCATCAACTTGCTTTTAGCATTTTGGCAAACAGATGAAGCGCTTCTATGATACTTTAGTATTGATAGATGCTGCCGCCCAAGAATTCACGCAGCACAGAGTTTTTGGGGATCCACTCTGAATCCATAGGCACTACCTTAGTCAGGAAGCGCAACATGTCTCTAGCCATAGTATAGGAAGGACTGTCTTCAGGTACTTCCAAAAGATAAGGCCAAGCATAATGGCGGAAAACTGCCAATTCATAAGCTAAAGCAGAATTGAAGATAGCGTCCGAACGGCTCTGGTGAGGGAAGATATACTTATTTTCACCTCGGCGAACACTCGGCCAGCGCTTAATAGTGCTGTCAGCCGACACGCCTCTGTAACGCCTATCTCTAATAATGCGACGCAACAAACGAGCATAAGTAGTAGGCACCCTGTTGACATTGTCCATATTGAGCTGTGGCAAAGCGCTTACGAAAATAGCGTAACGTTTGTCACGCGGTATGGCTTCAGTGATAGCCGGATTAAGGCCGTGAATACCTTCCATAAGTAAGATTTGATCGTCACCTAAACAGAGCGAATTTTCCTCTTCGGCGGGGAAAGGACGCTGATTAACAAAATCAAAGCGAGGTATTTTGGTGACTTTGCCTTCAACCAAGGATTGTAAGTCACTCTTAATGCGCGGTAAATTTAAAGCTTCGATAGCTTCAAAGTCGTAGTCACCCTTTTCATCGCGAGGGCATTGCTCGCAAGGCAAATAATAATCATCTAATCCCACATAAACGGTGCGCTTGCCCATAGCTTGCAAATGAGTAGAAAGGCGACGCACAGTGCTGGTTTTGCCTGAACTGGAAGGGCCGGAGATAAAGACAACCTTTATGCCTGAACGGGAAAGAATATCGTGGGCAATTTCACCTATGCGCAATTCATGCAAAGTTTCACTCACTTGCACTAAGTTCTGACCTTCACCGCTCAGAATCAATCGATTCAATTTACCTACGGTGTCAATATTCATGCGCTTATTCCAGTTTTTCGCCTGAGTAGCGGCACCAAGCATAAAGCTCTTGAGTTCTTCGGAAGGAAGTTGTACAGGTTCTTGAGCCAAAAGCAAACCTTCGGGCATACCTACAACTTTAATGGAGCGCAAAAAGCCAGCATCTGGTACAAAGGGACCGTATGCCAAATCAGTATAATCGCCGATATTTACCACGCCGAATTTTGAGCCAACCCAACAATTGACAACGTAACGCCGATCACCGTCGGGATCTTCCACCATATTTAAAGCAGCAGAAGGAGGAACCAAACTATTTTTAAACGGCACTCTTTTGGCACAAAGTTTAGCAAACGTCTTATCTACTTCTTTTCCGAAAGATTCAATATCTTCTACATTTTTTACGTAGAAAAATAGCTGGCTATGTAATGACTGGCCAATTTCCAAAACAGCTTGCGGGTTGACCAATTTGGCAGCATAAACTAACAAATAGGCAGAACTACGCGTAACTATATGACGACCGAAGTAGTCATCGTTAGTCAGAGGAGTGATTTTACAATCAGAGGCTATCTGAGCTTTCAAATCGACAATTTCGCCATCTACCTGAGCTCCGACATAGCCTACTGTACGTAAATGATTTATGCACAAAGGTAATTTCATGGCTTGAGCCGAATCATCGATCCCTAAATCGCGACACAAAACATCGCAAATAAAAGTATCGTTGGAAACTTCTTGAACGCCGTGAGGCAGAGTTACTTTACACAACATATTAAATGCACTCCCCTGGACTTAGCTAATATTTCTTATTTCTGCGCTGAGCTCTGCCTCCCCTATTGAAACCTTCTTTTTTCTGCCCGCGCCTATTTCCGGATTCGGTACTTTTATGAGAACGATCCGCAAATCCGCGCTGTCCATTACGCCGACTATCACTGTGAGTGCGTTTGCCTTTTTCATCTTTGCTGAAATTGCGTCCACTATTCTTGCGTCCTTCGCCACGTCTGCCTTTAGCTTCACGACGTTCTTGAGAAGCGTTCTTATGCTTAGGCGATTTTACTTCGACAGGAAGTAACACTTTAAGTTTTTCGGGCGTAATTAAACGAGCTCTCAAGCGCACCGGGCCAAAATCATAATGATTCAAAGCTTCCAAAACAGCAGCTGCGTCTTCGCTGGGAAGTTCTACAAAAGTAGTGTGAGAGCGCAGCTCTATGTCGCCGACCTCGGTTTTGGATAAAGAAGCGGCTTCGGCTAACATACGCAAAATAGCCTGGACATTTATACCGTCACTGCGTCCCAAATTGATTTGAATATAGCTCATACCTTCGGCTGCCGCAGCACCGGCTTTTTTAGCTGCTTTGTCCAAAAGGCTGTTGCGCTCAGCTTTACTGCGTCTACTGCCTCTATCTAATTCTTGCACAGACACATTACAACCGGCTGTAAAAATGGCCCTGGCCCTGGGTACCATACTGAGTACAGCAGCCAAACTGTCAGAAGGACTAAGGTAACTGAGCAATTCAGCAGCCAAGAGACGATAATCTTCATTAACGGCAGAAGCCAATCTTTCTGTCACTTCTTTGTGGAAATCAGCTTTTATACGACGGCGAACTTCTTCAGCTTGAGGCAATTTACCAATTTCAATATCAATTTTGGCTTTACCGACCAACCTTTTGAAGCGATTCAGTTCATGTCTAGCCACAAAGGTAATAGCCGTACCTCTCTTACCAGCTCTTCCGGTACGACCAACACGATGGATATATGTTTCGGTATTTTGGGGAGGAGCCATATTGATTACGTGAGTGACTCCATCAACATCTAAACCTCGAGCGGCCACATCAGTAGCGACCAAATATTTGGCCGCCCCACTGCGGAAGCTACTCAAAGTGCGCGTGCGCTCAGCTTGAGCCATATCTCCGTGCAAGGAAAGTACATTTAAGCCAGAGTGAATTAAAGTTTGGGTAAGTTCGTCGGTCTCCACTTTAGTATGGCAAAAGATAATAGCCAATTGCGGTGCCTCAGCGTGCAAAATATTGCAAAGGGCCTTAGCTCGCCATTCTTTAGCTACCAGATAAACTTCATGGCTGATATCGTGAGCCGCCGTTAAACCTACGCTTATAGAAATGCGATGACAATCTTCACGTAAAGTTTTTTTAGCCAGTTCTTCCATCTCGGTCGGCATAGTAGCGGAGAAAAGTAATGTTTGGCGCTCGGTGGGCAAAGAAGCCAAAATCTTGTCTAATTCTTCGGCAAAGCCCATATCTAAAATTTCGTCTGCTTCATCTAAAACCAAAGCCCGACAGCCACTCAAATCCAAAGAGCCACGCTCAATATGATCGATCAAACGCCCCGGAGTACCGACAATTACCGGAGCCCCTTGCTTCAAAGAGCGCATTTGCTCATGGTAGCTTCCTCCTCCGTATAACAAAGCTGCTTTAGTGCCCAGAGAATTGATAACTCTGGCTACTTGCATAGCCAACTCACGAGTAGGTAAAACGACCAAAATAGAAGCCGGACGCGCATTATCAGGATTGTTAAGGAGAGGCAAAGAGAAGGCTAAAGTCTTTCCTGTCCCGGTACAAGACTGAACTAATAAATCCGTTCCTGACAAAACATCATCCCAACAGGCTTGCTGCACTTCGGTAGGAGTAGTAAAACCGGCTTTTTGCAAACTTTCTTGCAAAGCGCTATTAAGCGGCCACTGGGTAAAGGGAATCAGTTCCATATTCAAACCTTTCAATTCTATCAAAAATACAAAAAAAGAGCGTCTCGAGAACGACTTAAGCTTGATTCTCAAGACGCTTAGGCATAACTCAAATCATCTAACAAAAAATTGTAAGAAAGTAATGCCGAAAAATATATCAGCGCAAAGTAAAAGGAGACTACTGTTTGATTTTACTTGACGTTTTTTGGTTAGACTCGGTAGTAGATGCGGCTTCAGCTTTTTTGACTCCTTGGGCATTTTCACTGTCAGCACCAGTAACAAGAAGTCCCCTATCAGAATCATATTTCAAAGAACCCAAGCCATGTTTATGAGCGTCAGGGCACTCTATAGTATAGCCTCCGCGCCTAAAAACATATATGTATGGCTTTCCAGAAGCGGGACAACGCAATTCACGGAACATATACTGAGGACGCAAAGCTTCTAATTTGGCAGGGAAAGCCTTGTTGTGATCTTTAGCATAGATCTCACAAGCGGTGGCTAACTCGTTAATATTGCGAGTACAATCGGAAAGTAAACGTTCCATGCGCTTTCCTTCTGCAGCTAAAAGCAACCAACCCCAATCGATAGTTTCCAAGTTAGGAATGTCTTGACCATATTTGGCAGGTTCAGGCAAATACAGAGTGTAATGGCGACGATCTTTGCTTACGCTATAGACAAAAGGCTTGCCGGAAAGAGGATCGTTTCCCAAGACAACTTTAGGAGCGTCGGCAGGCAAACCGACATTGAAACTATGCTCCAAAGTTTTTAAGCTAACTGGATATAAGCCACTTTCCATGAAGTAGTATTCGATCAGCACTTGCAAACGGGCGTAAGCGCGTAAGCCTAAAGCCTTCTGACTAAGAGCTTGAGCCTTGGCTTCGTAAATAGTTTTTTCAGATCCGGCAGTAGCAGACGAAGCGGTTGTTTTGGCTGGAGATGAAGATGCAGAAGTTGACTTAGTGTTTGGCGTCGGCTTTTGCGCTACCATCACTTGCGACTTGGTAGAAGCCTTCACCGCAGAGTCGGTATGATTTTCAGATGCCTGAGCACCGCTCATAAAAATGGCCAACACCCCTAAGCTCACAGCAGAAGTTTTTAAACAACGACCTAACAGCTTATACAACTTCTGCAGCTTGCAACTAAACATATTCTTCAACTCCACCAACTTATTACAACCGCTTCCAGGAAAATGCCTAATTATTGGCATCCCAATAGTCTTGCAAGAACTTACGCGGCTCAGGCAAGCGCAACTTACGCAAAGCTTTAGCTTCGATCTGACGTATACGCTCACGCGTAACTTTAAATATGCTGCCTACTTCTTCCAAAGTACGTGTATGGCCGTCGCGCAATCCGAAGCGCAACTCAAGCACCTCTCGCTCACGCACAGAAAGCTTATCTAACACTTCTTTAATGCGCTCACTAAGCCACACTCTAGCTGCAGCTTCAGCAGGAGCAACCGCGCCTTCATCTTCAATAAAATCGCCTAAGTGAGAATCTTCTTCTTCACCAATGGGAGTTTCTAAAGAGATCGGCTCTTGAGCAATCTTCTGAATTTCGCGCACCTTAGCTTCGGCACTGCGCTTCCGCTCTGCCACTTTTTCTTGATAGCGCTTATCTTCAGGAGTAATAGGCTCTTTATAAAGTTCGCTTAATTCGTTGCAAAGTGCGTCTTCATCGATAGGATACATACGCATGGCGATCTCTTCTACCGTTGGATCACGACCATTTTCTTGCAACAGCAACCTGGTTACACGAGTAAGGCGGTTAATCGTTTCTACCATATGCACAGGGATACGAATAGTGCGGGCTTGATCGGCCAAAGCTCTGGTAATGGCTTGGCGGATCCACCATGTGGCATAGGTACTGAATTTGTATCCTTTGCGATAATTAAACTTTTCAACGGCACGGATAAGTCCCAAATTGCCTTCTTGTATAAGGTCTAAAAAGAGCATACCGCGACTGATATATTTTTTGGCAATGCTGACGACCAAACGCAAATTGGCCTCAGTAAGGTCACGCTTGGAAGAGCTTCCAGCTCTGACCAGTTTGTCCAAAGCTTCAAAACGCTCCAAACGTTCTCTAGCTTTGGGAACTTCATCTTTTACTTCTCGAAGTATCCCCAAACGATACTGGCGCTTGGCTTCATTGAAGCACTCTTCAACCAGTTTTTGACGTTCAACCAATTCGCGGAACTTAATTCTCCAAACTTTGGCGTCGCAAGTCTTCAATCTATTGACTACATCGATCAAGGTACTATGCGAAGTCGGAGCCGCATCGTTAATATCGTCTTCTTTGTTTATATCGGGCTCAGTTTCATCCAAAGTAAGAGAAAAACCGGGAACATCACGCTTGTCGGCAACCTCACTCAAAAGATCCAAAACCAACTCACGGAAACCGGGCTCCATAAGCAATGTTTCGGCAGCTTCATTGCCCTTCTCAATGCTCTGAGCCAGCTCACATTCGCGTTCGGGAGTAAGCAACTCAACTCTGCCTATCTCTTTCAGGTATTGGCGAACCGGGTCGTCTACTGTCACTTCTACGGAGCTGTCGGTCTTTTTCTTGGCTTTGGCAGGCTTATGCGCCACTTTAGCAGATTTGGACTTAAGAGCCTCAGCCTTTTTTAATTGTTGTCTGGCTTCTTCCAGTTTAAGTTCAAGTTCGGCATGCTTGGCTGCTTCCGCTCTTTTCTTTTGAGCCAGTTCAGGGGCAACAAGTTCCGGAGGCTCGTCAAAATTGGACGACGGAGCGGCATCTACCAAATCCAGATCCTCGCAATCATATGCTCCGTAGCTCGCAGCCGACCCCACAGTACCAAGTCCAAGGTTATCACCAGAGCTGAGATCCGCTCCAAGACATAAATCAGACATAGAAGTGCCTAGGTCCAATTCAGAGATACTCTTGGTGTGCTTTTCTCCCCTTATATTTTCCATAACAAACCTTTACCTTACGCTGCTAAAAAAACAGAATCTTATCTCAAATGCTGCTGACACAAACAGTCTACGAACTGCTGCACATTCGGAAAAAGAACGAAAGCCCCCCTCCGCAGAGAGCTAATTTGCTTGTCCGAAGCTGCAATATCTCGACAAAAGCCGACAAGTGGCAGACAAATTGGAGACAAAAAAGATGAGAAAAGGCGTGTAGAGCCTTCTCTTTTACCCCGCGCTCTGTCTGACAAAAACAATATCTTATATACAATTGTGTTGTTTTTTATCAAAGTGCTTGGCCCAAATCATCTGACCCTACTCTGACTGTCGGCAAATAGGCATATCTTTTTACCATTGACAACAGCTTTTGTTAATACCTAAGAAAAATGGTTTTTCCTGCTTTTCCTCCTTAAGGTTTTTGTTGGCGCAACGTCAAGCGCCAATACAACCAGTAGTTTGAGCTTGAACAACTATTTTGACACTTTATCCACGCAGTATCTTTTGCAAATTCATATATTCAAGATAGAGAGGATCATCTTCGGCCAAATTTCCAGAGGCCATCTTTTCAAACATTTGATACTTTATTTTGTCTAAGGTTTTCTTCAAATTTTCATTCCTTATATTGGAAGCTAGCTGAATTACGTCTTCAAAATTTGAATCAAAACGATCGTAAGCCATAATTTCGGTAAGTTTAGCGCAATCTTCTTCCGAGACTTCATCTCCCATAAGCGCAGTAACGCTAATTGGTTCGTCCGTCTTTTTCAAAAGCCAAAGTTTTGTAAACCAATGGCGCAAATATTCATTTTCTATCAAACTTGGACTTATGATCTTCTTAACTTGCTCCAACCATTCAGGATGCTTTGTGCATAGACTGAATAATTTTTCTTCGGTGTTAAGAAGACGGGGGCGTGGTGTCGGTTCAAAAGAAGAATGAAAAGCAGTTTGGCGCTGGCGACGACGCAAATATAAAGCTAATTTACTTTCAGCAAAGCCGCTATAATAAGCCAATTCACTCACATACGCGTCACGACGCACCGGATCTTGAATTTTCTCAATAAACGGAAGTACAAGTTTAACTAAATTTTCTTTGCCTTCAGGAGTACTAGTATCTGTCAGCTTCAATTGCCTTTTAATTACAAATTTTACGATACCAATTTTTTCATTGAGAACTTTTTCGACAGCCTGGCGACCGCGAGCAGCCATAGAATCAGGGTCTTCTCCTTCAGGCCAAACCGCAGTCATCACTTGCAAGCCCTCTTCTTCCAAAACGTCATTGCCTTTAATAATAGCCTTAGCTCCGGCGGAGTCGCCGTCATAAGCTAAAATAACCTGAGTCGCATAACGTTTTAGCAATTTTGCTTGTTCAGTAGTTAAAGCGGTACCCAGAGAAGCAACGCAACAGTCAAAGCCAATTTGATGCATAGAAATTACATCGAGATAGCCTTCAACCACGATAGCTTTGTTTTCACGTGAAATGGGGCCGCGAGCGACATTAAGGCCATATAGATGGCATCTTTTAGAATAAATTTCTGTTTCTGGAGAGTTTATATATTTGGGGAGACCAGTCCCCAAAATACGTCCTCCCATAGCGATAACACGTCCCTGAAAATCAGCTATAGGAAAGATTAAACGACCGCTAAGAAGCTCACGTACTCCATGTTCTCTCTGCAAAAAGATACCGCAATGAACCAATTCCTCATCGCTGAAACCGGCTTCATGCACAACTTTAAGCAAAGGAGCGGAATTGGCAGGTGCAAAGCCCAAGCGAAATTTTTCTGCTACATTCTTTGATATGCGCCGTTGCAACAAATACTCACGACCAGGCGCTCCTTCACTTGTTTCAAACAAAACATGGCTATAGTATTTGCAAACCCGATCTAGAAGTTGCAAATTTCTCTGTCTGGCAGTGTCTTGCTTGACATTGTCTGCTTCCCATTTTATCTCCACTCCGGTCTCTTCAGCCAACTTGCGTACAGCTTCAGGAAATCCCATGCCTTCCATTTTCATCAGAAATTGAAAAATGTTTCCACCTTGCTTACATCCAAAGCAATACCAGAAACGACGATCCGGATCTACACTGAAAGAAGGAGTTTTTTCATTATGGAAGGGACACAAGCCTACATATTTGCTGCCGGCTCTCCGGAGTTGCAAATAGCGGCCTATAACTTCAGTAATTTCTACACGATTGTTTATTTCATTTATAGCTGATTCAGGAATTTTCATATGTAAAATCCTATTGGCTCGGCAGCTCCTCTGTAGAAGTTGCCTCGCAACAAGGCTTGGCTTCACAGAAGGGATTTCCGACTTTTTTCAATAATTTTTTGAAGGTGAGTGAAGATACTTTAAAAGATTCCCCCCCTCAGGGCCAAAATAATACTTCCGAATCTCAGGTTCCTCCTGTTGACAATTCGGCAACTACTGAAGACAAAGATGATGTACTTGATAAGAAAGTCATTTATAGGTCTTCAATGAAGAACTTTTATATTGTTTCCTGCATTGTCGCTGTACTGGCCGTTCTCCTTGTAAGATCCGGCATCATGATGATGAGCGGACGCGGAGGTATAATCGAGCCCGATGTCATCATATTTGGTTCTTTGCCTATTTTGTTAGCTTTAATAAGCCTATGCGTGATTGTTATCTCTTTTTACCGTTTTAAGGGCAGAACCGTCATCCTTACTCCGATCTATTTAATTTACGACAATGGCCGAAGCGAGCCTGTAAATATGGCTTGGAAAGACTTTCAAACGGCTACTGAAACAAAGCAAACCAAAAGCATCTTTGATTATACAGTAATCAGCGACGGAAAAGTTAGCTTCTTAATAGAACGTTTCTTCTTCCCCCAATATGATAAACTATGTGCAGATATAAAGACCGTACGCCGTTTAGCTAAAAAGCAAGGTCTGTTTATCTAAGGCAAAAACGCAAGAGAAAAGCATAAGAAAACAACAAAAAAAGCTCCCAACAGGGAGCTTTTTCTATAAGGGCAAGCGATTCTGAACTTTACAATTTTTTCAGAGCTTTTATTTCGCTTTCACTCAAGCGACGATACTTGCCACGGGGCAGATTGCCTAAATTGATCGGCCCTAATTTTATTCTTTCCAGTTTCTTGACCTTACAGCCTACAGCAGCTAACATGCGGCGCACCTGACGTTTACGCCCCTCGTGAATAGTTATTTGTACAACATTTTCCGCCAAAATTTTTACTTTGGCCGGAGCAGTCCAACCGTCGTCAAGGCAAATTCCCTCTTCTAAGAATCTGACCTCGCGTTCACCCGGAGTAGTATCCACATTAGCCACATAAACTTTATCAATCAAGCTACTGGGATGGAGCAATTTGTTGGTCAGCTCTCCATCATTGGTAAAAATGAGCAGACCTTCTGTATCGCGATCCAATCTTCCAACAGGATAAATGCGAACAGGAATATCTTTAACGAATTCCATAACTGTAGGACGATCAGCCTGATCTTTTACGGTAGAAACAAAACCGCGCGGCTTATTGAGAACGATATAAATTCTCTCAGACGCAACCTTGGCGAGTTTTCCCCAACCAGCAACTTCGACATTGTCGCTGTCAAGATCGGCTCTATCACCCAAAGAAGCGACTCGACCGTTTACTTTCACCCGACCACCAGTAATGAGAGACTCGCAATATCTACGCGAGCCAACCCCATTGGAAGCCATAAGTTTCTGTAAACGTTCTGCAGTCATATTATGCTTAATTCGAAAGTATCTAAATTAGCTCCAAAGAGTGACGCGGATTTTACGAGCGTTGGGATTGTTACGATGCTCCCAAAGATAAATGCCTTGCCACTGTCCCATAGCCAACTTACCATCGATAACAGGAATGGTTAAGCAAACGTTGGTAATAGCAGACTTGATGTGAGAAGGCATATCGTCTTCACCTTCTTCGACATGTTTGAACCAGTCAGTGAAGGGAATAGTACGAATCATCCACTCTTCGAGATCATGACGAGCATTGGGGTCATGATTCTCTTGAATGCACAAACTGCAGGAAGTATGCAAAACAAAAAGGTTGCACATACCGTTCTCGATGTTGCTGTGCTTCACAACATCGTTAATCTGCTGGGTGATGTTATAAAGCCCCTGGGCAGAGCCCTTATTAGAGGCCTGATAAGAGATTACTTCTGAAAACATGATGGTGCGCATTCAATTAAAGGCCTCCCACTCCTTCAAATAAATCGAAATTTTGTCTAAGAAATTAAGCGTTGACCTTTACCCACATTGTCAAAATTAACTACCTTGCTAGGATATAAAAGCGGACTATAGAAGAGGGGGAGTCAACTTTTAGAATTGGGTACTGCAAAAATGTCTCTCCCTTCAAATCATAGTTTTCATTTAAATTCTCAAGATATTACCAGATGGGATCTTTTTGCTTGCGTAGCCGGACGCCCGGAAGGGATTGCGTTAACCAGACTGGCTCACATATTGCATGTGGATCGTGAGCGTTCTTTAATTAAGCCCCTATACGACTTAGAAGAAGAAGGATTGATTGTCTGCGATAGTCGTGATCATTACATCCTTAACAACAAATCGCAAACAGCTCAAAACTTGCGTCAAACGCTCTCTTTTGCTCTGGCTTCTAATTGCGATTACAATTTTTATTTTTCTGAACAAATGATCGCTTTCTTAAAAAAAGCCTACAGAAGCGATCATTTTAATAATCGAGATGTTCCCGCCGAACTTTTAGATCCGGCTTTGCTTTGCCGTTTGGTAGACAATGCTCTGTTGCTTATTTATAGTTACGAGCCTTTTACCGGACGTATGGTTGAGAATATATTCTTAGACGGTTTGTGCGATTATTTGAAGATAAAACGCGCCAAATCTTTCTTCTTTAGAAGAAAGGTGCCCTTAGAGCAATTTTTGGAAGGTCGCACAGAAAATTTTCAAAATCCCAACGATCCTCAGTTACAGGCAGCCATGAACCTTTTTCACGACAAGAATTTAGCTGGGTGCAATTGGGGACTGTCTCCCCTAGGCGAAGAGATAAAAGAGAGCGTCGAAAAAGAAGATTCGGAAATGTTCGATCCGGCTTCCAAAGCGTGTTACGAAAATTCTTGGAAAAAGATGCAAGAATACAGCCGCGAGGGCAAAAAGTTGACCGTAGATATTTTGCGTGAATATCATCATTTAGCTATGGCCAATACCAATTTTGGCGGCGTCTACAGAGATCATGAAGTCGTTATAGCTAATAATCCTAACTTTAAGCCTGCTCCTATTAACGAGATCCCTCAGCGCTTGCATCAGCTGATCGACAATTTAACCGGTTACGAGCCTTCGACTTTTGAAGAAGCTCTCGATTTGTGCTCATACGCTTACAACGAATTTGTGCATATTCATCCTTTCCAGGATGGCAATAGCCGCACCGCACGTATAATTTTAGGTCATATGCTTAATTTGTTGCATATGCCTTTTGAAAAAATTCCCGACAGCTTTGCCGCCAGATTTTTAATCGTGACTAAGGGCTTGCAAAAGCGCAACGATCGTGAAGTTAAGTATGTTTTGGAAGAAATATACCTCAATTGCATGAATCGCAAGGAATTGCACCAGGTCATAAACTGATTGACTCAGTTGGTTCCAAATCAAATAAACAAGAAAATGATCGTTACGAATAAAAATTCGTCGGCGATCATTTTCTTTTTATCCAGTATTCCAATATTTTGCTTAGATACGATGGAAAAGACGCTCCAACACCTTTTCTTCTAAAATAATTCTGGTAGGACGACCATGAGGACAATAAAGTGAATGTTCTACCTTAAGCATATTGTTGACTAAGCCTTCCATGGCTTCAAAGCTGAGTACGTCACCGGCTTTGACGGCTGCCTTGCAACTGGCCATGGCTCTTATTTTTTCTCTCATATGTTCACGCACATTACTGCGTACAGAAATAAATTCTCCCGCTAACTCCTCTACCAACTCGGCAAAAGTAGCAGCAGCTTTTTGCGAAGGCAAAGCGGCAGGCACACCACGCAAAGCGAAACGATCCGGACCGAAATTTTCCACTTCGTAACCATACTCGCGAAAAGAAGCCAAACTATCTTGCAAAAATTGGCTTACTTGAGGAGTAAATTCCACTATCTCAGGAACCAGCAACCCTTGTGAGCGTTCGCTCAAAGCTTTTATGTTGGCGAATTTTTCGTAATTGATACGTTCTTGAGCAGTATGCTGATCTACCAACCACAGTTTTCCTTCACATAACCCCACTATAAAAGTTTTATATACTTGCCCAAGAACTTTAAATTTGGGAACTTCTATAGCAGACGCACCTTGCCAAAGTTCACTCTGTCGCGAAGATGCCGAACTTTGAGTAACTTCTGAAGCATCATTAACTGGTTGTTGTTCAATTTCCGTTACCTTTGACACAGCTATATCTTTGTTTATATAGCGCTTATCTTCAGAATTTGTATTGGCGGAAATTGAAGCATGGCGTGCATCGGAAAGCTCTTTATTCAAAGGCATATACAATTCTAAAGCCAATTTGGATGTGCCAGAAGCAAGCTTAGATCCAAGTGTGGATTTTTTTTCTAAGTGTTCGCAGGCAAGATCAGATTCGGGAATATATAAGCGTCCAGAAGGGATTTTTTGTCTTTCAACCTGACTAGCTGAGAGCTTCGGCTTATTCTCATTTTGCTTATTTTCATCAACATTTTGGCCGACAGTTGCCGATTTTTTTTCGTCTATACAGCCTTCACATGCTTTAGTTGATATGGTTGGAATTTCTCTTTGCTCTTCAGTTTTACGAGCTAAAAAATCAAAATGTTTAGGCAACACACTGTCGGCTCGATAAGCTTCCAAGGCATTGCTAACGGCTCTGTATACTAAAGAAAATACAGGCCGAGGCTCGGCAAATCTCACTTCCAACTTTGTGGGGTGCACATTAACATCGACAAAAGCTGGATCGACAGTAAGCCGCAACATGCCAACAGGGAAGCGACCTTTTTCAACTAAGGGAGAGAACCCCTCCAACAAAGCTTGAGAAAGATTTTGCGAGCGTATTACCCGCCCATTCATAACAAATAGCTGGTAAGTACGATTTGTCTTAGCCACATCAGGACGAGCTACAAAACCATCTATGCTCATACCTTCGGCTCTATCAAAAATAGGTATAAAATTGGAACTATCCAACTTCCATAATTTGGCCAAGCGTTTATCGCTCCCCATGTCAGAAGTAAAAGAAAAGACCTCCCGATCATTGGAATTGAGCGTAAAAGCCACTTCCGGCCAGGCTGCAGCCAAACGTCCTAAAAGATCGATAATCTGAGCGCTTTCGGCTCCCGCAGAACGTAAAAATTTTAAACGGGCCGGAGTATTGTAAAAAAGATCCCGCACCGTAATGCGTGTTCCTGGTACGGCTGCGCAAATACTTAAATGGGGCTCGCCTGCCCCTTCCATAGTAAGCAATGTACCTTCAAGATCGCCAGCCTGGCACGTACGAATTTCCAGGCGAGAAACAGCAGCAATACTGGGCAAAGCTTCACCGCGAAAGCCTAAAGTAAAAAGATTATCCAGATCTTCCCATTCTTTTATCTTAGAAGTGGCAAAACGCTGAACAGCCAAACGAGCGTCCTCAGTGCTCATACCACAACCATCATCCACGACTTGCATCAGTTCTCTGCCGCCGCCGCGAATGGTAACGTTTATTTTGCTGGAAGCAGCATCAAGAGCATTTTCTACCAATTCTTTTATTACAGAAGACGGACGATCTACAACTTCTCCGGCAGCAATACGTTCATAGACACTTTTTTCTAAAAGGCGTACTTTGGGCTGTTTATCCATTTTACGACACTCGTGGTAAAATTTTTCTCTTCAAAAAGATCAATAAGTTTAAAGCAATTCGTCAACACGTGCAAATTCAAAACCGCGCTCACGCAAACCGGCTATAATCAAAGGCAAAGCTTGAGCAGTTTGCTCGCGATCTCCCCCACCATCATGCAATAAAACGATATCTCCCGGCTTAGCTTGAGAAACTACCCTTTGAGCAATAACGGCAGCTCCGGGAAGCTGCCAATCGCGTGGACAATTTGACCATAATACAGCTAATTGACGCAAACGGTTGCCATCTTTTAAATTCCAAGGATAGCGCATTCCATAGGGAGGACGATAATAGCGCGTTTTTTCACCTAAAACAGCTTTTAAAGCCAAACCGCCTTCAATGATTTCTCGGCGAGCACGACTAGGCGTACAGCCTAAGAAATTGCAATGTGAAAAGCTATGCGATCCTATCAAATGACCTTCGGCTTTGGTTCGTTGAACTAATTTTGGAAACTCCAGTACATTTTGTCCTACGCAGAAAAAAGAAGCTTTTACATTTTCGCGAGCCAAAACATCTAAAACCAAAGGTGTATTTAAAGGGTGAGGGCCGTCATCAAAAGTGAGAGCTATTTTATGGCCTTGGCGACTTCCATAGGAAAGTACTTCTCCGTATAAAGAGGAAGTCACATTGACACAAGGTTCTAAAAGAGCCCCCAAAGAAAGAATAGCGCTATAAGCTCCTAAAAAAACAGAGGTTCTTCTATACTTTTGCGGACATAATGCCCAAGCGGCCAAAGTGAGAGCGCCTGTCCCTAAGCAGTAGGCCGCCTGATAATTTTCATACACCCAATCACGTATTTCTTCACAATAAAATTCCATACAAGATCTTCCTCAAAAACAACTTAGCGCCTAATTTTTATACCGGATCTGGCCTTCCTGCTCTTGCCTAAAGCGTTCGCTTTTATACAAAGGGGAAAATATTTAACAGTGCGAACTTGTAACCGTTGTAGTTCGTGTACCCGAAATTTCGGAGGTTGTATATAAATGAGTGATAACAGTTTGTCCGGCAGAGGCAGAACTCAAGATCAACTAGCCAGCAAGCATGATACTGCCAGAGGCTTGCGAGAGCATGAAGAGAAACTGCTACTCGAACTAAAAAAGACCAGAGAAACAAGAGAAAAACAAGCCAAACAAGAGGCAGAACAAGCTGCCAATATCCATTATATGAAGTGCCCACACTGCGGCTTTGATTTGAAAGAAGAGCATGTCGAAGAGTTCGATTTGACCTTCCCCAGATGTGAGCATTGCCAAGGTATTTTTGTCAGTGCCGAGCAGATTCAGGCTATAAGAAATCATTTTGGCGTCTTTAGCAAATTAGCCCGCTTTGGTTCTGTACTTACCGGTGGAAAGAAAAAAAAGAAATAAGTTCCTACTAATATGCAAAAGAGCCCCTCAAAGACAAGCTAGCTAACTTGATGCTAGGGTGCTCCTTTGCACTTGTCAGCACCATACTTGCTGAAAGACTTCCCTCAATTCGCCTTCGTTAGCCGGAGCTAAAGCCAGAATATCCAGTTCAGCTTTGGCTTCGGCGATCCGTCTTTTTTCTGATAAAGATGGCCCAAAGGAAGTTTTTCGCAGTAGGACTGAAGCTTTTTTACATTTTTTTTGTATATTGCTGATAGAAGGACGGCTTAGAGCCCAGCGGACGAGTCTGGCTTGAGCAGCTTGTAAAAAAAATCCAAAGCTCAATTCTTTACTTTTGAGTCGACCACAAAACTTAGAGAATTGAACAGAATCCAACTCTGGGCCCAAGCCGTCACCACCTTTTAACGAAACTACCCAGCCATCAAGACCTCGTTCCAATTTTCCTTTAAGCGTTGTGTAATAAAATTGCAAAGCACCGCGCTCAACATCGGCACCGCACTTAGCTAAAAGGTAGCGCCGCTCCAAAAATTCTAAATAAAGCCACAATTCCAAAATATGTTTATGGCTGGCAAATTTTGACTGACAAAATTTATAAGCCGACTTAAATACTTGTAAACGCTCATTCTCGATACTTTTTAGAAGCCAATACCGCCACAATTTGTTTAATTTTTGCTTAATTTCTTTAAATACGTTCTTAAGCTTAAATACATTAAATATATAAAAAAGCCATCGCTTAAGTTGGGATCTTCCAGCTATAGTTTCTTCCTTAGGAAGTGAATGCTCAATAATCTCTTTCAGTTGACTTAACTTGAAAGGCTTAAAAAGCACCGCCTCTATTTTTTCCCCTTTAAGCATTTCTTCCAAATTTTCCCAAGCAGCCGTAATTAAAATTTGTTTTTGTTCGGGATATTTCATACGACAACACCTGAGCATATGCAGTTGGCTATTAAGATCTGGGCCGGAATTAGCTATTAAAAGATCTGCTTTTTGTTTAAGCAATTGCTCAACAAGCTGAGCGGCGCTTCCCTTTAAGCGAGTAATTTTATAATTTAATTTTTGCAAAGCATAAATAAGCATATCGCCCACTATGCAATCTTGATCGCAAATAACTACGTGTTGTTTTTTACTCATATACTTTCCCCCCTATAATTTTTATAATACAGCGCTCAAATTGATAAACTCATACAAAGGTGCAAATAATGCTAAAAGTACTCCGGCAGTACTTATTCCCATCACACTTAATAAGACAGGTTCAATCAAAATCGAAAATCGGCTTATATCGCAATTAACTTGTTCATTATAGAACTTACTCAAACGTTCTAAAACATCATCCAAACTATTGGCTTCCATGGCAACATTAATTGCATCAATGAAAGTTTGCGAAAAATATTTTCCCATTTGCAAAGCTTCACTAAACTCACATCCTTGGTTGATGCCAGAAATAGTATATTCTAAAGACGATGCTAAAGGATAATTGGCTAAAGCCAGACCTGTTATTTGCAAAGAACTATTTAAAGATAATCCGCTGCGCAAAAGTACGGCCAACGTATGGCAAAAACGGGCAGAAACAATATTTTTAATAATTTTACCGAGTAGAGGCACAGTTAGTATAAAAGTTTGCCATTTTCTTTGCCCATATGAAGAAAAGCGATAAGTTTTTAAAGCCAGCAAGAAAGCAAGCACGAAACTTCCAAAGGCCACCCAAAGCGCTTTACTTTGCAACAAAGCAACAAAACTAAGCAATATTAAGGTCGGCATAGGCAATCTAGCTAAAGAATCAAAAATAGGAGCGAACGAAGGGATAATATGAAAGGCTACCATTACGCTTAAGGTGACAAAGGCCAGACATACAATCAAAGGATATTGTAAAGCAGAACTTAATTTGCGCTTTAGTTCCAACTCTAAGGAGAAAAATTTTGAAATATCAAAACAAATTTCATCCAAAGCACACGAAGCCTCACCAGCTTTAATTAGCCCAATTTCGATCAAATCAAAGTAATCGGGATGTAAACTCCAAGCTTGAGTTAAGGTGCTCCCTCGGCAAACTTCCCGACTAACTTCCAGCCAAACATTTTGTTCTTCTTTTCGTTTGCAACAGTAAGCGACAGCTTCCAACGCTTTGACAACATGAACTCCAGAGCGAAGCATTACTCCAAGTTGGCGATAAATAAAAATTTTCTCCATAGCTTTTACCTCCAATTTATTTGACTAAAGTTACTGGTTTTTAAGGTGCCATCTATTGAAGGTGACGCAACCCACTGTCTTCCTGCAAGTGTATTTATATACAATCGACTGTTACCGGGATCGATCCATAAAGCTCGAGGTTGAGCTTTACGCAATTGCTCAGGCATAGCTATTTGTTGCCAGGAACCTTGACCACTGTTTTCTTGAAAGATTAAGCTATAAATAAAGCTGTTATCCATAGTATAGACAGCAGATCCCCAACTGTTTACAGCCACTGAATGCAAACGACCCACTCCTGGAAAAGGCACAACAATAGCTTCACCCCAGCCGGAAAAGGAATTGATTTTTTCTTTTGTGCCTTTGGGCAAACTACCCCAATAGAATTGACGCAAACGACGTGGAGCCCCTTCACAAAGCCAAACTGTACTGCCATACTGGTCGCAAGCAACTGAGCGCAAATCTTTGAGGGGATTTTGCTTGCTTATTAAACATAAACCATTTTTCCAAGAGTAAGAGCTACTGTTATCAGAATCATCTAAAACCCACAAAGCTCGGTTGGCACTGTCGGCACAAAAGAGGAAATTGCCCATTATATCAGCAGCTACATCTATTATATGAGCTCTGTATCCTTGCTTATTGACAGGCACTTCAATAATTTTGCAAGCAGTATTCTTACCTTCAGCATTAAAAAGCATTTGCAAGATTTGAGGCTGCCGACTGTGAGACAACCAGACAATCCCCTGCCCAGGGTGACCACAAAGAGCGCCTGCTGGCCAGGTAGCAGCTGTTCCTAAAGTTTTGGGAACAACTGCAGAAGGCTCCCAAAAAGATACTTTGACAAAGGGTAATTTATTAGAACGACTATCAGTAAAAACAGCTTCGCTGTCATAAACGTGAGCATCTATAGAAACAGGTACTGTATTATTGACAAGTCGACGTAAAGTACACAAAGGAGCACCATTTTGACCAGTACGTACAGTCAATAGACTGAAATCTTGACTAAAAGTCGACACTTGCGCATACCAATAATAATCTTGATACGGAGAGGCGAACTTGCCTTTTTGTTCGGCAGGCAAGGAAAATGGCGGACGATTTTGCAATTCCTCCATTTTAGCTTGACCTAAGTTGACAGCCGTTGTAAAGCGATCGGTATTTAGGCTAGCTTTAGCCCCGAAAGCATAAGTTCCCAATAAATAACCGGCAGCGCAAAAAACTATAAATATTCCCATCATCAGTTCTAACAAAGTATAAGCACGCAAGGCTTGCCTTTTCACGGAACTATACCCCCAAAATCTCAAGTTCTGTATATAAATTTCTGAACAGCTTTTCCCGGCCATTATTGATACGAAGCCCGTTTTTATGCGATTCCAATTCACTAAATGAAACGGTCAAACTGAGTTCCAAAAATTGCAAACCGCCGCGTACGCGCCAATTGATAGAATTTATACTTATTGAAGACAATTCACGTGCCAGAATACGCCGGGCAATAATCTGTCTGGAATCAGTCAAGTTATCAGCTCTAGGATTGAATTCAGGCCGATATAAACATCTAGTTAAAATTTTACTTTCAGAGTCCCAATGGAAACCTATTATGGATGCCTTACCATTTGCGCTCGGAGCCTGACGAAAGATAAATTTAAAACCGACCTTATCATTATTGCTAAGGCGATAACCTTGCCGCCAAGCCTCGGTGCTAACTTTAGGCCACAATATTTTGTCACAAGAGCGCAAATCACGGCTCATTACTTCCATAGCCAAAGCGGCAGATCGCATGGCTCTCATGCCCATCTCACAATGTTTGTAGTTACGCATAGAAGCCAAGCTTAATTGCCCGACTAAACCGATAAAAAGCACCGTTAATGCACAGCATATCAACAATTCCACTATAGTAATGCCCAATATTTTTCTTTTACAAATCGGGCCTTTGTTCGTATATCGCATTTTTCCACCCCCCTGCGGAATCGCGTACAATATAAAGGCTTGCTTCCAAGCAAGTCGGCTTACCGCTGCTGCTTAAAGTTCCCTCAACAACACCTCTAACTCTTATAACTTTGGTCGATAGACGACTTATTTCAAAATAATAATGTTCAAGTCCGTCAACTACGGGAACTTTTGCTAAAATGGAAGTACCGGAAGCCGACTTTTGCTCAACCAACAGCTTATTGCCCGGCGCTTCAGACAAAAAAGAAGTAGATCCATCCTGACAATAATAGAAAAAGTAATCACAGCCGGATTTTGCTAGATACCAAGCTTGTAAATTGCGCTCCTGAATGCCAGAAAAGCGACGCTCACTTTGCAAAGAAAATAAATGGGCAGCTCCCAATATGAGCATTACAGTCGTCAACATCATAGCTATAATCAGGGCTCCTCCCCGCTGATATTGACGACGGTGTAAACCGAAGCGGCTGCCCACTATACTTCGGCTTATAAGTTGCCGTAAATGTTGAATATACCCAAAATATTTGTACAGCAAAGTAACTCCCCCCAAAATGTAGTTAGATTTAAGATGCTGCCACAAAAAAAATTACTTTATTATTTCTCTCTCCCATACCGCTTTCAAAGCTTTAAGTCTTTTATTCCAAAGCTTTTCAGCAGTTTCAAAAGAATGTTGAGCTTGTTGCAAATAGGCAAAACCGCCGCTGCGCTCCAGCCAGTTTTCTATACACATAATCAACACTTTCCAATACTCTATTTCTTTTTCACTGACCCCTTTTAAGAGTTTGTCTACTCTGCCTTTAGACACACGCCCTGAAGCTTGGCGACGTATTTCCTCAAATTCTTGCCATACTCCAGCACAGCGTTCTTCTATTCCAGACCTTATATGTCGCCAGCGTCTGGAAAACTCATAAGGTGAAAGGGTGCGTTTTTTAGCTTTGTCTAACAAAACAGGTAATAAATTCAGCATCATATTTCCCCCCTTATGGATAAAAATTAGCTGTTACAGTTATAAACTAGCTCCCTGAAATAAACTGGAAATTTTTTGCTCGACAAACGGCAGGAAATCAACTCATATAAAATTTAATTATAAAGCTGTGATCAAGACAGCCCGAATTCTGGTGCTTGAAGATGACGCGCCGTTGCGAGAGAAACTCGCTAGCGTCCTTCAAGACGAGGGATTTGACGTAATGGCCGCAGCCAGGGGGGAAGAAGCTGTCGCGATCTCCTCACGTAAATTATTTGATTTAGTCGTTTTGGATGTGCATTCGAGTAGTTTAAGTAGCTGCCGAACTCTTTCCAGAGTGCATCACTATCTAAAAGAAGCGGCAGTCTTGGCTATTACCAAAACTGTCAGTGAGGAAGATTCGATAAGGTCCCTCCGTTTCAGCGCCGCCGACTATTTACGCAAGCCCTTTGAATTGCACATTTTTTTAGAGCGTATCGGCCGCCTTCTAAAATTGACCCGCCAACACCAACAGCAACGCCAAGAAAGCCTGTGTTTACAAGCTTTGCATTCGTGGTCAATCCAAACTTTGCTGAATAGCTTTTTGGAAAGTCGTTTTACCGACCGCACAGTCAGAACGGCTCAACAAGCCGGGCTTATAGCCAAAAGCTTAGCTCAACAAGCCAATCTTGAATCTCCCATAATTCAAGAGATAGAAATAGGAGCTGTTCTTCAGGCTCTTTCCGCCCAAAAACATTGGCATAATTCAAGCCAAAGCTTGGAATTGTGGGAAGACAGTTTTCTTAAAAACTATTCCAGACCGGAATTTTCCTTGGCTAGATACATAATTGACTCTGCTCTATCAGCCTCTTTACAATCAAAAACTTCCGATACTCACCACAAAGAAGATTTGGCCGGCCTTTCTTTGGCTTCCACATTTTTTCACTGTGGATATTGGCAAGAAGCAGAAAAAATTTTGCAACATCTTAGCGCTCAACCAACTTTAATTGGCATAAAAGCCAAGTTGCGTTTAGCAGCCCTTTGCCTTAACAATTCACAAGAGCCACAAGCTCTCACTTACTTGCGTTCAGCTATGCAAATTGCAGAGCCATTAGGCCAGCCGGTTTGGGCAAGAACAGCTTTGGAAGCATATTTATTGTATATCAAAGTTGATTGTCGATATTTCCTTGATGAATTACAAAAGGCTCAGGTTATTTTATCCAATTTGCAACTAGAGCCCCACTTTTCCAGGGCGGTTCTGGCCGGTTCAAGTTGCCTTACAGTAAAAACCGAACAAGTCAACCAGGCTTTAGGCAATCTTCTTAAAGCCAAATACGAGCAACAACTAGAAACAGATCTTACCTGGCTGTTACCTGCGGTGTTGGAGTTTTTAACTAGATATTGTAAACTGCCATGTTCGTTAGAAAGTAAACTGGTAAAATTGCTGCGCTGGCAAAATACACAAATTATCAATATGCTTAGCCAACAAACTTTAGCACCTACTCACACAGCAAAACTGAAGAGCTTTGCCACTAGATGGAAAAATCAACTTTCTAGTACATTACTTGAGCGACTTCATATAAATACTAACTCAACTTTTTCTCAACTTCAGGTTGTTGCCACAACTTCTCATCCTAAGTTGGAGCTCAAACTTTTAGGACAATGCTCCATAAAGCTTAATGATGAAGAGCTGGAAGCAAAGCTTTGGACTACGCAAAAGGCCAAATATCTACTGTTGCGCTTGTTAAGTCACGGCACATATCTGAGCTGTGAGCAAATTATCGAGGAATTTTGGCCAGAAAGCAGTAACGGGCAGGCCTGCCTTTGGAAAGCTTTATCTATTATTAAAAAGATATTCAAAGACAAATATCCTAATTTTGACCCTATCACACGTTGTTCTTCAGCTCTAGCTTCCAATCCACACTTAAAAATAAGTGCCGATTGGTTAGATCTGGAAAAAATATGGGGACGTTATCGAACAGACAGCTCTATCAGTTTACTAGAAAATATTAAGCAACTTAGTCAAGGCCATTTTTTACCCCAATGTTCTATGGAGTGGGCCACTTTAAGAAGAGTTCGTTTAGATTATATATCTTTGCAAGCTCTTACAGAATTAGCTACCTATCAATATAAACAAAAAGATTGGTCAGAGCTGGTCGAAACCGCCTCTCAAGCCATAAGCTTGGAGCCGCTCCACGAGCAATGTACCTATTTGCTCATGCAAGCATACATATCCATGCAACAGCCACAATTGGCTGTCCAGACCTTTGAAAACTTACAAAAAGCCTTTAAACTCCAACTAAACCAAACTCCAGACCGTAAGCTTTATGAAATTTATCAACAAGCCCGCCAAAATTAATTTATTAGCTCCGCTTAACAAATGTTTCTTATAAAAATATAAGGCAGAAGTAACTAACTTCTGCCTTATATTTTAGGTTCACCGGAACTTTATATTTTATGCTTTATCCTTACTTTCACTCTCAGTTTCACCAGAAGCAGCACTAACAGCTACAGCAGCGCTCGTACCTGTTTTAGCCCACCATACAGAGTAAGCCAAAATAAGCAAGGCAGTAATAAAGCCGATACAAGCCATAATTTCCCACATAGCGGCGACATTGTGATGATGATACATAAACTGAGTTAAATCATCGGCTGTGCGGCCGCTTAAAGCTACCAATTGATTGAAAGCTTCTCCCGGTTGAATAGCAGAAGCCTGTTCCGGTGTCATCAAATTACTATCTACCAGCATCTGCCTAGAGAAAGTGTCTTTGGAGGCCAACTTATCGTAAAGCCTGGGAGCGACCAATCCTTCTAAAGTAGAGCCTATAGCAAAAGACATCTGTCCCAAACCTAAATACATGCCTTTTTTATCACTTGAAGCTAAATGGGTGCCGACAAATTCGCTGAATTTCGGGCTGGAAAGCATTTCACCGACACTAAATACAGCAATTGACAGCAAACAGAACCAACCCATATGAGAAATACCGATTAAACACATAGAAACAGCCGCCAACGCGGTGCCTAATGCGATACTGCGCAGAATGCGCATCTTTGACGATAGCCAAGCGAAAAAGAAGCATGTAAACATAATCATGCCACAGTTCAGATTCAGCATACCTTCAGGTTGAATGAAAGTTTTGGTTTTATCCAAAATCATAATAAAACTTACTATGGCATTGTCAGTATTAAGGAAATGAGAAACTGTAGTGACTACATCGCGACTGTCTACCCAATCTCGGATATGCAAAGGCAAAACGTCAAACATACAGTTAAACATAAAGTAGAAACCGGTAAAAATAGCTAAAAACACACACAAATGGGGACGCTTCAACTCGTTGATAGTTTCCCAAACGATATTGCGTTGTTTTTCTTTGTTCTTCTCACGCTCTTTAGCTAATGCTAAGCGCTCTTCTAAGCCAGGTTCTTTATAAGTAAGCAAAAGTAAAAAGTTACAAGCGATAATCAGGGCACAAGCCAAAAATACGTGGCTCCATTCCATCTTACGCAAGAAACCAGCTAAAACAGGGCCGATGAATCCACCTATATTTACGGTCTGGTAAAAAACTCCCCAGGCCATAGAACTATTTTCCGGCTTGGTAGATTTAGCTAAGGTTCCCTGAATGCCAGGTTTAAAAATGGCTGTTCCTGTAGCTAAGCAAACTGCTCCTAGCAAAAATCCGTAAAAAGTCGGGAAAGCAGCCATTATTAAATAAGCACCCATTTTTACAGCGGTGGAAATACCAATCATAAGTTTATAACCGTAACGATCAGCCAAACCACCGACAAAAATAGGCACAAATCCCTGGAATCCAGACCAAACCATGAGAATAATACCAAACTTAGCTGCAGTTACTCCTAAACCACCTTCAGCCGCCGGAGCCGTAGCATACAAACCAGCTACAGCACGCACGCCGTAATAAGCTAAACGTTCCACCATCTCCATAGCGCCTACTACCCAGAAGACATATCCTAGGCTCATTAGCGCTGCAAACAATCCCAATTGTTTTATATCGGTAGCGTTTTTATCGTTCTGCCCCATATACTCTCTCTCTCTTGTCAAAAATAGGCTGTTCAGATTACAGCTTTTCCAAAAGAAAAGGCGACTCGCTGCCAAATTGAGCGAACCGCCTATTTGCTAAAAGACTATTCCTACTCGACTAGACGGATCCGCCTCTGTTCCTAAAAAGCTTGAAACCGCTACGGCGCAAAGGATCGGCTCCAGTGTCTACACTCTCACCTTTTACTTGTTTGGCTAAAATCTCAGACCACTCTTTGCGCTCACGCTCGTAAAGTTGCTGTTGTTCAAAAAGGGCCTGCTTTGTACGTTCCAACTCATCACGCAAGCGAGCTCTATCCTGATGAGACTCTTCAATAAGACGATCCTTCTCGGCATTTTCAGCTTCGAAGTTAGCCAAAGCTTCCAGCATCTGAGCCGATTGTTTTTGCAAAGAATCGGAATCGCTGCGTACAGAAAGTTCGTAACGGAGCGAATCATTTTCGGCTTTCAGCTTGCTGAGCTTATCTAAAGCCTCACTAAGTTCTTTGCCACCGCCATCGCTCTCTCCGGATTTAGCTTTGGCTTCATACTCCTTGAGCCTGGCTTTTGTCTCGTTAAGCTCTAAATTGACGGCGTCTAAACGATCTTGCATACGAACTTCTACAGCTTTAACAGCGTCGTAGTCGTCCCCGAACTCGTGACTTTCCTCAATTTCAGCTTGTAAAGCTTCATTTTTGGCTTGCAAAGTGTTTATACGTCTAAGTAAGCGAGATTTCTCACTTTCTAAACGAGAAGAATTTTCTTGTAAAGCTTTTTCTCTCTCTGCAATATCTGCATTTTGCTTATCAAGCTCAGCTTTACTGGCAATAGCTTGGGCCTGCGCTTGAGCCAACTCTTGTTGCAATTTTTCTAAAGCCTGGCGATTGTCTTCCTGGGCTTTGGCCAATAACTCTTCAGCTTCGGCTTGAGCATTTTCCAATTGCACACGCAGCTCTTCACGTGAGTTTTCAGCTTCTTCAACTTTGGCTTGCTGCTCTTCGAACTCTCGCTCTGCCTCTTCCAAACGAGTTTCAGCTTCTTTAAGTTTGGCCAAAGCCTCGGAAGTCTCTTTGTGAGCTTCCGCAGCCATATTTTCCAGCTCAGCAGACTGAGCTTTAGTAGATTTGACTACGGTTTGCATCTGTACCAATTCAGCTTTGGCACCTTCAGCTTCTTCTTCTTTCTTTTTATAAGCTTCAGAAAGATCATCATAAGCTGTATTCGAATGATCGAGCTGTTTTCTGGCCTCGTCCGCTTCTTCTTTAGCTTCTTCAAGCAAAGCCTTGATTTCATCTAACTCATTTGCTGAAGCGCTGCACTCTTGATTGGCTTCATTCAGTTGGTTAGAGACTTCCTCAAATCGTGCTTTCAAGTCCTGAATAGCACTATCTCTCTGCTCTAATTCAGCTTGCAACGCCAAAGCCTGTGCGTCATTATCCGATCTATTATCCTGCAATTGGCCCTTAATTTGTTCAATTTCGGAAGCATATTCTTGGGCTTTTTTGCGCAATTCCCTATTTTGCTCTTGCAAGCTTGTATAATCTTGTTGCAACTTGCCAAAGGCTTCGTCAGAGCCACTAGCTGTGCTCTGCAATCGCTGACAAGTCTCACGCAAGCTTTCCAACTCATCAAAATCGTCTTTAGCTTGAGCGTTTTCTTTCTTTAAGCGATCACATTCATCTTTGAGCGCACGGTTGTCTTTTTGCAAATTGCCAATTAAAACCTGAAAAGTGGAAGACTCCTCTTCACAAGCTTCATACTTGGCTTCGCAATCATTGTACTTTTGTTCTAAAGCAGAGCACTGTTTGGTAAGTTCTCTCTTAGCGTTGCCCAATTCGTCCACATGGCCAACAATTTTTTCCATAAAATCGCCGACATTCAGACCATAAGCATCAAGAGGAGCGCGCAAAACTTCCAAACGATTCAAAATAGAATCTACATCGGCGCTACTCTCACTCACTTCTGAATGTTCTTTGGCCATACGTTCGTGCTCAGTACGCAAATTATTATATTTTTGCGTAAGCAAATCATACTTTTTCTGTAAGTTACTCAGGGCCGCACTGCCGACATTATCCTGGTTGGCTTCCATCTTGTCTAAAGTAGAGCGAATTTTTCCTAAATTCTCTAAGACATTGTGAGGAAGCTCAGCTGGCCCATTGTCTATAGCATTGAAACGTTCGGTGCAAAAAGTACGCAAAGAAGCTAAATCTTGACGTAAGCCACTCACTAACGTCTCAGTAAAAATGCGCAAAGACTTGCTTTCAGCTTCAGCCGGAGCTGAATTGCCGGGAAGATGGGCTAATTTTTCTTCAATACGAGCCAAAGCCTTATCCGTTGAATTGGCTCCAGGAGCAGGCAAAGAAGAAGGGCGGCGAGCTTCTTCGCGAGTCTCGTTAAATAACTTAATTAATCTGGCCTGAGCTCTAGCTAAAGGCTCCACCGCTCGCTCAATAGCTTGCTCTAGTTGAGCTCCATCTATAGCGGCAGAAGCTCCGTCAGTTTTAGCACTATTTTTATCTAAGTTAGAGTTGCTTAAGCCCTTCTCTGCCCCGGAAGAGCAAGAGCGCAAAGGAAGTTCCATCTCTAAGTAGCGCATTTGTGATTCATACTCGTCTAAATCGCGATCATAAAAAGACGAATAATCCAAAGCTACCGGAGCAATACCGGCTAAACTTTCAAAAGTAATCGGAGGCGCAGAGATACTCAAAGTAGATTCTCCATCAACACTATCGGGCGCAGGCTGAGCACTAGGAGCCACACGTTCAGAAACAGGAACAGCTGCTCCAACATTTCTGCCCATAGGAGGCGTAGGAGCCTTAAAAGCACCAGTCTGCGGCTTTTGAACGGGCTGCACTTCAGGCTCAGGTTCAGGTTCAGGATAGCCATAATAGCTAGCAGGATCAGAGGAACTGTCTTGGGCTCCCATGTATCCCTGAGCGGCACTGGCTTGACTGCCGTTCTTGGCAGCTTCTGCCGCCTTATCGCCATCTTCACTTCTGCCATACTCGGTAAGAAGACGCTGCACATCATGATGACGCAAAACAACATCACCAGCTCGGCGCGAAGCGGACACTTTGCCTTCACTTACCCATTCACGGATAACATCGGCAGGGACATCTATTAACTCAGAAACTTCATCGATAGTGTAAAACTTAGACATTAGGGGCTGGTTTCGAGCTCCTCTTCTCTTTTCCTATGCAAGGATATTTGCACAAAACAAGGAATTTCTGCCAATATTTTACCTCAAATGTTGTTATCAGAAAGCCGTATACTATGCGGCTGAAGTTTTTATTTTTAGAGGCTGAACTCCATGAAACATAAATTTTCTGTTTTTCTGCTTATTGCTCTGGTAGGAGCCATCGCTTTGCTGACCTCTGCTTGCAGTAAAAGTCCTTCCAAAACTGCCGATACGAAAAATATTGTGAGAAACAGCAATTTTAAGCTGACAGCTCCTGCCGCCGATCGTTATGAAAGTATAGAAGGAACCGCCCTTTATAGTGCAGCTCCAGATATAACTGAACGTCTGGCCGCCTTGGGTGGTAAAGCTCCTACAAATATAAGAGCTTTCTTCATCTTGCTCAATCCCAAAACTCCGTCCGAAGCCATTTTGGTTAGAGCTATGTCCGATGTACCAGAAGAAGCCTACAAGAATCAATCAAGTAGTGTAATCGTTGTTACTGGTGATGTGAAGTCTGTAGACTGCCAGCCCTTAGCTGCCTACATGAAAGAGTCGTTAGGCGTAGATTTAGCTCTTACTTCTTCCGGAGAGTTAGCTTATATTGATGCAGAAAATCCTATTAATTTCAGTATTTCTAATGTAAGCAAATCTGACGCTGCTGCTCAAAGGGCAGGCAAAGCTGTGAATTTACCCTTAGAGGGTACTCCTCTTGGTCAACCTAAAGACACCAGCATCAAAACAGGTATTGTCAATGATGAAGCACCGGTTCAACAATCTGAGCAATCACAATCAAATGACAATATTTCCGAAGCAGCTGAAGCTGCTCAAAATCATTCCGACAGTTCAGCAACTTCGGCTACTTCTGCGACACCCGAAGAGGCTATGAACGATGTTCCTAGTGCCATGCCAACACCGCACAATCAAGATGGAACTCCCAGCGACTACTCAGTCGAGCCGACTCCAGCTTTTTAAGCATAACCGCTTTTAATTTAGCTTTTCTGACTAAAGCAGCTTTCGTATTTTTGCGAAAGCTCCCAAAGGAGAGATACTTATGCCACTGCCCAAAATAGATGAAACCACCAATGAAGTAAAACTTTTCAGCCTAACCAATTATGATGCTGATTTTATTCCTTGGAAACGCAGTGAAAGAGGACAGCAAGTCTATATAAAGCTGATCCGTGAGCAAGAAAGTGCTCTCCTATACGTGGGTGAAAATTGCGTAATGGATGCCGAGCTTCAGCAAGCTTTAATTCGCTTAGTAAATGAAGGTTGGAGTGTAGCTGGAGAAGTTACTATGTCGTTTGAAGGCTCGACTGAGCCCGGCATTGATCCGTACGTCTACCAAGACCCAATAGTTTTGGAGTTGGGCAAAGGACTCTTGCCTTTATTAGATCCTCAGCAAAATGCTCCCTTGGTTTCAGCTATGCCGGGCTTACGCGACGAAATAGCTAGAGAATCCGGTTTGGTTCCAGCCGGCGTACGTATCAAAGACAATTTGCGTTTAGACCCTTGCCGCTACACAGTTTTATTACATAATTCGCCTATAGCATCCGGAGAAATTTACTTAGATAGATTCATGGCTATCGGCTCTTTTGAACAATTGTCAACTTTAGAAGGTTGGGCTGCCATTGAGCCGACCTACCGCATGAAAGCCAAATGGATCGAGGCTTCTTTAAGAGAGAAGGCAGAAAAATCAGGTTGCCTTTTGGTTGGCCCCATGCAAGTACTTTTAACCCATCTTAAAAGCTTGATGCTCGAAGCAGCTCCAGAGTTGCTAGGATTACAAGATACTTTTAATCTGATTTCCAGATTGCAAATTACCCATCCTGTAGTAGTCAACGAATTTATCCAAGATGACAAGAAGTTGCGTATTTTGCGTAAAGTTTTACAAACTTTGCTCAGTGAGCGCGTAGCTTTGAATAATTTAGTCACTATCCTGGAAACTATCGGTGATAATTTAACCGAACAGCTCAGCTTAGAAAATGACTATATCGAAAAATTGGCCGACAAATGTCGTTTAGCTTTAGCCAGGCAGATTTGCTGGGCAAACCTTACCCCTGCCGGAGAGTTACAAGCTGCCGTTACTGGAGATAAGCTGGAAGCGGATTTGTATACCTTGAAAGACTTATTCTCACGAGAAAAAGTTCAAGACAGTCAAGAGGAATCTTTAGCCGATAAAATTATTTCTTGCCTTAAAGAGAAGTTACAAGCAGTCGGCAATCCCGGAGTAATTATCGCTCCACCTAACTTACGCACCTTCTTGTCTAAACTTATCAGCGCAGATATTCCTCATATGTGCATATTGTCCACTCAAGAAGTGGCCAAGGGTCGCGTTAAGTTAATTGTCAACGGAATACTCGACTATAAAAAGGAAGACAATACTCCCTCAACTTCCCAAGACAAAGAAGAAACCGTATCCGAAGTAGCTAAAGAAAAAACCGAAGAAGCCAAATCAGAAGCTCCTTCAACCAGCGAAGGCTTTATGGGTATATTCAAAAAAGCAAGCAAGAAGAAATAAATGAACGCTACCGTAGTTTATGCCTTAGCCCACGCCCTATTGGACTTTGCTTGCGCTTTTGCCTACTTTGCCAACGCAGCTCCCAATTTTTCTGACTGGGCTGTATTAGCTTTAATTTACAATCTGTGCGCCTTCGGACTTCAGGCTCCGTTAGGGATATTGGCTGACAGGCTCAATTATAATGCGGCTCTAGCGATTTTGGGCTGCTTGGTGGCAGCGGTAGGCTGTGGCTTTGTACTCCATCCACTAGCCTTAGTCATCTTAGCTGGCTTAGGAAGCGCCCTATTTTATGTCGGCAGCGGCACCGAGATATTAAACTATAGCCAAAGCAAATGCTTACTAGTAAGTATATTTTTAGCTTCTGGAGCTGTAGGCTGGCATTTCGGCACCACTATTGGCTGCACCCAACCTACAGAAGCGGCGGTATGGCCAATTTTAGCTATTTTGACTGCAGCTGCTGTTATAGCTGTTTTTCAATACAAAAAAGATCCCAGTTTCAAATCGGAAAATTTGTCCAATCAATCATGGGATCTGTCTAAAATAGCTTGTGCAGCGTCTTTGCTTTTAATACTGGTAACGGTATTGCGCTCCTATATAAACTGCGGCTTAGCTTTAGCGTGGGCCAAAGACTATCCCTGGGTGGTGATGCTGGCTATATTTATCGGCCAAATCGCAGGAGGATTTTTCAGCGATCACTTTGGCTTAATGAAAACCACTTCCCTTTCACTTCTAGTCACGGCTATTCTTTTTACCTGGTCAGAAAATATTGTCATAGGCTCGTTAGCCGTTTTAGGGTTGGCAATGAGTGCGCCTATCACCTTCTGGACTTTAGCCAAGATCATGCCGAATAAGCGCGGCTTGAGCTTTGGTTTGCTTGGAGGAGCGATGTTTTTAGGCTTCTTGCCTTTAGACTTTAATATCGTTCCTTTGGCCCAAACTCCATCCGGTTATATCGTAGGAAGCCTTCTTATATTGGTTGGATTGTATACAGCTTTGCGTTTAGCCTACGACATAGTTAAACCTATTGACCAAAGTTCACCAAAAGATATTAGATCAGCCATGATGAGCGATCATACAATAATCGTTGGCTGATCATAAATAGAACAGCCACATTAAGAATTTTTCTTCAATAGAAACAAAAGGACTCGAACTATAATAAGTTAGGGTCCTTCTGTTTCTATTATACTAAAAAAATGCTTAATTTAAGCTTTTTTAGCTGCTTCCATACAACTGACTGTATCGCGGGCAATCATCAATTCTTCGTTGGTAGGAATAACCCAAATCTTCAGTTTGGAACTGGACTTGGAAACCTCGCCAATACTACCGCGCTTCAAGTTGTCATTCTTTTCTGTGTCAAGTTCTAAGCCCAAGCAACCTAAATTAGCGCAAGTTAAAGCACGCACAATAGGTGAATTTTGACCGATACCTCCGGTAAAGACGATAGCATCAGCACCGCCCATTTCAGCGATATAGGCGCCGATATATTTTACCAAGCGCAAGCAGAACATATCTAAAGCCAACTTAGCTTTCTCGTTACCAGCCATGGCAGCGTCTTCGATATCACGCATATCGGAAGAGAGACCGGAAATACCCAACAAACCAGACTTTTTATTCATCAAAGTGTCGACTTGAGCCGGAGTAAGATTTTCTTTTTCCATAATGAAGGGCAAAATGGAAGCATCCAAATCTCCGCAACGAGTACCCATTAAGAGGCCTTCCAAAGGCGTGAAGCCCATAGAAGTATCGACGCACTTGCCACCTTTAACAGCCGCAACAGAGCTTCCGTTACCCAAGTGTAAGGAAAGAATATTAACTTTATCTAAAGGCGTGCCGGTAACTTCAGCATATTTATTGGTGATATAACGATGGGAAGTACCGTGGAATCCGTAGCGACGAATCTTGTGACGCTCGTAGTATTCATAAGGCAAACCGTATAAGAATACTTTAGGTTCCATAGTAGAGTGGAAAGAAGTATCGAAAACGGCTGTCTGAGGAATGTCTTTACCCAAAATTTCACGGCAAGCGACAATACCTTTATGCTGAGCCAACTGATGCAGAGGTCCTAAGCAAGCTAAATCCAAAATGCCTTGCAAAACTTCATCATCAATCAAAATAGATTTGTTGAAGCGCTCGCCGCTATGCAAAATACGGTGGCCTACAGCGTCAATATCTTTCAGACTATTTACACCCTCAATACCGGTTTTGCCAGAATTGATCCAATCAAAAATAGCGACAATGGCTTCACGATGATCTTTCAAAGAGCGGACGCCCTTAATGCCATCAGTGCCGGTAGCTTTCATAGAATAGAGAGCTTCCTCAGAGCCAATTTTCTCGCAATTTCCGGAAGCCAGACAACGCTCGGTACCGTTCTTCATCATTTCAGAATCAGTCTGGATGATCTGGAATTTTACAGTAGAAGAACCACAATTCAAAACTAAAATATTCATGCCACGGGGATTCTGTTTGCCAAGGAGGAAATCCTATAATTTAGACAAGTTTTCTCTCAGAGGCAGCGTATACAAAATTATGCAAAAAATCCTTATTGTCCATACAGGCGGAGGCTTGGGAGATGTTTTACTCTCTACCCCTGTTATAGAAGCTTTAAAGTTCAATTATCCCGAAGCTGAAATAGATTTTTTGGCCCGTTCCTCTACCGCTGCAGCCATAAAGAACAACCCTTTTTTACACACCGTATACACAATTGACAAAGCCAGGCTGTCGTGGTCCGAAATATTCTCTTGGTCAAAGAAAATATCTAAACAAAAATATGACGCGGCTTTGATTTTATGGAGTAATACTCCTCTGGCACTTATGATCTATTTAGCGCATATTCCCATCAGAGTCGGACAAGATTCGCGCTTCAGTTATTCCTGGATGTACACTCATAAAGTCAGAATACGTTCAGAACATGGAGACGAGCAATCGCACTGGAGCGATATTATGCTTGACTTTGTCAGAGCTTTGCGTTTACCCGTTCCTCCGTTCAAGCCGCGTTTTGTTATTTCTGAACCGGCGCTTGCTCAAGCCAAACAACTTATGCAAGCTTTGCCCCAAAATAGCGGACCGATTATAGGGCTACACCCTAGCAAAGGAATCAGCGATGTAGATAAGCGCTGGCCTATTTCTGTTTTTGCCGATTGGCTACAAGCGCTCTATCATCAATTACAAGCCCGTTTAGTTATCACTGGAGGCCCTCAGGAACTTGGAATTACCACAGAAATTATAAAATTAGCTCAGGTTCCATGTTTGAATTTAGCCGGTAAGACTGATACAGAAGTGCTGGCAGCTATCGCCCAACAATGTCAAGTTTTTATCTGTCCAGATTCTGGCCCTGCCCATCTAGCAGCCATTAGCGGAGTGCCGACTTTAGATATTTGTGCTCTCAAGGAAGATTTTCCTAATCGTTGGAAACCTGTAGGTGCTCCGGTAAAGATTATTAGGCCAACTTCATGGCAATGCCAACGCCTCTGCCGCAAAAATGAATGTCCCGATTTTAGTTGTTATAAACAAATTAACGGCCAACAAATAGTCGAAGGCGTAAAACAATTATTACAATCAGATAAGCAAACTGAGTCTTTGTATAAGCAGTGAATGAGCGTTGGATTACTCCAAAATTAATAAAAGAATTTGAGCAAAGCAATAGGCGCAAAGACAGTATCTTTAGCGGCTTTTTAACTTTAGCTTTACTGGCAATGTTAGCTATTACCTATTACGCTAAAGATTTATTAAAAGTTCCTGTTTTGCTGTGTTTTATGATCTTAGCCACAGTTTCATTCATAGCTTTTGTAAAAGACAAACCTTCAGATGACGCCACGCTAAACTGGATCGCAATTTTGCGCAAAATATTTAAAGTAATTGCTAGTAGCTTATTTTGGATATTGCTACTCAATAAGCTAGTGTAAAATTTTTCATGCTATAGCACGTTCATTTCATGGCAAGCGATTATTTTATTGTCAGCACTTTTAACTCGCGCACATATAGGCGTAGTTTTTAGCCAACAGGTGGAGACAGTGGTGAATTGAAGGCGAAGAACATTGGCCGAGCTGAAAGCTCGGTCAGTTCGAGCCTGAAAGAGCCGCTGGTGGAGCTAGCCAACATGAACATGATCCCGCAACCTAAACTTATAGCGGAATTTTTTGCTATATCGGTAGCGCAGGCCTCTGGGTATAACGAACGTTTTGGCGGCTATAAATTCCATTTACGCCTACACTTTTATGCTTATAGCTTGTTCATTTCATAACAAGCGATCATTTTGGAAACGGTTGCGAGAGTAAGGTATAAGTGTACAAAGTCTCCGTTTCTCGGGTTTAACTGGCTGCGTTTACGCCTATAGCAAGCTACAGGCGTATGAAAGCCTTTCGCTTTGCTATAGGCTAAACTCCGCTTATTTGTTCTGAAACGGAGCCTTTTAGCGTTTGTAGGTTGCGTCCAAGGCTTTCGGCGTAAATGGGCCGCTATGGCCTCTCACAAAAAATAAGTAGCCATACGGCCTCCCGCCAAAGCCAAGGACTACACTACGTTCGTTTTGTGCTAACTTATTGGCGTTTTTTGGTGTGACTGGTAACAATGTGGCTTTTAAAAAGGCATAAAAAAAACGCCCTGCCTTGCGACAGAACGTCTTTTTCTTTTGAAAATATTTTGAACAGCAACTTCTAAATCAA
>CAKUBG010000008.1 GCA_934636825.1 uncultured bacterium | reverse complement strand
TAAAAGTCGGAGGGGTAACCCGTTACCACGACTGGGCAGTTACAAGCCCATTACCTTTAGGTGATGGGTAGTTGACATTCTCCCATAAATAGTATGAACAAAGCGCTAGGATTTTAGCTACCTTATCACAAATTAACCAAGTATATTCAATAAGCCATACTGTAATGCGGAGGACAATATTTGTTATGATGAAAAAATTGGCCTTGAGCTTAGTCGCCGGTGCCTGTATCCTTTCCCTAAGTGCCGGTCAAGCTTTAGCTGAAGATTGTTTAACCAAAAGCACCTTAAAAAAACACGGAATCGGAGTAGATTATACTCATACGGCTTTATCTAGCTTTAGCCATCGCGGCGACTTTGTATACCTAATACAAAATACCGACTTTGAGCAGGCACGCAAAGGCCAGTTTAGCGAAGTCGTGGTTGTTCCCATACATAACGGCAAGTTCGTTGAAGAAGGCATCAAGCGTCTTCCTTTGGGAGCTCCCGTTACCAGCGTCAACTATGCTACACTCACTCCGGATCAAAAAGAAATGATTATAGTAACTCGTTCCGGAGCTACTTTTGCCAGATTAGATATGAAAACTGGTGAAACAAAAACTATTCATGAACACGTAGCTGGTAAACCTGGATTTAGGGCCTATCCTGAGATTCTCTATTATGTCAACGGCAAAATGTTTATAAAAGGATATTTTTATAACGGTGAAGACTTTGCCGATGTTGATTGTACTGCCACTTTTGATCCCACTCAGGATGGTGTGTTGGCTTTTGACAGAGTTTACGACATAGAACTTCAAGAAGCCAAGTTGAAACCTAGAAATGAAGTTTTTACTGATGTGGACTGCGCATTTTATGCTGCTAAAGATAAAAAAACTGGCAATATGAAAATTTATGCTTGGAATCCCCCCACATTTAAAGAGCCAACCCAAATCGATGAATGCAAAGAATTTATATCTTTCTGGGGAGCTTCCAACCGCATGGTCTACGCCACCCAAAAGTCAAATAATCTTTATCAACTGGCTCTTTACGATGTCAAGACAAAAACTAAAACAATAATTGTTGACGATGCTCAGTTCCCTTATAAAAATGTTTTCTTGTCTAGTGATGGAAGCACCATTTTATGTACTGACACCAAAAATCGTGTAAATAGAGCTAATTATTTCTATGCAGATAAATCAACCGGTTGGAAACTTACTCCTACCGCCGATTTAGGTAAAAGGACTGCACTCTTTGGCCCCACCCGTCTAGCTGATGATGGAAGTTATTTTGTCATCTATAGCGACAGAGGATTAGATCTTTATAGAACTAGATAATAGATTGGGTGTCACCTAGTCTTATTTTTTACGTGACATAGCCCCACTGCCTTTTTAGGTAGTGGGGCTATTTTTATACATTGTTGATCAAAAAAAGAGCGGACCCGGAAAAAAACTCCCAGTCCGCTCTCATAGTTCAAATTACTCTATCAGTCCATAGCCACCGAAAGCTATAAAGCTGAACGAATACCTTTAACTTATCTTACTTAATCACACTAGCCATGTCGACTTTGCGCATCTCGCGGCAGTTAGGCCACCAGTCGAAGGACTTGAAGGTCTTACCATTGCGTACGAAAGTGCTGGTGTAGTTGTTGTGGTTGACCTTGATAGAAGTGATACCAAGTTCGTCTAAGGTCTTGAGTTCATTGGCTTCAGCAATACCGTTACCATTGACGTCGGTCCAAACTCTGAGTTCCTTGAGCTCAGCGCCCTCGAGAGAGCCACTATTGTCAACGTCTAAAGAGGCCATCTCTTCATAACCGTTATCGAAGCCATTAGCACTACCGAACAAGTTGTTGCCCTTTACGCTACCATCAGCATTGGGACGGCAGAGTAAACCATCGTTGGGACCTACCCACTCCATAAGCATCGGGAAACCATTGCCGAAGAAGTCGAAAGAGACTACCTTATCACTGAAGCTGTCGTGAGCCAAGTACTGACCATTAGAAGCTTCAATCTTGCCATCGCCATCCAAGTCCAGAATAATAGGACTCCATACACGCTTAGCATTCAACTGATAGGTATAAGTTATGGTACCAGTCTTAGTAGTGGTAGTAGTGACAGTATCCTGAGTTACGTGATCCCTCTCATACACGTGGTTACGGGTATAGTAGTCATCACGAATCTCATTGATAGTGGCTTTACCATTAGCAGTGTAAGCATTGAAGATAGCATCGGGATCACCGACCAAAATCGTACCTGGATCATAAGTAGTACCAGTGTAAGTGAGCTTGCTACCCGTATAGGTAGTGCTCATCTTAGACTTGTTCTCTTTATAATCGGTGGTATAATCAGTGGTACGCTCAGTCTTGGTGCTCTTGGTCTCTTTGATGCTACCAGACGGAGTAGGGCCGCTAACACTCTCACTATAAGAGTTACCCATGAACGAGCCATCGCTACCATTTAACCAGTAAGCTTTATTGTACTCGCTTTGGCTCATCTGCCACTTTCTAGTACCGACGCGCCCCTGCTGGTAATCGCTATCGAAAGAACGAAGATTATTAGATACGGCATTATAAGCATCAGTATAGTTAGAGGCAGTAGAACCGAAGTTATGAGTCAGATCACGACCGTGATTGTGTTCGCCCTCGTAGTCCAAATGACCATTTACTGTGTACTGGACTTTACTCTTGTCTATAGTACCACCATTTTTGTAAATAGTGTCCAATTTTTTCTGGTTGGTAACGTAAGACTCAGTGTCGGTGTAGTTGTTGCGAACGGTAGTTTTTACTTCCACGCCCTGTCCACCGGTAACATCGGTTACACCAGCGGTAGCGGGAACAGCGAGTAGACTTACAGCTAGAGCAGTAGCTAGAATACCATAACGATAATTCATAGTCTTTCCTCCATTACAGATACGCTAATATATTAAGGCTCCTCCCCCAGAGCTCGATTGCCAAGAAACTCTTCCATGGCCTCATTATACGCGCATTTTAGGTGACACGCTATATGTTTTATCAAAAAAAAACTGTATTTTTTAAAGAATATAAAACTGCAATATCATTTTTTTATACAAGTTAATAATAAAATATTATTTGCCATACAAATATAATACGTGTATTATTTTTGCTTATAAAATAGACGTTTATAAAATTACATCACCTTGTTAGTAATTAAACTAAAAACGGTTTTCACTTATATTAAAAGCAACGCTTTCGCGGTAACTTATAGGATATTGCTTGCCAAGCATATTACTAAGAAGAGAAAAAAATAAAAGCGCCCGCTGCCATTATACTGTTGGTTAAATTGGTACAAGGACAAACCAATTATCAACTACTTAAAATGGCAGCTAAGGCGCAGCGAATGGATAAAACTATATAGTTTTTACACAATAACTAGGCGGCGTCGATGCCAAAATTAGCACACAGAGCAGCTAAACCGCCATTAAAACCTTGACCAATGGCCTTAAAGCTCCAGTCGAGCCCCTTGCGGTAAAGTTCACCTACTACGATGGCAGTTTCATTGCTGAAATCTTCTTCCAAGTCGTAGCGCATAACTTCCTGATTATTCGCATCATTAACGATGCGGACGTAAGCATTGGAGACTTGACCGAAGTTTTGACCACGAGGGCCGGCCTCGTGAATCGTTACAGTAAAGGAGATGCCAGTAATATTCTGGGGAACTTTATCCAAATCGATAACGATCTCTTCGTCGTCGCCTTCGCCGTCACCAGTTCTATTATCGCCCATGTGCTCGACAGAGCCAGAGGGATGGAGCTTATTATTATAAAAGACGAAGTCGGTTTCGGTAGTGACTTTACCATTAGATCCTGTCAAGAAAGCGGCAGCGTCTAAGTCGAAATCGTATCCGCCATCGTATTTGTTGGTATCCCAGCCGAGGCAAACGCGAACTTTTTTCAAACTGGGATTATCCTTAGATAAATTGACTCTTCCACCCTTGCTCAAATTAACTGCCATGGTGAAGTCCTCCTCTATTTAGACTTTGATCTCAAGTTGCTTCTTTCCGGTGATGCTAAAAGCAAACCTTAGGGAAAGAAAATGCAACCAAAGATACTTCCAGAAAATATAAACTGAATGCCCGGTAGTTTCGTTGTCTTATACTTTCCTCCTTTCTTAGTGTAAGAAAAAAAACAATATAAAAAGTAAAAAAAGAAAAAATGTACCAAAAAAGGGCTACTTTCAATTACGAAAGCAGCCCTCCGTAAGCAATGACTTAAGTCAAATTACTATTTGCTATGATGCATAATAACTTTGCGAATCATATCAATAGGAATGACTAAGAAAGCTAAACCGAAACACACAGCCCAAGTTTTTATAGTAAGAGGCTCGACGCTTAAAGCTACGCCACCAAATTCAACAAACAAGAACTGGATAATAAAGATAGCGCCCATAACCAACAAGAAGTTGGGATTGAGGCCCAAGCCCTTAAAGGTGTTGATATGTTCGGTTCTGGCATTGAAACCATTGAAGGTAATAGCCATCATGAAAGTAGCAAAGAGAGCCGACTTGAGATAAGTAGTATCGGGAGCAGCAATATTGATGCAACCGAACCAATCCCAAACCGTCGGGCAGAAACGAATCGCCAAGCAGAGAGCAGTAATATAAAATGCGCTGATAAGCACTTCTATAAACATATCCTTGCTGACAATACCGGCTGAACGAGGGATAGGCTTTTCTTGCATATACTCTTTCAAGGCAGGCTCGCTGCCAAAAGCGATAGCCGCCAGAGTATCCATAGCCAAGTTGACTAAGAGCAATTGAATTACGGTCATCATCACGTTTTCACCCATCATCGGGCCAATGAAGCAAGTGAGTACAGCCGCTACGTTTACGGTCAACTGGAAGATGAGGAACTTGCGAATGCTCTTAAACATAGTGCGGCCGTAAAGAATGGCCTTCTCAATGGATAAGAAGTTGTCGTCCAGAATGGTAATATCGCCAGCTTCTTTGGCTACTTCTGTACCACTACCCATAGCGAAACCGACATCAGCTTTTTTCAAAGCGGGAGAGTCGTTGACGCCGTCACCGGTCATACCTACAACCAAGTTGAGCTCTTGAGCAACACGCACCAGGCGGCTCTTATCGGTGGGCAAAGCGCGAGCGATTACACGCAAGTTGGGTAAAATCTTTTTAAGCTCTTCGTCACTCTTCTCGCCCATTTCGGCAGAAGTTAAAGCCACATGCTCGGGTTGAGTAAGTAAACCGGCTTCTTTAGCAATAGCTACAGCGGTTTCTTTACGGTCGCCTGTTACCATTACAACTTGAATGCCAGCATTTTGCACTTCTTTAATAGCGGCTACAGCTTCTTGACGCACGTTATCACGGATACTAATAACGCACAACAAGGTGAGATTTTCATCATCCTTTTCGCCATCTACTTTGGCTACAGCCAACAGACGCATAGAGCGTCCGGCCTGAGTGTCGATATAGGAAGTAATGGTCTCTTTATCAGTAAAGGGCTGGACGGTACCATTTTCATCGACAAAACTAGTACAACGAGCGATAATTTTTTCCGGAGCGCCCTTAACAAAAGTTACCAATTTGCCATCGCGATGAACGGTAACACTGGAGCTCTTTTTATTGGAGTCGAAAGCATTGAAAGCTTTGACACTGCTCTTGTCGATAGATTCGGCTTCTTGAGCTTCAATTAAGTAAGCCATCAAAGCTCGGTCGGTGCTATTACCACCAATAACGTTGCCATTGCTAGCGGAAGCGCTGTTGTTGATACCAACGCCAGCTACAATATCGGTACGTAAAGCGACATTAACTTCGCTAAGAGAAGAGAAAGTCTTGACCACGTTTCCGGTGGCCATTTCCACTACAGAAAGGCGTCCTTCGGTAATAGTTCCGGTCTTGTCACTGAAAAGCAAGCTTAAGCTACCGGCAGTTTCCAGACCATTGATTTTGCGAACCAACACATTATCTTTGGCCATTTTTAAACTCTGGAAAGAGAGCAAAATGGAGGTAAGCATGGGCAAACCTTCGGGAACGGCGCAAACGATAATGGTAACAGCTACGGTAATGGCATTGATAAGCAACCTTACCCATTCATAGAACCCCTGGGGAAGTTCACCGGAAATGAAAGTTTTGGCCAAAATGCCCAAAACGATAGCAATAGCGCCAATATAACCGAAAGTGGAAATTTGCTGAGCTAACTTGCCAAGCTTAACTTGCAAAGGAGTCTCGCGGGTATCTTCCTGAACTTCCAACGCCAATTGGCCGAAGAGAGTCTTGTCACCGACTACTTTAACTTCCATATGAGCTTCGCCGCCGCAAACTACGGTACCGCGATAAGCGTAGTGGAGATTAAGCAAGTCTTTAATGTCGTATTTCTTTTCCGACTCGTCGGCTACGGGACGCTTAGTGGCTTCTTCGGTCTCGCCATTTAAAGCAGCTTGGTCAACCTTAACTTCACCTTCGACGATTTCACCATCGGCGGGGAGTTTGTCGCCAGCCTGAAGGAAGACGATGTCGCCAACAACAATTTCGCTGACATGGACTTCGCTGAGTTTGCCGTCACGGACGACCTTAGCCATTTCTTTGGCTTCTTCTTCAGCTTTTAAAGCTGAAGCCTTGCCCTCTTGCTTACTTTCACTTATAGAAGATACGCCGTTAGCAATGATAATGGCCACCAAAATGCCGACAGGCTCGAACCACTCGGCCTGTTTCATAAACCACAGTATTACTTGGATTGCCAAAGCAACGCAAAGAATAATGATCATGGGATCCTCGAAACCTTCGAGAATCTTTTTCCACAGCGGATCCGGTGGAATTTGCGTTAAAATGTTGGATCCGTGTTCTTTCCGACTTGCCTCAACCTGAGACGCAGTCAAACCTTTTTTCAAATTCATAAAGGACATTGTTACCTTTCTGATTTTTTAACACGACAAAGCGGCTGACTAAACCAAATGCGGTACACACAAGGCCACCATAAAAAATGTAAAATGCTGATTGCAGACATTCTTAAACATTTGTTTTATAAAAAATCAGCCTATTTTTGTCTATTCTATGCCTATTCTTTAACTACTTTTATTTTTTCTAAAAAAGATAGTTTTAAGCGCTACAATATACAAATTTTCCACCTTACCGACAATAAAAAAGCGCTTAATACTTAAGTGAAAAACAAAACAGAGCATAAGCAAGTCAAAGCAAAAAAGATAAGGATTTACCCCTCAAAAGTAGAAAGCTTATGCGGCGTTTTTTGGCATCGACATAGATATCGGGCAAAAAAAAGTATCACTTAAACAAATGGAGCTGGCATAATGGAAGTACAACGCGGTTTTAGGGATAAACTTAGCAAACACCTCGATATTAACAGCACTTTTGAAGTAATAATACAAACAATAGGTAGTGCCGAATACGATTACAGCTGTTTCGGAGTTGACGCCCAAAATAAGCTGTCTGACGATCGCTATATGGTTTTTTATAACCAAATTTCCTCTCCCAAAGGAGAAGTGAGTTACCAAGGCGACAATCGCAGTGCCAAATTTGTCGTAAAGTTGAGCAAATTGCCTGATTCTATAAATAAGCTTGCCTTTACAGTAAGTATCGATGGCAATAGTGATATGAGCAAGATTCAATCGCACCAGCTTTCTGTTGTGCAGAATGGACGTACTGTTCTTAACTTCAAGCTCAGTGGCAGTGATTTTCAAAGGGAATCTTCCCTCATTTCCGCAGAAATTTATAAAAAAGGCGAATGGCGCTTTGCGGCTATTGGCAGCGGTTTTAACGGTGGCTTAGGCGATTTGTTACGCAACTACGGCGGCGAAGAAGAAACTGAAGAGCAATCAGCTCAAACTTCCGCTCCAAATGCGACACGTCCCCAGCCAAGTCCGAGTCCAAGTCAAAATTCAAAGTCTCAAGCCCCTAAGCCTCAGCCGACATCTGTTCCGCGAGCCTTTACTCCAGCTGCAGGAGCTTCCCGTCCCACTACTAACGCCAGACCGATAAATGACGCCATGCTCAATGGCGCTGTACAAAACTTAAAAAAAGTTCTGCCAAGTTTAAATTTGGCCCAGTGCCGCGCCCGCATAGTCCTAGTTATTGAAGCATCTCAACAGACAGCCCAATATTTTTCCAACGGCTCTATGCAAAATCTGATAACTAAAGTGCTTCCCTTAGCCATGCAATTTAGTGATAACGCTCAGTTAGAATATTGGCTCTATGGCAGTCGTCCCAAAAAGATGTTCCCTATCGGAGAAAGAAACTACGCTTCCGCTATTCCTAACGATTGGGGCAGTCTAATGTGGTCTTTAGGAGAAAACAAATCAGAGACCACAGCAATGACCGAAGTATTATCGAGTTGTCAACCTTTTAACATGCCCTCCTACATTTTGTTTATAACCAGCGGAAATATACCTTTAAATAGCCAGATAGAGCAAATGGTTGTGTCCTCTTCACAATTCCCTGTATTTTGGCAATTTTTAGGCATGGGCAACAGCAGATACGGAGTTTTCGAAAATATTACCAATTTGCCAGGTTCAAGCGTATGCAACGCAAAATTTGCCGCCATCAGCGGTTTTGCTCAAAATTCGACTCCAGAATTGTATAAATTCTTACTGAGCGATTTTTCTAAGTGGCGCAAAGAAGCGACTAAAATGGGCCTAATCTCTTAGTTCTCATCTCTATTTTAATTAAATTCAAGGACTGCTCAGAAGCACTGAAAGAGAGGCAATATGGAAATCCAGCGCGGTTTCAGGAGTAAATTAAGAAATTATATAGATATTTCTCAAGAGTTCAGTCTGGAATTAGAGATTTCCGGTTCGGTGCAATGCAGCTACTGTTGCATGGCCATAACTCCCGAAGATATTCCTTATTGTAGCGACTATATATTGTGGAGCGGCCACACACGTTCACCGAAAAATGAAATTGTTTATCAAGATACAACCCAAGGAGCCATTTGCACAATAAATCTTCCGCTCATGCCTACTCAAGTGAAAAAACTTGTTTTCCTTATAAATATTGAGGACGAACATGTTATGAGCGACATAATTTGGCAAAAGGCTGAATTAAAACAAGGTGGAGAAAGTATCTTTGTATTTAAACTCCAAGGCCGCGACTTCCGTCAAGAAAAACTGATAGTATGCTGTGAGGTATACAAAAAAGGCGGAGAATGGCGCCTGGCCGCTTTGAGTTGTGGTTACAATAAAACTATCAATGAAATTGTCGAAGAAAAGAGAGCAAATTCTTCAAGTAGTTCCGCTAACAGTTCCGATAACACCAATAACTCAAACTATTTTAGCAGCAGAACAACAAAATTAAAGCCACGCCAAGCAGATCTTACTATAAAGGGCCATGTTTTGTCAGAGCCTTTTTCTGCGGATGATAAAAGTAGGAAGAAAAACTCTGCTAATATTTTACCAACTAAAGTAATACCAATCCCTATAAGAAGGAAAAAGAAAAATAGCTGACCTAATTTAAGCTTAAGTAGCCAATAAGCAATATAGTAGCCAGAGAGAGGTTTTGTTTATGAATATGCAACGCGGCTTTAGAGATAAGTTGGAAAAGCATCTGGACATAGGGCGTGCCTTCCAAGTAGTTATGAATATAGAAGGACAAGCTGAGTACGACTTTTGCTGCTTCGGTGTCGATAAAGAAGATAAGCTTTCCGATGATCGCTATATGGTTTTCTATAACCAGCCAACTTCTCCTCAAAATGAAATCAGCCTCCGCCAGGCTAACGGTCACGCCGAATTTACTATTGACCTTAGCCGGTTGCCAGATTTTATAAATAAGATAGTGTTTACAGCCAATATAGACGCTAGAAGTTCTAGTTGCATGAGCGAAATAGCTTCACACGAAGTCTATGTCTCACAAAATGGGCAACCAGTATTGGAGTTGAAGCTGACAGGCAAAGACTTTACCAAAGAAAAAGCCATTATTTCTATTGAAATTTACAAAAAGAACGTCTGGCGTCTGGCTGCCGTGGCTAGTGGATTCTTTGGCGGTTTGGGAGATTTGTTGCGCTCTTATGGAGGCGAAGAACTTACAGAAGATAGCTCAGCGCCGCTCGTATCAAAGACTAGTTCTTCTCACCAACATACTGAACCTACTCAAATAAAGACTTCTTCCGAGCCTTTACATCAACCTAAGCAGGAACAAACTCAACAAGCTATCGCCAATACGCCATTAAAAGAACAGCCTGGTTCAACTGCCAAATTTAAAGTTTCCTTAGAGAAAAAAATAGAAAAAGAAGCTCCTCAATTAGTTTCTTTAGCCAAAACTTTCACCGTTTCACTTAAAAAGAACAAACTCGAAGACTGCCGAGCCAAAGTAGCTTTAGTATTAGATATGTCCGGCTCTATGTCATATCGCTATCAAAGCGGTATGGTTCAAGAATTTGTCAATCGAGTTGTGCCAGTAGCCGTCCAATTTGACGACGATGGTGAGTTTGATTGCTGGTTCTTCGGTGACACTTACAAACGAGTACCTTCTGTAAATTTGCGCAATTACAAAGATACAGTCCCTGAAAATTGGTTCAATGTGATGAGAGACTTGGGGTTCTTGAACAACGAGCCAACAGTTATGTTGGACGTTTTGAGCAATTTTAAAAATTCTCAGGAACCTGTTTACGTTATTTTTCTCAGCGACGGCGGCGTAAGCAAAGCTGAAGAAATTCAAAAGATTTTAATAGAGGCCTCCAAATATCCTATTTTCTGGCAATTTATAGGTATAGGTGGAAAGATGTACGGCATATTAGAGCAACTAGATACTATGTCAGGCAGATATATTGACAATGCCAATTTCTTCGCTTTAGACGATTTACACGATATAAGTGACGCAGAATTGTATGATCGTATGCTTCGTGAGTTCCCTCTTTGGCTTAAAGAAATAAAAAAACGGGGCATGATTTAGTTTTTATCAGCAACTTGCATTAAAAAAGCTGGCGGGGAAAGGAATTAACGACACGATGGATATGAAGCGCGGTTTTAGAGATAAATTAGAAAAATACTTAAACTTGCAAGATAGTTTTGAAGTAGAGATGAGCGTTCAAGGAAGAGCAGTCTACGATTATTGCTGCTTTGGTGTAGATTCTGAAGATAAGCTTTCCGACGACCGCTACATGATATTTTATAATCAGCCTTTTTCTCCCAAGAGAGAAATAAGTTATAACCGGGTCAACAACTCCGCCATCTTCACTGTAAAGTTAACTTTTCTTCCCACTTCTATCGAGCGAATCGTTTTTACAGTAAGTATAGATGGCAACGGTACTATGGGACAAATCGACAATCATAAAGTTTGCCTCAAGCAAAAAGGTCAAGTAGTTCTTTCTTTACTTTTACGCGGCAGCGATTTTAAACACGAAAAAGCCATCATCTCTTTGGAAATTTACCGCAAAGGTGTTTGGCGCGTAGGTGTTATTGCTCAAGGCTTCAACGGCGGCCTTGGCGATTTATTGCGCAATTATGGCGGTGAAGAACTTGTTGAAGCTACCGATACTGTAGTGCCCATTCCACAAATAAGCAATTCTTGGGCTAGTAATACGGATCTTGGCGTCAATTTATCAGCTACTGTTCCATCTCGCCCTTCTACAACCGGCACCCAGCCTGCGGCTAAACGAGCTTTTCAGCCTTTGCCCAAGTCTGAATCGGTAGCGAACTTGGAAAGTTCCCCTAGTCTTCCTCAATCAGTAGTTGATGCCAGAGCTGCCGGGCCTGTCCCCTCTTGGTCAGTAACCAATCAGCCAATTGCCACCACTCCGTCTACTCCCTCAAGGCAAGTTCCCTCACCTTCTCCGACACAATCGACTCCTACTAAACCTATTGTAGACGCACGGCCTGCAGCTATGGATCAAGCAACGGTTGTATCACAAGCGGTTACTTTTAATCAGCTCAAAGAAGATACTCCCGCCACAATTAGCACTTCCAGAGCCTTAAAACCCGTAAGTTTGAAAAAAGGTCAAAAAGTCAGCTTAGAAAAAAGCGGCGGCGGACAATTAAAAAAGGCTATGGTCGGTTTGGGCTGGGACGAAGCGGAAGAAGTAAAAGATTACTACGATAACTTTGATTGTGACGCTTCGATTATAGCTTGCCAAGGCAGCCGCTTAGTACGTCACGAAGACATAGTTTATTTCCAAAATTTGCATCATGATTCCGGTTGTATTATACATATGGGAGATAATTTAACCGGTGAGGGTGAAGGTGATTGTGAGCAAATTTACATAGATCTTGACAATTTGCCTAAAGTGTACGATCGTTTGATAGTAGTAGCTAATATTTATCAAGCTAAAAGACGTCGGCAGCACTTTGGCTTAATAAATAATTCCTACATCAGAATTTGTGACGCCGACTCCAATAAAGAGTTGTGCCGTTTTGAACTCTCTCATAAATACGATGGCATGACAGCCATGATTTTTGGAGAGTTGATACGTCGTGACAATGGCTGGGAGTTTAGAGCTCTGGGAGAAGGAACCCAAGATGGTTCTATCAGAACTTTAGCTTGCAGATGCATAGAAAATATCTGGAAAAAAACGATTGACTTGTAGAAGAAAATCGGCATAACCGAAAGGTATACAAAAGATGGCTCCTCAACATATTAAAGCAAATGAAATTACCAATAACGATTGCGATTTGGAATGTCACTTCCCCGAATGTAAGCGAGGAGCCATCAACTTGGCCAATATAAAAGCTGCCAAGCAATGGCCTATAAAGTTGAAACTTGTGCCTGAGAAGGCTGAATTTTTCGAAGAAGCCAAGTTGCTTTTAGCTGCCGATTGTGCGTCTTGCGTTTATGCTTCTTTTTATAAAGAATACATTCATGGGCGCACAGTTGTTATAAGTTGTCCAAAATTTGATGATCAAGAATGCACTCAAAAGCTGAGCAAGATTCTACTAAATAACAATATCAGAAGCTTAATGGTTGTGCGTATGGATGTTCCTTGCTGTGCGCCCTTGGAACAAATGGCTATAGAAGCCCTGAATAATAGCGGAAAGTTTATTCCCTGGCAAGTTGTTAAAATTTCTACTGATGGAGAAATATCAGAGCAAAGGTAACTTGGGGCAAAATGGGAAAAATACTACGCCGTAAAGATATACAAATTGATGAGGAACCTACTCGCCCTAAAAAGAGCAAAACGGTTGCCCTTGCTTCTAAAAGCAATTCCTGCGAAAAGAAAAACCGAGCGGAACTAGCTTCACAGCGTAAAGAGCAAATATTGCAAGCTGCTTTGCGCGTTTTTGCTCGTTCCGGCTCTAAGCAAGCTACCAATCAAGCTATAGCCAAAGAAGCTGGCTTTTCTTCGCCGGCTCTTATTTATCACTATTTTACGGATCGTCAAGATCTTTTGGTTCAAGTTGTCAGAAGGTTTCACCCTATCGTCCATTTCTTAGAAGAAGCCGAACGGCAGAATATTGACGAAAAGCCTTTCGATTTGCGCGATTATTTATATAAATTGGCTCAAGCCCTGTCGGCAATAAATCAAGATCGGGAAAAATGCGCTTGTTTTAGAGTAATCTTTGGTGAATCGTTGAGCCACAGTAGTATACTGGATAAGGTAATGGAAGATGATATTACCAATCAAATTACCGGTTATTTAAATAAGTTATTTACTAAGGCCCAAGAGTTAGGCATTATTCGCCGTGATTATCCTGCTATGCAACTAGCCTATAGCTTTAGCGGCATTTTTAGTGTCCAATTTATTCATGTATGTTTATTAAACCAAGCTGATTTTAAGTTGGATATGGATATGCAAATTGATTGCTTCTTAAACGGAGCTCTAGCTAAAGATGTATGAGCATTTTCCCATTATGATGTGGGTTATAGACGGCATCTTTTGGGCATTAGGTTTATTTTTTTGGATATTAACATATATAGCAGCACCTCTTGCCGCCAAGAAAAGCGGTCACAATGTTTCCGGAGTGCCAGGGCTAGCCTTTTTGTGTCTATTAACAGCCGGCCTACTATCCCCCATTAAATGGCTAGCTTTATTGAGTTTGCTTGATTTTTCAGTAATTTGGTTTGCATTTATAATTTTACGCGGCGATTTTAGAAAGAAGCAATAAAACAAAAAACTCACCTAACACAAAACCGTGTTGGTGAGTTTCTTACTTTATATGGTGTGAATCCGTTCAACAACGCTTTGCTTGATTTTGTTATACGCATTAGGAAAATCATATTTTAACTCTTTGTCAGAGATAAAAATTTTATTTTCAGAGTTAAACTCTATGCGCATATCAGGATAAACAACTATCTCAATTTTCATTCCGTTATACCTGATATAATGTTTAAATCCGTCACCATTTATTTTAAGAGCTTCTAAATAATTTATAGGAGCTAATAGTTTAGCCTGTTCGTCATAGCTTAAATTTTTAGGAAGTTCAGATTTCTCAGCCCAATTCAATAAATCTAAAGCAGAATGCCTATCCAACATGTAATGATTCTGTTGATTCCAATAGTGTTTTAAACAGCCATAACAAGCACTGTCACAGTTATTTGGACAACTATCAAGTATTTCTTTGGTTACTCTTATAAAATCATCATTGCGATTAACAAGTTCAGAGCAATATCCAGCTCCACTAGAGAGACTATCAAACAAAAAGACATCAAGGTAAGTCACATCCTGCGAAGACCTTATTCTGTATCCACTTCTTATCTCAGTGAATTCTATATCTAATAATCTGCCTCCAGCTAGAGCCATAGCTTCAGCTAATGTTCTTCCAGCTCTTCTCATCCACAGACTTTTACTTACTTTGCAGTTGTCCAACTCTATTACATATAAAACCATATCAGTTACAAACTGATCGCCTAAATATGTATTCGTTTGTGAAGAATGCTTACAATTGCGGTTTTTATAATCGCAGTATGGTATTCCCACATAGTCTTCTATTTTTTTATTGCCAGGTACAGCAGCACCGCAATCTTTACATACTGTGAATCCACTCGTATCAGTTCCCTTGTTTAGTATGATTATAGAATCTCCACCTCGCTTACAATATAACAAGTGTTCAAATTCACCCAACGATTTTAATTGCTCTTTTTCAGGTATATATGAATAACACGGTTCTTCCGCATACGTTATTTCAAACTCGGGGTTGGCTTCATCGCTGGCCTTACCATTTAAAGGAGCAAATCCCCATGGTTTCAGCATATTTTGCTTATTGAGCTTGGTCGCTCCACAAAACGGACATGTTTTAAGCTCTTGTGTATCCTCAGGAAATCCCATCCAATTGCATCTTGACTCACTGCAACAGTACAAATTTTCTTTAAAATATTCAGTGTTATTAAAGAAATTACGCGCTGGATGATTTCCGTCTTGAGAAAATTTGGAATAGAAGTTATAAATGCCACCGGATTTATATACTTCCTTATTTATAACAACTAATCTTCCGGGAGCATATTCGCTAATAGCAATTTCTAAAGAACGTTGAGGTTTTTGCTCAATTTTTTTCCCATCACTACTTTCAACATAAAATCCAACTATATTTCTAGCGAAAGAATAAGTGGGAAAAATTCCACACTCCAAAAAAACGTCAAGTAAACTTTTGATCTTCTTTTTGTCGCTGTCATTGTCATAATATTGAGCTGGAAATTTTTTAAATTTATCTTTAAGCTTTTCTAACTGCTCTGCAAACTTTTCTTTATACTTTCCAAAATCAAATTGTAAATATTCAGGAATTAATATATCACCGTTAAAACCTTCGATAGCTAAGTTCTTGATAGAATCAATAAATTTATCATAATAATTTTGAATGAACTCATCTAATTTTATCTCATCAACACTAAGCGCCGATTTGTCAAAGAAATTAGTTGTAAATATAATATTAAGATGCCTATAAATTAATTTTTCATTGCCAACATCTATCCAAGGAACTCGAGGTTCTCCAGAAATAATCTTACCCGGATTATGGAAATAATAACTATCGTGAGGTTTATTATCAGCATAAGTTACAATTGTAGAAATTGCTGCCCCTCTACGGCCAGCTCTACCAGCTCTCTGTTGGTAATTTTCTCTCATTGGTGGGATATTACGTAAACCAATAGCAACCAAAGAGCCAATATCAATACCTACTTCCATGGTTGTTGTACAGCTGAGTACATCGACTGGATGCTTGTCGTCAACAGAAACATTTTGAAAACGCATTTCAAAATCTTCAGTAGTAGACCAAACTTCTTGACGTTGTTCTTTATGTGATAACTGAGCTGTATGCTCTTCAGTGTTAATACGAGTAATTATGGTACTTGGTTGATCAATAGCCTCAAGTGCAGGGTCACGCCAAAAGCTAATTCCTTCCAAATCAGCTTGGGACATTAACTTAGGTTCACCCTGCATACAATGGGCACATTTTCCCCATAACGTATAAGGGAAAATGCTACTGCAACGTGGACACTTATACCAATCATGTTTTTCATCAAAACATATAATAAGTTTATTTATATTTAAATAGTACCTATTATTTCTTCCTTGCTGTGGTTTTAAATATTTTTTTAGAATCTTACATATAGCTTCTATTTGCTTATCGTCTAAGTTTTTTATTTTTTTAAGTAGTCTTTCCATACTACTTGGCATTATTTCATCTTCAGCGAGGCCAAAACGATGTCCACTATAAGTGGCAATATGTTTACGAGAAGTATCCCTAATATTTGCATCAAGGGCATAATAGGAAACCATAACTTTCATAGCCCAAGAAGCGAACATTTGTTTAAATTCATCTATAGAAATAAAAATTTTATTTTTTAATAATTCTTTTTCTATTTCTATGGCTTCTTCCTCATCTTCATCTATATATGGTTCAATCCAACATAACCCAGCATCAGTTAAGGAGCGAAAATTACTGCATAACTGCCTTAACAAATGCTCATCATACTTTTGTGGTCTAGAACTATCTTCAGACAGTTTATTATATTTTATCGTTTTTTTATTGCTAATTGTCTCAATGTCTCTTTCTAACCACTTTGCGTCTTCTCCATAGAAAAAATTCAATTTGTGTTCATAAGCTATTTTCACGAATGCCCAATACAAGTAATTTAATTTAGGCTGTTCATCGCGAACTTTCGCCCAATTCTGTAGCTCATTAACTGCCATAGTAAGCGCTTTCCTCATAGCTTCTTCATCGGCAGCTTCTGTTAAATCTTTAGCTAATACGGCAGCTCTTTGTCTACTGTCAGAAAATAGCAAAACTTTTCGCCCCTGGTTTGTTTGATCTATATATTTTTGTACAGGAGGCTGGATACGAAACTGTTCTGACACTAAATTATAAAATGGCTCATTGCCCTTGGTACTAAAATCTGTAGCATGGAAATTGGCTTTTCCGCACTTAGGGCATTTTTTAAACGTATTGACTGTTAACCCATTTGCAGCTTTACTACTAGATTCATTAGTATATACAACTTGGACAAAACCATCACTCCCAGTATGATCATCGGTATCAAGCTTGCCAGTCATAGAATTTAGCCAGGCAACTTTATGCTTTTCATCTCTTCTATAACTTTCATCAACTATATAGAAATGAGTTTCCAGCAAATCTTGATTAGGTTCATTCCATACAAAACAATCTTCACTAAATTGCTCCGGCTTAACATAACCTCTTATAAATAGAGCTCCGCAAGTTCTTTCATTAACTAATTCATAAATAAGACCGCCACATGTACACCTGTTTCCAGGTTTTTCTATATAAATGTGACCTAAATTAAGAGAACTAGCTTTGTGACAATCACAATTACAATTTCTATTTAAGCAAGCATAAACGCCCTGAAGTCCGCGAAACATTAAATGTAATCGTGCTGGATAAAGCATATTACCGTTAAGATCCTTAGCTAAAGGAGCGATCGCTAATAGTACATTGACAGCATTTTCTGCCAAATCATAATTTTTACAATTAGGAAAAGCTATATTTGGTAACTTTTTTAAACTTGTAGCTTGACCACGCGTTTCTTTCAAAATACGAAGCATAGGGCCGTAATCTTTAAGCTGGTTATAAAGCCAGTTTCCAACTTCTACTTCGTCATCAAAATTGCATGGTAAGCTGAAGCCAACTAGACGTCCGAACTCTCGTATAGCCTGGCTTTTTGCACTCCAATTACCCTGAAAAGCATCAATATTAAAATCTTTAAGAACTTCAGGTTCAAACTCACTGCCCTTATCCGCTAATGAAGCCTTAGTTCCCTTAATTATTACAAATGTCTCTTTACTTCTAGATTGAGAGCTCAAATCACAAGCAAAATTGGAGACATCCTCTTCACATTTATCAGGAACACTAGCACTAGTTAAAATAAACTGAACTCTATCGCGACTAATTTCCAACTTGTTAAGAATACGACGAATTAAAAGAGCCACTTCAGCCCCAGAGGCTCCATGATACATATGAGCTTCATCAATTACGAATAGTAATTTATTTTGTGAATTGCTGCTAAGCCACTTGCGCGTATTTTCCCACAAACTTTTTTCTATAGGACGCATTAGCATATATTCCAACATCGAATAGTTGCTAATTAAAATATCAGGGCAATTGCGTTGCATTTCCTGACGCGTGATTAATTCTGAATCAGATGGATCTGTTGTTAATTTACTACTGCCACTTCGCAAATACTCAATAAAAACTTTTAAATCTTTTTTAGATGGATATTTGCCTAATTCAATAAGTTTTTCTTTAGTAGAATCATCCTTATTTATAATGTGCTCTTCTAACGTATTAGCAAATTCTTCATTTTTCTTTTTATTAAATTTGCCAGGATAAGGCGTGCGTCCAGTGTACATTCCAAACTGAGGTATACGCGCCCCTGGGACTAATTCAGATACTACGTCATGGAATCCCCCTTCATTGCCTATCATATGGCGAAGGCGTCCCATTTGATCTGCAACAAGAGCATTCATAGGATAGAGCATAATCGCCCTAATACCGCGTATTTCCCAAGTTTTTGGAGAGCGCATCTGTTCGAGAACTAATTTACTAACCATAGGCCACATGAAGCACTCAGTTTTACCTGAGCCTGTGCCTGTGGATATAAATAAATCTTTTCCCTTAAAATAGGCTTCCAAAGCCTCTATCTGATGTTTATAAGGATTTTTAAATACGCCTAGGTTTCTTTCAATCATAAGATGGAGAAACTTTTTTACATCTTCATCAATATCAGCCGTATCTAATCCATTTTCTACGATCATATAAGCATTGTTGGCTTCCATATATGGTTCTTGATATAAAACACCAACTTTTCTTAATTCATCAGCACAAGCCGCTCTCAGAGCATCACACTTACCAAAATATTCAGTATTTATATAACTTAATAACCTATTTTTTATGGCTTTGCAGGTATTTTGAACTCCATAAAAGTTGCCTGTCTCATTGTTCATGACAATTTTCCTCCACAATATCTAAACCTAGATTAGTTAAATAACTTTTTATATAATTCCAAACTTCTATGGGCATGTCCCAATCTAATTTTTCATAAATACTTCTGGACGGCCAAGCGTATACTTCAAGCAATAAACTTTCAGTTGCAGGCAGCCAAACATTTAAATACAAATGGATATGATCGGAATACCTAGTTAGTTTAGCTGGCACTTTATTGGCCACTATAGAACGTAATCCAATCATAAATCGACGTTGTTCTTCGCGTTTAATCAAAAAATCATCAAGTACATGTAAAAGTGCTTTATTGGGGTTATACAATAAGTATCTATATTTTTTTCCATAAACAAAATCAAGCTCACGTGCAAAGATTATACCATTAACTGGCTCGCAAGCTTTTTTTTGCCAACACTGATCATTACTCCACGATTTATAATATGGATTAAAATATTCTGCTCCTTTTATACTCTCAGGAAACCATTGAACAGATTTGACATACCGTTTTATCCAGTCAATAGCCGAGAGTACAGGCTCAACAGTAAAGCTTTTATCAGTATTTCTTTGTAATGTTGCTATGCCAGAATACATACAATCAGATTGCAAGATTGCGCCTTTAACACAGAGAACGTCTTCAGTTAGCCTTACTGTACTTGGAATAGAAAGCGTGGCGTTAGTATCAAAGCCAACGTTAACTAAATCACCGTGACTAAGCAGCCGTTGATACATAATTTGTATCCAATCATTGCGCTCGTCAGTTTTTATAAATGAACGAAATATCGGAAAAATATTTAATAGCTCATTAAAAATGTCACGACACTTTCTGGAAATATGATTTTTGCTTACTCCTAAATATGCGCAATTATCAGTGCTGGAAGAATCTAGAGCAATTGTCTTTATCCAGCAAGCAGCCGCTGAATATAAAACCCTACAAACATAGCTATCCTGATTTTCATTACAATACCTGGTTATAGCCAAATCTTCAGCCATTTTTTCTAATAGTTGTTGTTTCAAAACTTTAATCCTCAGAAAATTTGTAGGCTACAGCAACTGGGTGCTCTAGTAATTCATCAAAACCAGATTCTTCTGAGATAACTTCTAACAATTTTTGTTTATTACCACTCGATTTAGCTTGAATAATAACTTGAGTGAAAACGCTAGACAAATTATAATCTGCTGCCAATTGGGCATAATGTATCTTAGCTGTATTACTTAAAAAGCTTGAAAAAGAAGATAACTTTTTAAATTTGTCTTTTATTTCGTCACTATTGCTATTCAACTTAAAATCGATATTAGAAACATAAGAGCAAATTTTTGCCTCGCTACATGGCCCTAATCCCACATCTCCATCAATGAACATGGCTTGATCCCATACATAATTGGGTATAGTTTCAAGAGCAACTCCACCTAAAGAGAAAATTAAAAATATTTTTTCGCCCAAAGTTTTTAAATGACTGACTATCCTATTAAATGTATTTAGATTAAAACTATCAAAAGCTCCATTAACTACTAAAACAAGCTTTTTATCATCTATCGTCTGCTTATTAACTTCATCTACAAGCTCATTAAAATTAAAGGCTTCAATAGGCAAATCAGCAATACAAACTTTGTCATTATTAAACATAGCCGATATGCATTGGACTATGTTTAATACGTTAGCTTTGCAAACTAAAGGAAGCTTGGAGGCAAGACAAAAACATATAGCTTCGGTCATTTCATCGGCAATACTATCGTAACCGATATTTCTTAAATTATAAGACAACTCATCCAAGAAACTTTCTGAGTTAGTAAGCTCACCACAATATTTGCACGAAAATTTATCTGTGGTTAATAAATAAGACGCCTTATATCCAGAAAGACCAGCCCCAATACAAGAACTGCCCTGCGGATTTGCAAAAATCATTTCAGAGATACAATCGGCTACATTTTTGCGAGCAACTTCAATACGCTTAAAGACTTTAGCCTCAACTTCAGCGGCCAAGTTCTCCTTTGCCCTTATATCTTCTTCTAACTTTTGCTTGCTACTTTTAAGCTCTGTTATCTCCTCTTTTAATTTTTGTTTGTTATCTTTAAGCTCTTCCAGCTCCCCTTCTAATGCATCTTTTTGACTTAGCACATCATTAAGGATCGAATCTTCTATATCACTAAGTTCTTTATTCTTATCACTTAATTTTTGTTCAACAACACTTAACTCAATGCGAATTTTTTCTAATTCCGATTTTGCTTCATTTTGTTTATCAGCATTTTCTTTTTGCCAATCATTAGTTAAGGCCACTTTGCACTTCTCAACAAAATCTGGGTCCTGCTTTAAGACTCTAAACAAAATGTCTGTTTCTAAATTTTCAACGGACAAGGACGAACTTGCGTTCTGCTTAAATTCTCGAAGATATTTTTCTGCAGTTTTTGAATCACATGCACAAGAACTAGCAATTTCCTGAACAAAGCTGGTATCTGGAAGTTTAGTCAGAAAATTTTGGATTAATTCAACTTCATCTTGACTAAAGCCTAACCATTTTATTTTATCAATACGTTGCTGAATAACTTCCTTAATAACAGAAAACTGTTCTCTTACACTAACTGTACCAATTGGGTCATCTAGATCTGTATACTTATAAAATTTACGATCAAAATCAGAAAAAGATACAATATCACAACTATCTATTTCAAATTTTGCAAAAGCGCCAGTTACTAGTTTTGTTTTTCCATCTACCTTCCCAAAGTCAGATGGTTCGCACAATAAGCCAAAACACTTATTACTATTTTTGACATTTTCAGTTATAAATAATGTTGTTGATCTTGAATTTGGCTCAAGGTTACATTGTTGTAATTTTTCAACGATTTCTCTGCAATTTCTGCATCCTGCCATTCTTACTATTTCAATAACATCCTTAATATACTCAGAAGTTACATGATCTCTTTCTGGCTCATCACGAGATGGTTTAGCCTCCCAGCGCCAAATCCCAAAATCTCCAACTTTCTTAATATTTTCATTTTTATAAAGAAATATCCATTTTCTATTCTCAAAACTATAATATTCATTACCATTTGGTATAAACTTTACTAACTCACCGCCTTTTATATCAGCAAGTCTAAACAAACGAGGAATATTACGACCATCTTTATCTTTGTATATTCTCACTTCACAAAGTGACATATATTCACATCTCATTTTACCCATGACTCTGTTTTCCATTACTGCACTTTCCTTTTCACTAATTAATAAATCTTCTGCAACTTAAACTTTAATAAAGCGTTAAGAATTCCATAAGGAACTTTACCTTTAATGAAGCACTTTTTTAGAAAAAGAACTAGTTCGTATTTCTTTTCTCGCTGCCATTTTAGTAATAAAGAAGCAAACCACATTGGAGCGGTTACGTACTCTCCAAAAGAGGTTGAAACTATGCGCTTTAAAATAAATTCTTCACTTTCCAATTTATCACAAGCACTATTAACCGAATAAGCCAGTTGAATACCTTTTTCTACAACGCAAATTATTTCAGCTAAATTTTTTATCTTTGATAAAGATTTTTCAGTTTCACTCTTACGAATCTCGATATGACGGTATTTAAAGCAGCTATCTCTAGTGTAAACTTCAATTCTTGCGTTGCTATGAAAAACGCAATCTCCACACAAAGAGTCTAGCTTCAGTTTGCTTAACTTTATAACTTCTCCGCTGTCTTTACTTAAACTAAACTCATACGCACCAACTCCGACTAGTTCTTTCCCATGTTTTTTATTTATAATAAGCGAATTATTTAATTGTAATTTTCCATTTGTCTCTACATATATAATCGTCTCATTTTGTGCAATTGAGTGCACAATAATGTTATTATTTTTATCAACCTTTACACAGTCATTAGAAAATCCAACTTCCAAAATTTGATTGCTTCCAGAGAAGACACAGTAAATTGAATCAGTATTCTTAACCGAAATATTGACATCTTGTTTAACAACAGCAGGAGGCCAAAGTAAATTTAATTTTGATACACCATCTGTAAGCGAAACTCTAAATTTACTATATATAAGGCGTTTTACAGATTCATATCTGCCTTTGTCACTAGTCAAATTGTTTCCAAAGTTTAAAAGGTAAACGCGGTAGTTATAATTACCAAGAGCAATATAGCCTTTTTCTTCTAAACTGACTTGCAATTCGATCAATTGATTGATGGCTTCACTATCATTAGAAACAAGGTAATATAATTTATCAGCAGATATATCACTGTTGAATCTTATTCTGTTATCGCCAAAATCGTTGTAATTAAAGATCGCTCCGCTTTTGGTAAAACCATCGGAATAGTCGGCCCACTTTTTTTCTATTTTTCTTTTTGTCGCAATATCTTCACTAACAATCTTTATTACGTACTTAGATTCTTCACCACAAGGAATAAATTTTATGGTAATTGGAGTGCTTACTTCATCGCAAAATCTATAAGGAGTTATAGAATATTCTCTGAAATTATTACTGTTTGTTCCATCACTTATAATTACTTTGGCTTTTTGTTTTTTAGCTTGATCTACTAACCCACTGCCTAAAGGTGGAAACATTAGATACAAATAAAAACGATTTCCTTCGTCTTTCAAACACATGGGAATCCCCACACGTTGATAAAACTCTGCCTCTTGCTCTAATTGAGCAATGCGTTTTTCACATTCTGCGGTATCTTTAGTTTTTTTTAAGTGAAAAAAATAATCTGGCTGCTTGCCTCCCCTCGGTCTATAGCGCACATTTTCTCCACAATATTTACAAACAAACCTACTGCGTTTATCTTGTATAGGTTGCCCATAAAATTGCTCAGCGCTAACTACTTTTTTTGAGAGTTGATCTATAGCTTCTTTCACAATATTTTAATGTACTATTTTTGGAGTCTTAATAATATACACGTTCACAATGTATCATATCTTCCAATAAATAAAAACTATTTTTAATATATTGTTTGAACTTTTATGCGTTAAAACAAAAAACTCACCTAACACAAAACCGTGTTGGTGAGTTTCTTACTTTATATGGTGGAGGTGGCGGGAATCGAACCCGCGTCCGAAGAGGCCTCCACGACAGCCTCTACGAGTGTAGCCTAGGCTTTAATCTCGGCTTGCCAAGCTCCCCCGGGCCGGATCTCGGTAAGCCATACCCTCTGGTGTTTCCCCTATGCAGCCGAGAGACTAGCGGCAAATGGGTAGACGGCGTGGTTCACGCCCGGTACACCTCCGCCGACGAAGGTGAGCGGACGCACCGCACTAGGCGGCGAGAGCCAAATTATCTTCGGCAGTTAATGTTTGAAAGTTTCGACTTTTTTACGAGCTTTCGACAACTCGACTCGCAACCATCGGCAAAGCATCTCCCCGTCGAAACCGGGACACCCCCGAGTTTTTTAGGAACACCGCTGCCCAACTCTTCAAGTGGAACCTTCACTGAAAAGTGCACCGGCACTTTGCCTCCGAACCAAAAGTAATTTTACCACGCCAGTATAAGAAAGGTCAAGCTAGCAACAATTCAACGCCTAAAAACCTAAAGAGAAAATATTTTTATGGATATTTTTTCTTTTTCTAGGTATTTAATGTTAAAAATCATGTATAATGGAGGCCTGCCGTTGTTTGGCAGAATGTCTGTTGATACTTAAAAGAAGGAAGAAAATGACTAATAAGTACGTAGAAGAAGTCGAGCAAGCTTACACTATGATGACAGTCATGGAGGAAGCTCAGCGCTGCCTGCTTTGCCATGATGCCCCTTGTTCTAAGTCTTGTCCAGCCGGAACTGATCCTGCCCGCTTCATTCGCAGCGTCCGTTTCAGGAACTTCAAAGGTGCTGCCGAGACTATTCGTGAGAATAACGCCCTGGGTTCCATCTGCGCCCGTGTATGCCCTACTGAGAGATATTGCCAAAAAGGTTGCTCCAGATGTGGTATCGATCGTCCCATTGATATTGGCGGTATCCAGAGATTCGTCACCGATTTCGAGAGCCAGGTTGGCATGCAAATTCTCGAAAAAGGCGAGCCCAACGGCAAAAAGATCGCCATTATAGGTAGCGGCCCAGCCGGACTCCAGGCTGCTGCTTCCCTCCTTCGTTTGGGATACGCTGTCGACATTTATGAGAAGAACGAAAAAGCCGGCGGTTACCTCCGCTATGGTATTCCTGAATATCGTCTTCCCAACGCTGTTGTCGATCACGAAATTTCTCTTATCGAAAAATTAGGCGCCAACTTCAAACTTAATACCAAAGTTGGCACTGATGTAACTTTAGAGCAACTCAAAGCTGAGCACGACGCCGTTTTGATCGCTATCGGCTCCAGCGAAGCCAAAATGCTTCCTATGTTCGAAGGCAACGATTGCGTAGAAACTGCCGTATCCTTCTTAGCTCGCACCAAAGAGAATAAGGGCAATGTAGAAGTTCCTCAGAACGTATTGGTTATCGGCGGCGGCGACGTAGCTATGGACGTTGTTACTACCCTCAAGATGCTCGGCGTCAAGAACGTCACCGACGTTGTTTACGAAGAGTTCTCCGAGTTCTTAGCTTCCCAGAAAGAGCTGCGCGGCGCTCAGGCTTTAGGCGTAACCATTATCGACGGTTATGTTCCCGAAAAGGTCGAAGGCCACACCGTCACTTTCAAGCACCGTCACATTAACAGCCAGATCAATATTGAAGTCGACAAAATCATTTTGGCCGTCGGTCAAAAAGTCAATGCCGAGAACTTAGGTCTCAACATTGTTAAGAACGAAGTCGATTTTGATGGTTACAAGTCTGCTGATGAAAAAGTATTTGTAGCCGGCGACATCGCTCACGGCGACAAGACTGTTGTATGGGCCGTTAAGAAGGGCAAAGAAGCTGCCCAGGCCATTCACGAAAGCTTGGGAGGCAATAAGTAAATGATCCATAAAGATTTATCCGTTGAGTTCCTTGGAGTTCGTTTCGAAAATCCTTTCTGCTTGTCTTCTTCTCCCGTAGGCAATTGCTACGACATGTGCAAAAAAGCTTACGATTGCGGCTGGGGCGGCGTCGTCTTCAAGACCATCGGCCCGAAGCACTTCCTTATCGACGAAGTGTCCCCTCGTTTTGATGCTCTTACTAAGGAAGCCACTCCTTTCGTCGGCTTCAAAAACATGGAGCAGATCGCCGAGCACAGCTTAGAAGAGAACTTAGCTGACTTACGCAGACTTAAAGCTGAGTATCCTAATCGCGTTTTGATCGCTTCCATTATGGGTACCAACGAAGAAGACTGGACCGAGTTGGCCCGTTTAGTAGACGAAGCCGGCGCTGACATGATCGAGATGAACCTCTCCTGTCCGCAAATGACTTCTCACGCTATGGGTTCCGACGTAGGTGCCAATCCTGAGCTTTGCAAAAAGTATTGCGCCGCCGTAAAACGCGGTTCCAAGTTGCCTATGATGGCTAAAATGACTCCTAATATTACTGATATGGTTCCCGTAGCCAAAGCTTGCTTAGAAGGCGGCGCCGACGGTATTGCCACTATCAATACTATTAAATCTGTCACTCACGTAGACTTGGATCGCAAAGTCGGTTTGCCTATCGTCAATGGCAAGTCCTCTATCTCCGGTTACTCCGGTAAGGCTGTTAAGCCCGTAGCTTTGCGCTTCCTCCAGCAGCTTCGCAGCGCTGAAGGCCTCCACGATCTGCCCATCTCCGGTATCGGTGGTATCGAAACTTGGGAAGACGCCGCCGAGTTCATTCTCTTAGGCGCTACCACTTTGCAAGTTACTACCGCTATTATGCAATACGGCTACCGTGTAGTTGAAGACATGAAAAATGGTCTTATGCACTACATGGAAGAGCAAGGCGTAGACAGTCTCCACGAGTTGATCGGTTTGGCTAATGCCAACATCATTCCCGCTGAAGAGCTCGACCGCGACTACATCGTCTATCCCGAAATTGATGAAGATAAGTGCATCGGTTGCGGCCGTTGTTATATCTCTTGCTACGACGGCGCTCACCAGGCTATGGTCTGGAACGAAGAGACCCGCAAACCTTCTTGCAACAAAGAAAAGTGCGTAGGTTGCCACCTTTGCGCTTTGGTTTGCCCCGTCAAAGCTATCGGTAAAGGCGAAGTTGTACTTAAACCCGGACGCACCGGTTGCGCCGCCGACAAAAAAGTGTAAACTCGATCTTTAATAGTCACGCTATTTAGCGCGATCTTATAAATAAAAAGACAGACTTTGATAAAACAGAGTCTGTCTTTTTTTGTTTTCTTTTAATATGTACTCTCTTTAATGTATAAAAGCTATTATATAAAGGCACTACATAAAAATATCACAATTATTTTTTACTGTGGACGTTTTTTCAAACAGCGCCTTAAACCAATATTAGCTTCATCATGGCCTTTGGCGGCAGCTTTGCGATACCACTTGATAGCCTCTTTATCATTTTGCACTACACCGCAGCCGTATTCATAGCAAAAGCCCAAACAGAACTGAGCTTCTGTGTATCCTTGTTCAGCCGATTTGCGAAACCATTTAGCCGCTTCCATATCATTTTGAGGAACGCCTAAACCTTTATCGTAGGAAAGCCCCAAACAAAGCTGAGCGCACATATCACCTTGCTCGGCAGCTTGACGATACCATTTATTAGATTCATCATAATTTTGTTTTATATCTTCGCCCCAATAGTAGATATGGCCTAAACGCAACTGAGCTCCACAATGGCCATGTTCAGCGGCTTTACGATAGAGCTTCAAAGCTTCATCAATATTCTTGTTCAGTCCGTCACCATCTTCGTACCGGCGGGCCAATTGATACTGAGCTTCAGCTGATCCCTTTTCGGCAGAAAGACGATATTGCTCAATAATATCATCTTCCACATTATGAATAACTTTAACTTGCTTAGGTTTAAAAACAGCCAGACAAGGAATGCTTCCGGAAAAAGAGTCAAAAAATTTATCATTGCAAGCAGCTTTGCGATACCATTTAGCTGCTTCATTCTTATTATATTCTACGCCTAAAGCCGTATCATAACAAAAGCCTAAACAATATTGAGCTAAACCATGCCCATATTCGGCAGCGCGATAAAAACACGCAATGGCTTTATCAAAGTCTTGCCTAACTCTGTCTCCGGCAAAATAACGTAATCCTAACTGATATTGCGCTTCAGCATCTACTCTAGTTTTTCTTACAGACTTGCTACTAGAGGTATTTCCTAATTCGGATTCGTCGTCAGAATCGGAAGATGTAAAATCCACTCCTCGTTCTTGTAAAGCTTGCAAAAGGCGCTTAGCTTCTTCGTGACCATTTTTAGCAGCTTTACGACACCACTTCACAGCTTCTTTTATATCTTGTTCCAAAAGCAAAAGAGCTAGATACAATTGAGCGTCAATATTGCCATGTTCGGCAGCTATGTGACACCACTTCAAGCATTTGGCTCTATCATACCAAGGAGCATCTTTATCATTGTAATGAACACTAAGAAGCAACTGAGAATCTGTATCGCCTTGATTGGCTGCAAAGCGATGCCACTTCATAGCCTCAGGTATATCTTTCGGAGTACCAATTCCCTTTTCGTAGCAAATAGCCAAATTATGAATGGCAGGAGAAAAACCTTGCCTAGCTGATTTACGATACCACTTTAAAGCTTCTGGCAAATTTTGTTTAAGGCCACATCCAAAGCGATAGCAAATAGCTAAGTTATATTGAGCATAAGCATTGCCTGCTTCCGCTTTTTCACGCCATTCTTGTATCTTATCTTCACTTACATTGTCGACAAAATCGGGAGTAACTTCTCCACTTTTACCTTGCTCATTATTGTCAATGCCAACGCTTTTTAAGACATCTTTTTGCTGTTTGGCTAAATTTAACCATTTAGCAGCTTCATCTAAATTTTTTTCTACGCCCTTGCCTTGGCCATAACATATAGCTAAGTTGAATTGAGAGACAGCGTCACCCTGATTGGCAGAACGCAACCACCATTTTACGGCTTCGGCAGCATTTTGCTCTACGCCAAATCCTTGTTCGTAACAAACTCCCAAACCAAACTGAGCATCGATATGATTTTGGGCAGCCGCTAAACGATACCATTTTACAGTTTCTTGAGCATTTTTGGTTACGCCTATGCCATCACGGTAGCAATCGCCTAAATAGGCTTGTACCATTGCGTCCCCACTTTCAGCTAAAGAAGTAAGCCAATCTATTTTGCCTTGTAAATCCTCGGCTGGGTATCCGATATTACCTCCGCCTAAAGGGCCAAGAGTATCGATTTCTTGAGAAATATGCCCATCTTTGTAATTGAAGCGCATCCATCTAGCAGTCTTTAAAAGTGTCGACTCACGGTTGCCATCATCCGAAAAAGTTAAACTTCCAAAATTATGGAACGAAACAGAAACAACTTCCCCCTTGGGAATTTTACTAAACCATTCAGCCGCTTTATCACTATTGGCTAAAGTACCACGACCAATACCACAGAAAATACCCAAAGTTAAAATAGCTTCACAGTGGCCTTGCTCAGCTGCCAATTCGTACCATTTTATCGCCTCACTGACACTACGCTTGACATTAAGACCATTATCGTAACAATAACCAAGCTTATACTGCGAAGCGCTATCCCCAGCTTCAGCAGCAATTTGCAAAAGTTCGATTTCAAATTGTGTATCGTTACGGTTCATATTTTTATCCTACGCAAGCGAGTTCTCAAGAGAGCAACTTTATCAGCGACTTATAATCTAGTCTAAACTTTCTACTGTAATATTTTTATTTGTATAAATACAAATATCGGCTGCTATATCTATCGCCTTGGTAGCTATTTCCTTAGCTTCTAAGTTAGTATTTTCCAAAAGAGCTCGAGCGGCCGCTATAGCATAAGCTGAACCGGAACCTATGGCAGTAACATCATAATCAGGCTCCAAAACATCACCGTTGCCAGAAAGGATAAGCATATTTTCTCGGTCGGCCACAATCATCATCGCTTCTAATTTGCGAAGTACTTTATCGGTACGCCAATCGCGAGCCAATTCTACAGCGGCACGGCAAACATTGCCTGAATATGCCTCTAATTTAGCTTCAAACTTTTCAAATAAAGTCATACCATCAGCTGCAGATCCGGCAAATCCTCCCAACACTTTGCCATCAGCCATGACACGCACTTTTTTAGCTTTATTTTTCATAATAGTATTTTGTAAAGTAACTTGTCCGTCACCGGCGATAGCCACTTTACCGTGACGGCGTACACAAACAATTGTGGTTGCTTTCATTTCAATTGTTCCCTTTTTATCAATATTTCATATATATGTTGAAATATGGTCTTGTTACTTTATCATGTGTTTCTCAAAGCCTCCAATTTTTTAGACATGCTAGATCTTTATAATGGAATATCGTAAATCTAACTTTTCCACAATTTCAGCAACTTTTTACGCTATACATGTTGGTGCTAAACTTATAGCCTCGTTGATTACGGTGGGTATAACGAACGTTGTGGCGGCTATAAATTTAGTTTGCGCTCGCCTCGTTTTCAATTATTGCGTCCAACTATTCCAGAGCTTGTTCACCTTGCTTTTGCACAAAAGCTTGAAACACTTCGCTGCGATCTAGCATTGCAACCAATTTGCGTGAGCGCGATGACTCTAAAACAGGCAAACATCCGCAGCGGCAGCGACACATTAAGTGTACAGCGGCGGCCAAAGAATCATCTGGAGTTAAAAACTCAACATCCGTGCGCATAATTTCTTTTACAGAGGTTGATTTGGTATTGTTGCCGCTGCGTCGCATTCGCCAGTAAATAATATCGCGACGATCTATTTGTCCACAGAAATTTCCCTTTTTATCTATAACAGCTAACAGAGCATACCCAGTTTCTTTTAGTTTGGCAATAGCATCATGAACAGAAGTATCTGGACTTACAGAAGTAAAATCAGAGCTCATTACTTCAGCTACATTGATTTCTTCCAATGGACTTATAAGAGCTCTGCTTCCTTGTTGCATGTCTAAAACACTGCGACTCAGCTTCAGAGTGTAAAGTGATTCTTTATCCAACACTGAAGCGAACAGAGCGGCCACCACCGAAGCAGCTAAAATGGGCATAAGCATATAGTAGTTGGCGGTAGTTTCAAAGATCATAAATACTGCAGTAAGCGGAGCCCTAGCTGCAGCTGCAAAGACCGTAGCCATGCCTATTAGAGCGTAAGCTCCGGTAGCTGCTGTATTTCCAGGAAAAATAGTATTTACAATACAACCATAAACGCCACCTAACATACATCCTATAAAAAGCGAAGGGGCTAAATCGCCTCCAGCTCCGCCTGAACCAAGGATAAATGATGTGCCTATTATCTTGGCTATAACCAAAGCTAACATTAAAGTAACAGCCAAATGCCCATTCATGGCTTCATTCATGACATCATAACCGCTAGCCATAATTTGTGGATAAAAAATAGCTATAATGCCGCACAATAAACCGCCAACAGCAGGCTTAAACCATATCGGACATTTTATGTAACCAAACATTTTTTCACTTATAGCTAGCGAACGTGTAAAAGTAACTCCCACTAAAGCAGATACCAATCCCAACCCAAGGCAAAGAATCATTTCCCAAGAGTTTTGCAATATGTAAATAGGTACAGAAAACTCGGCTAAATCTCCAACTAATAGCCGCGTGACGACGCATGAAGTTACAGAACTAAGTACAATCAAACCGAATGAATGATAGGTAAAGCGAGCCAGAATAATTTCTAAAGCAAAAAATATGCCGGCAATGGGAGCATTAAATGCCGAAGAGATACCTGCCGCCACACCACAAGCCAACAATATAACCGTATTATGTTCTGATAATTTTAAAAGCTGAGCAAACTTAGAGCCTAAAGAAGCGCCGATTTGCACAATAGGCCCTTCTCGACCTGCCGAGCCGCCACTACCTATAGTTAAGGCAGCCGATATCATACGAATTAAGGCTACTCTACCATGAATAAGACCATGTTGGGCAAAAACGCTGGTAATTACTCCGGAAACGCCTCCTGGATTTAGATCTTTAGAGCGCCACCATAGAAACAATCCAGTAAGCAAACCACCAACAGAAATAGACAGCGGAATGGCCCACCAAGTTTCAGGCAATGCCCATACAGAAACAGAGTGAACGCTTTTAATCATGAAATTAAAGCAAATAGCCGCTAAAGCTGTTATAAAACCGACAACCAAAGCGTAAAGGCATTCTGCTGCCAAGGCATTATAATTATGAAGGGAACGCCTCACAATTTTGAATGTATTGTTGTCTATTTTCACTAAATTGACGATCCGGTGTTTTTAATATAAAGGCGGGGCGTTCTTGTCCTTAGTCAATTTGCCCTGCTGTACGTTTAGCCTTAATCATTTGCATATCAAGAGAGCGAAAATGAAATAAAGCATGAACCTACTTTTCCCTTTTAAGCAGGGAGTAAACATCCCAAAAACAAATACTAGGAGTGTTCTTTTTTTGTTTTCCGCATGGATATAAATGAGGAGCAAGTTCTTTAAGGCGTTTTTTCTAATGCTGGCTAAAAATACAGACAGAGAGAAAATTTAGTAGAGGCAGAGTATTATTGTGGTTCCATCAAACATCGGCGTCTATGAAATCATTGAAGAGGTAGGCAAAGGGCCTTCTGCCGTAGTCTACCAAGCGACCAATAAAAATACGCACAAGAGGGTAGCTTTGAAAGTTCTCAATGCGTCTCTCAGTTCAGATGAAAGTTTAATCACCGATTTGCAACGCTCTGTGGTCGTTTCTTCGTCTCTCGAACATGCCAATATAGCCAGAGTATACGACTTAGGAGAGGACTTAAGCTATCATTTTATAGCCTCTGAATTTATAGACGGCGTAGCTTTACAAACTTTAATTGAACATTACAAAAAGTTTGATATAGATCATGCCTGCCGAATTATGCAAGAAGCAGCTAAAGGTTTGAGCTTTGCTCACAAACAAGGTATTTTCCATGGTTGCTTGCATCCCGGCAACATAATTATCGAAAAACAAACAGGCAGAGTAGTTATCACTGATTTTGGAACTGCTAGAGCGCTCTTTACCCACAATAATGAACTAAAAAATGATACTAAGCGCTTGGGCTTTATTGCTCCTGAATTATCTTCCGACTCTGCCCCAGACTCTCAATCCGATCTTTTTTCTTTAGGAGCAGCTCTTTACTACATGGTAACTGGTGAGCGCCCAGCTCCTGGGTTAGTTTCTACTCCCGGAGCTGCTTTACCTCAGATGCCACGTTTAAGAGCTCATTTACCCAAAGCACCCATTTGGTTGGAAACTTTGGTAGCTCGTTTGATGGTTTCTGATCCCATCGAGCGTGATTGCTCTGCAGAAGATTTCATTGAAGAGATCGAAGTTGGCCTTGAATCTGACAAAAATGGAGTTTCTGATATGGCACCTCTAAGCGAGAATCCTTTCCAGTCGCAGGAGAGACGCAGCGATTCGAGCAGCGGCTTCTCCGGTTCGCAAACTTCTTCCGGCGGAGATATGCGTTTATTGCGTTCAAAAACTGCTGGCGGAACTTTAGGAATGTTGATGCGCAAGCAAAATGTTTCTTCTGATATGGAAGCGTCCGTTCAAGACGCCGAAAAGCGCTTGCTTAATTTGGAATTTAATCCGCGCGAAGGTGAACAAGGGGGTCCCCGTGAGCCGCGTCCAAGCAGTGTTTCTCGCTCTTCCGTGCATCCTTCCGGCAATACTCCCGTCGGTGGAGCTCCCTTAGACCAAGCTGCTCCTCAAGTTCCCCAATCTGCACCTCAGTCCCCTACTGGACGCTCGCAGGCTCCGGCTGCTCCTCCAGCTAGACCTTCGCGTCCTACTTCAGTAGGAGCTCGTCAGTCTAGACGCAGTCAGATTTCTTCTCAACCACCGGCTCAACCTCAGCCAAGTGCTTACCCTGAACAAAACAACTATCCCCAAGAGAACTATCCTCCTCAACAAGATGCCTACCCTGAGCAAGGTGGCTATTCTCAGAATAATTATCCTCCTCAGCCAAGTACTTACCCTGAGCAAAACGACTATCCTCAAGAGAACTATCCTCCTGAGCAAGGTGGTTATCCCGAGCAAGGAGGCTATCCTCAGAATAATTATCCTCCCCAGCAAGGTGGCTATCCTGAACAAGGAGGCTATCCTCAGGGTAATTATCCTTCTCAGCAAGGAAGATATCCCGAGCAAGGAAGCTATCCTCAGGAGAATTATCCTCCTCAGCAAGGTGGTTATTCCGAGCAAGGAAGCTATCCTCAGGATAACTATCCTACTCAGCAAGGTGGTTATCCCGAGCAAGCCGCTCCTTCCATGTCGGGTAATAACGATTTTGGACGCCAATCAGGAGATTTTGGCAATGGCTTGAGCAATACAAGCATGGGATTTGATCCCAACGATCCTCAACCTGTACCAGTTCCTCTAAGTGGTAGTCGTTTCGATGCTGCTTCTCAAGTTTTAGATAATGAACCGTCACAAGGTGGTATCCGTCCTATGGGCTTCCCCGACAGTCGCGGTCAGAGTCAAAAGGCTAAACATAGCGGCGTCGGTTCGCAACAACTTTTTGTAGAAGATCGCGAACAAGCCGGTTTGGGCGAGCCTATGCAAACTAGTCCCTTTGTATCAGCTCAGCCTGAAGAAAACGATATTGCTAGTTTGCGCAACGGCGGAGCTATGGGAGATGCAGTCATAAATCCCAACACTCCTCCCAGCTTCCCCCCTAGTGCTACTCCCAAACGTCCTTCTTTAACGGATGGTCCAGGAACTGTACGCATTGCTAAGCAGTTGCAACCTCAGAGTAGCGGCAGCAATCTTATGGGCATCATTATCGCTTTAGTCGTTATTGTCTTACTCGGCGGCGGAGGTTATTACTATTTCTTCTTCCCCAAAGGGCAAGTTAAAATAGCGGTAAATAATGCTCCCAAAGCTAAAGTTTCTTTAATTATGCAAGACAATGTCATTAAAACTGAAAATGTTGTCGACGGTAAACTGACCTTGCGCATACCTTTAAATAAGGAACTTGTAGTAAGAGTATCAGCTGACGGCTTCAAAGATCATGATACCAAGCTCAACCTTAGTTCTGAAGCTCCCATTAAAGACTTGCAAGTCGATATGGTCGGTGCTCCGGCCGGATTGACCGTGCATGTTACCAATGATAAGCTTCCCTCCCAACCTAAGGTTAAAGTAACTTGCGATGGTCAATTGATAAAAGACGGAGAGATGGTTGCTGCCGGAGGTTTAGCCAGATTTGAAGTTCCTACAGAAAAGCCTTTGGAAGTTACTGTCACTGCTCCCGGCTTCTTAAAACACCAGGAAAAAGTTACCGTTGATCCTAGCGAAGGCGATAAGGACTTACAAGTTACTTTAAATCGTAACAAAGGTACTGTGCGAGTCACTCCTAAAGGAGAGCGCTTCTCGCAGAGTTCTTTAACCGTAGTTCTTATGCAAAATGGCAAAAAGCTCACTTCAAAGAAAATTTCAGGCGGTCAATCAGCTGAATTTGAAATTGACTTGGGTAAAAACTATACAGTAAAAGCCAGCTCCAATTTGCATAGTCCGGCCAAAAAAGACGTCAAAGTCAATGCCGACAAACCTGATGCTGAAGTTGTGCTTAATATGAAGCTGACTCCAACTTTAAGAATTTTCACTAATGCCAATGCTATGGTTTATCTTAATGGCAAATCTGTAGGCAAAGCTGACGCAAGCGGAAGTTTGACTTTAAGTAGTGGTTTGATAACCGGTCAACAATATAAAATTACCTGCAAACGCAGCGGTTACAAAGACGGAGCGGCTAAATTGACAATGAAACCAGGTGATGATAACCGAGTAGATCTCCAGTTAGAAAAAGCTCCCGAGCCTAAAAAACAGCCTACTTATGTGTATGAAGAAGAAGCCCCGTCCAGCTCTTCTTCCGGAAGCTACAACCCCGGAGGTTACGGCGGCAGCAGTTATGGTAGCGGAGATGCTTACTATAGCGGCGGTTCTTCCTCTGGTAGTTATTCAAGTGGCGGCGGCTCTACTTCCAGCGGTTCTTCTTCCAGTAGTTCCGGCGGCAATTCTTGGGGCGGAGCAGAAGGTGGCTGGTAAACTGCGGTGATTTTAATCGTCTCTACAAATCCGACAGTTGATAGAACTATCGGTGTCCCTGTATTGGTGCCTCACCAAGTCCACCGCGCTGTCAGTTTGCGTATCAGCGCGGGCGGCAAAGGGATCAATGTAGGAAGAGCCAGCAGAACCTTAGGAGAGTCTTACTTAGTGTCCGGTTTCTTGGGCGGCTCTTCCGGTCAGCTTTTGCAACGTTTGACCGCTCAAGAAAACATCGCAGCCTCTTGGCTCAAGTTTGATGATCTGGAAACTAAAATGAGTCACCTCTTACGCCATAGTCAGGGTGACTCTACGGTCATAAACGAGCCTGGCCCCACGCTGAGCAAACGCCATTGGCAAGATTTGGCTGCCTTTATTCTCGAACAAGGCGCTCAAAGCCAAGCAGCTATTTTTGCCGGTAGTGTTCCTCCCGGAGTAAATGCCCAAGACTATAGACAACTGTGCGTCAAGTTAGCTCAACAAGTTGGCCCAACCCTAGTAGATACGCCCGGAGATACTTTAAAAGCAATTATTGACGCTCCTCAAGGTTTAGCTATAAAAGTTAACCGTGACGAGCTTAGCGACGCTCTTGGAGTGTCAGTATCCAGTTTGGAAGAAGTGATAAAGGCGGCTCGTTGTGTTTTCGAGCGCGGAGCCGCTTTAGTTTGCGTTACTATGGGTGAGAGTGGCGCAGTTGCCCTAAATGGCGATGGAGTATGGCGTTGCTCTTACTCTGTCGACAATGTAGTCAGTTCTGTAGGTAGCGGTGATTCTTTCAGTGCCGGGCTAGGCTTACATTGCAGCAGGAATTTGCCTTTGCCGGAAGCCTTGCGTTGGGCTAGCGCTTGTGGTGCGGCCAATGCCGAAACAGAATTACCAGCTGTTTTTACTCTAGAAAGGGTTAAAGCTTTACTTCCCTTAATTGAAATCGAAAAGCTTTAATTTTATACATAAATAAAAAATAGAATGAGCCTGCCGAGCATTTTCGGCAGGCTCATTCTATTTTTTTATCAGGCTTAGGTAAAAACTTAGTAAGAAACCTCAGAAGCATTGGCCTCTTCAGTGGCATTCTTTTCACTATTCTTGACAACAGTGCTGCCTATTTGCATTTCGTTGCCAACCAACTCTTGATTCAAAACACAATTGTGAGCAGAGGTAGGCGGATTGAGCATAGCACTGTGTTTATAACCATAACACAGGTAAATAATCGTACCTATTACCATCCACACCAAGAAACGCACCCAAGTCATAGAGGGCATACCGGCTACCAAATAAAGACAACAAATGACACCACCGATAGGAACCCAAGGAACTAAGGGAGTACGGAAAGGACGATCCAAATCAGGACGCTGATGACGCATGATAATTACACCTAAGCATACTAATATGAAAGCGAATAAAGTACCGATATTACACAATTCAATTACAATGCTTAAATCCATAAAGCCGGCACATAAAGCCACCACAACGGTAGTACCCCAAGTAGTTATATGAGGAGTGCGGAATTTTTTATGAACTTTGGCAAAAAACTTAGGAATCAAGCCGTCACGAGCCATAACAAAGAAGATACGCGGCTGAGCTACTTGGAAGACCAACAACACGGCAGTCATAGCAATAACAGCTCCGATAGCAATAACAGCTGATACCTTAGGCATGTTAATAGCGGCAAAAGCTGTAGCCATAGGCTCAGCCGTTCCCAATTCAGTGTAAGGAATCATACCGGTTAAAACGGCAGCTACGGCTATATATAAGAAGGTGCTGATAGCCAAAGTGATGACCATACCCAAAGGCAAGTCGCGACCGGGATTCTTAGTTTCTTCAGCTAAAGTAGTAATAGCATCAAAGCCTATGTAAGCAAAAAAGACCAAAGCGGCGCCAGCTTGAATACCAGCCCAACCATTGGGAGCAAAAGGAGTCCAGTTTCCGGGATGGACATAGACAGCACCTAAAGCAATAACGCCCAAAATAATTAGAATCTTAAAAACGACCAAGAAGTCGTTAAAACTGGCCGAACATTTAATGCCACGTACAATGATGCATGTAAGTAAAACAACAATAGCAATAGCCGGAAAGTTGCACATAATGGGAATGCCCAAAATATGAGGAGCACTGGCTATAACTTCCGGTGAGGCAGTAAAATAGCTGTCAGCTAACCAGGCAGGAAAGTTTATGCCAAATCCTCTTAAAATAGACAAAAAGTAACCAGACCAAGAAATAGCTACTGCTATGTTGCCCACTGCATATTCAAGAATCAGGTTCCAACCCAAAATCCAAGCGACATATTCTCCCAAACTGGCATAAGCGTAGGTATATGCACTGCCGGCAGTAGGAATAACCGAAGCAAATTCGGCATAACAAAGCACACACAATAGGCAAGCGATAGAAACAACCAAGAAAGAGATCATAACTGCGGGGCCTGCAGCCACATAATCTCTGCTTCCAGCAGCGGCTAAACCTGTAGTTACAAAAATACCAGAGCCAATTACAGCTCCTACTCCAAAAGCGACTAAATCTTTAAGCTTAAGAGCACGTTTTAAAGCTTCACTCTGCTCAGAGCCGGCTTCTAATTTTAGTTGTTCGACGCTCTTAACTTGAAAGATCCGCTTCAACAGCGTCAATAGACGTTCTAACATTATTGAAAAACGGCCCTCTCTAAAAAAATAAATAAGATTACAACCGCGACAGCTTCTAATTTTCCTACGCTTGTACCTTGCTTATACGACCTAAAATATGTAGCATTGCAATCTCATTTTCGACATTTTTTAGCCTTTATGCATAATATTTGTTGTTATATAAGTATAAGAGAAAGTCGCCATCTTTATCTTAAAAATGACGACTTTCTCGTTTGACAACAATAGACTCAAAATAAGAACAGAGCCTTATACTTTAATTGCGACACTCGTGGTAGAAGCTAAACCAACTAATTATTTAACGTAGCTATAGTAGCTCCAATACCACCCTCAGTGGCTTTACCCATGCGGTAGGAAGCGATTGAAGGGTGATTTTTAATATAATCAATAACAGCTTTACGCAAAGTACCAGTGCCTTTACCGTGAATAATTTCTAATTGGTGCACTCCACTCATGAAGGCGTCATCAATTTTGGCACCCAACTCCCAAAGAGCTTCGTCAACATTTTTGCCATGCAAATCGATGCGGCTGGAGAGCATAGTCATGCTGCCACCTCTGGGAATAGAGCCGACTTCACTCTTTTCCGGAGCCAAAACTTGGAGATCTTCTTTTTTGACTTTTATGCGAATAACACCAATTTGCACTTCTGCTTTTTTGTCGGAAAGAGAAAGTACAGTACCATCCTGTCCATAACGAGGCACAAAGACGTGAGAACCAACTTCCAAGGGCAAATTGGCAACCTTAACTTCCTCTTTGGGTTGCTCCTCTTCTTCAGACTCAAAACCGTCCAGCCCCAACTCGTCGGCCAATTTGGCTCCTATAGCTTTGCTTTCGCTTACAGCCGCATTAGGATCGGCTGAAAGGCTTACTTCCAGAGCTTGAGCCGCAGTGTTTTTAAGTCGCTCTTTTAACTTGCTATGTCCGGGAATTTTGGGAGCTTTACTCTTTAAATTGCTCACTTCGGTGCTGATACTATCTAAATTACCTTCCACATTTTGAGCTTGTTCTCTAACGTATTGATCAAGTTTGTCTAAACGTGAATAAGTATTTTCTGATTTATCAGGCGTTTCAGAAACTGAATAATCTCCAATATCTTCCTGAGCTACTCCCAATTGCAAATCATCATCTTCTGTCATATCGCTGCTTTGTTTGACAGCAGGAAGATTAGATCCAACTTTTGGCGCTAGTCCTTCTCGCTCTTTGCGATAATTGACAGCTTCTTGCAAAGCCTGGGCCAAAGCTTTAGAGGCAACTGGATTTAACTCTACCAATTCTTCTAAAGCTTCAAACTCAACTAAGGCTCTACTAAGTTCAGCGGCAGCTTGACGTAATTCGACAATAGATTGGCGGCGTACACTGCCCAATTGAGCTAGGCTGCGGCGCACACTGCCGGTCAGTCCTCGCAAATGGCGGCGCGAAGACTCGACCAGCTCTTCTGTTTCGGAAGTAGCCTTGGCAATCATTTCCGAGCACTCTCGCTGAGCATTTTCCACTTTTTGTTCGTAAGCTGAACGCAAACGGCCCACCTGAGCCAATTGATCGCGCAAGCGTTTAGCCAAGCGTTCATTAACTTCACGTTCTCTGTCAAGTTCACCCAATAGACCGTTAATTTGAGCGGTATTTCCCCCCAAAAGTTCAACAGCTCGGCGCTCAATTTCTGCAGGCAATCCTAAGCGGCTGGCTATTTTTAGAGCGTTAGAACGACCGGGAACTCCCATAATCACCCTGAAAGTCGGCGCTAAAGTATCGCTATCGAACTCTACAGCCGCATTGGTCATACCCTCGCGCTGAGAAGCGAAGTTCTTCAACTCGGAAAGGTGGGTAGTTACTACGGTAACAGCACCTTTGGAATGGAAATATTCCAGCACTGCTTCAGCTAAAGCGCCACCTTCAGCCGGATCGGTACCGGCCCCAAGTTCATCAAGCAAAAGCAAAGTGTGCTCATGAGCGTGAGGTATCATGCGTAAAACTTGGTTGATATGGGCAGAAAAAGTAGACAAATTTTGCATAATACTTTGCTCGTCGCCTATATCGGCCCAAACTTGCTCAAAGAAAGGAATACAACTGGAAGAATCAGCCGGAATTGGTAAGCCAGAAACAGCCATCATAACCATTAAACCGATAGTTTTTAAGGCTACTGTTTTGCCTCCGGTGTTGGGGCCGGTAATAATTAAAGTGCGGTTATTTTCCAAATCAAAGGTCATGGGCACCACTTTGTCACCTAAACGCTCGATAAGCAAAGGATGGCGAGCGGCCGCAATAAGCAAAGGTGATTTATCTTTTACTTCAGGTAAAGATGATCCGGAATGAGATGCATATTTGGCAATAGCTTGCAAAGCTTCCAACCAAGCTAATTCTTCTAAACTGTCGGAAAGTTCACGCCCATTAGCTCCTACCAGCTCAGTCAGACTTTGCAAAATGCGCTCAATTTCGGCAGTCTCGGCCAAAGCTTTGGTACGGCTAAGGTTGCTTAGCTCGACTACAGCCAAAGGCTCCATAAAAAGTGTAGCGCCACTAGCTGACTGATCAATAATAAGACCGGGGAAATGGCCGCGATATTCAGCCTTAATGGGAATAACCTGACGACCAAAACGTGTTGAAATAACCGGATCTTGGATCATACGCGCATATTCTGAATTGCGCAAAAAATCATGCAAGCGCTCTTCCACACTAGCTCTGGCAGCGGCCAATTCTTGGCGTATACGCGCCAGATTGGGCGTAGCGTTGGGAGATAATTCACCATCCGGAGTAATGGCTCGCGCTACTTGTTTTTCTATATCGCGAAATTGTCCCAAGCGCAGCGCCTTATCGCTCAAAAGTGGATATTCTTTGCTGCGAGAGCGTAAAAAAGTACCGACTTGTCGAGAGAGCTGAGCCAAATGTAAAATGCCTAAAAGCTCTGAAGGTTGCAAAGCTTTATGGCGCTGGGAAGCTTTTATAGCCGACTGGACATCCCCCAAGTTATCAGTATAAAGGTTGTAACCTTTATCGACATTCAGTCGCATAGCTTCTTCAATTTCTAACTGGCGCATTTGTACATCTTCTAAATCGGCCAGCGGATGCAACTCTCTTATAATATCGGCTGCAGGTCCCCAATGAGCATATCCAGCTATAACCTCCAAAACTTGATTAAACTCTAAAGTTTTACCGCTTTGGGCGTTAATAAGTCTTATTTCGTTTTCTTTGGTATTTTGTTTGTAAAAAGTCATATCTTTACCTTAATTTAAAAAATTACGCTCTGCCCATCTTGTAAGGATAAAAAGAGCGTCCAACCGATTCTGGCTGCCTAGCTTCCGATCTAAATCGAAAACCACCACCTCCCTACACAACCATAAAAACAGTTCAAATACGCCTGATTTTAGCTCAATTTCACATGATTGTGAAGCTACCGTATTAGATACACCATTTTAGCTATTGATTGGCATATCAATATTAGTAAAAACTTTGTAGGCTTTTGTAAACTCGGCTCGAATTGGCGCAGAACGTTATTATGCCTAAAAATAAGTTTTTTTCGCTGAAAATTAAAATGCTTCTGGCCTTATTGCCATTGACGGTGTTTTTTGCTTTTTTCTGCTTCGCCGTCATTAAAGGGGGCGAGCAACTTTCTCTCACTCGTTCTTTGGCTATGCGAAGCGAATCACTGGGAGAATGTTTAGCGGCCATGAGCGCCGATTCTTTGGCCGATCCTGGTAATTACGCCAAATCAGCCAAATTACAAAGAAATATTTCTGTATTGGCCGAACAACACGGCGTAAGCGCTCTGGAAGTTCTTAACAGCGCTGGTAAAGTAAAAGCCAGCTCCATATCAGCAGAAGTTGGCTCAGTAAAAAATGACGAACAAACGCGCAAAGCCTTGGGATTATCTATAATTCAAAGCGGCTTGGAAAACTCCGGCGAAACCTCTTGCATGGTTAGTAGCGTGCCGGTTCGTTCTTCCGACAGCAGCCTGGGCATAGTCAGAGTTTACCTCGCAACTGACGAGCTTACAGCCGCTTTCGGAGGTTTGAAGCGTCAGCTGTTGGGCTTGGTTTTTATTCTTATTTCCGGAGCTTTAGGTTTCACAGCTTTTGTCTCTTATTTTTACGGTAATCCGTTGCTCAATTTGGCTGAAGTGGCAGATCAGATGGCTCAGGGAAAATTGGAAACTAGAGCCGATCAAAACCGTGCTGACGAAATAGGTTTGGCAGCCTCCCGTTTAAATCGTCTTTCCGAATATATTCAAAAGCTTATCGCCTCTTCACAGGCCGAAGAAACTGATAAGCGCGAACGTATCCACGCCTTGCGCAGTTTTGTGGACGGAGTTTTGGCCGGTGATACCGAAAGCCAAGCTAAAGTAGAAGATATAGACGAGCTGGGCCAACTCTCCATGAGTATCAATGAGTTGGTGCGCCATATGCGTACACTTAGCGCAGCCGAGCAAGCTTTACAAGAGAGAGTCAACGAATCAGAACAGATAGATGTCGGTTCTTGCCCTACTATAGGCGATTTGCCTATAAATGGCACAGCTCATCAGGTAAGCGGACACGATCTTTCTACTTCTTCTTCAACTCCACAATATTATAAAAATCGTCTCTTGCCGGAATCAGAAACGGTTATTGCTATGGCCGCTCCTGCTCCCAAGCGTCCTGAATCGACCGAGCAAAAGTCTTCTCAGCCTGCACTTAAAGACAATCAAGAAAACGGCAGTGAAAATTCTTTTGTATCCTTCCAAGAAGATTACAGTTTAGCTCAAGGCGGTGAACTAAACAATTCGCAACTTGATTATGTAAATAAACTTAGCCGTCTGGGTGCTGGCAAGACAGCTCTTATTGCCACCGGAGGTACGGAAGATTCTTATCCCTTCTTACGTCGCATTTTGGAAGACGAAGGCTTCAGCATACTTTACGCTTCTACTATAGGAGAAATGTTGGAGATCACTTCCTACGCTAAAGTAGACCTAGTTATGGTCGAATTTAACGATATGGACGGCGGCAACCAACATGCCGTCAACAGATTGCGCGGCGTCCCTGGCGGAGAAGATGTTTCCGCCATAGTTTTGGAAGCTACTGAACATACAAATATCCCCTATGCTTCCATGCAAGGCGTTATTCAAATTATCATTCCCAATGCCGACGACGAACTTATTAGTATGATTCGCGAAGCTCTGGCTGAAATAGTCTTAACCGGAGGCAGCAATCCCTTTATTTAGAGATAAAAAATAGGTGACTGAGGGAAACTTCTTTCCTCAGTCAAACTCTAACTGAAGAGCATTTTTGTTTTAGGATAAAAGCAAGCTATGATAAATACGGTGTTCACTTCAGACAACAAAATAAGCGTGGATGAATTGCCCGGTATTCCTCAGCAAGGAAATCCTATTGTCTTACTGGTACTGGCCTTGGTGTCTGCCGTTATAGGATTGTTGCTTTTGCTATGGCCTGTTTCACTATAGTTTTACTATTGGCCTGATGTACATACGTATGTAAAAAATTTACGATCCATCAGTATCTACTGTTTTCGATTTTTATACTTTCAAAGAGACCATTTTAGACGCTTAGTTTGACAATAAGCGCTGTTTTTTCTATCATTCTATAAGTTTTTTTAAGAAAAAGAGGTAAAAAAGACAATATGTTTGCAAATTCCTTAGAGATGGCCAAAGCTATTGCCGATGTTTGCTATCAAAAGCTAGGTAAAGATACAGTTGTATTGGACATGAGCAAAGACTCTGTTCTGTGTGACTATTTTGTTATTTGCGACGCTCCTACTCGCAACCAATTGCGTGATATTGCCGAAAATATCGACAAGAAACTATCAGAGCAAGGAATTGAGCCCAAGTCTATCCAGGGTAAAAATGATAACGCCTGGACTTTAATGGACTACAGCTCAGTAATCGTACATTTGTTTATTAGTGGTGAGCGCAGCTTCTACAACTTAGAAGGTATGTGGAAATCTGCTCCTATAGTTTATGCTCCGGATGCCGAAGAAGCTAACAAGGAAGATAAAGCTTAAATTTACAAACTTTTAGCCGTAAGCCTAGGTAATTGTCTCGAGGCAATTCCGGGAGCTATGAAAGGTTTGATATGATCGATAAGATTAGAAAAAATCTGCATGGCAACGCTGCAATTACCGTTATTTGCGGCATTGCCGGCGTATTCATAGGCGCTTTCTTAGTTTTTATAGTTATATATTGTACTCCCTCCATTAAAGTTTCTATGGAGAAAGAAGAGATTGATACTCCCCCAACAGCTACGGAGACTAATGATAGTCCCGTTCAGCAGGATAAAGAGAAGTCTACTTCCGGTTTCGATATAAATTACAATTCAAAATCCAAAGCCGTCATGCCTAAAGGCAGCAGCGCTGTAGCCGATGCGGTGGCTAAAGTTGCTCCTGCGGTCGTTAATATAGACACAACTATGACTACCAGGGTTTACAGCACTCACGGCTTTGGATTTATCGATCCTTTCGATTACCAAGTTCAAGAAATTCCCCGCGGTATGGGAACAGGTATTATCGTCAGTTCAGACGGTATTGTCTTAACCAACAACCACGTAATTAGCGGTGCCAAATCGATTAAAGTTACCTTAAGCGATAAGAGTCAGCATTCTGCTCAAATTATAGGTACCGATCCTGTTTCTGACTTGGCCATTTTGCGCATTGAAAATAAAGAGCGATCCTTCCCTACAGCTTCTTTGACAAATTCTGAAAATATGCGTATCGGAGATTGGGTAGTAGCTTTGGGCAATCCTTTAGGTGTAGGTCAAACTGCTACTCTGGGTATCCTTTCCGCTCGGAATCGTACTTTGAGTGATAGTAATGTCGATTTGCGCAACTTATTGCAAACCGATGCAGCTATCAATCCTGGCAACTCCGGTGGGCCTCTTATCAATCTCAAAGGTGAAGTTATCGGTATCAATACTGCCATTATCCGTTCAGCTCAAGGCATAGGTTTTGCGATTCCTGCCGAGACTGCATATACGGTTATGAAAGAATTGCGCGATCATGGTCGAGTATCTCGCCCCTACCTTGGTATAGCTATGGCTGACTTGAATCAACCGGCCCGCAATTATTTAGGTTTGGATAAAAACATTCAAGGCGTTATCGTAGGCCAGGTTCTGCCTAACGGCCCTGCCAGCAAAGGTGGTATTAAGAGTAATGACGTCATAGTCAGTATAAACGGTACGGAAACTCCCACAGCTTCAGAGTTGCAATCTTTTATGCGTTCTCTGAAAGTGGGATCTACAGTTACTATTAAACTTTGGCGTGACGGTACAGAAAAAGAAGTCAGCGTAAAGTTAGAGGAACAGCCTTCTTCTCTCTTCCGCCAGTTTAGAGAGCCTTAGGCCAGCGTATTTTATCGATAAAAAAATCGTAAATAGCCGACTTCAGCACCTAAGAAGTCGGCTATTTTTATAAATAATATGCGCAATATTTTAGGCATAAATAACAATAAATATAGACATTTATGCATTTATTGTATGGACAAAATTTACGCTTTTTCGAACAGAACCCCTTAAAAATGGGTTAATTCCTCTCTTAAGGGATAAACTATTAAGTTAATTTTTTGTAGCTTTCTTTAAAATTTTTGTTTAAAAATAGACAATATATACGTAAAATGTTTACATTTTTACAGTAATTTATAGCTTATAGGCTATATTTATTGCAGGAATGGACTATAATTATTAGAAAATATACAGTATATCAACCTTATGTAAGGTTTTATTGTTTTTTTAGCTTTAGATTAGCGAAAAAAAGCTATTAATTCATAGATTTCATCTCCTTGGCAAAGAGATGAGATATAGAGAAAACTAAGGAGGCCATAATGCGTAAGCTTTGGGCTTATGTGTTGGTGGCATGTATCTGGGTTGTGCCTATTCTGCTTTTAGCGCAGAATGCTTGCAGTCAAGATCTAGGAAATATGCCTCCGGCACCTTCTCTAGTGTCTGTATCGCCTAATGAAAGTGGCTTGCTGCCCAATAGAGTTAATGCAGAGACTGTTGAAGTCGAAACAACTATAGAAGATGTTAAAGTAAGCGAGAGTCAGTCCCGTCAAAATAATAGCAATCATCTTAAAATTGCTGATTCTTTGGCTTCTTCATTTATTCGCGGAGCAGAAACTAGTGCTGAATACAAAATAGTTGCTGCCCCTGAACCTCAGAGCCGTACTATCACAGTAACAGCTTATGCCTACTGTCTGAATGGACGCACGGCCAGTGGCCACTATACCGGCCCCGGTTGTATAGCTGTCGATCCCAGTGTTATTCCTATTGGTTCTAAAATATATGTACCTGGTTACGGTTGGGGTGAAGCCAGAGATACTGGCGGTGGCATTTACGGTAACAAAATAGATATTTGGCTACCTAACAATGCTCAGTGCTCTCAATGGGGAGTGCGCACGGTTACAGTCACAGTTACAGAATAAAATAAATAAGGCCGCCTTTATGGCGGCTGTATTTATTTTAAATCTAGTTTTACGTAAGCTCCCCTGTTTTTTTTGATAGGGTATAGAAGTGAGAGCGGCGAATCTTCGCTTGGAGCCTCTTACTTATTTGGGCGGGGATATATGTACATGTAGTGGAAGGTGCTAGGCTGTATAATGGAAAAGCCTTTCCTATACTTTTGTGAAGATTTTTTTGGAGATATTTTTTAGTTATGAGCTATAAAGTTGCCGTTCTTGGTTCTGGAAGTTGGGGCACAGCACAAGCCTTGCACTTACATAAAGCCGGCAGCGATGTAGTTATATGGGGATGCGACGCTATAGACTTAGACTCCATAAAAGCAGGATTCAATACTCGTTATTTCGGAGATATGCGCTTATGCGATCCTGGCGATTTGGGAGTCGAATATAATTTAAAAGAAGCTGTTAAAGGAGCTGATTTTGTAGTTTTTGCTGTGCCTTCGGGAGCTGTACGCAGCGTAGCCGAGGAAGTAAAAGAAAATGTCAGCCCTTCAAGCATAATTATCAGTACAGCTAAAGGGCTGGAGAAAGACAGTCTTATGCGCATGTCTGAAGTGCTTTCCGAAGTGTTGGGGCGTTTAGAACGTATAGTAGTTCTTTCTGGCCCTTCTTTTGCTGTAGAAGTTATCAAAGAATTACCTACAGCCGTTACTTTAGCTTCACCAGTACCGCGCCTTTCTTCTCTGGCTGCCAATCTTTATCACTATAAATATTTTCGCGCTTACGCTTCCACCGATATTGTTGGCGTAGAATTAGGTGGAGTTTTAAAAAATGTTATTGCTTTAGCTGCGGGCATGATTGACGGAGCCGGTATGGGAGCTAATGCCAGAGCTGCTCTTCTCACCAGAGCCCTTATAGAAATTAGGCGTATAGTTATGGCTATGGGTGGGCGCTCCTCTACCGTATCAGGCTTAAGTGGCTTGGGCGATTTACTTTTAACAGCTACCGGTGATTTGAGTCGCAATCGCCAAGTTGGTCTTATGCTTGGCAAAGGTCAAAAGCTGTCCGATATTATGAAAGAGATGAAACAAGTAGCTGAAGGAGTGACTACAGCCAACAGTTGCTTGCAACTGGCGCAAAATTTGGGCATAGAGACGCCCATTATTAAAGAAACTTGTCAAATTTTGTCCGGCGAGCATAACTTGCAACAGGCTATTGTCAATTTGTTGGCTCGTTCACAAAAGTTTGAATAACAAAATAGCAAAAAAATAAGCGCAACTTTCTGAAAGATGAAGGTTGCGCTTATTTTTTTGCTTAAGCAATATTCAGAATTGAATCGTAGCTTCCCCACACATTGGGTTTACGGTATAAATTGGCAGGATCTTCAAACCAATCTTTTTCATCAACTCTGAATTTGTAACGATACCTTCCTGGCGGAGGCGCATCTATTTCCACTTTCCAAGTACCGTCAAACATTTCATGGAAGTAATACTGGTGAGGCGTCCAGTCATTAAAGTCTCCCATAAGTTCAACCTTTTTGGCAAAATAATTGACAAAAATGAAGCTCAATTTGCCATCTAAAACCAAGGGCGGACGCAATTCACAAATTTGATCGTGAGTCCAGGCTTCGTGGGCTTGCTCGACAGCTCGGCTAGCATTTACGATACCACAACCCTGAGCCAAAAGATCTTTACCATTGACACGGTCAGCTGTAGACATAAAGATCTGACGTATAGCGGCCGGAGTTAGTTGTGGGTTAGCTTCCAACATTTGTGCAGCAATAGCCGCGACGGTGGGAGCCGCGAAAGAAGTGCCATCTACATGCTGATAGTGACGGCCGACAACTTTATCATCCAAAAGCCACTTATCTAACTTTTGGCTAAGTTCTTCGCGGCTCAACTGGTACAAATTGTCGGGCAAGCCCACGCCTTCGGGCACTTCGCTAAGCAAATTGAGCAAAGGCCCGCCGGTCGTGACGGCTAAGTCGTAGCAATACTGAGCTCGTTTGTATTGCACTGTGCCGGGAAGGATCGGAGCAGCAACCCAAGCAGCCGGAGCAATAATTTCCGGCTTCACCACCAAATCTAAAATAACACCATAGCTGCTGCAATAGAGCTCCGCTTCTTCCGGAGTGCAAGCATTGCGTGAAACGCAACCTCCCACAGTGAGTACAGAAGGGGCGTTGGCCGGCGGGCGTGGCAAGGTCCGCGTGTTACCGGCGGCCGCAATCACCAAAATACCGTTAGAAACAAGTTCTTCCGAAGCTTGAGAAATCTCGCAATTTAACTCTTTAGGATCGAAATCGCTGCCTACAGAAATATTCAAAATGTTGATATGATATTTGGCAGCGTTATCACGCACCCAATGCAAACCTTTGAGAATTAAATCGTCGCAAATCATACCATTGCGACTACACTTTATAAGCACAACCTTGGCTTCGGAAGCCAACCCTCTGTAGCGGCCGCCGGAAAGTGAACCGTCGCCGCAAGCAGATACAGAAGTCATCATACCATGCCAATTCCAGCCATTGCGATTGGCATGTGGATTTAAATCTTGGGTTTCTTCGCCTAAATCTATGTAAGCAGCAATACGATCACCTAAATCAGGATGAGGGTAAAAACCAGAATCCAAAAAAGCGATCGTCACTCCCCGCCCTCTCATATTGGAATCGGCATGCAACCTCTCCGAAGTGCTGGGCACTGAATAATCGTTAAAATTTACCAGTGTAGTTTCACAATCTTTAGCAAGCATAAATTTTCTCTGAATAGCAAAAATTGGGGCGATCTTTTTGCCATTTCGCTTGCATTCCTGCCGAAAAGAAGAAACGCCCCGCCAATAGCGCCTAGAGTGACAGAGCGCTTCAAAAAAATAATCAACAAACCTAAAATTATGCTACAGACTCCGAGTCTTTTTCTTTAGCAAGAAATTTAGCTCTCAATTTTTCATTTTCATCTTCATAAATTGACCAAGCAGAAGAGTTGCTAAAGGATAGAGCAACAACAAGCAAACCGGCTAAAAAATATCCTGCAGCAAACTGGAAAGGTATAGCCTTTTCAATATCGTTAGGTAAATTGAAAGGCCAATACATAAATCCAGCTGGTGAAACAGAATGTATCAAGCCTACAAATGAACATAATGCTAAGATGAACAACACAATTGCCGCCCTACGCAAACGGCGCTCAATAAAGAAAGCTAGAAAAGCTCCCCATAACATAGACGTTAGAACAAAGCCATTGCCTAAGGCCGGAATAACTAAATTTTCACTTAAAAAGCGATGGCCATTGGCCTCAGCCATGAGACGACTGACCAAAGACTCAAAGTTATCGCTATAATTACCCTTTAAAGCCAAAGCTCTCATAATGCAAGGGAATAAGGCAAAGGTTAAAGCAGTGCGAAAGTTATTATCGCTATCTCTAAAAGCTTGTGAAGTCAACTCCAGCGCAATAAATATTAAAATAGGTGCTAAAGCAGCTGTCGGTACGAAGTCGACAATAACTTTAATTAAGCCAAAAATACCAAATATACCAACAAAAACACCTGTCAATAAAACGTGGCCTGCGCGGCAATTCATGCCTTTAAATGCCGCATGACCAATATATAAAGTAGTAGGAACAATACCACCACACAAGCCAGAAATTAAGGTAATTGCAGCATCTATTTGCAAAACCTCACGCATATTGTAATCATCTCCGGCCATAACGGCTCCTTTAGCAACATTAACTCCACCTACAATTGTTAAAATGGTAAAAGGAAGCACTACCGGTAAATATTGTAATGAATCTTTTAATCCGTAAATAAAATAATAATTAGGTAAGGGAAAATTGAAAGCAACTGAAAACTTGGGCACCATAAACTGCTGTCCAGCCAATCCCCAAGGGCCCAAAATATAATACAAACCAGTAGCCAAGACTACAGCGGCCAAAACTCCAGGAATTTTACCAGGCAATTCTATTTTGGCAATCAAAGAATAAAATATAATACCAAAAGACAACAAACCTACAGCTGGAGCTCCCATAACTTCAATAAAAGGTACTACTCCCAATAAGGCAATACCCACTCCGGCCAAAGCCCCTACTAAACCAGCTTTAGGAACAATTTTGCCAATCCATTCACCAATAAACGAGCCCAAAAATTTTCCCAAGCCGCAACACATAACCGTAGCCATACCTAAATACCAAGTTTGGAGGGCTGCCTCCTGAGGAGATAAGCCAGCAGCTTTATAAGTAATAAAAGCTGGGCCAAATACGGCAAAAGCTAAACCTACAGTCGAAGGCGTATCTATAGCGACAGGAATAGCGGTTGATTCTCGGCCTTGTCTCTTGGCTTGGACAAAAGCCAACCATACAAAAGCCAAATCTCCGCAAAGAACTCCCAAAGCCGTACCAGGGAAAATTTTTCCATATACAAATTCACTCGGCATAGCAAAAATTTGGGTCAAAATAAAAGCTAAAAATGCCAATACGGTCATGTTATCGAACATGACGCTAAAAAAACCATTTAAATCGTTTAAAACGAACCACTTATAAGTTAAAGGACGAGTGGCGGAGTTCCTATGAGCGCTTTGCATAGCCAGCCCAATCTCCAAAAAAAGATGCGATATACGTTATACGGCCGCCACCATTCTATCCGCCTTCGTTATCTCCTTTAGAATATAACGAAAAAAAAATATTCCACCAAACTCTAGATAAATTGACGATAGTTTTACTCCAAAATATATAAAGCGACCGTTTCCTATTTTGGCAAATTGCATTTTTTATATTTGCAACGCCGAGGAAACAGCCGCTTCCGAAATATCGATATTTTTCTTAGCTTACGCACAAAGCGCACACCACCAAGAAAATAATACCTCTATTTTTAGTTTATTCAGCTTGATCAGAATCTGTAGACCAAGTTATAGAAGTATCTGGACGATGGCCTGCCCAATAGGAGGCGCTGTGTTTTCCGGGCTTGGAATGACCATACTCGTCTTCGTCTTCTGTAGGATCCAATTCCATATGGGCTGAGCGCTCAATATGAATATCGGTAGGATCGTAAAGCGAAGGATGATAAACATCTTGAACTAAACCGGCCAAGCCATAAACGGAAGCTACTGCCAAATAGGCCTGAAGCATAGAAGCCAAAATCCAGAAGAAGAAACCGTTAAACCAGAAAAACTTTATAGATAAAGAAAAAACGAAGGCTACTATAGCACACAATATGTAATAGTTGACTCCTAAGCCAGTAACGCGTTGGATAACATCCAAAACCTTAAAGCAATCGGAAACGGTCAAACTCTCACTAAAAAAGCTAAAAGCAGATCCGGCAACAAGCAAAGCTGCAAAGATAACTGCAAAAGAAATTATGAATAAAAGCAGGGAAGTAAAAATACTAACGCTTTCTCCTCCTACAGCATTGACAACCAATAAGGGCGCTCCGCAAGCAAAAGCTAAAGCCAGTCCCAAACCGATAAAAAATGCAGCATAACAAGCTAAAGCGGCTGCCAAAGAGACGCCTTTAAAGACGTAGTTGCCGAAATCTTCCCATTCAGGCAAAATTATTTCATCATCTTTGCCATCGATATAATTGCGGTATAGCATTACACAATAGCCCAAAGCCAAAATCCAACCAACAATCGGCACAAACATGGCCGCACTCAAGATAGCCAGTTTGACAGTAAATTTGGGGTCTTTGCGCATAAAGACGAAAGCTCTAATCAGCTCAGGATCCAAAATAGTCCTCCCAGATGCTCGAAAACGAATGACGACTCGAGCAATTCACTATAATTACAAGTTGACGTTCTTAACGTCAAGCACGATAATCTTAAGCCCTTATAAAGAAAGAAGCTATAGAAAGAGCCTAGTAATATTCCCAAAAAAGCAAAAAAGTTACAAAAAACTTTAGCTAAGAGACGACTCTTTCTATAGCTATCTTTTAGTGGCACCCTATTAACGATGCATCTTCCAACCGCCAATAGCTCCAGCCGTAAAACCGGCCATCGAAGATGAGAGCTGAGAAGCTAAATCATTAACTAATTCTCCAGCTGCTTTGGTACCACTTTCTATTGAACCGCAAACAGCTCCCCAATTTACAGTTATGAAACCAGCATGAGCTAAAAGAGCCATAAGCAAAAGGATAGATCCTAAAACTAAAAGAGCGGTTCTGAGAGCGGCTTTCAGCGAATAGCCTACAGCTAAACCAGCCACTGTGCCTCCACTCAATTGCAATAAACAAGCTTGCCAAGGAAAAGTCGCTGCAGCAGCACCAGCTCCAGCAGCCATAGTAGTTTCATCCATAAAATTATCACCACCTAAAAAAAGCAGGCTCCCCAGAGCCTGCCCCTACAAACCTACTAAAAAATATAAAATCCCTTACAGAATAGAGAACTATTTTCCCCATTTGATATATGGGTCTTTCCTCTAAACTGTTTTACTTCTCTTCTATCTTTTTATCTTTAGCCTTATCTAGGTGAACCGGACGTCCATTTACAGTAATTTCTGTAGACTTTCCCCCTGTAACTTCTACATCAGTGTTGCGTACCGGCCCGGACGGAAGTTCTTTAACTCTACGACCGGGACGATTTTCAAACATAACTGAATTGATGGAGCCGCCGTCACCGAATTGAGGTGCGTTTCCTCCCCTGGCATTCCAGTAACCATCCTCAGAATCGATAAAATCAACTTGAGTCTCGTGCCCCTCACGCTCCTGGGCCATTTTATTACGCTGTCGTTTAGATGTAAAGTTCTTACGCTCTTTACGCTTTTTTTTAGATTCTTTACTCGCTTTAGAGGCATCTTCGTTACCTTGGGCCAGCAAGCAAACTTCATCGTTATTGCTAATTACAGAAGCATACTGTGAGTCGGAAGAGAACGAATAGGCCTGAGCCTCGTTGCAATTGATAGCGCCGCATAAAGTTCCGGTTGCAGCGAACACGACTCCCAAGATAAATAACTTTTGTTTTAGCATAACGTTGTTTATATTCTCCTTCACAAAGTAGCCTAAAATATCAAGCAAGCATATTCTCGACGAATCCTATGCTTACCAGACTATAGGCTAACAAACTCACCGAGGGATTATTTCCGCACCAATAGTTTCTTCCCTTTACCAAGCGATTTTCGCTTCTAAAAGTTTACTAAATGAGATTGAGCCGGTGAATAGCTCTACGGCAGGAATCGTTGATTGATTTCCCAAAAGCTGCGGAGCGCGGTCGCTAGTAATGATAGTGACAACGCGCCTTCTAAATTATGTTGGCTCTTTACAAATTGTGCCAAACATTTAATCCAGTCGGAGGCACCATGTTTATAAAACCGATAGCCACTCCCTTTAACGAGTGGAAAGCAGATTTGCTGGTACTCATTTTAGATAAAAACGAAAAGTTTTTTGATATTGAGGATGAAAAAATAAAAGCTCAGGCAGAGGCCTTGCAAGCTGAATATGATAGCAATAACCGCAGCGGTTCTTACTTATTCTTCGAACCTAGCCAGAGCGAAAATATCGGCGCCATTCTCGCTTATTACACCGGAGATTATAAAGGTTTCAGTACTGCGGAAATTGTCAAAATTTGCGTAGCCGACGCTATTAAGTACGCCTCTAAAACAAAGCGCTACAACGTGCTCTTTGCCTTAAATAGCCCTATGGGCCTCCAGTATGTAGGTAAAGCTACCGAAGCTGCAGGCATGGCTTTGTGGTCCTTCGACAGATACAAAAAAGACAAAAAAGACATCTCCGAAAAGATGACCATTTCTTTTGCGGTCAGCGAATATCAGCCAGCCGAACGTGCTTTGGCTGAAGGTCTGGTTTTAGCTAATTGCGTCAATATGGCCAGAAATCTCTGCTGCGAACCCGGCGATGTAATCAATCCCCAGACACTCTGCGCCATGGGCAAAGAGTTAGCCGAAGAGTTTGGTTACGATTTTATTGAGTATGACGAACCACGCTTGAAAGAAGAAGGCTTCAACGGACATCTTAAAGTTGGCAGCGGCTCTCAGTACCCTCCTTGCATGTTTGCTATCACTTATAACCCTCACAAAGATAAAGAGGGAGAAAGTGATGAGTCTATTCCTCACTTTGCCATGGTTGGCAAAGGCCTCACCTTTGACTCCGGCGGTATCAGCATTAAGCCCGCTTCCAGAATGCACGAAATGAAAGGCGATATGGCCGGTGCAGCTGCCGTTTTGGCTACTATGAGAGCTTTAGGTACTCTTCGTCCCAATATCAAAGTTACGGCGATTATTTGCAGTGCCGAAAACATGCCCGATGCCAAAGCTCAGCGCCCCGGCGACATCGTCATGTACAAAAACGGCAAGTCCGTACATGTGGAAAATACTGACGCTGAGGGCCGCTTAGTTCTGGCTGATGGTCTTATTTTAGCCGGAGAACTCGGCGCTACTCACGTTATTGATATTTGCACTCTTACCGGAGCTTGTGTGCGCGCCTTAGGTGAATCTTTTACCGGTATTATGGGCAATAATCGTTCTTTGGTTAACGCCATTACTTTCGCCGGCGGAGTTCAGGGCGAATCTTATTGGAAATTGCCTCTTCCTTTGGAATACAAGGAAATGCTCGACACACCTTTTGCCGATTTGAACAACGTAGGAGGCCCTACTGCCGGAGCCATTACCGCCGGCCTCTTTTTGAAAGAATTTGTGCCTGAAACAGCCTCTTGGGCCCACTTAGACATAGCCGGCCCAGCCTGGCGCAGCAAAGCTTGGAAGTATTATCCGGCCGGCCCTACCGGCGTAGGTGTAAGAACCCTCACCGAGTTGGCTTGGCACTGGGATGAATATTTCAAAAAGTAAGTTATAGGTTATATTAAGTAAGTCTTAGTTTTCTATAGTTACAAAAAATGGCTTCCGCAATTAAGTTTGCGGAAGCCATTTTGTTTATAAAACTAGCTATTTTTTAATAGCCTTCAGAACCGGAAGAGGCGGAGGGAACTTCTACTTCTTCAGGTAAAGGGGCACTGTAATCCTCTGCCGGTGGCAAAGGAGCTTGCTCTACGATGCTACTTTCACTAGTTTCAGCCGGTGGTTCCGGAGCAGCATAATTCTCAGGAGCAGCAGGAGTCGACTCTTCAGAGTGCGCTTGTTCTTCTTGAGTAGTGCCAAATTCTAGATTGGAGCTACTGACACTGCCGTCGCTATTTACTTGTGGATAACCTCCATCATCATAAGCGCTGCCATAGTTAGAACTAGAGCTAGAGTAATTTTCACTGCTACTGTCGGAAGAAGAGTAAGCCGGTTCTTCGGCTTGACTGGAAGAGTATTCTTGATAATAGTAGCGATTATCACTTTTGGGACTCTTATAAGAGCTGCCAGAATCGTAGCTACCGCAATTAACTCTATCTTCACCAACTAAAATAGTTACATCAGCTTTACGTTTATCGTAAGGTAATTGCTCTACTTCATAGTAACATCCCAATAATAAAGACTCTAGGCAATTGCGCATAGCTGCGCTATTTAAATGATCGACAATAGTAGTAACTTCGCAACGCTCTTTGGCCTTGCCCACATTGACAACGCGAAACCCTTCTTTGGAAAGGTACTCTGCAATGCGTCCCTCTAAGCCTTCCTCACTACTACCATTAAGAACTTCAAGGCGAACATCTTCACGCTGTAAGGAAGAAGGGTCTTTAAGAAGCTCTAAAACGGTTTTCTCATTCATGGGAGCGTAAGGAATAATACAACTCATACCGTTAATATCAGTATCGTCTCCGACTATAACGCCAGTCTTCATACGCTTGCGATCAAAATCTTTATAAAGATAAGTGAGATCGAGCATATCCATTAAGCTAAAGTCGGTTTCAATATTATCTTTAACAGCCTTGACAATAGATTGCAAACGCAAAACGACCATAGGATCTTTTAAGCGTTTAATGACAGACATCATCACTTGCTGTTGACGACGAATGCGACCACGATCACTTTCAGCATCCATGCGAAAACGCGCATAACCGACAGCTTGGTCACCGCGCAATAATTGCTCGCCAGCTTTTAAATGGATGTGCAAATTGCCCCAATTATCGTCATAGTCCATATTTTTTTCAACATCGACAACTAAACCACCCAGAGCATCGACCAATTGAGAAGCACCACTCACTTTAATAATTACATAATGATGAATAGGTACGCCTAAAAATTCGGAAACGACTTTGCGGGTCAGCTTTATGCCGCCGTACATATAAGCGGCGTTAATTTTGTCATATCCGTAGTCATCACCTAAATAGACATAGCAATCGCGAGGAATAGACACCACATTGAGAGTCTGACCTTTGGCATCGATACTGACTACAAACATCGTATCGGAGCGGGCCCCTTTAGTATAGGCAATACCACGTGAATCTCGGTTATAGTCTATTCCCAAACACAAAACATTCATGCGCTCGCTGCCTTTGAAAGCGCGTTCTCCGGAGTGACCGCTTATAGTATTGAGCGCTTCGGAAATAAATCCGGCCGATCCCTCTTCACTGCCTTGCACCGTATTTATATAGAACAATGCCACTATTAAAAATAAGACCCCAACCAAAACCGCTACAGTGGAAAATATTATCAAGCGGCAGTATTTAGGCATACGTTTGAACCAAGATTTTTTTTTGTTCATCTCGCCATTATCACAATCTTTTTCTTCTGTATCAGCAGACAATCCATCCTCATTCACCTTTGTTTCCTGTAAAGGCTCTTGATCAGAAGTAGTTTCGTTTTCCGCTTGACGATAAGCTCCGGGGAAACGTGTTTGCTTTTCTTGTGCAGAAGGTTCAGCGTTCTGATTCTTGTTGAAGTCACTCATAGTAAACTGATCAGTCCTAAATTAGGCAATTCTATCCAAACTTTTTTCAAATAGCTTGGCGGAAAGAGCACGGAACATCAAAGGCTGCGGGCCGATCCCCCAAAATCAGCCCGATCGTTCTATAGATAGGGTAAAAACTCTTGCCTAAAGTAAAAATTTAAGGCAATATAGCCAGTAGTCTTATTAAGTTGAACAAGGATAGTAATAAACTAATGTCCAGACGTCCTCTCGGTCAACACTTTCTGGCCGATCGCAATATTATTGCCAAAATTATAGAAGCAGCCAACCTTCATGAAGACGACAATGTCTTAGAAATAGGTCCAGGTCGCGGAGCCATTACTTTAGAAATGGTCAAAAAAGTCCGTTTAGTTAAAGCTATAGAAGTAGACGAAGAGCTAGCTGCCAAATTGCCGGTTTTGCCTAATTTACAAGTAGTTCGTCAAGATTTTTTAAAGCTTAATCTGGCTGAAGCTTTAAAAATAGATAATTCATCTAACGACGCTACTCCAAAAAAATGGAAAGTAGTAGCTAATCTGCCTTACTATATTACGACTCCGATTATAGAAAAATTGCTCATAGATGGCAGCCCCTATATAGACCGTATGGTCATTATGATTCAAAAGGAAGTAGCCGATCGCATACAAAGTTTAGCTTGCCGCGATAGCAGCGCTTTAAGCTATTTTGTCGGTTATTATGCCCAAGCCAAAACTTTATTTAATGTGAAACCCGGCTCTTTCAATCCGCCACCGCAAGTAGATTCCAGCGTGATGGCTTTAAATATTTATCAAACTCCACCCGTACAAGCTCCGGTAAAACTCTTTTTAACTTTAACCAGAACTTCTTTTAACGTAAGACGCAAAACTTTGCGCAAATCGCTAAAGGGCATAGCCGCTTCCATGAAAGCCGATTTAGAGCAAGCCTTTGCCAAAGCCAATTTGCAAGGTAATGAAAGACCGGAAGAACTCACTTTACAACAATTTTCCGATTTAGCTTTAGCTTTGCAAAGTACTATCGTTAAATAATATTAAGCGACTAGCTAACTGAAGCTGCCGTAGTAAAAAATCTACTCCGCCACCAATACTACTTTTTCCAAACCTGCTTGTTTGGCGGCGTCAATAGCCATAACTACCGTTCCATAGGGAGTTTTACTTGCGGCTCTTACGGCAGCTTTGTCGGTACCTTTTTTGGTTTGATACAATTTCAAGCGCGAAACTAACGAAGTATGGAGCACAGGCTTTGTCTCTTCCTGTACATAGATGTTGCTTTTTTCATCGATACTCATTACTACTGTATCGTTAACGACTTTAAGATTGGCTTGGGCCGAACCTAAAGGCAAATTCATATTAAAAGCGGTCTGAGTGGCGGCAGTAGCCGTTACCAAGAAAATAATTAGCAAAACCAAAAGAACATCAGTTAAAGGAGTAATATTTATATCTCCCATTACTCCGGATTGCTCGTTTTCGAAGAGCTGAAATCTGCATTTTTTAGCCACTTATTTCTTAGCCTCCGTTACGGTTACAGTTTTTATTTTCGGAGCGCCTGATTTGTTTTTGTTTTCATACTGAGTAGCTAAGGCAATATCGGTTAAACCGGCTTGCCTAGCTTCATTCATAGCCGTAATAATATGCAAATAATCGGCCTTCTTATCACCGTTAATAATAACTCTGTTGGTATGTTTTTCCTCGCCTAACTTTTTTAGCATAGGGCGAAGCTCTTTTTTATGACACTTTACGTTGCCTATATAGGTAGAGCCATCGGCTGTTATATCGACAACGATGCTGATATTTTCCGCTTTTTCTTTGGTAAGAACTTCTGGAAGCTTAATATCATGTGAAGGAGCAGTTATAGAAGTACCGGTGATTAAAAAAATAATCAACAATACTAATAATACATCTGTCAAGGGAGTGACGTTTATATCGCTAAATCCACTCCCCTGTTCTCCTCTGTTTTTCCGTCTTCCAATCATATCAGCCTATCTAATCAAGCAAATCTTCGGGAAATTCTTTGCCTTGACGCACCAACTCAAGCATTTCAGAGAGACGAACGGCCGCACCATTCATATCAGCCACGATATTGCTTACTCTGGCTCGGAAGTAGTTAAAGAACACAACAGCGGTAATAGCGACAAACAATCCTGTAGCTGTAGCAACCAAAGCCTCAGCTACACCGGCAGCTACCACGGCTACGCCGGCTTGTCCTTTAGCAGCCACAGAATCGAAAGTGTGCATAATACCGACCACGGTGCCGAAAAGTCCAATAAATGGAGCAATTACCGCAATGGTACTAATAATAGGTAGGCGCTCTTCCAACTTAAGCCTTTCTCTGGCAATTACAGTTTCCATAGCTGCATCACCCATTTCTTGGCTCATATCAGCTCTGGCCAAGCCGGCCTCAAAAACTCTGGGCAGCATGCCACCTATGCCCTTAACAAAAGTGTACGCTTCTTTTACTCCACCGGAACGCAAGGTTTTACAAACAAAATGGTGCAGCCAAGCAGAATTTACTACACTCTGTTTGTATATATAAAGTCGTTCTATAACTACAGTGACAACCGTTATTGAACAAATCAGCAAGAGCACCAAAGTGCCCAATCCTACAGCGGAAACATCATTCAAAAATCCTAAGTTCATGATCGCTTCATATCGAGTCAGATCAGGCTTTATCCTTCTTATTTCGGCATTTTTAGAGTTTTTGAAATTTAGAGTTACAGCAAAAAGCCATGTTTTGCGCAGGAAAGGAGGCAATTTAGGAAAATGTAGCCTAACTTTCAGCTAATTGGCAGGCAGGTCGCTTGTTTTGATCACAGCCTTAAACAGTAAAACTTTTAAAAAGATATTTGTAGGCGGAGGACGCTGGCTGACTTTACACAGGCGTTTTCTCAATAGATTGAACGTTTATCCGGTTCCTGATGGCGATACTGGTACCAATATGTCTTTTACAGTGCGCGGAGCTTTGCGAGCTCTGAAATATACCCATTCTTCGGAAGCTATAGGACAAACAGCCCAAAGAGCAGCTTCCGGCGCCCTTTGGGAAGCTCATGGCAATTCTGGCGTAATCTTTTCCCAAATTTTACATGGCTTTGCTTGCAGTTTAAGCACAAAAGATGAAGCGTCTATTCACGATTTGGCAGCAGCTTTACGTAAAAGTGCCGATTTCGCCTATCGCGCTTTGCAAAATCCGGCCGAAGGCACTATTTTAAGTTTTATAAGAATATTGGGAGAACAAGCTGAAAAATTTTCAATGCAGGGCGAAAAGTCCGATCTAGTATCCTTTTTACATACAATTCTTGCTGAAAGTCGATATTTTTTCGATCTTAAGGACGACGAGCGTCCCGAGGCTTTACGCCAAGCCCAAGCAGCAGATGCAGGAGCCTTGGGACTTTACTTCTTCTTTGTGGGCATGTTGCGTGTAGCTCAAGGACGTTCGCTTTCCTGGTGGGAAAGAGATGATGAAGAAATTGCCTTCATTGAAAAGTTAAAATTAAGCATCGCCAGTCCGGTTTCTCTTACACAAGTGCCGACTTATCGATATTGTAGTGAATTTTTACTGACAGATTGTCACAACAACATCAAAGACAAGATAGAAGCAGAATTGGCTCCCTGGGGCGATTCTTTGGTTATCGCTCAAACTCCAAAATTGCTAAAAATCCACATCCATACCGATTCTCCGCAAACTATAAGTGAGATTTTGCTGCATTATGGCCACCTAATAGACAGCAAAAAAGACGATTTAGCTGAACAATGCGTATCCCGTCGTAAAGAAATATTGTGGGGAAAAAGTTTTGAGTCGCCAATTTCTTCTTACGAAGCTGATGAACAAGACGATCGGATCCTGATTGTAACTGATTCGACTTGCGATCTCGATCCGAAGCTTCTCCGTGCTTTAAAGATAATTTCTGTACCTTTACGCATCAATTTGAACGGCCGAAGCTACTTAGATGGATGCGATCTCAATTCTGAACAATTAGCAGAATTGTTGAGCCTACAAAAAGAGCCTGTGGAAATTTCCACCGCTCATCCATCTCCTCACGATTTTGTTTCGATTTACCGAGCCCATCCCAAGAGCCGGATTATTTCTTTACATCCTTCAGCTTTTTTATCGGGATCTTACAATGCTGCTTATCAAGCTGCTATCAGTATAGATCCGGAACAAAAGCGTATTAAAGTTATCAATTCCAACAGCATAAGCGTCGGATTAGGTTGCTTAGTAACTGAAGCTGCCGATTTTATAGCTGCCAACCCTCAAGCCAATTTAGATGAAGTGAACACTTATATAAAATCGTTAACTGGCAAAATACATTTACTCTTTACCGTACCCAGCCTTCAGTATCTTATCAGAGGAGGACGTTTACGAACTCCAAAACAAAAATTGGAGCGCTTGTCACAAGCTTATCATATATTTAGTTACAGTGGTGAAAACTCTATAGCTCCTCTGGCCCGTTCTCAAAATCTCAATAAAGCCTTAGGCGATATGGTTCAAATAGTTAAGCTGGAAAATGAACAACATAAAATTCGCAAGATTTTTATAGTTTGCAGCCCTAGTTTAAAATCAGTTGGAAATATAAATACTTTAGACTCGTCTCAAACCATCATTTCGCTTAATCGAGAGCTAAATAAATTAAATTTGCCCGTCCCTATTGTTAGAACAGAGACGGGCTGCGCGATCAGCGTACACTGTGGTTCCGGAGCTGTTGGAATAGCTTATTTAAGCTCTATTTAGCTTACTATCTCCACTATCGAAAGCTACAGTCCCTCTTCCATTTCCGCTAAATCTATAAATTTGAATAATTCCACATCGACTAAGCCAACATCACTCAATTTAAGTTGAGGAATAACTGGCAAAGTCATAAAAGCCAAACTCATAAAAGGACGTTTCAACTTAGAGCCCAGTTTGTTGACTTCTTTATACAAATTGGCAATAGAAGCTGAAACTTCAGCCAAAGATTTATCAGAAACCAAACCGCATACTGGTAAAGCTGCTGAAGCTTTTACTTGACCGCCACTAACTACAATTAAGCCGCCACCCAAACGTTTTATTTCTTCTATACAAACCAACATGTCCTCATCATTGTCACCGACAACTACTAAATTATGAGAATCGTGAGCTACTGTAGAAGCAATTGCGCCACCTTTTAAACCAAAACCATGCACAAAGCCTAAACCTATATTGCCCAGAGCCTTGTGACGCTCCAAAACAGCCACTTTCAAAAGATCACGCTCAGAATCGGCTTTTATTTCATATTCGGTAATCCCATCATGTTGATAAACTTGAGCTTTCATAGTTTCAGTCAAATGTTGGCTAACTATACTACCGGCAGTAACACCTATGACGTGAACTTTATGTTTTCCCAAAGCTTTAGTTTTTACTTTAAGTCTATCTAAAGAAACTTCAGCTAAATTGATAGAATTGTCAGCCATAGCTCCTAAGGGAACGGAAGGCATATTTTGCAAGCAACGACCATTTTCCGCCAATAAGATACCATCGCGGTAGACTTGCTGAACTTTGAATCCTTGAGAAAAACTTTCGTCAGCAGTTTCCAAAATAGCCAAATTGGCTCTGTAGCCGGGAGCCAGAGCTCCTACTTTAGGTAAATTAAAGCACTGAGCTACTCCCCAAGAAGCCATAATAAAAGCAGCGGCCGGATAAACTCCACGTTGAATAGCTTTACGGCAAAGGTAGTCCATATGGCCAGCAGCTTGCAAATCCTCAGGCTCTCTATCATCGGTAACTAAAAGCAAGCGGTCCAATACTCTATCAAAAACTTTTCCTTCAACTAGAGGAGCCAAAGCTTCCAAATCGCGAGCTACAGAGCCCTCCCTAATCATAATGCGCATTCCCAAAGAAAGTTTTTCTTTAGCTTCGGCTAAACTTGTACACTCGTGATCAGTGCTGATGCCGGCAGCTACATAAGCTTGCAAATCGTAGCCGCTCAACCCTGGAGCGTGGCCGTCTACGTGAGAATTTTTTCCTAAAGCTTCTAATTTGTCGTATACAGATTGATCGCCGTAAAGCACACCCGGATAGTTCATCATTTCACCCAAGCCGATAACATAGGGAAAACTCTTCACAGAAGCAATATCAGCAGCGCTCAAAGCTGCTCCAGAATGTTCCATATTAGTAGCAGGCACACAAGAAGGAACATCTATATAAATATCCAGAGGCAAAACTTCAGCGGCTCTCTCTAAATATTTTATGGCTTCCAAACCGGCCACATTAGCGTATTCATGCGGGTCGGCCACTACTCCAGTAGTTCCTCTGGGAATGACAGCAGAGGCATACTGATCAGGAGTGAGCATAGACGATTCTAGATGGACATGACCATCTATAAAACCAGGCACAACATATTTGCCACTTACATCCACTACTTTTTTAGCGGGACGCTGGCCGATGCCAACTACTATCCCTTGATAAATAGCCAAATCTCCTTCGACAAATTGTCTGGTAAATACATTGAGGTACTTGCCACCACGCAAGAGAAGATCGCAAGGTATAAGACCTCTGGCCGCTTTGATAATGGAAGCTAAATCGGCACTCATAGAATTTTCCTACCTTAATTAAACTGTGAAATGTGAAACGGCTCTCCCTCTCAAGAGTTAGCTCGGCCGCAATGAAAAATTTCACCTAAACTGCTTTGCAATTTCGCTCTACAACAAAGATTTTCCGCCATATCATAGTCAGAAATAATTTTAAGAAAAAAAATGTGATTTATTAGCCATAGAGACTTGCAAATTGCCTGATGACCTGCTATTATCTTCGGGCGCTAGGGAGTGTGCTTCTGAGGCGAGTGAAGTTTATATCGGGGTGTAGCTCAGCTTGGATAGAGCGCTAGCATGGGGCGTTAGAGGCCCCCGGTTCAAATCCGGGCACTCCGACCACAATTAAGAGAGTTGTAGAGCTCTCTTTTTTGTTTTTAAACGGTAGGAATACCAACATTCTGTCGAATGGCCGAGGCGAATTTTTTTGCGATAATAAGGTTTTTATTTATGAAAATAGGCACTATGCGCTTTTTAGATCAATGGGTAGGTATTCCCCTATGTGGTATAGCCAAATTGATGGCGGGCTCTATAAAGCGCCGCAAACTTACTCAAGATCAATTAGAGCGTCCTATTTTAATAATTCATCTTTCTGAGATGGGAGCTATGGTATTAGCTCAACCAGCTATCCAAGATCTGCGCCGCCGCCTTCCCAATACACCACTTTATTTTTTAGGCTTTCCTCCAGTTACAGAGCTGTTGGCTACCTTAAAAGCAGCGCCTCAAGATCATTTGCTCACAATTAATCCGAGCAATTTATCATCTTTAATTTCCAGCAGCCTCCAAGCTTTAAATAAATTGCGCTCCCTACCGTTGGGCGGCGTAATTGACTGTGAAGGTTTTTCCCGTGCTTCAGCTCTACTGGCTTTTTTAGCTTGTCCTCACGGCTTCCGTCTAGGTTGGCATCCCTATTCTATTCCCCATCTCTATCGCGGCAATTTACTTACTCATCGAGTGCAATACAATCCACATCAGCACGCTTCTCAGGCTTATTTAACTTTGGTAAATGCTCTCTGGGCCGATCCCAGCCAAGAACCTTTTCCGCAACAACCACCAGCTTCAGCTTTACCTCCGCAAATGCCCTTGCCTTTCACTTTTAATTATCAACCAAGCGAAGCCGACTTACAATACATCGATAGCCAATTACAAGAATACGCCGTTACTAAAGACAGCAAGTTAATTATCGTCAATCCCAATAGCTCAGATATGCTGCCTTTGCGCCGCTGGCCTTTGGAAAAGTATGCCACAGTACTACAACAGCTCCTGGAGCAGCACCACAACTTGGGCATTGTAGTAACCGGTACGGCTTCAGAGCATCAAGGATACATTAAACTAAAAGAATTGCTGCCCCAAGCGCCTATTTACGATTTTACCGGTCGTACTACTTTGCCGCAGCTTTTAGCCCTGTACAAAAGGTGTTGTTTATTGCTGACCAATGACAGCGGCCCAGCCCATTTGGCCGCTATCGTTGAATTACCAAGCGTAGTGCTTTACGGCCCGGAAACTCCAGCTTTATTTTCTCCTTTGGGAAACAAAACACGCATACTATACGAAAATTGGTTATGTAGTCCATGCGTAAGTCCCTATAATGGCAAAAACAGCTTATGCAAAAGCGGGGCTTGCCTGCGTTCGATTACTGTAGAAAAAGTTGTTCAAGCTGCTTTGAAACAGCTTTAAAGTGGAGTAAGATAATTGCCCTCAATTAAAACATGCAGAAAATTAATCTGCATGTTTTTTTATATCTGTCATAAAAAAGTCAGGTCCTTTGCTCTCAAATAGTACGAGAGATACGCCCAGCAAAAGGCCGGTATGGGCTGCTGGATCGTCAAGAGGAATACCGTAGTCATTTTGCATACGGCGAATGCGATATAGTATAGTGTTGCGGTGGGTAAAAAGTGCGTCAGCAGCCATTTTTAATGATTTGCTGCAAGTAAGATAATAGTACAAGGTCTCACAATATTGAGTACCCTTCTCTTTATCATGTGCGGCTAAAGCTTGCAATTCTTGAGATATCAAACGTTGATAATTTTTAATGCTTTTCAACAACAAAGGCGTACGCAGCTGGGCAATGGTACAGACATTGCTGCCAGTAAATCGTGTATCTGTCATCAATTCCAGAGCTTCATGAGCTGTGCTATACAAGTCCGGCAATTCGAACAAATCATCAAGTCCTTCATAGACTACAATTTTTAATTGGAATTTATTGGCCAAGGCACGAAGTTCATTTAGCTCTGTTTTTTTATGCAAAAACAGAAATACCTCACCGCGATATAAAAAAGGATGAGCATCAAAGAATCGTTCATTTAACTCATCTTTAAGATGATATTTTCCGGATTCTAAGCCGTTGTATATAGTCAACTCAAAAAGCGCAAACCCAATAGGATTAAAATTACTTAAATATGTGTTAGCCGCCTGAAGATGGAAATAGGAAGCCGAGCTAAAGCCTCCATCTAACAAATGCACGAGAATCTCTTCAGCAGTTTCAAACGGTTTATCGCGTCGACTCGCTTCTATAAACATTTGCTTGGATAGAATTTGTTCGACCGTTTGCCAGATCTTTGAGGGAATACTTTCCAGATGTCCATCAACATCTACGCATACAAAGTATCCCAATCTAACCTCAGCACTTATAAGAGGTACAAACCGACGCCGATAAACGCTTCCATCGAGTTTTACATAATCGGCCATTCCCGCACATAACGCTTGACTTTGACTAATCAAGGCACCAACTTCATAAGTAATCTTGCCACATCGTACAGCATCATGGAAAACAGGATCGGAAAATCCGAGCGGCCGGTAATGCGCTACAACGCGAAAAGTATCGTCAAATAATAAAATTGGGCACTCCAAAAGCATGCCTACATCGTCAACTAAAAGTTTTAAATTATCTTGTGAGAAAAACTCAACTAAAAGCGCTTCAAGGCAACGATCATCACGCTGTAATTTTTCCATAGATACCATCGTTTTGTTTTTTTACTTAACTTTACTTTGTGCTTAAAGCACAAATAGTTACATTTTTATTGTACCGATTGCTCGTTGTCTTATCAAGCAAAATAAGCGAAACTATGACCGTGAAGGGAAGGTAGGAGCAAAGATTTGAGGTTTGTTTCCCACCTCCTGGAGCATTGAATCTTGCATGTGCGTTCGGTCTTCGTGCACTTAGCATAGGAGTTTGGGGGTTGGGACTTCGGTGCAAGTGGTGTCAGTTGCGTATATGCGGAGGCTGAGCAGGTTGTATATTTGGAGGCGCTATTATGGTACCTAGTATTTATGGTGAGAATATGTTTGATGATTTATTCGGTTCTCTCTTCGAAAATCGCAGTCCGTTGTTTGGTAAGCATGCGAGAAACCTCATGAAGACCGATATTCATGAGACTGATGATGCCAAGGCCTACGAATTTGCTATCGAGCTGCCCGGCTTTAAGAAAGACGAGATTAGCTTGAGCGTTAAGGATGGTTATTTGACCGTCAGTGCGTCTAAAGGTCTTGACAAGGACGAGGAAGATAAGAAGGGACGCGTTTTGCGTCAAGAGCGCTACGCTGGTGCGTGCTCTCGTAGCTTCTACGTCGGAGATGTAAAGCCCGAAGATGTAAGAGCTAAGTATGATTACGGTGTTCTTACTGTGCTTATCCCCAAGAAAGATGTAAAGAAGCTTTCCTCCAGTAACGCTATCGCCATTGAATAGCATTCTGATCTTATAGGCTAGAGCTGTCGCTCGCTTGAGAGGCGGGCGGCAGTTTTTTTTTGCGATCCGGCATAGAGTATTTACTTGCGATATTTATATACTGCGACTAGTCTGCCTAAATTAGCAAAACATTTAATCACAAAAACGGTTTTTTGCTCTTCACGTCGAAGTTATACAAGCAGGGCTTTTTAAGTGAGCTTTGCTGGTTTTAAGGAAGAACTTTTTTTGCAAGGGTATTTTAATGACTGAAGAGTACATAAACATTATCGTCAACAATGAAGTAATGAGCATCGTCCCCAAGACAACTGTGGGCGAGGCTCTGCATGCCGACAAAAATCCTGACATTATCGGCGGTCTAATCAGCAATGATGTAGTCGGACTCAATACTCCGCTAAGCGTACCCGTCAATCTTTATCCTGTCTTCCGCAACAGCAGAGAAGGCCGCCAGATCTTCAATCGCACTTGTTCTCTCTTATTAGATTATATTTTAGCCGTTCACTTTAAAAATTACCGTTTTCAAGTAGGTCAAGCTTTTAACCAAGGTTGCTACTATGAATTAGTAGGCACCGAAGAGGGCACTTCGGAAGATATAGATTTTGCTAAATTGGCCGAAGAAATTGATAAAGCTGTTGGCGAAGCCATTATTTCCGACTTGAAATTCACTACCAAAATTCACAATGTAGAAACGGCTTGCGTCCTTCTCAATGATCGCAGCGGCTCTATGATTCGTCTTTTGGAGACTTGGCCCTACTCTCAAGTGCCTATAGCCAGCTTAAACCATTTTCACGTCATTCAATACGGACCGATCGCTCCTTCTACCGGATACTGTAAGGGCATTCGTATTTTAGCGTATGAAAAAGGTATCTTCCTTCAATTTAACAGCAAACAAGCTACTCCACCAGTGCCCAATTCCAATATGCGCTTATTCTCTGCTTATAGAGAGAATCGTAATTGGAATAAAATGATCGGCGTAGCCACAGTAGGCGATCTCAATGAGGCTATTTTAAATGGTCGCATTAACGACATTATTCGCATTCAAGAGGGCTTACACGAGAAGAAGATCATCCAAATTGCCGACCAAATTGCTGAGCGCAAGGATAAACTGCGCCTTATTTGCATAGCCGGCCCTTCATCTTCAGGCAAAACAACTTTCCTTAAACGTCTTTCTGTACAGCTCAGAGTAGCCGGCCTTGATCCGGTTACGATCAGCTTAGATGATTACTATCGCAATATTGAAGATCGTCCCATAGACGAGCATGGCAATATAGATTATGAAGCTCTGGAATGCTTGGATATTCCTTTATTGACTGAACATTTACAAACTTTGGCCGATGGCGGTAAAGTTATGGCTCCACGCTACGACTTTGAAGCTGGAAAGAGGGCTCCAGCCAGTAAATCGATTCCTTTGCAATTAAGTGATAACCAAATATTGCTCATCGAAGGTATCCACGGACTTAACCCAGCCATTGCCGATGCAGTACCTACCAGCGCCCGCTTCCGCATTTTTGTCAGCGCTTTAACTCAGTTGATTATAGATGAACATACGCGTATTCCAACTTCTGACGCACGTTTGTTGCGCCGTATTGTGCGTGATCGTCGTTATAGAGGTACATCCGCTGCCGACACCATAGATCGTTGGCCCAGTGTGCGTCGAGGCGAGCAGCGCAATATCTTCCCCTTCCAAGAGAATTGCGACGTTATGTTCAACTCCGCCTTAGTGTATGAGACAGCTATCTTGAAAACTTTTGCGTGGCGTTACTTATTGGAAGTGCCTCGCAATTCTCCAGCCAGAGTCAGAGCCCAACCGCTCTTGCGTTTCTTAGATTTGTTCGTACCTATTTTCCCAGACGATATTCCTTCAAATTCGCTGTTGCGCGAATTTATCGGCGGTTCGAATTTCGCTTATTAGTCGCCTGAATTTGAACTTCACAAAAATAACGTCGCTTCTCGGTTCAGAAGTCGACGTTTTTTTTGCGCATATTTTTTATACATAAAGTCAAAAGAGCTCCGGCCTAAAAAATTTCTAGGCCAAAGCTCCTCTACTTTTTTACAAATTGACCAAGCGGCGCAGCTAAACTTCTTCTTCTGATAAAGTAGAAGCGGCAGCGTCCTCTTCAGGATCTACCAAACCGGCACGGGTCAATACGCCGCGGTCAATGCAATGATCAAAAGCTGTCTTAGTATCGATCCAACCACTCTTGCAAAGCTCAATCAAGTGAGTATCCATAGATTGCATACCTTCTTCAGCTCCCATATGGATGAAGGAAGGAATCATGGCCGATTTAGCTTCACGGATCAGACCGGCAATACCGAAGTTAACTAACATAACTTCTTGTACAGCCACACGTCCTTTGCGATCTCGAGTGCGCAACAATTGCTGGGCAATTACAGCTTTGAGAGACTGGGAAAGCATTTGGCGGATTTGTTCTTGCTCTTCAGCAGGGAATACGTCAATAATACGGTCCACTGTGCGGGCAGCAGAGTTGGTGTGCAAAGTACCGAATACCAAGTGTCCAGTTTCAGCAGCTCGGATAGCTTCAGAAATAGTTTCCAAGTCGCGCATCTCACCCAAAAGAATAATATCTGGAGATTCACGCAAAGAAGCGCGCAAAGCTTGGTTGAAGCTTCGAGCATGGGTACCAATTTCGCGCTGTTGAATCATGGACTTATCGGACTTGTGTACAAATTCGATAGGGTCTTCAATAGTAATAATATGCTTACGTCTGGTGCGGTTGATGTGATTGACTATAGCTGCCAAAGTAGTTGATTTTCCGGAACCAGTAGGGCCGGTTACTACTACCAAACCTTTATCGAAACGAGCGATATTATTGACAATGGGAGGCAAGTTTAAGTCGTCAAAGGTGGGAATACGATTGGGAATAATACGAAAAACTCCACCCATACCGCGGCTTTGCAACAAGAAGTTGACGCGGAATCGAGCCATACCTTCCACTTCGTAAGAGAAGTCTACACTACCGGTATCGAGAAATTCTTGGGAAAGACGCTCTGACAAAATGGGCAGAAGAATATCTTCAGTTTGCGTACTTTCCAAAGGAGGTTCTTCCAAAAATTTTATATCACCATTGATACGCACCGCAGGCGGAGCGCCGGCTTCGAGGTGAAGGTCGGAGCCACCGTAGTCGAGTACGACTTGCAAGTAACTTTCAAGAATTGGGCTGGCACTCATCTTATTCTAAGTAGCTCCTTATCGCATTTACAAAAGTATTTTTGTCAATAGCACGATCCAAGGCTTCGTGAGGATCTATCTGGTGGCTCTCCACCAACTCCAAGAGAGAGTTGTCCATCAAGCGCATGCCTTGTTTGGCTCCTGTTTGAATAGCTGAGTTGACCTGATGGAGTTTGGCTTCGCGAATAAGGGTACTGATGGCGCTGTTGCAAATCATCAGCTCGGTAGCCACCACACGGCTGTTGCCGTCAATACGGGGAATAAGCTGCTGGGAAAGTACACCACGCAACGATTCAGCTAACATGACTCGAACTTGAGACTGACGTGAAGGCGGGAAAACGTTAACCGCACGGTTGATGGTCTGAGCAGCAGATAAAGTGTGCAAAGTGCCCAAAACCAAGTGACCAGTTTCAGCTGCAGTAATAGCCAATTGAATAGTATCCAAGTCGCGTAACTCACCGACCAAGATTACGTCGGGGTCTTCACGCAAAGCCGAGCGAAGGGCGGAGCTGAAAGATTCTACGTGCGTACCAACTTGACGCTGAATAACCATGCACTTATTGACAGGGTAAACAAATTCGATAGGGTCTTCAATGGTAATTACGTGCAAGGGACGTGTATTATTGATATGGTTTACCAAAGAAGCCAAAGTGGTAGTTTTACCCGAGCCTGTAGGGCCTGTCACCAAAACTAAGCCTTGATGAAAATCAATAAGCTTCATAACTTCTTTGGGAAGCAAAAGCTCATTGGGCGTAGGAATTTGTACGGGAATAGTACGTAATACAATACTCAAACCGTAGCGCTGGTAAAAAGCGCAACCACGGAAACGGCGCACACCGAAACCTGGCAGACGAGCCTCATAGGCGTAGTCAATGTCCTGTTCTTCTTCTAAACGCTCAAAGTCAGCCTCACTAACGAAACGGCGAACAATATTTTCAACCTCTTGAGGGGTGCTTTCCGGCATATCGAGCGGCTGAAGCAAACCATTTACTCGCAAGGTGGGAGCATGACCAGAAGTAATAAACAAGTCGGAGCCATTCTTGGTAAGCAGCTCCAGCAGCATTCCATCAATGTTTATCCCCAACTGAATCCTCCAAACTAAAAGCGCCTAAAATTAGCTCAGGACACCCCCAAAAGCTAAAACAGACGCGCAATAAAACTTTGACATTCTCCGACGCCTAAAGGCCGGAGATTTTTAGGAAACAAGGCAGCTATGTATATTGCCATTTTCCAAGGAACTTGCCTAGAGTCCCTGGCTCATATCTTCGCGTGTGAAGCACTGGCTTATCTTACATAAGCCTAGGCAAGTCGACACAAAAAAAATGACGACATCATCCAACAAATACTTCAAAAGCGAATCTTATCGCCTCGGAAAATTTAGTATTTCCTTCAAACTCAATTCAGCAGGGAGGAAACAATAAAGAACCGAACAGCTCCAGGTATCTTCGACTTGCTCATCAAAAGGCCTTCCTTGTGTAGTGTAGAATGGGGAGGGCCTATCCGAAGGTCCGACGCATTTTTACACCGATACGAGCCGCAAGCCACACAAGAAAAAAAGCCTTCAATAAGGGGGCTGCCTTTATCAGCACATAGATAAATCTGGATTTTTGTGTAAATAGCTATGAAGGGAATATTTTTATTATGTCTTTAGAATTGAATGCCCAAGATTTACAAATGGGCTCTGCTGTATATAGCAAAAGCAACGAAAAAATTGGGACTCTCCGCTTTGCCATGTCTATTCCTACTCCGCCCTATCAAATTTCTCAACTTTTGGTAGATCGCGTCGACGGAGTTGAGGGAGGCCTTTTGGTAAATATAGATGCCGTCGAATCAGTAAGTAACAATTCTATCCATCTCAACATCAGCAATGAAGAATTTTTCGATTTACAGCCTTTTGTGGAAGCTCAGTGGTTTTCTATTCATCCCCCGGTCACTCGTGATCATCGCGCTTTAAACAAAACAAGAGCTCCCCGCCGCCAGGATCGAGGGGATCGCCGCCCGCGCTACCAGCCTCGCCCTCAAGGCAGAAACGTAATGTAACCGAGGAAGCTACCTACTGTGGACTCACTTGCTGTTAAAGCTTACTTAGCTGATTTGGAGCGGGCTCGCCTGCAAATAGAAGATCGTTTGATCCATTTACCGGAGACAAGCTATATTCTGACTCAGTTCGAATCAGGTTTAACTGTAAATATCCGAGATTATTTACATGCTATACCGATCGTATCGTCCCTGATACGCAGTTTAGTTTATTCCCCACGTACCAATGAGACAATAAACCAACGCTGTCTGAGAGCAGGTTTTTCTTGTCCCTTTGAGCCAGAAAGAGTAGGAAAAGCCCTCACCATTTTTGCCTTTGCCTATATTTATAAAAAATGCGCCAAAGAGACTCAATCGACCGATTTTGCCAAACAATTTTCCACAGTTATGTGTTTGAGCACTTATGACTATACATCCTTAAGGGAAGTGGATTGGGCCGTAAAAGTTTTAACTGAAAGCAGAAAAAGTGGTTTAGATAATTGGTTGGCTCCGGCTATGTTGCTCACAATACAATTGACAGGCTTCGAATCAAACGAAAAAGCCAGAGCTTTGGCCGGTTTTATTGAGCAATTTGAAGTTTACGTAGGTAGAGTTTGGGAAGCGGCTAAGAGGAACCAAGTTCTTATGGACTTTCCTTGGTAAGCGGTTATGGTTTTCAATCTGCTTTTTGGAATTGCTGGTGCCTTACTTGTCATGCTAAGCCGCCTCCTAAATCGCTATGTTACAGCAAGTTGGCATTTTTATAAGAACGATCCCTACTCCAATGTAGATGGCTCTTGGTTATGTTTTTTACAATTGATTCCACGTTTTTTCTCATTTTTAGGCTATTTTTGCTGGGCGTTTTGTCTTATCGTCGATTTGTATTGTTTAATAACATATTATTGCTTCGCCCAATAAAAGTAGGTTCTGAACGAATCGAGTTAAGGAATATTTTTAGTTTATATGCAACAGAATATAAAGGAAACTTGGTATAAATTAAATTGCACTCCACACGATACGCTTCTTATTGTAGCCGATACTGATGAAGGGCCCGACTTTTGCCATTTGGCCGCCCAGCATATCAATGAGGGCGTTATAGTTTATGTTGACAACAAAGCATCTAGACGTCAAAAAGCAGCCAAATCCCGTTCCGACATAACAATCGCCACTTTAGAGCAGCTTAAAGATCTAAAAGTTGACCTTACCGAAGGTTACGGTTTTACTAAAGCGATTATCATTTCTAACCATTTAGCTGCGTGTATTACCCAAGTTGTAGATAGTCTGGCCAAAGGCTCGGTTCTCATGTTGCGTTCTCAAGATCCGGAACCACCCACGCTCAATTTCTCTACCAGTCGCCTTCACTACGATCAAATGACCATTGTCGCTGGCTAAAAGCTAGAACACAAATTTTTGATGGCATAATTAAGCGTGGAGCTTATATCAAGCGGTCTTTGCTTGCGTGAACTTTTGTTCTATGCCATAATGCGGCGAAGAAAATATCCCAAAGAATACAGCTATGAAAATAGCCGACCTTGCCCGTTTGCGTCACTTTATCTAGCTAAAAAAGAGCAAGGCTCAGGAGCGAAGAAAAATGGTAATTCCCAAGACTATGCGCGTAGCTATGGCTCACGATTATGACGATATTCGCGTAGAAACGATGGAAGTTCCTCAACCAGGTCCGGGTGAAGCTTTAGTCAAAATTCACGCGTTAGGCATATGTATGGGCGATGTTACTCCTTGGTACGTTCATAAAAAATGTCCTATTGTGATCGGTCACGAGCCGACTGGCGAGATTGTTCAATTGGGCGAAGGGGTAACTAAATTTAAGATAGGTGATCGTGTTTACATTCACCATCACGCTCCTTGTATGAAATGTCGCCATTGTCAAAATGGCAACTTTGTGATGTGTCAGACTTGGCGCAATTCAAAATTGACTCCGGGTGGAGCAGCCGAATATTGTTTAGTTCCGGCTAACAATCTGGATAAAGATACGCTTATTTTGCCCAACTCTATGTCTTACGCAGAGGGCACTTTAATTGAGCCTTTGGCTTGTGTAGTCAGAGCTTACAAACGCGCCCGCTTAATCCCTGGCGATACTGTAGCCATCATGGGCTTAGGCGTTATGGGACAAATGATGGCTGTTTTGGCTAAATATATGGGAGCAGCCAAAATTATCGCTTCTGATAAAGTTCCTTTTCGCATGGAACACGGTCTTAAACTTGGTGTAGATCGCGTAGTCGATTATACAAAAGAATCGTTTCCGGAAGTCGTTTTTGCTGAAACAGATCATAAAGGGGCTGATATCGTTATGGTGTGCCCCACCTACCCAGAAGCTATGCAAGAAGGTGTGCAATGTGCAGGCCGCTCTTCCAGAGTATTGCTCTTTATGGGGCCTAAGCCTGGTACTATGCTCTCTGTGGATATGAATAAAATCTATTTTGATGAAATAGATCTTATTTCCAGCTATTCCTGTGGACCTACCGAAACTAGAGAAGCTCGCTGGTTAATAAATCATGGCGTATCGACTGCAGAGCAAATGATCACCCATCATTTCCCCCTGGAAAAGATCAATGATGCCGTAGCTCTCTCTCGCCAAGCCCAAAATTCGTTAAAAATTATAATCGACATTAACGATTAAATATTTTTCGGTTACACATGCAAAAGTAGTCCGCTTCTCAATGTGCTTTTTGCCAAAGAGCAGCGAACTGCTTATTTTTTTAAAGCTAGTTAATTGTGCATAGTCTTATTCTGTTTACCGGTAAAAACGAAATATAAAGAATAAGGAATTACAATTAAAAGGAAAAGCACCATACCATAAGCTGAAGCGTTAAAGACATTGCCTTCTTGTATTTCCATAAAAATATAGGTAGAAAGTGGACGCCACTGAGGAGGACAAGTCATTAAGGTAATGGCCACCTCTTGCATACAAGCAATAAAAATCATAATAGCTCCGGCAGCTATGCCAGGGCGAATTAAGGGAGCAGTTATTTTAATAAAAGTTAAGAGAGAAGGCGCTCCTAAAACAGAAGAACTTTCTTCCAAACTGCGACTCACTTGGCTAAAGGAAGCGCTGATGGAGCGAACTCCATAAGGCATACTGGTTAAAATATAAGCACATACAACCAAAGCGCCAGTTAAATGCAAAGCCAAAGGCGGTCCATTAAATGTAGAGATTAAAGCTACGGCAAAAACTACTCCTGGCACAATAAAAGGTAACAGAACGCAAAAATCTAAGACATGGCGCCAGTAGCTATTGTTTCTAGCAATAAAAGAAGCGGAAACAGTCGCCAAAAGCAATGACCAGAAAAGTCCTGGTAAAGCCAACATAAAAGAATTGGCCAATGGCGAATCAGAAGACCAAGAAGCTTTCCATACTTCAGCATAGCGACTTAAAGTATAGGAGCTGGGCAAAAATTCTATGCCCCAAGTGCCGGCAATACTGACTATAAATGTAGTGACTACAAAGCAAAAAGGCACAGCAAAAATTACGATACAAAAAAGACAAGCCGACATGCGCAACCAAGGGCTGTTAGAGCGCTGTATATTTTTATTACCTTTGCCACCAACGACTTCAAAGTCGGTGCGGCTCAAATAATATTTTTGCACGCCAAGCACACTCAAAACGGTCAGGATCATCAGTATGGAAAGCATACAAGCTCCTCCCCAATAAGTAGATCCTGACAAATCGCGATAAGCTTCCACCACAATCATGGGATATTGTAGGGGCATAAGCAAACTAATAGCCGAAAAATCACCAAAAGATCGTACAAATACCAAAAAGGCTCCGCTAAGGATTCCCGGCATAAGCAAAGGTAAGCGCACTGTTAAAAAATAAAAGAAAGCGTCCGCCCCCGTTACCTTGGCTACTTCAGTTAAAGAAACGTCAAAATATTCCAACGCAGCCGAGACGGTAAGCAAAACGAGAGGAAAATAGAGAAAAACTTGCGTCAATCCGGCAGCCCAAACAGATTGAGCTTCAAAGGGCAGTCTCCATCCCAAACTAGCTAAAGCTTTGGTGACAACTCCGTTGATGCCTAAAATATTTTTTACAGCTAAAGCGCCTAAAAAAGAAGGCAAAGCTAAGGGAATTATGCTAAGGACTTTAAATAGTCCCCTACCGGGCGTATTGACTCGCTCTATACAAAAAGCCGTAGCCACGCCAAGTCCACAAGCTACTAATGTTACCGAAGAGCAAAAGCCGAAAGTTTGCATAAGTTGGGCTTCCAAGGACTGTCCAGGGGCTAACCAATGCATAAAGTGATACAATGGACAACTTTCCGGCAACCAGCTCTTCCAAGTCAGTGAAAAAGCGGTCAACATAGCTGCTACGAACAAGGCTGAATTTAAGTTTGGGAAACTACTTATTTTTTCGGCAAACTTAGCATGTATCAAGTTTGATAAACTGCGCCCAGCTAAAGAGATAAGCAAAAACAAAGCAGTAAAGCCGGGCACAAAGCCAACAGCATTAATCAAACCTTGGCTGTAGCGTTTTGTATCAAGCAATTCTCCGTAATATTGAGATGTAAAATTATGACCCAGTTCTTTTCCGATAGCTGAAAGTTGACCTGTGGCAAGGTATTCTAAAATAGGAATGGGCTCACCGGTAAAACTAGTTAAGCCCAAAACGGCAATGGGAATTATAATAAACAGAGCTATAAAAAGTCCGGCCCCCCAGCCAATTATCCATTTAAAAAAGCGTGACAACTTTGCTTCACGTCTCCTACAATAATAAAGCCGCCCCCTATTTCATAACCAATGACACACTACTTAAGGCTTGCGCTTTCCCAGTAGATTGTTATGGCTCCTCTGTTTTTTTTACAGAGCGGAAGCGGCGTTAGCTTATTTTTTTTAGTAATCGGCTTATAATTCGTCTTAATGCCTATTTTACAAACATTTTACCTGTGCAAGCTTTTTGTTTTCTCGCTCTTCGGGAGCATCCCGGCGCCGTACTTTGGCTAAGGGAATACCTACAAAAACACAAGCAACTCCCAGCCATTGTACCCAAGAAAGTGGATCGGACAAAATAATAGCAGCAGCTACAATAACTAGCGGCCTCTGTAATAAATTGAATATAGACATATTTGTCGAGCCAACCAGTTTTATCGCCCACAAAAAAGCTACATTGGCGGCAGCAGCAGCTAAGCCAATCCAAATGCCAATCGAGAGGGACTCTCTAGGAAACGGCTCTTGAAAAGGCCATATAAACAAAACTGCCACCAAAGCATTTATCCAAAAAATCCAAGTCGAAATAAGAGCCGGTGCAAAAACCTTGGTCAGCGACTCCATGCGCACTCTGTATATTGTAGAACTGATAACAGCGCCGATAATAGCCAAATAGCCTATCCAACTACGCGAAAGTGCTGCTGAGCTGCTGCCAACAATATCAACAGTTAGTAGTACGCCCGCAAAGCAAAGGGCAAAGCCAACCCAAAAGCGCCAGGTCAAAATATCTCTACCTAAAGCCCAGTTTGCCATAGCCACAATAGCCGGAGTAGTAGTTACAATAGTTATAACTTCCACAGCAGAAATATACTTTAAAGCGTATAAAGTTAGACCATTAGTTATAAGCAACAAAATGCTGACGCTGCCTATACGTAAAGCATCCGTATAGCGCACCAAGCGAAAATGCCTAGTCATAGGCAAAATAACCAGCGCAGCCACCACATTTTTAAGCACTAAGAGTTGCAGAGGCGTAACAGTGCCCCTGTATCCCAATTTGACTAAGATAGGCTCAATAGAAGCAGCTAAAAGGGCTAAAAGCACACATATAGCACTGCCCTTCATATTAAGCGATCCATTTTTTTAATTCAGAATAAGAGAGCTTTGACCAACCTAATCTTTCCAGTGTACGTCCTGTTTGTAAAAAATTTTCGCCAGTTAAAACTTGAGCAATATTGATAATAGCATCGGCAATAGGAGTGTTTACGTCTGCTAACTGAGCCAGATAATGCATAGGAACTAAAGTCGAGCAAACATCTTCTCGTAAATAGCGATGATTAAGTTTATCAGGAGCAACGCTGGTTTTATAATTAGGTACAGTTCGCATAGCTTTCAGTAAAGAATGGCCTTCTAAATCGCACCCATAATAGTTATCCAGCCACTCTTCAGCCGGAAGTAACTGAGTATCGTAAGCTTTAGCTACAGCTTGAAATTCTTCTTCCAAAGCCCGCATCAACTTTACGGTATGTTCAGTAAAGCCCTCACAATAGAAGAGAAAGTGTTCAGCTCTATCCACCTTATTCATGTTGGCAATCATAGTTAAAGGGTGAGCCAAAGCGCCGAAATCAGTTAAACCGCGTTGAATAACATTATCGGCAGGTTTTAATCCTGGGAACAGAGTTTGCATAAGAAGAAAAACTTTTTCTAAGTTGCGACGCTGCGGAGTGCAAACTAAATTCCAACGCTTAATGCCTCGCACCCAAATTTTACCATCAGGTTGCAAGCGAGAGGCAAAAAGTGCATCTGTCTCAACGACAGTAATTTTATCCTTAAGATCAGGATTACATTCCATAAGCGTATGTTCAAACTCTACTGAACCGGCCAATTTTGAAGAAAAGACTACGACAATTTGGCCAGGTTCAAGATAAGGAGCTAAGCGAGCGGCAATATCTCGATAAGCTGTAGTTATTGTAGCCACAAAAATTATCTGGCAATTACGGACAGACTTTTCTAAATCGGAGCTAACGGAATAGAGGCAAAAGTCGCCTTCCAACTTTCCATAAGCTTGAATATGATGTTCTTTAACGACATAAGGGCATAAATGGCTTAAGTTACGCGCCCACATATGTACAGAACAACCCAACTTAGAAAGATAACAAGAGAGAGAATGAGCACAGTTGCCACCACCCAAGACAGCAACAGATAATTCTTTATATAACAAAACAGTCACCTATAAAAGTGAATAAATAAAGACACAAACCATTGGCGTGGTTAGTTATAGCAGAAACACTTATTGATAGTCAAGAATCATTAAGGAGAAAAAAATATAGGCTATCGGCAATGCTAAAAGTAAGAATTAGGCTATATAGGCGCGTATTAGACTACTTTTTCGAAAATAAAATAAAAATAAAGGTTTTTTAACTTAGTTAAGTTGAAAGCATCTTCAATGCAATAATCTAAAACACACGGAAGAAGGAAGCGTAAGTTATTTATGATCTTTCGAACCGGCTTTCGTGCATTCTAACAAGGAGAACATATCGTGCTTAAACGTAATAGCAACTTTGTAAAAACTTTAGCTATTGTTTTGGCTGTTTTTGGCACTTTATTCACTTTAAGCCTTAGCAGTAGTGCTGCTTCTCCGGCTATCAAAGTTTTGGTAGACAACAAGCAGCTATCTCAATCCGGCGTTATGCTCAATGGAGCTACTTTAGTTCCTATGCGCGCTATCTTCGAAGCTTTGGGTGCCGAAGTAAAGTGGGAAGGCGCTACCCGTACAGTTACGGCCACCAAAGGCTCTACCGAAATTCGCCTCAGCTTAGGCAAAACCGACGCTTATATAAATGGCGCTTTGAAAGTGCTCTCTACTCCGGCCGCTTCCGTAGACGGTACCACCATGGTTCCTCTTCGTTTTATCGGCGAAGCTTTAGGCGCAGAAGTTAAATGGGAAGGCGCTTCCAAAACCGTTTATGTAAACAGCAAAGGCGCTTCTTCCGGCGATTTAGCTATCGAAGAGTTGATCGTCAGCCCTCGTCGCGTTTTGCGTACTGGTGATACCCTTACCGTACAAATGCGCGGTGAAGCCGGTTGCAAAGCCACTTTCGATATTGTTGGTTTTAAAACTGATATTCCCATGCACGAAGATAAAGATGGCGTCTACTCCGGCTCTTTGACTATCCTCAAAAATATGAAAGTCTCCGACGCTGTTTTAGTCGGACGCTTAGCTAAAGATGGTAAAGACGGTTCCAAAGAAGCCGCTCAGACTGTTACTATCAACAGTAAGTCTTCTGCTTCTTCCTCTTCCACTGTTAATGTAGTCAACGATCCTAAGTTGAACAAATTCTTTACTGCCATCAATCCGGCTCCCAACGCTTCCGTGCGCCGTGCCAATTCTGTAAAAGTAGAATTTGTCAACAAAATTAGCGAAGGTTCTATCCGCCTCTTCTTAGACGACAACGAAGTGACCGGCTCTTGCGATTACGATACCAAAGCCATTAGTTACGTTCCTGAAAATAGCTTTACTGCCGGAAAACACAGTGCCAAAGTTTTGGGTATCGACAATGAAGGCCAGAAAATTGATTACTCTTGGACTTTCACTTGCGGCAAGAAGACTTCTTCCAGCGCTACTTCCCAAAGTTATACTATTAAACTCAGCGTCCCTGAAGCCAACGAAAAAGTAGGCACTACCTTACATTTGGTAGGAACTACCGCTCCCAAGGCCACTGTAAAATTTGAAATTGTTGGTAAAGCTTCTGTAATGAACCTTATTACCATTAAAGGTAAAGCCATCAATGTAGAAACTGTCGCCGATTCCCAGGGCGCTTTTGATACTAAAGTAGACCTTTCTTCCATGCGTTCAGGTATGACTATCACTATTAACGGTGAAGCTTACCTCGATGGCGAGAAAGTAGCCGATATTAGCCGCACCGTAACCCGCGACTAATTTTTAGTGACTAACACAAAAAAGCTCCTGCGTTTATCTTATCGTTTCAAACGTAGGAGCTTTATTTTATATGAGTAAAAAATCCCAGTTATGCTTTATTTTGTAGGGCAAGAAAAATTGTTGCAATGCATAATATATGCAATATATACATATAAAACAATTTTGTTATGTAAATGATTAACCTGAGCATTTACTTTGCGCAAGGCATAAGACACTTTTATAAACAATACAAAAATAAATAAAAGTTTAGCAAATTATAAAGCTAAGACTAGACTTTTGCCCTATTTGTCGGGATTTTATAAGTAACTATAAGCCAAGGAGGCGTCATGTCTTTTAACTCCACTTCCTTAACGAACCTGATGTCATCTATTACAGGTAATATGCCTATTTTAGGCAACCAAGATTTTGCCGCGCAAATGGGCATAAGTTTTAATATAGACGATTCAGTGCAAATTGCCGGATCTGCTCAACTTGAAGGCAGCGAAGATGCCGAAGCAGTAGCCAAGGCTCAAAGAGAAAATTTCGACAAGTCTTTCACCACCGAAGATGTGGCCGCTTTGTTTGGCAAAGAATCCAGCGAACTTACCGAACAGCAAAGTGCCGATTTAAGTAACCTTTTATTTGAAATAAGCCAAGAAAATGCCAGACGTAAAGAAGAGGGTGAAGAACCTCTTACTAAAGATGAATTAAACGAATTCATCAACTTTTCCGTAACCGACTATAAGAGCCAAATTGAAAAAGGTGAAAAGGCCGAAGAAATTCAAAGTGGCGAGGTAAGCGAAGAAGACGAAGACACCGGAGAAGTAGATTCTTTAGGCAAAACTCTTTCCGAATTGGGCATTGAAGAGCTGACCGATGAGCAAATGGAAGGTATCAACAAAGCTCTGGAACAGTACGAAAATGGCGAAGAAGTAACTGCCGCCAAAGATGCCAAAGCCGCTAAGGAAGCTAAAGAGGCCGAAGAAGCTAAAGCCAAAGAAGAAGCCAAGCAAGCTGAGCAAGCTCAAGCTAACGAAAACGCTCAGTCAACACCTCAAACTCAGCAAAGCCAACCCAGTCAAGGCAATTCCGGCAGCAGCGGCGCGTCTCCAGTAAGTTCTTCCGGCGGTACTGGCAATTACAGTCCAGTTGGTTCCACTGGTAGTGTAGGTAGTACCGGCAGCGTGGGCAGCACTGGCCAAACGGCTGCTGCTTCCGAAGCTGCTACTTCAGCTTCCAACGTTCCTGAGATGGCCGAAGACTTGCAAGGCTTGCAACAGCAAAAGGCTGAAGCTCAAACCAAAGTCGGCGACATTACTTCACAAGTTGAATCCAAAAAGTCTGAAATCAACCAGCGCAAAGCCGACGTCGCTAAAGAAGTCGGCACCGATGGTTTGTCTCCTCAACAAAAGGTGGAGCAGCAAAAAAATCAGACTGACTACGATAAAGCTAAAGCTGATTATGACCGTGCTCAGCAAGAAAAAGCTAAAGTCCAACAAGACAACAACCAAACCAATCAAGAGATCGCTCAAAACCAGCAGAGCCTTTACACCAAAGCTGCCGAAAAGCAAGCTAAGAGTGCAGAATTGAGTTCTGCCCAAAATGAATTGAGCTCTCTCACTCCTCCTTCAGCTCCCAGCGGTGATGACAAAGAAGCTAAAGCGGCTTACGAAAGCGCCAAGGCAGAATACGACGCTAAAAAAGCCGAGCTGCAAGCTAAAGTAGATCAGTTAAAAGCTGAAGAAAAAGCTATTCAGAGCGAAATTACCAAGCTTGAGCAAAAAAACTCCAATTTGGAAAGAAGAAAAGCTACTCAAGAGCAAAGACTGACCAACTACGAAGAACAGATGACCAGAGCTCAATCCATTATGGATGAGAAGATGGCCGCTATTCAAGAAGGCAATCCTGCTGTCAAAGAAGCTATTGAGCAAGACGAGCAGCTCCAAGCTTTGGAAGCTGAAATTGCCGATTTGGAAAGTCAAAAGACTGAACAAGAGCAATTTATCCGACAGTTGGACAATCAGATTGCTTTGAAAGAAAAGCAAGATAGTGCTGTTCAGCAATTGCGTCAAGAAGAAGCTCAAAAAGATTTCGAAAACGCCCTAAACGCAGCCGGCAATCCTACCGGAGAGCTTAAGAATCCCGATCCTTTAGGCCTGAATAGTCCTTTCAGCTTCCACAATGAAAGAGAAGCTGTCGATGTTACCGATCCGGAAAAAGCCGGCGAAGCTATCGAATGGGCCCGCGAAGCTTTAGAGCAAGATCCCAATAACGAAAAAGCTCAAGCTGTTTTAGAAGCCGGTTCCGGCTATCTCGAACAAAAACAAGCTTCTGCCGAAAATGCAGCTGTCGAAGCGGTAAACAATTTACCTGATGGTCTGAAAGACGGTGCCAATGCCTATATCCAAGAGGCCATAGCCAATACTGACGGCCGCAACGTCAACGACGTAGTCAGAGAAGCTATTGCCGACTACACCAAAGGTTTATTGGATAAAGACGATCTTTCCGACGAAGACAGAGCCTTAGTACAAACTGCCGCCAAAGCTACGGCAGCCAGCGTCAAAGCTGACAAACAATACCATCAAGTATTGGAAGCGGAATCTGAAGTAGAGTTTTACAAGGCTGTGGACGAACTCCCCGAAAATGCCAAAGCCGAAGCTTACGCTATGCGTGACTCTGTCAATGCTTTAGATCGCAAAGGCGCTTGTCAGAGTGTCACCGACGCTTATACAGATATTGCCGAATATTTGGAAAAACATCCTGACGCCGATTTGGATATGCAAACTGCCAAATCTATGTTTGGAGACTACGGCCCTGTAGCTTTAGCTGCTCTTCAAGATGAGAGTGGCGAAATGGCAACTCAGCTTCTCGATGAAGGTAACTACGCTGACTACGAAGGTGTTGTTTTGCCTTCCCTCTTCCCTGGCGTTGAACCAGAGCGTAAACCGGAAACCATTCCCAATGGTGGTGGCTATAAGGGAGATACCACTTCGTTGTATCGCGATAATGTAATCGATATGGCCAATCGCAATGTCGAAAATTTCTCTGAGAAGTACAATGAAGTTGCTTCCGGCGACTACTCTCCTTACAGTCGTGAATGGAAGAATGTAAACTCTATGGCTAAAGACGCCGAAGGTTGGCAGTATCTCTCCGATGAGTACAGCCTCAAGCTCACCAAGGAGAGGGAAACTGGCTATGCCGAGCGCATTGCCGCCGGTACCTTATCTGAAGCGGCCATTAAAGCTATGAGCGAGCCCACTTTGGAAGACTTGATGAGCGGCAGCACAGAATTTGGTTTGCAAATTGCTCAGAGTTCTCTGACTGAAGCTCAAAATCGTAATACTACAGGTTGGTGCTATGCCGGCGTTTCCAGCGCTTTGAGTAGACTTGGTGTCAGCATCGGCGGCCCCAGCGCTTTCTGCGCCGTAGGTGAACTCGATTCCAAATATGCCGATCGCTTCACTAAATTTACCAGCGCCGATATTACTAAAGACCAGCTCAAGCAACTTCCCGCCGGTGCTATCGTAGTTTATGGATCCGGCAGTGGTTATAACGGCGGCTACCATGGTCATATCTACGTATCTCAAGGTAACGGCCAAGAGACTTCCGATCATCTGGCCAATGTCTACCCCGAAGGCTATGGCAATGAGTACTACGTCTATTTCCCTAAATAAGGTATAACAAAAAGGGCGATTGGCTTTTAGAGCCAATCGCCTAATCCAACCTTATCTATTATCGAAGGCTCCCAAATTTTCTAAACTTCTAGTAAATTTGGGGGCCTTCGTTCGTCTTCAATTAGAGTTCAATTACTTCTCCTCGATTGTTTTTTATCTGAGCATAAAAGCTGTCAATCTTCTTTTCTGGCGAACTCTTCATCTTGACAAATAATGTAACTTGCTTAACTAAGCTACTCTTAGTGGCTTTTGTACTTATCAAAAAATAGCTGTTGTGACTTTCGCCCTGTTGAAGAGCGACCTCCAAATCATCAACTTTTTCTACAGAGCCGCCAGCCATATCTAGAAGCGAATCTACAGACATTTCCATTTCCGCAGAGACAAAACGCAAAGCATCTGTACGATTATTATCAACTAAAATTGCTTTAGCAAAAGACAGAGAAAGTTCCTGAGGAGAGAGCGTACTTAAATTGCGCTCAGTAGAGACAGATAAGTCGCGGCAAGCCCATAAGCTTCCAAGCATAACTAAAAGGCAAACTCCCAGCAAGCAACGCCAAGAAGAGCTAAATATTTTTTTATTTTGGCAACAGCTCATTATATAACTACTCTCCTACAACTAAAGTGAAAGGCGCAGCCTGAGCACACTCAAAAGGCGCATTATCAAATTTCAACAAAGCAGGCTTGGCAGTAAATTCACCTTGATATATCAATTTGCCCTTGAGCTTAAAAATGTACTCTCCTTTAGGTAAGAAAGTTACATAAAGACGGTTGGCTTGCTTATCGAAGAAAGCATTCAAATTTTTCAAACCTTCAACTTGAGAAACTTCCCAACCACCAAGATAGGGTAAATCAATGACAGCGTAACGCCTGTTTTCTTTGACACTAACCTTAAGGTTAATAAAAGCAGTGTCACCTAAACGTCCAAAAACGCCCTCTCCTATAGGATGAACTTCACCTTTTTGTGATTCTATTATTTTACACTCACTACTTATAAGGAAAGGAGCTTGAGCAACAGAACCTATGTAAGAAGTAGGTGATTCCTTTCTATAGCCTACTTCAGGCAAACCATGCACAGTAAGACTCTCATGAACATGCACCCACACCAAATCGTTGCCACTCTTAATAACTTTTACATTTAGAGGACTATCAGGCAATTGAGCTACACTCAAAGAGAAAGAGCGATGCCAATCATTTTTTTCAGCTAAGCTGTTATCACTATCAAGCTCGTTACCATTGATCCAAATACCGTAACTAAAATCTTTGGGAGCTTCATAGAAACGATACATGTAGGCAGAGACAGCCTCTAAAGCAGCCAAAGTATCGGAAGGAGTATTCCAAGCTTGGCCACAACGATTAGCTAAGAGCCAATTGAGTAAAGCCTTGCTCTTGGAGCTATCACCTTCCAAACTTAAATTGGTTATTAAAGCCAAAGCAGTAGTTTTGCAATCACTCAAAATAGAATTGCCGGAATAGAAGGCAGATTCAGCTCCCAATTCGCTTTCACTGATAAAAGCAGAATTTTCGTCCACTTGATAGCGTTTGGAAGCTTGTTTCCAAAGGCGTTTAGCTTCGCCGCGCCGATTATTTAATTCTAAATAGCGCACCAAAGCTATGAAAGACGGATTATCCAAGCTGTCTACATTATGTAAAGCTTTTTCCAAATCGGAAGATGAGATCTTGGGATTTTGAAAAGCTAAACTAATGATCAAGCGTTCATTTAAATTTAAGCTAAGGCGCACTTTTTGCAAATAAGCTTCGCTGCCTTTAATCAAAGGCTCAACTTCACTAATTCCGGTTTCACGCAAAGCGCTAAGATAGCGCACCGTTATAACCGTATAAATAGGATCGGAAGCTAACCCGGAACACCAGCCAAACCCTCCATCTTTATTCTGAGCCATTTGCAATGAAAGCAAACTGTCTTGAGCTTGTTCGGGAGAAAGATTGAAATAAGTCGGAATACTTAAATTGTGCTTCATAAAAGGAGCACTACAAATAACTGGAGAGGCCCAAGATGCCAGCACAGCTTCACTATTATTGGCAGACAAGTTACTCAAACTGTGCACAGAAGAAGCTAAAACTCCGGCAGTTCCATTCATAATCTCAATATTCAAATTGCGATCGAAAACACGTCCGATAAAATCCTTGCGGAAACTATCAAGTTTCAAATCGGCTTCTCGGCGCAAAAGAGCATTGACATCTTGAGAATAAACTGTCACTAAAGGCAAAACTTCTACAGGCTGTGTGTAGCGTTCGATTCCATTATTGCCCTTAAGTTCAACTACAATGTTGCTAGCACCGGGCAAACCACTCTTAACCATAAAATTAAAAGTGTTAATTTCACGCGCCTTAAGAGTAATTTTTGCAGCATCGGTTGCCGAGGCAGAGCGATTATCTTGCACCAGTAATACAGAGTCGTCCTCAGCTTTTACAGACATAGCAAAGCTGAGCTCTTTATCGGTACAATTCTGCAATTTGACGCTGTATTTGGCAAAATCTCCGCGATTTATAGCTGTCGGCCCTACCACAGTCACTTCAATGTCTTTTTTCAAAATAAAAGGCAATACGGTTTGGCCTATTTTGCCATCTTCAGTTACACCAGTAACTAGCAAATTCCAGTAACCTTCTTCTTTGGGCATAGTCACAGAGCAAACAGCCGCACCGCTATCGGGAGCAGTTCGCACTTTGGTTACTTCTTGGCAACTATTCTCAGGGTACAAAATTACCGGTATATAATTGGCTAAAGTATTGGCAAACTTACCCTGTCTTTCTGAAGTTAAACCAATCGTTGTTTCTCTCCAATCGACAGGAGAACAAAAAGCGTTAAAAATGCTATCCTGACACAAATACGGCTGTTCTTTTGGTCCCAAAAGGCGCACATTAAGCAAACTAACCAGTCGCTCACCTTTATTATCCAAAGACACTAAGCTCAAATCTGCTGTCTGACCGCTAAGAGGGCGACTAGACCAGGAAGCCTTTATATTAAAGATCTGTTCTGCATCATGTACATAAACAAGCTCTTCTGCCTTTTTAAAGTCACCATTAAAATAAGCTAAAGCCGTAATTTTTACAGCCGGAGCGAATTTCTTTTTAAAAGGCAAAGTAAGAGAAGCCCGACCGTTAGTTAAATTGACTATATAACGGCTCAAAATCCCGTCTCGATCAAGAATAAGCAAAGCCTTTTTGACAGCTCTAGGAGTATATAATCTGACTTCACTATTTTCTCCGACTTTGACAAAATGTTTAGTAACATCTATATCAAAGCTGTCGTCATCAGCAGAAACAAATACTGAACTTCTTGCTTGCAACTTAGTTATATCGAAAGCCTGGTTCTGAATGGAAGTATCTCCCGCTCCTTCCAAGGTTCTAACTGATATAGTATAGCGTCCTTGCACAGTAGGTTGCCAAGTAAACAAACAGCAACCTTTCTTGTCGGAAGTAAATTTACCAATATCGACAGACTCACCACTTTCGCTTAAAGCAGAAACTTCAAATTTGAGACCGGCTAATGGCATACCGGAAAAATTAGAAGCTTGAATTAAATACTGAGCGAACGAATTGGCCCTTACTTCCTGAGGTCCATTTAAACTCAGAAAGCCAGGAGCAGAAACTACCGAAAAGCTGCAAACTGAACGATAAAGACGATTTTGTGCGCCCCTGGTTGCCGCCTGAACTCTGACTACAGCCAACTGAGCCTCGCTATCAATAGAAGGCGGACAGGTAAACTTTACTTGAGCTTGACCGGCTAAATTGGTGTTGGTTTTGAGAGCAGGCAACTTGGCCGAAGAAGTAAAGCTGGAGTCGGCTTCTACTCCCAAACTGCCTACTTCATGACCGGCTTTGGCTTTTACCTGGCAAACGCTAAAGCTTAAAGTAACTTCACGCCCAGTTATAGGCAAACCGTCTTTATCGGCTAGAGACACATTGAGCAAAACATCTTGTCCTACAGTAAAAAACGGCTTAACCGGCTCTACTTTAAACTTTACATCGGCATAATCCGGCAGAGCACTAGCTAAACCGCAACTGGCCACTTTGGCTCCATGACTGTCTTCAAGTATCAATACATAAGGCTCGCGAGGCAAGTTTTGGGGAAGCTCTATTACACCACTGAGTGTGCCGCTAAAACCTAAAGCAGCTTTTGACTTAGCTACAGTTTCATTGCGCAAGGAGCGCAAACTGACTTGAAAGACCTCTTTGGTATTTTCACTTAAAGCGGCACCGCTAAAAATATCATGGAGCACCGCCTTATAAGTGAGAGTTTGACCAGGAGCAGCCGAACGCGAATCGCACCACAAAAAAGCTTTCCAACGTTTGGAAAGACGTGAAAAATCATAAGAAATAGCTAAAGCTTTTTGTTGTCCTTTAGTAACAAAGCATACAGCAGAGGTGTCTCCAGAAAAAGAAGGCAAATTTACCAAGCCGCCGGAAGAGCAAGCTAAAGATAAAGGGGCGGATTTTTTATTTTGAGAAAAAGTCTGGCAAACAACTTGATCGGCACAAACAGGGTTGCCGGTTTTACTATCCAGAACCCATAAAACTCCGGAAGACGATCCGGGATTAAAATAAGCTAAACGTATATCAGAAATACTGACTATTTGAAAGCTGTCTTTTTCTCTATTCTGAATATCGTGTAATCTTAAAAGGTAAATATCATCTTTGAGCTTTGGCAAACTCAGACTGTAATGGCGCGAAGAAACTTTATTAGCTTCGCTTTCTTGTGCCAAAACGGCCTTGACCTGAGAAAGAGAAACGGTTTGCTTGGTCTTCAAGGCAAATTGTAAAAGTTTAAAATCTTCACTACTCAAATTGGCATAGTTGATAGGAAGATTTTTAGATAAGGCCGAGGATATATCAAAGTTGTAAATATCCAAGGTCAAGCATTTTAGCAATTTCTCAGAAGCCGAAAAAGTGACGTCAATATTTTCTCCAGAACCAGCACAATATAAAGGTTCTGAAAAAGCGGCAGACGTCTCCAATTCTGTCTTTTCTCCCTCATTGGCTGACGGTTCGGAAGCGCTCTGAGCGAAAACCGGTATAGCCAAAAAGGCTAATACAGCTAATAAACTAAAAAATCGCCGCAAATTTTTCATTGTAAATCCGCCCAAAAGATGGAATAAAAAAAACCCCGATCGCTCGGGGTTTTAACTGGTGGAGCTAGACGGATTCGAACCGACGACCTCCTCCGTGCAAGGGAGGCGCTCTCCCAACTGAGCCATAGCCCCAAATTGATAAACTTGGGAAAAATGATATAGGAGCTCAAAGAGCTCCTATAACTACCTACCAATATGGTGGGTCTAATAGGACTCGAACCTATGACCTCATCCTTATCAGGGATGCGCTCTAACCACCTGAGCTACAGACCCATGTCTCGTCGCCCATTCCCTTTTTCCTAAAACACAGCGCCCGACAAACAGACGCCGCACTTTAGAAGAAGTTGTGGTGGGTCTAATAAGACTCGAACTTATGACCTCATCCTTATCAGGGATGCGCTCTAACCACCTGAGCTACAGACCCAACTCCGGGAACCTTGAGAAGTTCTACAACTTCACAGGCAACGCGGAAATATTAGCAAAGGGAGGAACTTTTGTCAACAGTTAAGCAAAAAAAATGTTTAATGTTAATTGTAAAATCAAGTTGAACACATAAAAAAACCATAGCACCGCCCATGTGGTAGAGTATATCTGCAAACAA
>CAKUBG010000007.1 GCA_934636825.1 uncultured bacterium | reverse complement strand
TTTGTTTGCAGATATACTCTACCACATGGGCGGTGCTATGGTTTTTTTATGTGTTCAACTTGATTTTACAATTAACAGAGCCGACTGCGCGGAAAATAAGGACGGGAAAATTTTTTACACTTATGCACTTGGCAAAAACAGAATAAAAAGCAACAACTAGGCAAAGGAAGAGAAAAATCAAAGCCAAAATAGAAGCGCGGTATAAAAGAAAAAGTATTTGAGGTATGTTGTGAGCAAAGTTTGTTTAATTACCGGCGCCTCTTCAGGTATAGGCGCAGCTACAGCCAGGGCCCTTTTGCAGCGTGGCTGGACAGTTTACGGTGCAGCTCGTCGTCAAGAGCGTTTAGAAGAACTTGTTAAACTCGGCTTACGTCCACTTTATTTAGACGTTACCGATCCCGCTTCATGCGCTACTTGCGTAGGTAAAGTAATGGAAGAAGCCGGACGTATAGATGCTTTGGTAAATAACGCCGGCTACGGTTCTTACGGCGCTTTTGAAGATGTGAGCAACGAAGAAGCTCATCGCCAATTTGAAGTAAATGTCTTTGGTTTAGCTACTATGACCAGAGAAGTGCTGCCTTTTATGCGTCAGCAACAAAATGGCCACATTATCAATATTTCTTCTATGGGTGGCCAGATTTATACGCCTATGGGATCTTGGTATTACGCTTCCAAGCGAGCTGTAGAAGCTCTTTCCGACAGCTTGCGCCACGAAGTAGCTTCCTATGGTATCAAAGTTGTTTTAATTGAACCTGGCGTTATTCGCTCGGAATGGTCAGATATTGCCATAAAAAAGATGGAAGAAAATTCCGCTCAGGGGCCTTACGCGGCAGTTTGCGCCAAAATGAGCAAAGTGTTAAAGCTTAATTACAGCGACGCCATCGTCGGCTCCCCAGACTACATTGCTAAACTTGTAGTTAAAGCTGTCAGCAGCAAGCATCCTAAATTGCGCTATGCTGGGCCGCTTGACGCTAAAGTGCTCCTTTTCTTTAAAAAATATGTGCCCGATTGGCTCTTTGATTGGACTGTTAAGCTTATTTGCACCTAAAGAAAAATAGAGATTGAAACTATGTTAAATACAGATAATGGCCAAGCGGCCACAAGCCTGTGGACAGCTTTGCAAATGGTGCCAGCCCTAAAAGAAGTGCTACGCTCCGGCTGGTTGCGCGTAGGGCTAAACCATCCTGAAAGCGTAGCAGCTCATAGCTGGGGAGTGGCCGTTTTGGCTTTATCTTTGTGTCCAGCCAATTTGGATAGAGCCAAAGCAGTAGAAATAGCTTTAGTCCACGATTGGGCGGAAGCTATGGTTGGCGATCTTACTCCTTATGACCAAGTAGCGCCACAAGATAAAGCCGGGCGTGAAAGTAGTGCATTTAAACAAATAAGTGGGCCACTCCCCAATGGACACCTAATGCAAGAGCGCTTTCAGGAATATCAAGCCAACGCTACTAAAGAAGCCCAATTTGTCCATGCCCTGGATAAATTGGATATGGCTTTGCAAGCTGCGGCCTATACAAAGAAATTTCCGGAAATTTCTTTTGCAGAATTTGTAAAATCGGCTCACACGTATTTAGCCGAAAAGCTTACCGAACCGGAAGCCTTGGCTTTAAGTCAATTGATAGATTGCGCCTCTTCAAGGCCCTTTGGCGCAGTACCAGAGGCTGCCGCTTGCTCTTGACCAATTAGGCCCGAATGCAGTAAATGAGCCAACAAAAGCCACAAAAACACTACGCAAGCAGCCAAAGCATACCCTTGGCAAGAGTTTGTGTAGGCTAAAGCAGCCAAGGCTAAGGGCGTATAAATATACATAAGCTTAGACGAAGCTAAGCAAGCGCAAGTCCAGGAGGCAAAGCCTGCCCCCACCAAGGCGCTTCCATAAAGCAATAAGCGCGGATGATGCGTTTCTAGTCCGGTTCGGTATAGATTGAACGGATTTTGCAAAAAAGCCCAAATAAACACAGCCGCAGCTAAACATATGAGCACGGCAGCAAAATGTATCAATCCGGAGCGCAACAAAGCGGCAGGCCATTTCATAATTGTTTTTTTTCTTAACACCAACAGCCGAGGCCTGCCGCAGCCAAGGTATTTTTGGCCGTTTTCAACTTATATATATATTAACTAAATAATTATATACATAAAGACATACCAACTAAATTCACTATTAAAATATAATACGTATTTATAAATATAAAATATGCACAATATTTACACAAGCATATACAACATATAAAGCATTGTAATAAGCAATTGATAGACAAAAAAATAGTCAAAACAGCCTTGAAGGCATAAAAAGTGTGTTAGAATCAAGCGATATTTTTTGCCAAGAGAGTACAAACATAATGCGCATAGGTATAGACGCTACTTTTTTGCCCAGAGATAAACGCGGTATGGGCATGGTGGTTCGCAATTTTTTACAAGGATACCAAGCGGTAAAATCAGAGCAAGATGAGCTTTTTTTCTTAACTTTTAAGCCCCATTTATTAGAAGATATAAAGCAAGAAGTGGGCCACTTGGGAGCTTGCTCTACATTTAAAGAGGCGCCGCAAGATTTAGATATATGCTGGTATCCTTGGGATCGCGCCGACATATATTTGCCTTGCGCCAAAGTTTTAACTGTACATGATGTTAGGCCTTGGAAGGCAGAATCAGGCAAAAAAGCTTATCGAGATTGGACAAAAATCAACAAAGAATTTGATCAAGTTGTCGCCATTACTAACTATGTGAAAGAAAACTTTCTAAAATACTTTTCTTCTCAAACAGAACATACACAACTTACGGTTGTTTATAATGGTATCAACGACATTTATTATAAGAAAGCTGCCGAACCTCAATACAGAGACGAGCAAAAGCGGCGCCAGTATATGGATAAAGTAACCGGAGGATCACCTTTTCTTTTTTTCGTAGGCAATGCTTATGACGAAAATAAAGATTTATTGTCCTTACTCAAAGCCTTATATACTTTACGTGAAGAATTTACTCATAAAATTTTAATTGTAGGCAACGAACCTAAAGACGGTATTAGCTTCTGGAAGAGACTCTTCCCCGACGAGCATACAAAATATATTCAGGAAATAAGGGGCTATCTTGATAAACTTCCAGGGCGTGTGCTATGGACTGGACGCATTTCCAACGAAGGTATGCTTGAGCCATATTCTTATTGCGATTGTTTGGCGGCTGTTTCCAGATATGAAGGCTTCTTCTTGCCTTTAATTGAGGCTATGAATTGTCAAGCGCCCATTTTCTCGGTAAATCGCGAGCCTTTACCAGAAGTAGGCGGCGAAGTGCCTTTCTACTATGAAGCTGACAACCAAGAAGATATGGTAGAAAAATTGCGTTTTATTTTGCAATACAGACGCAGTGCCGAAAAGCAAGAATTATTTGCTGAGAAAATAAAAGCCGGTTTGGAGCGAGCCCAGCTCTTTACTCCTGAAAAACAAGCCAAAAATATGCTTAATATTTTTGCTCAGGCTATAGAAAAACATAAGCAAAAGCAAAAATAGCTGGTGCGCAAGCGGAAAAAAGCAAGACTTTTGCCGGAGTAGTAAAAATACTCCGTGTTTTTTATGGAGGCTGTAAAAAAAATGAACTTAATAGAATACGAAAAAGCTACGGAAATTTGCCGCTCATTCGCAGGAGCCCGCTTATTGGTGGTCGGCGATTTAATGCTTGATTATTGGGTTTGGGGAACAGTCTCACGCATTAGCCCTGAAGCGCCGGTACCAGTTGTAGATATTGCTCACCATTCTTACACTCCAGGTGGCGCAGCCAATGTGGTAGCCAACTTAAAAACTTTAGGTGCTAAAGTAGATTTATTGGGCGTAGTAGGAGCCGACGATATTGGCCGCCGCTTGCGCGTTATGTTAGAGCGCCAAGATATAGGCATTAGCGGTTTAGTAGTCAGTGAAGACTACCCTACTATTATGAAAACACGCATTATTGCCAACAGTCAGCAAGTAGTACGCGCCGATTTGGAAACTCGCTGCGCTGTTAAAGATCATGTTTGGAAAAAATTGCTGGCTTGGGCCAACAATCACCGCCAAGATTACGACGCCGTAGTTATATCCGATTATGATAAAGGTTTACTTTGGGGAAATCATATTCAGGATTTAATAAAAATTTTCCGAGGCGTTCCCGTTATTGCCGGGCCCAAGCCAGTCGATCTCAAGCGCTTTTTAGGCTGTGAGCTTATTACCTTAAATGCTAAAGAAGCCAAAGCAGCTTCCGGTTACGATACTTTTAATAACCAGGGCTTAGAGCAAGCTGGTCGCGCTCTCTTAGCCGAGCTCAACTTAAATTCAGTCCTTATCACTTTAGGTGAACGAGGTATGGCTCTTTTCCGCAAAGACGTACCTACGGTAAGAGTTCCAGCTTTGGCTTCACAAGTTTACGATGTCAGCGGCGCGGGCGATACTGTGCTCTCAGTTATGGCCCTGTGCGCTTCTGCCTCCGTACCTATTACTGAAGCTATGAGCTTAGCCTCTCATGCGGCGGCCGTTGTAGTACGCAAAGTCGGTACAGCCACCGTCAATACTGAAGAATTGCTTGAGTCTTTGCAAATAGGCTCTCACCAAGCAGAATTAAATCCTCAGCGCAAGATCCTCTCTGCCGAAGAAGCAGCCAAGCGTTTGGAGCGTTTGCGTCATAGTCAAAATCCGCCTACCGTAGTCTTTACCAACGGATGCTTTGATATTTTGCATGTGGGCCACCTCAATACTTTACTGGCTGCCAAACAGGAAGGCGATCTTCTTGTAGTAGGCCTCAATTCTGACAGCTCGGTAAAAGCTCTCAAAGGGCCCAGCCGTCCTATCAATTGCCAAGACGAAAGAGCTACTATGTTAGCCGCCTTAGAATGCGTTGATATTGTGGTCATTTTCGAAGAGCAAACTCCTCTGGCCTTAATTGAAAAATTGCGTCCCGATGTTCACGTAAAAGGCGGAGATTACAAAGAAGAAGACTTGCCAGAAGCTGCCGTGATCAAAAGTTTTGGCGGTAAAATCGTTTTAGCCAAGCTTATTCCCGGTCGCTCCACTACCAAGCTTATCACTTTGACACAAAATAGCGATTCTAAAAAATAAAAAAGCGAAAATATGTATCCTCAGAAGATTTACATAACTGCCAACAGCCCGGGTGAAATTGCCGGTTGGCTCAGTCCTGTGGCTGCGGCAGTACGCCGCCGCTGGCCAGAATGCAAAATCAGTGTAATTTTGCTGCCATGTCCCTTTGCTACCGGTTCAGAAAGTAAAGTGGCTACAGATTTATTGCATGTTGATGAAGTAATTCCGGCCAGCCGCTATTTCCGTATGCTTTTTAGCGGCTTAAAAGATCATCAAAATAGCGTGTTACTCCACTTGGGTGGTGACTTGATGTACAGTGCCGCCTTGGTGTGGCGTTGGAAGATTCCCGCTTGGTCTTATTTGTGGGGACGCTGGTGGTGGGATTCGGCTTTCAAAGGCTACTTTATTAAAGACGAAAAGCACTTCGAGTGGATGAAGCGCCACAAATTGCCTTTGGAAAAAGCCATTATTGTCGGCGATTTAGTTGTCGACGATGTGCGCTGGATCATGCAAAACTATTTGGCCAAACATAACCAATTGCCGCAAGCTGATCCCAATTTAATTTCTTTCTTGCCGGGCAGTCGCGTTACTGAAGTTACCAATTTAAGCCCGTTTTTGTTACAAACGGCCAAGCTTATGAAAGAGCAAAAGCCCAATTTGCGCTTCCAGATGCTTATCTCGCCTTTTATTCCTCCAGTCAAATTGGTTAAAGCTTTACAAGCGGATCCCCATCCAGCTGTGGGCGGCATCAAAGGTAAAATTGTCGACGAAACTTTACAAGCTGAAGGCATAAGTATAGATATTGTGCGCAAGAACCAATTGCCACAGCTGAGCGCTTCCCAATTGTGCGTAACTATTCCCGGCACCAAAACAGCCGAAGCGGCCAGTTTAGGTGTGCCAGAATTGATGATTTTACCCATCAATCGTCCCGATCAATTGCCTTATATTGGTTTAATTGGTTTGCTGGATTGGCTTCCCGGAGGGCGCATACTTAAAGGCAAATTGCTTATGAGGATGCGCGACAAAGTTTCTTATATGGCCCAGCCTAATATCTTAGCCAATCGACCTATCGTGCCGGAAATTATTGATGTAGTTACACCTACTTATGTGGCCGATGCTGCTCTGGGACTATTAAACGATCCACAGCAACTATTGCGCCAAAAATACGAATTTAGCCGTCTCTATTCTCCCTACGCAGGCGCCTCTGACCGCTTACTAGACACAATAGAGCGTACATGGCGAACCTAAAATAAAAAGCCGAGCCTTTACAAACTAGGCTCGGCTTTTTTATTAAACGTCTATCTCTTCAGCTTCACTAGCGTGTTCCATAATGAGTTTGTAACGCGGCGCTACGTCGCGGCCGAAACATTCGGAAATAGTTTCGGAAGCACCCTTTTCATCATCCACTACTACACGGAAAATAGTGCGCGTAGCCGGATCGAGCGTAGTGGCCTTCAATTGCTCGGGACTCATTTCGCCCAATCCTTTAAAGCGTGTAATTTGCGCTGTACCTTTGCGGCCGCTCTTGCTCAAACTCTCGCGTTCTTCTTCAGTCCAGGCCCAATTGATGGTTTTGCCCTTCTGAACACGATATAAAGGAGGACGGCCTAAATAGATATGGCCTCTACGAATAAGCTCGGGCATAAAGCGATAAAAGAAAGTAACTAAAAGACAAGCGATGTGGTGGCCGTCCGAGTCGGCATCGGTCAAAACCACAATGCGACCGTAACGCAACTTAGAAGCAGAAAATTGGCTGCCTACACCGCAACCTATGGCACTGATTAAGTTGGCGATCTCCTTATTTTGGCCTATCTTGCCAGCGCCAGCGTGTTCAATATTGAGAATTTTACCACGCAGAGGCAAAATAGCTTGAAAGCGCCGATCGCGCCCTTGTTTAGCTGAGCCGCCGGCCGAGTCACCCTCTACGATAAAGAGCTCGCAATCTTCAGTGCGACTGGAAGAACAGTCGGCCAATTTTCCCGGCAAGTTAAGTTTGCGCGTTACTGATTTGCGCGAGACAGTTTCGGTAGCCTGAGCAGCGGCCGCTCTCTCTTTAGCGCCCAGCACAATGCGATCCACCAAACCGGCAGCTACAGAAGGATTTTCATTTAAGTAGCGCTCAAAAGCCGGAGCTATGGCAGAAGATACTTGTCCATTTACTTCGGTATTGTTGAGCCGCTCTTTAGTTTGACCTTTAAACTGTGGATCGGCAATATATACAGCTATAATAGCTCGCAAACCGTCACGAATATCATCAGCACTGAGTTTAACTCCCTTGGGCTGAAGATTGTGAATTTCCATATAATTGCGCACAGCTTTTACCAAGCCGGCTTTTAAACCCAAATCGTGGGTACCACCCTGAGGAGTATTGATACCGTTGACAAAACTGCGCACGTGTTCGCCGCCAGCTTGGCTCCAAAGTACGGCCGCTTCCATGCGAATATCTTCTTCACGCTGATAAGAAAAAATATTTTCTTCCCAGGCTGAAGCTCTGGGCTCCTCGCCCACCAATTGAGCTAAATAGCCGTCTAAGCCGCTGTCACAATGATCTAATTTATGCGTTACGCCATTGACGCGATCTTTAAATATAATTTTTACTTTGTGCAACCAAGCGCGAGACTCTAAAGTATCTAAAATAATTTTAGGATCAAAAATTGTCTCTTCGAAAATTTCTTCGTCAGGTCTAAACCAAATAGAAGTACCGCTGCCGCGCACATTATCGCCAACTTGAGCTACAGGAGCTGTAGGTACACCGAAATTGTAAGATTGGAACCACTCGCCGCCGTCGCGTTTGACAGTTACTTCCAAACGTTCGGAGAGAGCATTGACTACCGAAGCGCCTACGCCATGTAAACCGCCGGAATAAGTGTAGTTGGCGTGAGCAAATTTGCCACCAGCATGCAAAGTAGTCATAATCAGCTCTAAAGCCGATTTGCCATATTCTTGGTGCACATCGACCGGAATACCGCGCCCATTATCGGTTACTCTTATAGACCGACCGTCACGATCCAACTCCAACTCTACCCAAGTAGCGTAACCATTCATTACTTCGTCTATGGAGTTGTCTAAAATTTCCCAGATTAAATGGTGCAAACCGGCACTATCTACGCTGCCTATATATAAGCCAGGCCTTTTGCGCACCGGCTCCAAACCGGTTAAAACCTGAATATCTTGCGCAGTATAAGATTCCATTTTTACCTCGCTCCCAACTTTTTTCTAAGCCTCTTTAATTTTTTTCCGCTAAGAGGCGCTGCTCTCTCTGCAATTTTCACCACACAACGCCACAGTTGCCTATTGCTTAAAGTCCCAAATCGGGATCGAAAATATCCGTTTCCGCTTCGGCTTCTTCTGCCGATTCGTTAGCCTCATTGGTCGGCTCTATTTCGTCTTTAGTAATATTACTGTAAAACTTTTGTTGTAATTGCAACTTACCGCGTTTAATTAAAAGGGTTCCTTTGCCGCCCCTGGCGCAGGCCTTTTGTTTGCGCAATGACACTTCTATTGGCGTACCCGTACCTACGCGGCTGAGCATAATTCCTTGATCGGAACCATTGACCGTCATGGTTTCCCAAATTTTGTCTTCTTCCTCAAGTTTGATAACTTGAACACCTCTGGCACAACCCGAATTAAAGCTTATTTCTTCTACAGGGCAAATCAAAGCACGGTTTTGTACGGTCAGAACTATTAAATGTTCGCGTCCTCGCACCGCCTCAACTACCACAGCTTGAGCGCCTTCGCCCAAACGCATATAGCGGCGGCCATTTTTCTTGGAAGGCTCCACAAAGGAGGCAAAGGAGAAGCGTACTCCTTTACCATCGCTACTTAAAGCCAGGGCGTGTATGCTGGGAAGCTCTTCTTCGCTGGGGGCCGACCAAACTTCACTGTTGCGACTATCGAAAAGGAAAGCGGAGACAATTTTTTCGCCATCGCTAAAATTGAAAAACTTTTGTACTGGCTCACCAAAACCGCGTGTACCGCTGGGTAATTCATGTACTGGCATAGTATAAGCCATACCGAAATTGGTAAAAAGAATTAAAGAATTTAAAGTTGAGCCTTCCAAGATTTGCCAGACAGAATCTTCCAGACGCAAACGCAGCTTACTGGAATCAGTCCCTGGAGCTACACGGCGCAACCAACCGTCGCGAGTAATGACAACGTCTGTCTTTTCATCAACGATAAAATCATCAGCATTATAAACTAACTCTTCAGCGCCTTCGCGCATAACCTGAGTGCGACGTTCGTCTAGTAAGCGACGGCGCACTTGACCGAGTTCGTCTTTAACTAAAGCCCACAGAGCAGGCATATCGCCCAAAAGTTGCTCTAAATTGTCGCGCTTAGTTCTCTTTTCGGCCAGTTCATCTCTAATTAAAAGCACGTCATCTTGGCTCAAGCGATAAAGGCGCAAATCCAAAACAGCATCGGCTTGAACTTCATCTATTAAGAAACGCTCGCACAAAGCTTGATTGGCGGAAGCACGGCCAGAAGAAGTGCGAATAATAGCAATAGCTTCTTCAATAGCGTCAAACACTTTAACGAAACCTTCTAAAATATGAATGCGATCATTAAGTAGACGCACTTCATAGTTGAGGCGACGTACCGTAACTTCAAAGCGGAAATCGACAAATTCCAATAAAGCGGTGCGCAAATTGACTCGCTCCGGCCCGCGCGAAGTAAGGCAAGTCATATTGACATTAAATTGATTCTGCAGCTTAGTATTTTTGAATAAGTAGGCCATAACCGCAGTGGGATCGGCGTCATGGCGACATTCCAAAACGATACGAATATCAGTAGTGGACTCGTCGCGCACATCTTGCAATTGCGGAATTTTACCGGCCATAATAATATTGCCAATTTCTTCAACAAGTTCCGATTTGTTGACCATATAAGGAATAGAATCAATAATGATATGGAACTGACGCTTATTCTTTTCTTCAATCTTGTAAGTTCCGCGCACTTTGAGAGCGCCTTGACCAGAAGCGTAAATTTGTTCCAAGCTCTGGCGACTATTGAGCAATTCTCCGCCAGTAGGGAAATCCGGCCCCTTTACGTAGGCAAGCAATTGAGCCACGCTCAGTTGACGGTTGTCGATTAAAGCTCGGCAAGCTTGCATAACTTCGCCTAAATTGTGAGGTGGAATATTTGTAGCTACACCTACGGCAATACCCATGCAACCGTTAACTAACATTTGGGGAAAACGAGCGGGTAAAACTTTGGGTTCGGGAGTGCTTTCATCAAAGTTGGGAATAAAGTCGACCGTGTCTTGGCCCAATTCTTCCACAAATTCCATAGCTACTGGACTAAGACGAGCTTCTGTATAACGATAAGCGGCCGGACCGTCTCCATCAATCGAGCCAAAATTACCTTGACCAAAGACTAGAGGATAGCGCAAAGTCCAATCTTGAGCCATACGAGCCATGGCTTCATATACAGCTGAGTCGCCGTGCGGGTGGTAGCTGCCCAACACTTGACCGACAACTTTGGCACACTTTAAGGTACTCTTGTCCGGGCTCAAATGCAAATCGTGATGCATAGCATAAAGAATGCGACGTTGCACAGGCTTGAGTCCGTCGCGGACATCAGGAAGAGCACGATCGGTAATAACTGACAGAGCATAGTTTAAAAAGCGGGAACGCACTACTTCCTGCAAAGGCGCTTCTATAACTCTGCCTAAAGAGAATGTTTCCTGACTACTGCGTGAACTCAATTGCAAAAATCACTCCTAAATGGCTATAGCAGCGGTTTTTTTTTAGTGCCGCTGCGGGGCGATTGCAGTTTTACACTCGGTCGGGCAAAACCTGCCAAAGCCACCTAACGAAAACTTATCAACGCTAATTGCACTCCCCCACAATCCCAAATGACGACTTTGCGCCAAGAGGGCAAAAAATCGGCTGCTTTCTCTAAATTGAAAGGCTCAATTTCGGAAGCGCACCAAGGAGAAGTATATAAAATAAACAACGCTTTGGGCTCGGCTCGGCCACCATTTGCAGCCGAAGTTAAAAATGACCAATGTTTTCTATTGTTTAAGTTTGGCTGAATAGGCAACCAAGGGCGAGCTTGGTTAGACAAAGAAGCGGCCAAATTACCAATATTTTCCGGCGGCTTGGCTAAAAGTTGACGCAAAGCTTCACCTTGAACCTTGTAAGGGAAAAGCTGCCAACTCGGCAAGCTGACTCCCGAAAGCAAGCGCCAAGGCACATTGGAAAGCTCAGTTCCATCATGTACCGGACGCCCAAAGCGAGCATTAAAAACATTCTTATCTAACCAAAAATCAGCTTCGGAAGCGTATTGTTTTACTGGTATAAGTAAGCGGCGGGAATTATCTAAAGTAAAAGACGGTTGCGAAAAATACGGCTCAAAACTGCTTTCAGCCCTTTCCAACACTTGAAAATCGGCCAAAAGTAATGGAGCTTGCTTATATTGAGAGCGAATTTTCCAAGCTTTGGCATAATCTGTATCAGCAGGCCAACTATTATTGATTAGAGCAACAGGAGCTATAAAAGCCCAAATAAATAAGAAAATATGTTGCCACTTTATTTTCAGTTGAGCTAACCCTATACCCATAAGAGCAGCTAAAGCTGGAATAACAAAACTCAAATTCCAAATAGAAATAAGCGGTTTAAAAATAAAAGAATAGGCCAACAATAATAAAGGCAATAGAATCCAGGTTACAAACAGAAAGCATTTTTTTTGCCAACACCTAAGAAAGCCTACTATCAGCAAACTTACGCTCATTAAAGCCGGAATCAATCGCAAATCAAGAGCGGTTTCCCAAAAAGCCAAGCTTAAAGTCAAGCGACCAGCGACAGCTTCCAAGCCAAGGTATTTAGCATACACTTCTCCCAACAAATATAAACTAGGGGCCATATTTTTGCCTTGCAAAGCATAAGCCTGAGGATTTATTTTTATAGATAGAGCCAAAAGCAACGACAATAAAATGGCCCAATCTCCAACATAGAGCCAACGCTTTTTATCTTGCCAGTGGTTAGCTAAAATATAGACAAATACAGCTAAGCTAAACACAGAGCTAACCAACATCGTGCCTAAAACGCCAACTAAAGACAAAGTCACAAGCAAACTGAACCATATAAAATTAGAGCGTCCCTTACTCTCGGTTGATTGTTGCTCTTGGTATTCAATGCTTCTTTGTTCTGACCAAAGCACAGCTCCCCAAGCTGCTAAAGAAACGAAAAACATATTAAAAGCATAAAAGCGTATATACGATCCCAAAAAGATAGAGCTATTGAAACCGGCCAAGAACAAAGCACTGTAAAGAGCTGCCTTGCCTCCCCATAAACGGCGCACAGTTAAATAAAGCAAAAAAACGCTGCTTGCCAAACTCAAAATAGAAAAAGCTATAGCACTAGTGCGACTCCAGCCACAAAGATCGTTAAATAATCCCAAGGCCAAATAGTACAAGAACCCATTGGCCTCACTTTGTCCTCCCCAAAAACAAGCGTTCCAATTTAAGCCGGCAAAGCTCATGGAAGCAAACTGATGGCGATCGCCAGCTCCCACGCCCAACCAAGCAAAAACAAAATAAGAAAATAAAACTATAATTAAGCCAACATATTCTGAATATGTTGATTTTTTGAAAATCATTATATTAACATTTCACTTTGAGGGACAAATATTTTACTAAACATTGAAGCGGAAAGCTTATTTTATAGACTTAGCTTTACTACCTGCTTTTTAAATTGAGGGCTAAACTTTTTATATTGAGGATCATAGCAAAAGGGAGAAATAACCACAGCCCCAAAATGAATACATTATGTCGGAACATAATTGTAGTCCATATTTGCAAGCAAATTCACCTTTAGTTAGTGCCCAACGCATAGCCGTCGTAGTTTTGGACGGTTTGGGCGATAGTATTTTATCTTTACCCGCTATACGTTTTTTAGTTAAAGCTTGCCCTCAAAGTGAAATATTAGTGATCGCTTCTCGGCTGGGAGCGCCAGTTTTTGCCGGAACAGCCCAAACTATAGCTTTTAATCCCAAAGAGCCGGGTTTTAAGGCTGAACTGACAGCAACTTTGCAAAAGGGCCATTTTGACGCCGTACTCTGTTTTACGGAAAAAGGCTATGCTCTCTCGGCCGTTTATCAAAGCGGCATACCTGTACGCTGCGGCTTTTTCCCCGGCTGGAGTCAGCCTTTGAAGAGCTTGGCCTTGCTTTGGCAAATCAACTATAGAGTGCCTTTTTCCAATAATCCGCATATAAATCAAAAGATTCATCAAACGGCTCGCTTCTTCTTATTATTGGAAAAACTAGGTATCAAAACGCCTACAGAAGAGGATTTTCCAGATTTAACTTTGGAGCTAAGCGCAGAACAACTGGCTCAAGGGCGTCAGGCTTTGGCCAAAGCTCTCGGTCTTGCAGAAAGTGAGCTAAAAAGCCGCCGCATTTGCGCTATTCAGCTTATGCCACGTTGGCACGCAGAAATAAGCAATTTAACCAAACAACACGAACTTTCCGAAGCTCATAGCGGTGCTTCTTCTCCGCAAACAGTCGCTGCGAATGAGCATTTTTCGCCCTATTGGCCACTTTTGCAAAGTGCCGCCCTTTTGTATAAAAAGTTGCGCCAAGGAGGTTACACGCCTGTGCTTTCCTGCGCTCCAAGCGACAGAGTTTGGGTCGAAGCTTTTGCTCAAGATTTGCAACGCAGCCTCAGAGAAGAAAAATGCGATAAAATAGATGAAAAATGCGAGGAATCAAGCTCGATTGCAGCTATAGAAGCGAACGTACCAGTATTTTCAAACGGCGATTTGTATATTTTTGCTGCTTTTTTAAAGAATTGTCTCTTCTTGGTTACTCCCGACGGAGGCTCAGCTCACGTTGCCGCTGCCGTCAAGTTGCCGGAAGCAGTTTTCTTCCCGGCCGACAATATAGAGCGCAACTTAATTCGCTGGAAACCTTGGCGCACTACTTGCGAAGTGATAGTAAAGCAGGATAAGAACCAAGATGACGAAACATTGAGCCAAAATTTATACGAGGCCTGTAAAAAAATATGTCCGTAAAGATCAGCGTAGTTATTCCTACCTACAACCGAGTTGATAAGCTTAGGGAAGTGCTGCCTACTCTACTCAATCAAACCATGCACCCTGATGACTATGAAATTTTGCTTTGCGATGCTGGTAGTACCGACGGCACTGCCGAATATGTACAAAGCTTAAATGCGCCCAATTTACGCCTTTTAGTAGGCCCCAATACTGGACGCAGCGGTGCTCGCAATCGTGGTATCGATAATGCCCAGGGTGAGATAGTACTCTTTACCGACGCTGATATTTTAGCTGATCCCAATCTTTTAGCTACTCACGCTCGCTATCACGAGCAATACCCCGGCCAAGCAGTAGTGGGCAACGAAGTTCAAGTAAAAAGTCTAGAGGAATACAGACTCTTTTCTCAGGATCCAGCAGCTCATTCTCGCCATAAGCCCACTCGCAAGCTTTTGCCTTGGCATTATTTCTTGACAGGCAATGCTTCAGTGCCGCGCGATATTTTAATTCAAGTGGGCAAATTTGACTTAGCTTTTCAAGGCTATGGCCATGAAGATTTGGAGCTTGGCTACCGTTTGCTTAAAGCAGGTTATAAAATTTATTACGCCCCCCAAGCCATCAACTACCATTGGCACCCCGTAGGTTTTGAAGAACAAAAGGGACGCATGCGTTTAGCCGGCCACTCTACCGTGCGTTTTTATCGCAAATATCATGATTTGCGCATTTGTTTGCAAATGGGCATGAATCCACTTTCCATGTTAGCTCAATCTTTCTTGACAAAGTACAAATTTATCCTTAATTGGCTAGATTCTTTGGCCCCCAAAGTAAAGCTGGCCAGAGAGATAGTCTACCAATATCACTATGTAAGTGGCATCAAAGAAGCTATGGGACAGCAGTAGAAAGCGGTAAGGATTTTATTTATGAAAGCCATTCCCTGGTCGGAAATAAAAAAGATAATCGTCATTCGAACGGATCATATAGGCGATTTAATTCTCTCGACACCTTTTCTTAAAGCCTTACGAACCGGAGCTCCACAAGCGGAAATTACTGTAGTTTTGCCCGCTTACACAGCTTCTGTATTAGAAAATGTCAGCTTTGTAGATAAAATTATTTCCTACCAAGGCAAGCCAACTCGCGAATTGGAAGAGCAATTGCGTCAAATGCAAGCTGATCTTACCGTTTGCTTGGCTCCACGCACTTGTGCCTACAAACTAGCCTACGCAACCCGAGCCACCTACAGAGTGGGATATTTCTATCCCAGTCGTCCATTGACGGCTATTATGTGCAAAGCTCTATATTTAACTCACAGCATGGGCGTTAATTTAAATAAAGAGCTGGCTCTAGGCCACCCTATTCCCCACGAAGTGCAGCAATTAGGCGAATTGGCCAAAAATATGGGTTTAGCCTACGAAGATGATACCCTCTCGCTGCAGCTGAGCCCCGAAGAGGAAGCCGCCTCTCACCGCATGAACCAAAACTGGAAACGTCCTATAGTTTTGTTGCAATTACATAACAACTGGCTCAGCTGCGGCTGGACTGTCAACAATTTGGTGCGTTTGGCCAGTGGTTTAATTATGACCTCTCGCGGCGGCGATTTGGTAATTTCCTATGGCCCAGCCGAGCACAAGTTGGCTGCCGATTTAAAAAAAGCTCTGGCTTTGACGGCTCCCCAAGAGAAAATGACCGTCGATAATATTACCTTTATGGGCGATCTTAGTTTCCGCACTTGGGCCTGCCTGTTTAATAGCGTAGATTTTATAGTTACGCCCGATACTGGAGCTGTCCACCTAGCTGCCGCTTTAAAAAAGCCGGTCGTAGCCATATACGAACCCAAAACCGCCGTGCTTAACACTCAACAATGGGCCCCCTGGCAGGTAGCTCATCGCTCTATAGTAAAAGAAGATCCGGCTAAATCGTTAGAAAAAATTTTTAACGGTTTAGACGAACTTATGACTGACAGTATGGCTTGGGCAGTATCTGAAGCTGTCGAAGAGCGTCCTCTTTAAGCAAAAAACGCAGGAGAAGCAGCCCAAGCTTAGAACTTTCGGCAAAGTTGGAGCTTCGGCTGCTATTCTTGGCAACCGCAAGCCATTTTTTAATGTAAAAAGTTTTTCAAGTTTCACCGCTGTCGCTTTTCCATAATATTACAGCGCAGCTAGAGGAGAATAATATGTCCGAATTCAGCCCTGAACCTTTAAATGGTCTGAAACGCACCCACTACTGCGGCGCCCTGCGCTTGGCAGACGCAGGTCAAAAAGTCGTACTTATGGGCTGGGTTGACAGACGCCGAGATTTAGGCGGTTTGATCTTTGTTGATTTGCGCGACCGCAGCGGCATGACCCAGTGCGTATTTAATCAATCTGCCACTCCCGAAGTTTTTGACAAAGCTGGCAATTTACGCAACGAATTTGTTATTGCCGTAGTAGGTACAGTCGCTCCTCGCGCCGTCCCCTCTACTAACGAAACTTTGCCCACCAAAGATATCGAAGTAAATGTGGAAGAGTTGCACATTCTCAACCCTTGCAAAACTTTGCCTATCCACATTTCTGACGATCAGGCTCCCGACGAAGGCTTGCGTATGCAATATCGTTACCTCGATTTGCGTAAGCCCCGCATGGTACGCAACTTAGCTATGCGCCATCGCGTCACTAAAGCCGTTCGCGACTATTTCGACAACAACGGCTTCTATGAGATCGAAACTCCTGTTTTGATGGCTTCTACTCCCGAAGGCGCCCGCGACTACTTGGTACCCAGCCGTGTAAACCCTGGCAAGTTCTATGCTTTGCCTCAGTCTCCCCAACTTTATAAGCAAATGCTCATGGTCAGCGGTTTGGATCGTTATTTCCAAATTGCCCGCTGCTTCCGTGACGAAGACTTGCGTGCCGATAGACAGCCCGAGTTTACCCAAATCGACATGGAAATGTCCTTTGTCGAGCGCGACGATGTACTCAATATGATCGAAGGTCTCATTCAGCACTTATTTGTAAAGACGCTCGACATTCCAGTTCCTCAGCATCTCCTCCGCATGCCCTACGCTGAAGCTATCGAAAAATATGGTTCCGATAAGCCTGATTTGCGCGTCGATATGGTTATCCAGAATTTAACTGACGTTGTAGGTAAAACAGGTTTTGGCGCTTTGGACCAGGCTATCGACGCCGGTCAAGCTATTAAAGGCTTTGTAGTCAAAGGCCAAGGTAAAGCTACTCGCAAAGAGCAAGACTTGCTCAAGAATTTTGCTATAGCCGCCAAGTTGCCCGGTCTCTTCTTTATCAGCCGCACCGAAGATGGCGTCAAATCCAGCTTGCTCAAATTCTTGGGCGAAGAAAAAGCTATGCAAATTTGCCAAGCTAGCGGCACCGAAGTTGGCGACCTCTTAGTGATGGCTGCAGGCCCTAGCAAAGAGCTCAGCTTAGCTTTAGGTAAGGTGCGCTTAGATATAGCCAATCACTTGAATTTGCTTGATCCTAAAGAATTCAAGTTCCTCTGGATTGTCGACTTCCCCATGTTCTCTTGGAACGAAGAAGAAAATCGCCTCGAAGCTGAGCACCATCCTTTCACCAGTCCTTTGCCTTGTGACATGGACAAGCTCGAAACCAAGCCTTTGGAAGTACGCGCTGCCGCTTACGACTTAGTGCTTAATGGTTGCGAATTGGCTTCCGGATCTGTGCGTATCCACCAGCGTAATTTGCAAGAGCGCATCTTGAAGTGCATTGGTCTTTCTATTGAAGAAGCTGAAGAGAAATTCGGATTCTTGCTTAACGCTTTTGGCTACGGCGCCCCGCCTCACGCCGGTATCGCTTTGGGCCTCGACCGCTTAACAGCTCTTATTGTAGGTGAAACTTCTATTCGCGAAGTTATTGCCTTCCCGAAGAATACTAACGGAGTCGATTTAATGACCGGTGCTCCCGTAGTAGTTACCGATGAGCAAATGAAACTCGTCCACTTAAAATACGATCTGTAGTTTTTAACTGCTGATTACTAAGCGCCTTTTTGATAAAATTCCATCTTTGTGCGGCATTTTAATTAGAAAGGCGCTTTTTGTTTGGCAAAGAACTTTTGGGAAAAGCACTTTTCGAATGCACAACTGAAGGATGGAAAAGGATGCAACTTATTATAAAAAACGGCCTTTTAGTGGCTAATGGCCAGGTATTTCACGGCGATTTAGCTGCCGATAATGGCAAAATCTGCGCTTTGGGCCAAGACTTGAGCTTCATGGCTGACAAAGATACATTAGTTATCGATGCTCAAGGCCAACTTGTTACTCCCGGCGGAGTAGATGTACATGCTCATATGAGCTACTTTGTGGGCGGTTGCTGGACTAGCGACAATTTTGCTTCCGGAACCAAGGCGGCTCTTTTCGGCGGCACCACCACGACTATGGACTTTGTGGAAACCAAAGCTGAAGAAAGCATGCTCGCTGCTTTGAAGCGTCGCCGAGAAGAAGCCCAAGCCCAAGCTTGCACCGACTTCAGTTTGCATATGTCTGTTTTGCCTCACGATATGGAGCGCTTAGACGAAATTGGCGAGGTAGTTGCGTCTGGCTGCCCTACTTTTAAGCACTACACAGCTTACGCTTTTACGCTAGATGATGGTCAGCTCTATCGTTCTTTTAAGGAAATAGCTAAACACGGCGGCTTGCCTTTAGTTCATGCTGAAAATTGGCCTTTTATTCAAGAGCTGATTCGCCGCTGTGCTTCAGAAGGCAAAACGGAACCACAGAATCATCCTCTGTGTCGTCCAGCTTGGGCTGAGGGAGAAGCTGTGCGCCGCGTTTTGGATATTGCTTGGCAAAGCGGAGCTAATACTTTCCTTTTCCACCAAAGCTGCGCCGAGGATCTTCCCCAAATTGAGCGAGCCCGTCAGCGTGGACAAGTTGTTTATGCCGAAACTTGTCCTCATTACACGTGCTTGGACAGCTCTATTTTTGCCAAGATGGGCCCGCTGCCTATTTGTTCTCCGCCCATTAGAGAAGCTGGTCAGCAAGAGCCTTTAGCGGCAGCTTTGGTTGATGGCGTTTTAGACTCTGTTTCCAGCGATCATTGCCCCTTTACACGAGCCGAAAAGAACCGCCCCGACGCTTTCTTTAAAGTGCCCGGTGGACTCAGTTCAGTAGAAACTCGCTTTATGCTCACCAAAGATTTGCCCAATATGAGCTTAAATCGCTGGGTGGAAGTTTGCTGTACTAATCCAGCTCGCATTGTCGGCTTAAAAAATAAAGGCGCTTTACAAATAGGTTTTGATGCCGATATAGTAATTTGGAGCCGAGAGCCATACACCATTACTAGCGACACCTTGCATGAAAAAGCCGACTGGTCTCCTTACGAAGGGCGTCAAGTTTCTGCCAAACCGGAAACGGTTATTGTACGCGGACAAGTCCTTATTCAAGGTGGACGCTTCCTCGGTAAACAAGGTTGCGGCCAATATCAAAAACGAGCGATACATAGAAACATATAAAGTCAGATATTTAGTCACAGATGGTATCTAGTTCGCCATTAACTATAAAGTTGTAGCGTCAAAAGGATAGACGCTACAATTTTATAGTGATGGTTTGTTTTTTTAATTTTATGCCTTTACATCATCCTCAACATCCGCACCATCACGAAGATCATCCACAATCAACTACTAATACTGAGCTTTTTGAGCGTATGCCCGTAGCTCAAGCTGTGGCCAATTTATCTATTCCCACAATTTTAAGTCAGCTGATTACCATGATCTACAATGCTGCCGACACTTATTTTATCGGCCAATTAAATAATCATTACATGGTAGCTGCTCTATCGCTGACTTTTCCTCTCTTTTACTCTTTAAATGCTATAGGAAATTTATTCGGCTTGGGCGGAGCCAGTGTGATTTCACGTTTATTGGGAGTTGGTAAAGAGGAAGAAGTAAAACATGTCAGCTCTTTCAGTTTTTATGCCATTATAGGCACGGCTTTTCTATATTCTGTTTTTAGTTGTCTCTTTTTGGATAAAATATTGTATATACTTGGCGCCAGTGCCAATACTATTGAGTATGCCCGCCAATATATGTTTTATGTAGTAACTCTGGGAGCTATTCCTACAGCGATCAACTTGGGTGTAGCTAATTTGCTGCGCAGTGACGGTCACGCTAAACAAGCCAGTTTCGGCTTGATGATGGGTGGTATCTTAAATATTATTCTCGACCCTATTTTTATCTTTGTATTAAAACTTGATGTTACCGGCGTAGCTATAGCTACTTTAATTTCCAGCTTAACGGCAGCAGCCTATTTTGTTTTTATAATGTTGCGCCTTCGTCATCAAGGTAAGATGAGTATGTCTCTCAATCCCAAGCACTTTCGCTGGCGCTGCTTTGTGCCGGTAACTTCTATCGGAATAAGTTCAGCTTTAAATACTTTTTTGGCTGGCGTAGGCAATTTTTTAATTGTGCGCTTATCTGCTCAATATGGAGATGTGCCTGTAGCAGCTTTTGGTATTGTCAAAAAAATAGATATGCTACCTATCAATGTCAGTATGGGCATTTGCCAAGGTTACATGCCTTTGGTCGGCTACAATTACGCTTCAAAAAATTACAAGCGCATGTGGGCTATCAGCCGTTTTGCTTGGATTTGTAGCTTAGTCTTTTCCGCTGCTTGTGTCTTGGGGGCTTGGCTTTTCTCAGAAAGTATTATTGCCCTCTTTATCGATCATAAAGCTACCGTGGAATTGGGCGCCAAATTCTTGCGCATTGCTAGCTTGGGTGTTCCTTTAACTGTAGTCAATTTCTTAATAGCTTATGGCTTGCAAGCTATGGGCTTAGGAAAACCTTCATTTATATTATCAGCCACTCGTTTGGGACTTTTAAATATATCCATAACTTTGTTGCTCGACCACTACTTTGGTATGTTCGGTGTAATTAGTGGTCAACCGGTAATGGAAATATTTGCGTTCCTGATTTCTGGAACCGTCTATTATGTAATTTTACGCCGCCTTATGGGCACACTAAAAACTAAGCCCACACAAACGATCAGTTAAAAAAACTTTAGTTTCGGCAAACAAAAAAAAGGCCGAGCCTCCTTCCGGAAAGAAGGAGCTCGGCCTTTTTATCAGGCACAGTTGCTATAAAAAACAAACTGAACCTAAATTGCGGAAGCTTAGCGCTCAGCCTCGCCTACGCTGGCACCGCTGGCAATTTCTCCAGTTACTTCCGGAGCACGCTGCACTCCGTGAACAGGGTGAATAATGACCGAACGGCCTACTACGGTACCGGGAGCTAAAGTGCGTCCCTTACCGATAACGGTTAAGCCAGTATTCAAAATGCCGGGCATTTCACCATTAGGTACAATGTCTTCACCTACGCCAACTTGGCTACCCTCGCCAATTACGCAATCACAATCGATGACACAACGATCGATTACACTACCGGCTTTTACGTGAACATTGCGCATTAAAATGCTGTTTCTAACTACAGCGCCTTCTTCGATAATAACACCAGAAGAAACTACGCTGTGGCTAACTTCGCCGTCAACTTGGCAACCGTTAGATAAAATGTTATCAGACACTTTAGCCATAGAACCTACGCGCACAGGAGCCTGATCCATAGAGCGGGTGTGAATAACCCAACCGGCATCATAGAGATCTAAAGCCGGCTCTTCAGCCAAAAGGCTCATGTTGGCTTCCCAATAGGACTGAATGTTGCCTACATCTGCCCAATAACCAGGGAAGTAGTAGCTAAATACACGATGATGGTTGGCAATTACGTAAGGCAAAACATCACGACCGAAATCGTTGAAGTTGTGTTCAGTTAAGACTTTAATCAAGAAATCTTTGCGGAAGACGTAAATGCCCATATTGGCCAGGCAACTGCGCGAACGCTTGGGCTTTTCTTCATAGCCATAAACGCGCTGATCGTTGCTGACCAAAAGCATACCATAGCGGTGAGTGTCGAAACTGTTTACGTTGCGCACACAAATAGTTACGTCGGCATTGTTGGCTATGTGAGCGTTGATCAAGGGGCGATAATCCATAGAATAGATATGATCGCCAGACAAAATCAGCACATATTCTTCGCTCTGCTCCATAACAAAGTCGAGGTTGCGGCGTACGGCATCGGCAGTACCTTTTTGCCAATCGCCATAAGCTCCACCGCGATAAGGCTGCAGCAAATGGACGCCGCCTTGGTTGAGGTCGAGATCCCAAGGAGTACCGGTACCGATATGAGTATTTAAAGTCTGCGGACGATATTGAGTTAAGACGGCCACATTATAAATATCGGAGTTGACGCAATTGGAAAGCGGGAAGTCGATCAAACAGAACTTGCCGGCAAACTCTACGGCAGCGTCGGCGCGCACTTCGGTAAGCACGCTTAAACCGGAACTGCCTCCTCCGGCCATAATCATTGCTAATGCGTTAGACATAATTTGCTCCTTCGTTTCGGTATAGAAGAGCTAGACGCTCTTGCCGTCACCCACAATTCCGTCTTCGGGATAATCTTTTTCTTCGCGATTGACGCCAATCAAAACGTTGCGACCAATCTTGGCACCTTCGGGAATAATGGAATCTTTACCGATAACGGTTATACCGGCGAACAATTTATCGGGCATTTCTTCGTTGGCCACACTCTCGTCGCCAACGCCGACTTGTGCTCCGGCTCCCACAACAACGCGCTTATCTACAACTAATTTATCTAAGCGAGCGCCAGGGCCAACCCAAGTATCATTCATAAGCACAGAATTTTGTACTACAGCACCGGGACTGACATAGACGCCAGGAGAAAGTACGCTATTGATAACAGTTCCTCTAATAACACAACCATTGGAGAGCAAGCTACTCTCTACTTTAGCTTGCGGCCCAATCTTTACAGCCGGACGCTCTTCCGAAAGGGTCATAATGGGGAATTTATTAGAGTAAAGATCGAGTCCGTGACCTTCTTTAAGGAGCTCTAAGTTGGTATTCCAATAGGAATCGATAGTACCTACATCTACCCAGTAGCCTTCAAAGCGATAGCTAAAGACGCGGTCGCCGCGCTCTACCATAGAAGGAATAATATCTTTACCAAAGTCTACTTTTACGCCGGGATCTTCTTTAAGGCGCTCAGCCAAGACGTCGGCATTAAAGACATAAATACCCATAGAAGCCAAATTACCCTTATCGCGTTCTTTGGGCTTCTCGTAAAATTCGGTAATGCGTCCTTCGCCGTCGACAACCATGATACCAAAACGGTGAGTTTCTTCGATAGGCACAGGCATTACCGCCACAGTAAGATCGGCATGGTTGGCAATATGGGCTTCGATCATGGCATTGTAATCCATCTTATAGATATGATCTCCGGACAAAATCAATACCAAGTCGGCATTATTGCTTTCAATAAAGCCTAAATTTTGATAGATAGCATCGGCTGTGCCGGCATACCAGTGCTGACCTCCGCGCTCCTGATAAGGAGAGAGAATGCGCACTCCGCCTCGGTTGCGGTCTAAATTCCAAGGCTTACCAATTCCGATATGATCGGAAAGGCTATGAGGACGATACTGAGTAAGTACGCCTACAGTGTTGATGCCACTGTTCACACAGTTGGACAAAGTGAAATCGATAATACGGAATTTTCCGGCAAAAGGAACGGCGGGCTTAGCCCTCTTCTCAGAGAGGACGGTGAGTCGTGAGCCCTCCCCACCGGCTAACAACATTGCTACAGTCTTCATAACCATATTATTTAATATTTAAAGGCTTTTACCCTACAGAAAATAGCACTTTTTTGCACATTTTTTTTCTTAGACTATGGAGCAATTCTCATTTATAAACTAAACAACACTACCCTTACTGTAGTTTATTATTGGTTTTGATATTTCATTATCATTGACATTTTAAGCATAAAGCTTTAATATGACCGCTGGCTAGTTTCAATTAGTTTATAGACGACCGATTTTACTGATGCTAGAAGCAAAACAGCACATGTATATAAAGCAGTCTAGCAACCGTTTACCATTGTTGGCTCTGTGGCTTGCGGTCGTCTTTATTGTGTCTCAAGGGCTAGTTTGGTTCCATCCCCATAGTGATCATCATCTTCCCGCCGACGTATCTCAATATTGCCAAATTCAATTTTGTGACGAAGCTTCTTTCTGCCCTCACGACAAGGATACAGTTCACTTAGAAAGTTCCAGCCACAGTGATTTTAGCGAGTGCCATTCTTGTCAGCAACTAATCGAACTGGCCCAATACAATTTGGGCATAGTATTGCTTAGCTGTGCAGCTATTGAAACTACTTACACGCCACTTCCTCCTCTTCCACTTACAGATATATATTCGGCGACGTGTTCAGAAAGGGCTCCGCCCCGCCTGTTTGCTTAAATTAGTTATTTTTCTATTTTAGAAGCAAACAGGAGATAAAATTGAATAAATTTACCTTACACCTAGTAGGCGTAAGCCTAGTTGGTTGCGCTTTGGCATGTGCTTTTCCAACTGCTGCCGAAGCTGAAGTTTTGTGCCCTACTGCCGAGACGTCCGCCACCGAAGCTTCGAAATCACAAACAAATTGCAACGGCGAACACACCCATTCTCTAGATCAGTTGCAAGAATTATTCCACCAGCAGCAACGTTTACTAGAAGAACAAACTAAGCTTATTAAACAGCAACAAACTCAAATTGACGATATGCGTTCGCAAATTGAGGAGCTCAAACAGACTGGGCAGCAAGCATCCACACAAACGGCACAGACTGAGTTAGTTACTAATGTAGACAAAAATGCTCAAACAGCCGTCAAAGACGACGAATCCACAGCCGATTCTGAACAAACTACCGCTAAATCTGACAATTCAGCTAATGATATTGGCGGAGAGAATAATCAAGATAATTTAGCTCAAGAGAGTGAAGAGACAGAAGACTTAGGACCGGAGCCGCCATCTGCTTCGGAAGCTCCTCAAGAAGCAACCGCTCAAGCTAGCGGCCAGCAACCAGATTTAAATCCTAATATCTCTTTAATTTTGTTGGGCGGCGGCCAATTAGGCGGCGCTAAAGACAGCAGTACAAAAAATACTTTCTTTATTCAAGAAGCTGAATTAAATATTGCCGCTCCGGTCGATCCTTCTACTCATTTGGAAGCAACTTTTGCTGCTCATCATGACGAAAGCCCGGAATTGGAAGAAGCTTTCATTCGTTATATGGGATTAACCGGCGGTTTGCAATTGCGAGCCGGAAAAATACGCCAAGAATTAGGCGCATTAAATTCAACTCATACACACGCTTTACCGCAGATTGATCGTCCCTTACCTTACAGCGAATTTTTGGGCGAAGAAGGTTTAGCCACTCCCGGAGTCGAGTTATCCTGGCTTTTACCTACTTCTTGGTATTCCAAAGCTACAGTTTCGGTCAGCAGTCGTGCCGGAGCTCACGTACATAGCCATGATGAAGACGGTGAAGAGGAAGAAGAATTTGCTCTCTTCTCCAATGAGGGTAAACACAATCCGCTCTTTAGTGCTCGCTGGGAAAATATGGCCGAGCTTAATGACGATACTACTTTAACGCTCGGCTTGTCTCATGCCAGTTCTTCCATAGACAGCGAGCACGTACGCTCTTCTTCTGTAAATGGAGCGGATTTAACCTTAAAGTGGAGCCCAGCTTCCAACCCTTATCGTGAATTTGTTTGGCGTAGCGAATATATGAAAGCGCACCAATCTTATAAAGCTCATGAACATGAAGAAAACGAAATTCCCGGTGAAGACGAACATGTTCATGAACATTTGCTCAAAGATAAAAATTTGAGCGGTTGGTACACTTATTTAGCCTATAGATTTAATCGCAATTTCCGCTTAGGCGCTCGTTACGATCAAGCCGATTCTCCCATAGTAGATAAAGGTGTAACTCGACGAACTTCCGCTTTTGCCGAATACATTGCCAATGAGTGGAATTCAATTCGCTTGCAATATAATCACACTTCTCCTAGCTGGCAGCCCGGCTACAATGAATTGTTGTTACAGTGGAACGTAGTGATTGGCCCTCATGGCGCTCACAAATACTAATTTTTTGTCAAATTTAAAGGAGTAAATAGATGTTTAGAAGTCATTTCTACCGATTTTTATTAGCTGTTTTGCTGCTTTTATTTTCCGGTATCTGTCCAGCCTGGGCAGACACACCGCTAAATGTAGTGGTAACAACTCAAGATTTAGCCGACATAGTGCGTAATGTAGGTGGACAACGCGTAAAAGTTACTTGTATAGCTCGCAATGGCCAAGATCCGCATTTTGTGGAAACCAAACCAAGTTATTTACGCACTTTACAAAAAGCCGACGCTTTCATTGAAACCGGTCTTTCTTTAGAAATAGGTTGGGCCCCAGCTTTACTGCGAGGAGCACGCAACCCTAAAATTTTACCGGGTCAACCTAATTTTTTAGAAGCTGCAGCTGGAATAAAAGTTTTGGAAAAACCTACCGGTAAAATAGATCGTTCTCGCGGTGACGCTCATCCTGATGGCAACCCACACTATACACTCAGCCCTACCAACGTAAAACATGTGGCCAGAACTATCACAGCCTTTTTGAAGCGTCTTGATCCTAACGGCTCGGCAATTTACGATAAAAATTACAGCGCTTACTGGCACGCTCTCGACGCAGCTGACAAACGTTGGAAAGCTATGCTTCAACCTTATGCCGGCAGAAATATCGTAACCTACCACAGTACCTGGACTTACTTTGCTGTCCATTTCGGCTTAAAAGTTTGCGGTCATATCGAACCTAAGCCAGGCATCTCCCCTTCCAGTCGTCAACTTAATGAATTAGTAAGCTTAATGAAATCTTCTCAAGCTAAAGTTATTATCTATGAACCTTGGTATCCGGACAACTTACCTAAATCTGTAGCTCAAAAGACCGGTGCCCGCGCCTTGAAGTTGCCCATCCAACCAGGCAGTATGCCAGGGACTTCTACCTATATCGATATGATGGATTATAACGTCAAAAATTTAGTAAAGGCTTTACAATAGAATGTCTATATTTGCTGAGTTTAAGCAAGTTAGTCTTGGCTACACCAAAAAACCAATTTTGGAAGGGTTAAACTTTTCTTTAGAAAGAGGAAAATATATAGGCTTGGTGGGCTCAAACGGCGTTGGTAAGTCCACTTTGCTTAAAGGTTTAATAGGAGCCTTAAAACCATTAAGCGGTCAAATAAACTTTTTTGATACTCAGGGCCAACCGAGCAAACATCTACAGCATTTAGGTTACATGCCACAGCATCAAACTTTGGAAACAACTTTTCCTCTTTCTGTATTTGAGACCGTCCTGATGGGGCGCTATCCTCAAATGGGCAACCGTTTTTGGCCCTCGCCTGAAGATCGCCAAGCCGTTAGCCAAGCTTTGGAACAAGTTAATTTAAGCGCTTGGGCTCAGTCACACATTAGCGCCTTGTCCGGAGGCCAACTCCAAAGGGTGCTTATGGCCAGAGCCCTAGCTTCTGAACCACAAATTCTTCTTCTAGATGAACCGACTAACGGTATGGATTTAGGAGCTAGTCAGGATACTTTGGAAATAATAGACCGGCTGCACCAAAGTGGTATGACTGTAATAATAGTAACTCACATGTTAGAAATCGTAGCTGAACATGCGCAAATCGTTGGTATTTTTCACAACGGTGAAAAAGGGCGCACAACTATCAGTTGGGGGCAGCCTAAAGAAGTATTTACTTCTCAATATTTAAGCCAATTGTATAAGCGCCCTATAGCTTGGCGTAATTCTTCAGTCCAAGCAGAACCTGCTCCCGAGTTGAGATAGAAAAAAAATGTCACTAATAGATAATTTAGACTTTACAACTTTAGCTTGGCTATCAGCCTCGTTGACAGCCCTAATGACCGCTTATTTGGGTGTATTTGTCGTCCTGCGCCGCATTACTTTTGTTGGAGTAGCTCTTTCTCAACTGGCTGCCGCCGGTGTAGCTCTGAGCGGCTTAATCCATATTCCCTGCAATTTGGGCGCCATATTGCTTATGTTGGGAGGCGTCACTTTCTTTGCCAAAGATCATAGACGCGATCTGCCTTCAGAGGGACTTATTGGCAGTGCTTATGTAGCTGCCGGAGCTATGGCTGTGCTCTTTATAGCTTTAGCTCCTCATGCTGACGGTGATATGCTCAGTTTGCTTTTTGGCAATGTTTTGGCTGTAACTTCAGCAGATATTTGTTTAATGGCTGCCTCATTAGCTTTTATTATAGCTGTCAACGCTTTATTTTTTAAGCAATTTATGTTGACCGCTTTCGATCCTATGATGGCACAAGCTCTGGGCTATAACGTAAAATTTTGGAATTGGCTTTTCTATTTTACCGTAGGTTTGGCTATTGCTGTGGCTATTCATAGCGCCGGCGCTTTGTTAGTTTTTGCAATGCTGATTGTACCGCCCTTAATCGGTTTATGTTTAAGTCAGCGCTGGAATATAGTATGCATTTATTCCCTTATTTCTGCCCTACTTTCCGTCGGTTTGGGAGTAGCTTTATCAGTGCAATATGATTTACCAACCAGCGCCACCATTACGGCTGTAATTTGTATTTTCTTAGCTGCAGCCATGGTTATAAAGAGAATGCGTCAAGCCTAAATCTTATATCAACTTTCCTTAATTAGCAAAAAAAATCCGCTCTCCAAGAGGGCGGATTTTTTTTTGCTACAAATTGCTTAGAAAGATAGACAACCAGCTCGCATTTGGATTTCGAAAGGTGGAAGTTCGGTAGCTTGAGTGCGTAAGCCGCCGCTAGCTTTCATGTCAGATGCACTAGTAGGTGTACGTACAGAGACGGAACTAGCCGTAGACATAGTCATAATTTCTTTGCCCAAATAGCGTCCGCTCATTAAACGCACTTGTAAAACATCGTCCGGAACTTGGTTGGCATTGCTGCCATAACTAACGCGATCCCATTGAAAATAGCTATTGTAACTGCCTGCAGTACCAGCTTGACCGGGCACGCTGCTGAGCATCACATTATCTAAAATTTTGTATTTTTGCTGATCTTTATCTGTATAGTTGAGTACGTAAGAATCGCCCTCTTTGTCGATAGAATATTCAACTTTGTAACTATTGACCGTGCCATCCACGTCCCAATCGGTATCTCTCCTGACAAAGCGCGAAAATGAAGCCTTTAATACCTGAGCGTTGGAAGTATAAACCGGACTAGTAAAGGCTCTGCTGCCGGTAGCCGAACGCAAGTCTGCTTCTATAAAACTCATAGCAGTGCTCAGCTCACCTCTCAAGGTACTCAATACTTGACCGCGCTTAAAAGAGTCTAAACCACCCATTAAAAGCTGAGTCAGAGTAAGGCTAAAAAGTGAAAACATAGCAATAGCTATAAGCAATTCTACCAAAGTAAAACCGTAATTCCCGGATTTTTTTCGAAAATATTTCTCTGACACAGCAATCACCTCTAATTCATGCAATTTAGAATATTAGTAGTTAAGAGTATTATTGTAGTTTTTGCCAGCTTCCAAACGCACTAAAGAACGCACGCGAGTACCGCAAACGTTACCTGCGCTGTCGCAAGTGCCTTTTGTATAGCCTACAGTGTTGGTGTTGCCTAAGAAAATATCTCCATCAAAAGTTTTGTCCATAAGGGCTGCTCCGATTTTTGAGGGAGAGTCGCCGTCTCGACCGATAAGATCGTTGACCAATTCTAAGCACCAGTAAGTTTTGCTGGGATTGTCTGCTGCGCCGGGAGGTAAAACGCGATGGATCTTGTTACTTTCAGCCACCCAGCCGCCACCAGTCCAGGAGCAATTGCTATGTCTGTAAGTAGAGCCACCTTTAGCCAAAGAGGGAGAATATATCATCACATTATCTAAACCGAGAATATTGGTCTCAATAAGCTCTTTAGCTGAAAATTGGCTACCAGTTTTATCTTTGTAATAAGGGTTGTATTTACCGTAACTCTGGTCGTAATAAGCGTCGTTGGCATAGCGACCGCGACTTACAGAAGCGGCGCCGTTTTTATCAAAAATGCTAGGGCCGGTATCAGCCAATTCGTCGGCCACTAAATTACTAACATTAAATACAGTAAAATTTTCCGGATGAGGATTATCCTGAGTAAAGCCTTTAATTAAAATTTTGTTGAGATTTTTGGCATTGGGATCGCGCTTAAAGATGCCTTTATAGGAGGTAACGCCAGAAAGGCCGCCAGTAGCATCATCCCCAATAGCTCCACAACTGCTCTTACGAATAGTAATGTTTTCGGCTAAAAGAGCATCTCCTAAGTTGGCATTGGCCACCATGGTAGACAATACCGCTTCTACTGCACCGTCGGCATATTTGGCAAACTCTGTATCAGAAGCTAAATCTACTTTAGGTAAAGGGCCGCGAACCGTTACAGTGAGGCGATACATAGAAGCGAATCCGGCATAAGAAGTATCGGCAGTCTCGGCAGAAGGCGCATAATCGCCTTTGTAATGGATAGGCGAAACCGTACCGGTACGTTTGGCAGGGTATTCCAAGTAAAGACGGCGATTATCTACAGCGGGCAAGCAATCAATCTTATAAAAGAATTTGTCTTCCGGAGCTTTGGAAGTGCTGAAAGCTACAAATTTGCCATTAGTACTTACAGCTTTATAAGTAGTGCCATCGGGAGCAGGAGCGCCGCTTCCCCAATAGGCAAACGAAGACAAAGTATTGCCATTAGTGGGATTGCCTCCAAAAAGGACGTAACCTCTGGCTTCTTCCAAACGACGTGCGGCCAATTCGTAGGCCAAATTCATATTTTTGCTTTTGGCCGCAGCAGCATACCCCATAGGAAAAACCTGAAAGACCGTGCCGAAACCGACCGCCAAAACAGCTACAGCTACCAGTATTTCTATTAAGGTTACGCCGCGTAAATTGTTGCTTCTTTTTCTTAAGTTCATCGCGCCCAGTCCCTATAGTTCTTAAATGTATTAACGTCGTAATAGTCTTGTTGAGGGTAGCTGTTTTTGTATTGGTCGGCGTTGACAGCGTGTTGGAAAGTGCAACTCAAAGTGCGGGTAGCTTCCAAAGTAGCTCCCAATTTATCCAACAAAGTAGCAGTTTCAATTAATTGCAATTGGCCTTGCCCGCTCTGACCGCTGCCATTGAAAGCATTATATAATCTGCCTCCGTCATTGAGGCGCCACAACCTGGCTGTGGAAGAAAGTTCTACAGGGAAACCTTGCTGGCCGGAGCTGCCAACGGCCCTAACATAATTGGCGTCCGAAGTGTTGTTATAGGTAGAGCTGGAGCTGGCATTATCCCATTTGAGACCGGTAGCAATTTGGAAAGTAGCCAAATATCTGGTCTCTCCATTTTGCAAAAAAACATTTTTGCTACCACTGGCTGTACTGCTGTTATAACTTAAGCTACTCCAATATACATATTCATAACGGCGACTTATAGAAGCAGTATTCTTTATGGAATCGTTCAACTCGAAGCCTGGGAACATGAAATAAGCAGCAGAACCCCAAAAATTGTAAAGTCCGCCAGCCTTTATTTTGGGAACTGTAGTTGACTGAGCAGTATACAAATCGCGTACAGGATAATAAGTTAGGTTGTGCTTTACACACCACTTGGCATATTCAAGACCAGCTTCGGCAGTATAAAGCAAAATAGTATCGTCGGCAGACTTTCTGGCCGAATTTGTATTTTGAGCCATAATGGAGACGAAACCGCCGCAAATAGTAGCCAAAATTACCAAGACCAGAAGAGCGGAAACGAGGGCAATACCCCTCTTTTTTCTATGTGTAATCGAAGTCGATAGAACCATATTACCCTACCACCACACTGCCAATTTTAGTAACTTTTACAGGAATGCGGTAAGAGCCGTGACCAACGTAAATTACGTAATTGTTGTCTACTTTGGTAAAACCGCTATTATCTTCCGTAGAGCTGACGCGTCCATCAGTGTCGAAGCGAAGCTTAGCGCTTGTCAGAGCTGAAGAAGATGTAGCATCGGCATATAGATCTACTCTTGAATCTAAGGTGCGCTTTTTATCAAATACAGCATTGACTTCGGAATAACTCCAAGCAGCACCACCACTCACGGGTACGCCTCTAGTTATACTTATACTGGCCACTTTGCCTATATTGCGCTTTGAATAGTACGTTTTTATATTTCTGGAAACGCTATATCTGAAAAACATATCGTATCCGGATCGCAAAGCATTATTGCGAGCTTCGCGCAACTCAGCCGCAAATTCGTTGGCATTGGTCAGCACAATCATACGGTTGTTATAGCTATTCCAAGAAGGAACTGCGATAGCCATGATGATGGCACCTATAGATAAAGCGACTAACAGTTCTATGAGTGAAAAAGCATAAGACCGCCAAGACCTTCTTACTATATGCATCTCACGGAAGCTCCTTCTATTATTTTTTAGTTCAAACCATAAAGCACCAAAATGCGATAAATACGCACTCCGCGCCTCTTAGGCAGATAATAGCAGGCTTTTTAATTGAAAGACGATTTCCCTTCTCAAAAATAGCTAATTTTCCCTTAAAATCGCTATTTTAGGCTAATTTTCAATTGGTTAGAGTATTTTCAAATCGTCATCAAACCAAGTATTTAAATTATCGTTAAGATCTTGTACAAATTGTTTCAAAAAGCGACGCTGCTCTGGAGTGTATCGACGCAACAAATTATTAAAGCGACGTTCAAAATCATTATGAATTTTTTCGTGAAAATGGAAAACTTTCCAGCCCTCTTCGGTGAGACTGTAAGTGCGTTTGGTTAATTTATCGGAAGCCACGTGACCAGAGATCATGCCTCGCTTCTCCAATTTGGAAAGAACCTGAGAAGCGGCACTTTTGGTAACCCCAATCTTTTTAGCCAACTTTAAGCCGTAGATGCCGGGCTCTTTGCCTAAAAGCCAAATAACGTGAATTTCCGAACGATACAACGGCTCTTGCAAACCATAGACATGAACCTGTCTTTCGTGATAGGCCCAATGGCGTATCAAATCCATAAGATCGCGGCTTAAAGATTGTCTCATTTTTGGCTCCATTAGGCTTATGCCTATCGTTTATGCAAATATTCGGCGGACGTGCCTTATCTCCCCATGTTCGAAAAGCAGTAGCTTTACGACACTCGTAGTAAAAAAGCTAGATCGATTCTTTTAGCTCAATAAAGCCGCGTACATACAATGAATATATAAAGGACAAAGCTCCTGAGCCAAACTCTTGTTCTATTTCTCCCAAAGTGACTTCGCCGGTAAAACGAGCCAAAATTGGGCCGGCTTTGGAACTTACCGGTATAACTCTCGAGCCACGCATCAGAAGCCAACCAAAACTTTCTTCTCTGACATTGTAGCAAGGCACAGGACAAAGTTCATCTTCTAAGGTAACTTCCTGCAGAATAGTTTCTTCAGCTACTTTACCGACCATCAGAGGATCGCTCTTTTCCAAATTGCTTTCATAAGCATAGAGCAAACATCCGCCCGGGCACAAATTGCACTTGGCACACCCTTGGCAAGTTTCGGAAGTTATCAATCTCCATTTTTCAAAAGCTCGGCTTTGCCAAGCTTCAGCCAAAGAAGAAGAAACCAAATTCAGACAATTGACATTAGAAGCATAACGACAAGGACGAAGCGCACCTTCGGGAGTAACTGAACAACTGACAGTTCCAGCTAAACAAGAGGGAATATCACCTTGACTAAAGCAGTTTGGGAAACAGCCACTTAAAGCTACCTCCGTTCCCAGTTGGCGCAATTCGTATATTTGGGCAGCTCCGCGTTTGAAATTATCCAAATCTAATTTTTCCGACTCGGAAGGATAAGCTCTCTCAAAAATAACTAAGGAAGCTCCACCATCTAGAGCTTCATTTGTTAAATCATCTATGCGTTCTATACTTTGGGCAGTAAATAAAATAGAGGCGCCGGTATCGAAACCGGCTGCAGAAGCCTCTTCCAAAGCGCTCCATCCGGGCTCAGCAGCCAAACTTTCTTTTCCGGAAAAAGAAAAAATAGTGCTACCCAAATAAGAACAATTTAGTAAAGCGGCAAAAAAGCGATTGTAAGGAAAAGAGCTATAATTGGAGGCAGCATCAAGGTAAATATGGAAACATTTGCCCATTTTGTCCAATTCAGAAAAGAGAGAAAAAAGCTCTGCTTCTGACACATTTAAGCTTTCCTGGGCCACCCACCAAGCCTCAAAACCATAAATACGAAATTCGTTGGCTTGTTTAAACTTAGCCAAAATGGCTTTCCATTGCGATAAAGATAAAAGATGATTCGAAAGCTTATCAGCCAAAACTATATTGCAGCTAACCGGGGCCGTAAGGTGTAGCATAAGAAAAACCTCCACCATATTGTTTGCCCTCAAAAAGGAACCGCTTAAGCTGCTGATTGGGGAAAAACAAACCGAAGCCAAGGCTTCAAAAAATCAGTCGATAAAAGAATCTAATTTCTAATTTAGAACAAGAAGTCGCCATGTACCAAATTGACATGGCCAGTACCGGAAGCGGCATTGCTATGGTTGGCCCAATCGCCGTTAGAGTGACCACCAGTATTACTATGATTGTTCCAGGCAGTATTTTTGTGAGGCACGGGCGTTTTGTTAAGATGAGCCGAATTGTTGGTATGGTAGCTGGCTTGAGCTATCTGAACTGTAGTATATTCGTGCAAATCGACAGTACTATCTAAAATAATTTCACGATTGTTGGCACACAAAGCTGATTGGGCAAAGCATTCTTGCAAAGAGACAACTTGCGCAGAGGCGCTGGGCAAAGCTACCGAAGAAGCAGCCTGAGTCGCAGAGGGAGAACCAACTACAACTGCACCTAAAGCCAGAGCACAAATAGCCAATTTAGAGTGGCAAGCAGAGATAAGAGGCAATTCAAAAACAGAGCCTACCGATTTGGCTCCAGGAAGCAAATTAACCTTAACTTGTTCAGCTTTGTCTTCCAAAAGATATTTCGAATTAGTCGCAGCTTCGCTCCTTTTTTCCAAAGCAACTCTGTACCGTCTCATTTAATCAGCCTTTCTTACTCAAATCGATTGCCAACAATTGCCTAGCATGACGAAAATGTAGCTCCACCATTTGCCATATTAAACTTATACACCGGCTCCGGGGACAGGAGGAACTTGCGGTGTATGTCCTTTATTTCCCTCTGGTAAATGTGAAGAATTGCTATGCTGCCCATTAGGTAAATTGATATGCTGAGCCGGAATATTTGTATGGCCACTGTCAGACTCGGCATAGGCTCCCCAGGCGCTACCTAAGCGCAAGGCATGATTGACAGGATCGACTTCTGTTTTGGCCAGTAAATTTTGCACAGGGCTGACCGACTGGACAGACGCTTTGGAACACACAGGAATAGTTTCAGCTTTAACAGGCTGACTGCCACTAAAAATTAAGCTGGCTATAAAAGCAAAACAACCGAAAGAAACAGCACTGCGACGTACCAGAGGCAACTCAAAACTGCCCACCAAATTGCGCAAAGCTTTGCTCAAACGAGAGCGCATGGAAGGAACCAAACTGACCGGCTGAACCTGGAAGCCAGCTTCGGGAAGGACTAAATCAGAATACTGCTTAGAGCTACATTTCTTGGCAACTACAGGAGCAGGCTTGGCATCATTAATGCTTAAAAGCCAACCACCGTCTAATTGATAAGAATGGCAACCGCGCTTGCGTTCAAGCTGCTCTTGAAGCGAGGGACAAGCAGCAGAAAGCACAGCAGAATTTAATATAAAGGCTATGTTCACGGCTCTTTCCTCCCGAAGCTAAAAAAGGTATACCCTCTGGAATACTAACAAAATCGATAGCAAATTTCAATATTTTTAGTTAGAATTAAGTTGCCAATCTCCATAGAATAAAGAATCAATTGTACCACCTAATGGGTCTTCACGATAATGAACGCCTAAACGCATCTTATATAACTTATACATGTATGGAAAAAAGTATCTATTGGAAGTATATTTTGCTACGCCCGCCCCTTTTGGTACCGGTACTACAGCACAATACCAAGGGCTGGCGGAATAATCATCCAGAGCATTTTTCAATTCAAAATTGACAAAAGCATAATCACGCTCTTTAAGGCTATATTGAAATTTATAAGTAAATTCTTGAGCTTTACCTACAGTCAAAAGACCTACTTTGGGAGTAAAATCCAAAACGGTAATAGCTGTCTTGGGGCTTTTGTCGGCTGTTTTAGCTAAAGAAAGTGTACCGCGCACAAAATTATAACTGCTACCCCAAGCAAGTTCTTTTTGCTGACCATTTTGTAAGCTGGCCACAATCACTAATTGAGTTTGGGAATCTGCCTGAACTGGCATAGATAAAGGAGGAAAGGATACTTTTATGCTGCCGCTGCCCTTTTTTACAGCCGCTTGCATTATAGCCGAAATAGGCTTAAGCCCACTCTTATAGCCTGCTTTTTTGTGTTTATCGTTTTTAGACCATATAAAAGCTCTGACTTTAATAAAGCCTTGAGCCGAAGAGCTCAGTTTATAGTCGGCCAGAAGTACCACAGGCAACTGACAATTTTGAGGTACATCAGCTGAAGTTCGCGGAGTAATTTTGGAGATAGAAACTTCATCTACTCCGGTGTGGCTCTTGCCTGTAGCATTAAAAGTTTTTTCTGCAGAATTGTTCTGAGCCCAAGAAGGCAAAACGACAGTCAGAACTGCCAAGAAAATAATTATGGCAGTTAAACGGCAACAATCTTTCACAACATTCCTCCTCCGGCTGAAAAAGGCCGTAACTTTCAGCTTTTTATACTTTGCTTCCTCTAAATTCTGCAGGATTTTTTGGTATAAACTCACCAATCACAATTACCGTATTTTCGGGAAATTGGCCGGGATTTATGCGAAAGAGCGCAGTTATAGTTATAATCGTCCTTATGACAATAGCCATAGCTATATATTGCCAATTCTATTTATCAAAAAAACCCCAAGGCCAAGAAAATTGCGAAAGAATAAAACGCCAAGTAAAGCTCAGTGTCCAATACAAAAACATCTATGATTATCCCTGTGTAATTTCTCTGAAGATTCCCCTGTTAAAAGATTGGCCATACAGACAAAAAGTCCATTCGCTGGCTATTAAACCTTCTCCTCAAAAGCAAATTGAAGATGAATTGGGCAATAGTTACCTTCAATACGACAACCTAATTGTAAAAGCGGGACAAACTTTTACTGTCGAGCAACAAGCCACCATTGATAACGACGCTTTAGTTTTTAATTTTAATAAAGAAACTTGGGAAGACGCTCTTCCCAATTTGTATGAAACTAAAGCAGCTCTTATTTTGAATAGGGACTATTGGCATAGTGCTTTAGCGGCTTCTTCCAGCGCGGAAGAAAAGCAATTGGCCGATCTAGCTATACAAATAACCGAAAATCAGCAATACAATCTTTACAAGCTTTTAGCTGTTTACGATTTTATGCGCCAAGCTTTCCTCTATGATTCCAAACAAGCTAAAAACTCTTTCACCGATATGCTCAAGGATAAGCATTTACAGTGTTCTGATTCCGCTATGCTTACTGCCAAATTGCTGCAAAATTTAGGTTTTCGAGTGAGGATCGTCGGAGGCATGCTTTTAAGTACTTCTGAGCCGGAAGATCAAGCTACTCATTCATGGTGTGAAGTTTTTTGTCCAGACTTAGGATATGTGCCTGTAGATCCTACTCAAGGGCGTTTTCCTTATATGCGTCAGAGTTGTTTTGCCAAAGCCGATCCCAATATAGTCGCTTGGTATGTAGGAGATGATAGCCGAGGCTGCGCCCTTAAAGAAAAACCTACTCCGTCTTCTTTTCCTAAAAAGCATCCTTCCCAATTGCACACAAACTCTCTGTCGGTAACTATCAATCATCGTATCCTCGATTATAATAGCAATTTAAGCAACAATCGGGTTGTCTATAATTTCGGAGATTTTTTTGCTTTGAAAGACGGAGCCGATCCCAAGAAAGTACTTTCCGGTTCGGAGATTGTAAAAATAGAGACCAATCCTAATGATCTCTCCCAGACAGCTCTGTGGGCTCTCAATAGGCGTTGGAGCAAAGACGAAATTAAAGCTCTAAGTTCCAGAACGGAACCTGCAGCCAAACTATTACAAGCTTGGCTGGCAATTTACAATTATAATTGGCAAAAAGCTCAAAATTTGTTAGATAAATTGCCTGAAGACAATAAATATGTTGCTGAAGCTAAAGCTTTTTTGGCTATTTTTACTATGCAAAGCTTGGAAGTAAAAAAGCAAATATTTTTTATGCAACAATGTCCGGCTCGAGATTTTATGGCCGAAGCTATTTGCCAATTTTGCAGCGATCAGCGCAATTGGTCAGAACTTTGTTCGGCCGGTCAGGCTTCGGCCTGTTGGCTGCCCGCAAATTATATTCTAAAAATTCAATGGCTTAGAGGAGCTTTTAAAACGAATCAGCCTCAAGAACAAAAGTTGGCTCTAGCTGCTTTAGCTAAAAGCGCTCCTCAAGATGGCTATCCCTACTTAACATTAGGACAACTTTACTTAGAGCGCGGTCAAATAGACGAAAGCTTAATTATGTTGCAAAAAGCTTCAGAATTGAGTTTGCAACCGGAAGAAAAAAAATTTGTGCGTACCTTAAAAAAACGCTTACGTAAAGTACAACAAAGCGATACAAAATGAGCTCTGCCTTCCGTAAAGAAAGCAGAGCTCATTTAGGCAATCAATATATATTAACATACTCCCCATACCTGAAGGCAGGGGCTTTAAGGCACTTGTGGTAAAAACTAGCCGACTTTTTCTTCGGAAGCGGGAGCTTGCTCTTGAGGAGCGGGAGCTTCTTTAGCAACGATCTTGTCTATTACTGTGCGACCGATATCGAAGCCTTTTTTAGCGCCATTGACAGCGCCGGGGCCAGCACCGACGATAGCTGAGCCAAGACCTTCAACAGCACCGCCGACCATACCACCGGCCATGGAACCTACCAAAGGACCAGCGATCAAGCCACCGACCAAAGCGATAGGGCCAGCGACAGTACCGGCAATAGCCAATCCGGCTACTAAACCAGCGGAAGCACCGATAGCTTGTAAAACTACTTTGGCGTCGTGAGAAATACTGACTTTGCCCTGAGCAGCACCTACCAAACCACCTTTGGTAGCACCGGCAGCAGCACCGATAGCACCGGTAACTACACCGGCAGCGTTGCGGGCAATACGAGTAGCGAAGGGAGGCTTTTGAGGAGCGGGTTCTTCACTTTGCTCACTCAAAGCAAACATTTCTTGCGGCTCTGCCTGTACGGCGGCAGTTTCAGTGTTGGTCGTTTCTTTGCTATATACTGGAGCAGATGCGCTATAAGTATTGGCAAAAGAATTTACTGAATTTATAGACATTATAAAAACGTCCTCCTAAAAACTCAAACACCGCGCCGAGAAATAACTGCACGACCCTCGGAACAACCGCCAACTGTGAGCGGAAGCTGCCCTCAAAACACTTGAACACTCCCGGGAAAAGCCAGCCCGAAATAGTGCTTGGTGCTTTGCGTGCCGCACGGTATCACTCTTATTTTATCAAATAAACACGCGACAAACAACAGGCAATCGGCACTTACATTTGCAAGATTACCAATTTAGCAAAAGAAATATCCCAAGAATGCTCTTTATTCAATTTAACTAGACGCAATCCAAAGGTACTACCATCGTTCATTTCACGTTCCATTAAGCAAACTTTACTATACCACTTACCCATTAAAGCCAATACTTTTTCTTCTATTCTAGTATAATCGGCGCACTCAGCGGAAACTTGAGCGGTCACAGCCCGTTCTTGACGGCGTACTTCCTCCCAAGGAACATGCTTTCTGGTAAGATACCTTACCTCCGGCTCTGCTAAAGCCAACCGGCAAGCTTCTTTAGCCAATTCTCTAAGCTCCGTGCTGGCCTTTTGAAGCTCGGTTGCGCAATGCACTTCCAGGGCACACATTCTGCGCTCATCTTCGCTAACTTCGGTAATCAAAAAACCTACAGGCAAGTTTTCTTTTTGTTTAGCCACTATTTTCCAACCTCTGCGGAATTTTCAATGCTCAGTTGCAGAAATTATATTCCTAACTATTGTTTTTTCACTCCCTAAAGCGAGGCTTCCTGCCCACACAATTTGAGAAAGGTTAGCACTTAAATCTTCGACTACTTTCCCCTTTTCCGACGTATACAAAAAGAGTGACTTTGGCCAACATGGAAGAAAAGTACCAATAATTAGCGTTGGGAAAAAAGCGCACAAGTCAAAAAGCGAAAGAGAAAAAATAATATGGGCAATATTTTTGGCAGAATATTCAGAGTGATGACTTTTGGAGAATCACATGGGCCAGCCTGTGGAGCTGTAGTAGAGGGAATGCCCTCTCAAATAGCCATCGATTTAGAAGAAATTCAGCGTTATTTAGATAGACGCCGCCCGGGACAACGCTTTACAACCTCGCGCCAAGAACAAGATCGCTTAGAAGTTTTATCTGGCCTTTTTGAAGGCCAAACTTTAGGTACTCCCATAGCTATGATAGTACGCAATCGCGATCAACGCTCCCAAGATTATCAGAAATTGGCTTCGGTCTATCGCCCTTCCCACGGAGATTATACTTGGCAAGCTAAATATGGCTTTCGCGATTGGCGCGGCGGAGGCCGTTCCAGCGGTCGCGAAACGGTCGGAAGAGTGTTGGCCGGCGCTCTAGCCGAACAATTCTTGCGCCAATGGCTGATACCAAACGAACCACAGCCCTTGACTATTGTCGCCTGGCTAGAGCAAATTGGCCCCTGTCGTATCCAATACAAAAATGGCCAATTTGAACAATATTTACAAACGCTCAGCCGCTCGGAAATAGACTCTTGTTTGGCCCGTTTTCCCGAAGCTTCTGCTTGGCCTCAAGTACAGCAACTTTTGGAACAAGCCGAGCGAGAGGGCAATTCTTGGGGCGGCCGCCTCGTTTTTGCAATACGCGGCTTGCCTGCAGCCATTGGCGAACCTGTGTTTGATCGCCTTGACGCTCAAATTGCCTCGGCGCTGATGTCTATTCCGGCAGTTAAAGGTGTAGAAATCGGCCAAGGTTTTCAGTTGAGCGCTTTAAACGGCTCGGCAGCCAACGATACTTTGCAAAATAAGCAAGGTCGCCCCACTTTAAAAACCAACCGTCAAGGTGGAATTTGGGGCGGAATCTCGACCGGAGGACTTATTTGGGGCCGAGTAGCTTTTAAACCTACGCCCAGTATCAGCTTGGAGCAAGAGACTTTAGACGTCAACCTTCAGCCTTGTAATATAGCTATAAAAGGGCGTCACGACCCGTGCCTAGCTATTAGGGCGGTGCCGGTTGTAGAGGCTATGTTGGCTATAACCTTGGCCGATTTGGTGCTAAGCGCCGCTCTAAGCAATGGGCAATCAGCGCCGAGGCTACAAAAGCATTGACTTTTTTGCTAAAATTTCTGCCAAGAAAATTATTATAACTTTACGGCTGAAGAAAAATTTTAGCCACATGAAGTTTGCGAGGAGTGTTTGTATGGTACATAATCGTCGGCGGCCGACTTGGCTGCTACTATGTTTGGTGTTGCTGTTCGGCGTGCTCGGTGGCTTAGCTTCGGCTCAGCAGCCCCAAGCACAAATTAATCCCGATGTTTTGATAAACGGCCAAGCTTTGGAGCGCTCTGCTGTTATAGGCTCAACAGGTAAAGACTTAGCCGTCAAGGCCACACCTTTACTTAGAGCCACCGGCGCTTCCGTCGAGTTTGACGGCAATAAGTTGGAAGCTTCTTGGTCAGAATCGATGCTCACTATCACAGTGGGTCGTTCTTATTGCATCTATAATGGCCAAAGTGTCAAATTGGAAGCTCCGGCAGGCTTATACGAAAACGATTTAGTCGTTCAACTGAACGATCTATGCAAAGTAATAAAAGCTTCTGTAACTCAAAATGGACAACAAATTGCCGTACAAACGGCCAATTTCAGCGGCAACAACAACGCAGCCAATCAGAATGATCAACTGGCAACAGCTCCTCTACCGGCTTTAAACGGACGTGTCAGCGCCAAAAATGCCTATTTAGCCAGCATTCAAAGCGGCGGCAATGTTTTTGGTATGCCTCCTTTAGAAGCTTTACCTAACGCCAACGGTACTTACAGCACTTCTGTTTCTATGCCCGATGCTATGGAAAACCCAGCTTTTCCTGAAGCTGGTATGGGCGGTTTAACTACTAAAAATGCGAAAAGCTCCCCCTACGAACGTCCTATCGTTTCCGTATCTAATGTTGGCAACCGCCAAGTTACTACCGAATCGCCACGTAGCATAAACGATGTAGCTTCTATGGCCAATTCTCCGAGCGTTCGCTATCCTTCCGGATTGAGCCAAATGTCCACTATGTCCGCAGGTATGAGCGCTGCCGACTTTAATATAAATCATCCTTCCAACGAACAACAGGCTCAGCCAGCTACTATTAGCTACTCTCCTGTTCCCAGCGGGCGTACCGCCTACAATTACCCTACAACTGCTAATCCTAGAGAAAAGCAACCGGAACCGGCTAAACCGGAAGTAGTCGAATTTGACGTATTACGTCAGATGTCATTTTACGCTACAGCTTACGAAATAAAAGCCACTATCCGCAATACTGGAGAATTGGCTGTACAAAAACCTTTTATGGTTAAATTTATGGTTAAAAGCCATAAAAAGAACGCTCAGTGGGATGTTGTAGAAAGCTACCTTATCAATCCTTTGCAACCTGGCCAACAAGTAGATATTTCTAAACGCGTAGACGGCCACCAATATGCTTGTCTCTTAGATTTGAGCATAGATTTCAAGGTCTCGGTAGTTGAAGAAGTACTTATTCCTACTACAGGTAGAGACGGACGCAACTGGACTAGAGCCAAAAAGAAAAATAGTCGCCACCAAGACAATGAGCCGACTTATTCACAAACTATGACTAGAGCCAAAGAAACTAGCTACAAAGAAAAGAACGTTCATTTCTAGTTTCAACTAAAATTAGCTTTACCTCAAACAAAATAGACAGCGGCTCCTCTCAATTGTGAGGGGGGCCGCTATTTATTTTGCATCAAAAAATATAATCAATCGATAATTACTCTTTTGAATTGGTGGAACTCTGAGGAACAAAAGGATCGGGATAAAGCTGCGATATGCCGCTATGGCGACATTTAATGCCTTTGCGATAACATTCAATAATATTTTCGCAATATATTTCGCCCTCGGGTCCTTTGCGTCTGGAATCGATATAATCTGGATAATTTATACAAACAGTAATTTCTTTATTCAGAATGTAGCAATGACGACGCGCCGGTTCAATAGCGCAGCGGCGAGCCATAGGCTGCCTACCATAGCCTTCATTTCTTCGATTGTAAAAAGAATATGTCAAAAATGCTCAATTCCTTTAGCTATGCTGCTTCGGTTTTTACCAAATGCACAAAAATTAGCCATGGAGTTCCTCTGCCAATTGCTTTTCCCCTGCCTAAAAACTTTTCGTCTCTTAGGCTGGAGAAAAGCAACCGAATTGCCAACTATTTTTACAATAGTTAGGTTAAAGTTTGTTTTCTCGCTCCAGAGCAACTACTTCTTTTGCTTGGCGCAAAGCTTCCATAAATGCCTCATGAGCCAAAGAAGCTCCGTGGTATTTGGCTGTAGGCAATCCACCCAAGGCGTCAACTATTTGCTCTTCTTCGACAGAAGACGCCTCTTCTATGGTTTTACCCTCGATTAAATCACACAAGGCATCTGAAGCGGCAGTGGCGGCCAAGCAGCCAAAAGCTTTAAAAACAACTTTTTCGACATGTTGACCTTGTGCATCAAGATTAACCCAAAATTCAACCGTATCGCCACAAATAGGATTTTCCGAAAAAGCATGACCTTGAGCTTCTTCCAGTTCGCCTATGTGTTTGGGATTTTCTCCGTGTTGTAAAGCAGAAGCTGAGTATTCCATCTTTTTCCTATCTATTACAAGAGTGAGCTTTGGTAAAGCAAGACTTAGGGGCCATAGCTTGCAACTTCTGGGCAGCTTTAACAATAATGGCAATAGCTTCGTCAAGCTCTTCGTAAGTAACCGAAGCGTCTAAAGTCAAGCGCAAACTGCCTCGTCCCAAAGGAGAATGATAGCCCATAGCTTCAAGCACATGAGAAATACCCAAAGCCGAAGAAGCGCAAGCCGAACCGGAAGAAGCGCATACACCTTTGCGATCCAGTTGCATAATTAAAGATTCTCCCTCTACACCAGGGAAAACGAAACTAGCATTGCCAGGTAAACGCAAAGTAGGATGTCCAGTAAGCTCGGCGCCTTTTACAGAAGTTAAAATCTTCTCGATAAGGTAGTCTCTTTTGGCTTTTAAGTCGGCAGTGCGACTCTCTAAAGTGCTTACAGCCATATCTAACGCTTTAGCTAAACCAATGATACCAGGAACATTTTCTGTACCAGAACGCAAACCGCGTTCTTGGCCGCCGCCGTAATTGACGCTTAAAGGACGTACTCCAGTGCGTAAATATAAAGCTCCTACTCCTTTGGGCCCATGGAATTTGTGAGCAGACATACTTAAAGCATCCACGCCCAAATCCACTACGTTAATAGGAATAGAACCAGCCGCTTGCACAGCGTCAGTATGTAAATAGGCTTGGTGATTGGCTAAAAGTTTGGCTATTTCGGCCACAGGTTGCAAAGTGCCAACTTCATTGTTGGCCAACATAATGGAGACAACCACAGTTTTATCTGTTAAAGCGGCGGCCACTTTTTCTACACTGACCATACCCTGAGAATCGACAGGAATACGGGTAATTTCAAAGCCTTCTTTTTTGAGCTGATCGCAAGCATGCAAAATTGCATGGTGTTCTACCGTTGAAGTAATAATGTGGTTGCCCAATTCGCGTCTAGCTCTAGCTAAACCAATAACAGCTAAATTGTCTGATTCGGTACCACAACCGGTAAAAAAGATCTCGGCGGGCAGTTTGGCGCCGATACATTTGGCCACAGTGGCCCTAGCAGCATCTAGAGCACGGCGAGAAGCTAAAGAAAGTCCGTAAATATTGGAAGGGTTGCCATAAAACTTTGTAAAGTACGGCAACATAGCCTCAACTACTTCCGGAGCAACCGGAGTTGTAGCGGCATTATCTAAATAAATCATCTAAAAAAACCAACTTTTGGCAAAAAGTTAAAACTTAAAAACAGCGCCTAAGCTGCCGATATGCTAAACATTGTCGGCAGCCGCGCTTATTGCAGGCCACATTTTAGCATAAACACCTTAGCAATAAAATGTGCTTCAATTGAAGTACGCAGCCATAGGTATTATGCTAAACGACCTAATTTAACTTAAGCGGTCAGAACATAATCGGCTAAAACTCTTTGAATTTCGTTGACATCTAAATCCGCGCTAAATTTAAGCTCGACCACAGGAGTACAGTTGCCGCCAACCCATATCTTTAATTCAGCGTCTAAATCTACTAAGCCGGCCGTTTCCACGCAAAAATAGCTGATATTGCGGTAAGGAATAGAATGAAAGGATACTTTCTTGCCAGTAATTCCTTGAATATCGACAAAAATAAAGCGGCGATCAGTAAAAATAATTAAGTCACGAATTTGCTTATAGACATGCTCGACTTTTTCGCCGGGAGCAAAAATTTTGGCATATTGCTTAGTAATATCTTCGGTATTAACCTTGGAAGCATTACCTAAAAGACCATTTAAGAGATTCATCATAAAAAAATTTCAGCTCTTACTTTCTTAAGCGTTACGTTTTGATTGTATCACAATTTAGCATAGATCGAGAGAAGCGCTAAAACGATCGAAAGCTCTATATTCCATAGCTTCGCAAAGATCGCTCAAAACAATTTGCTCTCGCCCTTCCAGATCGGCAATAGTTCTGGCCGTGCGACAGAGGCGATCTTTAACTCGTCCAGACAAATTGTTAAATTTGATAGCTTCTAGTAAAAATTTTTTGCTTTCTCTATCGAGAAGACAAAAACGGCGAGTCTGGGCCGTATTCATAAAACCGTTGCGGCAGCCACGCTCACGTTGAATAGCTATGGCTATTTCGACCCTTTGGCGCACAACGTCAGAACTTTCAGCCAATTGCGTTTCCATAAGTTCGGAAGCTTTAGTGCGAGAAACTTGCAATTGTAAATCGATACGATCTAACAGAGGCCCTGATAAACGCGTTAAATAGCGCCGTCTTTTAGAAGGCAAACAGACGCAACTTTTTTCACTATCGCCCCAATATCCACAAGGGCAAGGATTCATGGCCGCTACCAAAGTGAAGCGGCAAGGATATTGGGCATGAACTTTAGCGCGAGCTATTTCTACCCAACCTTCTTCCAATGGGCGGCGCAGCGCTTCTAAACAATCACGGCGAAATTCGGGAAATTCATCCATAAAGAGAACCCCTTTATGAGCTAAAGTAATTTCCCCGGGGCGGTTGCTGCCTAAAAGACCGGCGGCTGAAATATTGGAAGAAGGCATACGAAATGGCGCTTCGTTTACCAAACGCTGCGGACAACAATTGGCAGCGCTTTGAATAGAGGTGACTTCCAAAGCTTCCTGATGGCTTAAGCGTGGCATAATTGAAGGAAGACAGCGAGCCAGCATAGTTTTGCCCGAGCCTGGCGGCCCCAACATGAGCACATGGTGGCCGCCGGCAGCACATATTTCCAACCCGCGCTTGGCTATAGCCTGACCGCAAACATATTGCAAATCGTCTTCTTTTAAAGCTGATAAATTAGACCCGGGCTCGTCGCTATCTAGCCACGAAGCGCCGCCCAATTTTAATCGACGTTGGCATTCCAATTCTAACGCTTGCGCCTGTTCGTGTTGGCCGCTGATAAGGGCTACAGCGTGCTTTAAATTGAAAACACCGCGACAATTTACGCCTTGCACCAATGAAGCTTCGGCAAAATTGGCATAAGGTACTAAAATATTGTTTAAGCCCATTTTTTGAGCCATTAAAATAGCTAACAATACACCACGCACAGGACGGACATTGCCATCCATAGCTAATTCGCCCAAAACTAGCCAATTTTGCAATATGGGCGGCGTTATTTCGGAGCAACAATCATCGGCAGCTAACACGGCTAAGGCCATGGCTAAATCGAAGCGGGCTCCTTCTTTGCGCAATTCAGCCGGCGCTAAATTTATACGCACACGCCCCAGCGGCGCTTCGTAACCGGAATTACTGAAAGCCGCCCAAACACGTTCGCCGGCTTCATTAACGGAAGCATCAGGTAAACCCACAACGGTACAGCGCGGTAATCCTTTAGAAATATCTACTTCACAGGAAACTAAATGAGCATTGACGCCGATTAAAGCAGCGGTATAAATATTGGCAAACATATATTTTCCCCCCTTGAACTGCCCATAGCAATAGACAGTAGCTTGCTTTCCTATCAAGACAAAAAAAGTTTTGGTCTAGATATATAAGCGGAAAGCTTGCAATATTTACTTTTTGACGGCACAATTACACTTGTGGTTTAGCCTTAAAGTAGGCGGCCAATTTCTTTTAATTTACTTCCAAGAAAGCGAAAAGAATGATCATTATTACCGCTTTAGACAACAATAACGGCTTGTTGTTTAACCAGAGGCGCCAAAGCCAAGATCGTTTGCTGCGTCAGCACATTTTGGCTTTAATCGGCCAAGATAAATTATTCTTGAACGAATATTCTGCCGAATCATTCGCCAATGAAGCTAAACAAGAGCAACTTCACGTGAGCGAACATTTTTTAGATGAAGCTGGTAAAGGCCAGTATTGTTGGGTAGAAAATGTCTCTGTTCAAGATTACGAAAGCCAAGCCGAGAAAATTATTGTCTTCCGCTGGAATAGAGACTATCCGGCCGATTTTTATTTCGATATAGATTTGACGCAAAATTGGCAATTAGAAAATTCCGTCGATTTTGTAGGTTCTTCTCACGACAAAATTACTGAAGAAACATACACTCGCAAAGGTTAACTATGTACAATAAATATAAATTATCCAAATTTAGCCTATTTTTCTTATCACTGCTTTTTACTTTAAGCTTAGTCTTGCCGACTATGGCTGCTGACAATAGCGATTTCCAATTATTAGCTGCTTCTTCAGGGCGTATTGCCAACCCAATAAGTCTGGGCCGCTTTTCTTTAGCTTCGGTTCCAGCCTATTCTGGCAAGCCTTACGCTGTTATCAATAAAAACGTACCTTTTTTCACTAAAGCTGACAGAGTATCTCGCTCTTATGAAAAATACAGTTCCTTAGACAACTTGGGGCGCTGCGGTACCGCTATGGCTAATGTAGGCCGCGACCTTATGCCCACAACCAAGCGTGGCAAAATTGGCCAAGTAAAACCGAGTGGTTGGCACTTGGCTAAATACGATTGTGTAGATGGCAAATACCTTTACAACCGCTGCCACTTAATCGGCTACCAACTCACGGCTGAAAATGCCAATCCTTGCAACTTAATTACCGGTACCAGATACTTAAATGTGCAAGGTATGCTGCCTTTTGAAAATATGGTAGCCGACTACGTAAAAGAAACTGGCAAACACGTACTTTACCGCGTTACACCAGTTTTTAAAGGCAATAACTTAGTGGCTCACGGTGTACTTATGGAAGCTATGTCCACTGAAGACGGCGGCCGCAGCGTTCTTTTTAATGTTTATTGCTACAATGTACAACCACAAATTAGCATAAACTACAAAACCGGCACTAGTACTTACACAGGTGGAACTACCGTTGCTAAAAAGACAACGCAAAAAAGCCACAGTTCTTCCTCCCAACGCTCAGTAACGAAAAGCTCCAGCTATTCCAAAGTAAGCACTTCCTCTCCGTCTAAGAGCATGGCCGTTAATATTTATGTCCTTAATAACAGCACCCACAAATTCCACCGTCCCGGCTGCAGCAGCGCCGCCCGCATAAGCAGCAGAAATCGTGAAGAATACACAGGCTCACGCAGCAGCCTGATTAGCGACGGCTATTCACCTTGCAAAAGATGTAATCCTTAAAAGTTGCGTTTAAAAAACGTAAGCGCCGCTTCCAAGCTTGTGAGCAATAATTCACAGCCCGGCAGCGGCGCTTTTATTGTTAGTCGTGCATATCAAACAAATTATGCCGACGGACAATGTCTTCAAAAATAGCTTAATTAGACTACCGCTTGTGTTTCGAAGATTTGGCGATAGAGGCCATTTTTAGCCATAAGTTCGCTGTGCGAGCCTTCTTCAGCTATCTTGCCGGCATTCATAACTACGATACGATCGGCGTGTCTGATAGTAGCTAAACGGTGAGCGATAACTAAGCAAGTGCGCCCTTTCATAGAGCGGTCGATAACTTCGGTTAAATTGCTTTCGGCATTAGCATCCAAGCCGGAAGTATATTCGTCCAAAATTAAAATATGCGGATTGTGTACTAAAGCGCGAGCTACAGCCAAACGCTGGCGCTGACCGCCGGAAAGAGCTGAGCCGCGCTCACCCACGTTGGTATTTAAGCCTTCAGGGAATTTGGCAATAAATTCGTCAGCTCCCGACATGGTGATGGCCTCTTTTATTTCAGCTTCACTGGCATTTAAGTTGCCATAGCGCACGTTTTCGTAAATAGTATCGCGGAAAAGAATCGATTCTTGGAAGACGATACCAATTTGCGAACGCAACGAATCCAAAGTAACTTTGGCAATATCGTAGCCATCAATCTTAATTTTACCTGAGTCGGGAGCATAGAAACGCTCCAACATATTGACCAAAGTGGATTTGCCCGAGCCATTGGTGCCGACGATAGCTACAAATTCGCCGGGCTTAATCTTTAAGTTGACCTTATCCAAAACGGGCTTGTCTTCTTCGTAAGCAAAGGAAACATTTTCGAACTCGACTTCGCCTTTTACTTGAGGCAATTCAACAGCGTCGGGACTAGAAGTTTCGGGAGCGGAATCGATAATTTCAAAGGCACGCACAGCAGCCGCAGCGGAGTTTTGGCAACTGCCATAGAAAGTAGAAAGTACCGACAGAGGGTGACTAGTCATAGCCATAAGAGCCCAATATTCGGTCATTTGGGAGAAGCTAACTTGGCCTTGCAAAATGCGAGTAGCGCCAAACCAAACGATAATAATAATGCCAATAATACCCAAAAATTCCACAACAGGCGATTGCATAGATTGCACTTGCACAACCTTCATTTGGGCGGCATAGTTATCTTCGTTGCGATTTAAGAAGCGCTTATATTCGTAATCTTCACGGCTGTTGGCTTTAACAACTTTAATAGCTGAAACATTTTCAAATTGCAAAGCGGAAAGGTCGGCTAAGCGGGCTTGTAATTTGCTAGTTTTTTGGCCAATCTTGGCGCCAAAATTGCTAATGGCGATAGCTACCATGGGGCTAATAAGCAAAACCACGATAGTCATTTGCCAATCGCGCCAGAACATCCAAACAAAGCAGCCTACTACCATTAAAAAGTTTTTAGTAAACTCGGAAAGTAAGCTAAAAACACCCGAAGCGGTAATAACGTCGGTAGTAGAGCGGGAAAGCACTTCACCAGAGCGCATTTTGTCGAAGAACTTAATGGGCAAACGCTGCAACGAGCAAAAAACGTTGTTGCGGAAATCGCGTATAGCCAATTGGCCACACTGATCGGTAAGGTACTTCTGAAAATAGGTGCAAACGCCCATTACGGCCATGACAATTAAAAACAGCAAACAGACATAGTTGAGCGTGACAAAAGGATTGCGCCCGTCGTCATAGCTGAAAAACTGATTGAAAGCAGCTTCCTGGGAGCTGACTTGAGCATTTTCGTCAGAATGTCCGCTACCGACAGGCCCAGATCCGGCTTCTACTAGTTTATCTATTGATTTATCGATATCAGCTCTCGAGGCCTCAGACTCAGCACCATTGCCGGCTGAACTGGTGGCGCTTGCTACAGACTGTCCCTGCCCTTGCTTAGCTTTTTCGCCGTAAGGAGTAATGCCAGCTTGTTTGAGCTTCTGTTCTTCTGGGTGAGACGATTGGTCTAAAACGGCGGCTATGGCTGGACTGCCTTTAGACATAAGCTCCATAATCCAACCCACAAATTTAGCTTGACACAAACGAGTACCTGTAGCTAACAAGTTAAAAAGCAGCGCTATAACGACAATTTTCCAATAAGGCAAGAGATATTTGAGAACTCGTCCCAAAGTCTTGACTAAATTCTTAAAGCTCACAATAAATACGCTTTCTGATATTTTTGCATTCTCCTGAAGACAAACGCCCCAAAAGTCTACAACATAGCCGCCCTTTGTCAAGAAGAAGCCGACCTTTGGCAGGTATTTTTAAGCTGGATCTGCCAATAAGCGAGCATGTTTCGTTTAAAGTTGGCCAGAGCCGTTTTGTTAGCTGCTATCGTGTTTGTAACCGTGCAGCTTTACTTTATTTTTACGAGCAAAATTGGAAAAATAGGCCCACTTTCTCAAGCGGACAAAAACTTGATCTTTCAAGGCCACGACAATAAACAACAGCCCCTACAGCCTCAACCTACTCCAGGTCAAGATCCTAAAGGCCAATTTGCTGAATCTACCAGCCAATCAAACACCGGAAATGTAGCCGTCGGCTTTGGCGAAAACGCTCCCCAAAATGTACCTACCCGTGTCGGTATGCCTCAAGTAAATAATTCCAGCTCGATTTTTGTCGGTTCGGCTCCTCAAGCAGCCAATTCGACAAGAAATGCCCCCGGTGCGCCTCAAGAGAGTGACAGTAGCGCCTCCTCAACAGCTAACAATTCTTCCTCCGGAAATTTGCACTTAAAATCGGCTTTAGGCAACAATTCCAACAATAAAAAAGATGAATTAAGTTCGGAAGATTCGGCTCAGCTTACTATGCAAATGGCCCAAGCTCACTTAAAAAATCAGCCTACTTCAGCTCAAATGGAAGAAATTAGGCCAGGCCATTCGGATAGATATATGCAAATGTTGCAAAGGAGCAACAAACAGCGCGTTAGTAATGATTACGAGCGTTGCCTAATTGCTATTATGCTTCTAGAAAAAGCAGGAAACGAATTGACCTTGAGCCCGGCTCAAGCTCGCTATGTACTAAAGCTGATTGAAGAAGCGGAAAATAGCAAATATGCCGAGAGCCAAGCCCAAGAAAAAATAGCTCAACTTTTGAGTAAAGAACAAAAACTCTATATCAACAAAAGCCTCAGCCGCAAGCCGCTATATGCTAATGGCCCGGCCGAAGACGATCCTACTGAAGCCAGCTTGAGAAAAGCTATCGAGGCTTTAGAAAAAACGACGCACTGACAAAGCTGGCTATTTAAGGCTATAACTCTTTATTTAGCAGATTTTAGGCCTTCTAAAAATTCGTCTTCACTAATAATAGCCAAAAGATAGCCTTGCTTTATCATTTGTCTGGCTTTTTGCTCTTTTGTAGAAACACCAGTTTTAAGACTGCGCCGACTACCTACAACTAAATAATCTGTATCTAGTTGTACCGAATTATTGACTATGCCACCAGTTTTTTCTGCCAGCTCAGACACGCGAGAACGCGATCCGTAAGCAAATTTGCCGGTAAAACAATACCTTACGCCACTTTGACCTATTTTGGGTAAATCGCGCGGCTTGGTATACCCGGAGGATGCCAAAGCTACAGCTAGCCTAGAAGACGGGCGACGAAATTCATGAAAATCAGCAGCGATTAACTCTCCACTTTCGAGCAATTTTTGCAACAAACAACGACAAGCTACTACATCGGAAAAAGCATCATGGTGCTTAAGCATATCTATGTGGTAATGGTGACATAAAGCGGCCAAGCCAAAACCATAATCGACCGAATCTTCTTCGGCAAGCTCTTTTTCAGGAAGCGCTTTTTTCTTTAATTTAGCATACCTCTGAGGCAAAAGACGCTTAGCTAAAAGCATAGTACATAGGTAAGGCAAATCGCCATCCAACGATATATAATATTTTTCCAAAGACGCATTTAGAGCCGAAACGTCAAAAATAGCGTTATGAGCCACTAAAACGGTATTGAGACAATGTTCTTTTATAGTTGGCCAATACTGAGCAAAAGTAGGTGCGTTTTTTACATCTTGATACTCGATACCATGTACGTTCACACAAACAGAAGAAAATCTCTCCTGGGGATTTATTAAGGACGAAGCTTCAAAAACAACTTCATCATCAAGAACTTCCTGAATAGCAATTTGACAAACGGAACTTGGTTTGAAATTAGCCAACTCTACATCAATAACCGTATAATGCTTAAGTTCCATGCTGTAATTATACCTCATGATAAAACGAAAAATTTACTACTTATTGATCGAATCCAAAAGATCGTTTAAGTTGCGCATAACTTTTTCCATGCCCATTGATTGATTAGAGACGACGCAGCGACGCATAGTATTACCCTTTTTAAAATCGCTGACAGTATGCTCTATTTCTTCAAGCGGTTCGATAAATTTTATACTCAAATTATGCAAAAAAACTAAACCGGCCACAAAATTCATAGCTGCCATAAAAACAATGCCCCAAGCTCCGGTGCGTCCCATATGTTCGGCTTGCTTAATAGAATTGTGCATGGCCTTCTGATTGAGCCTCTCCAGTTGCACCACAGCGTCGACTACAATATTGAACTCCAGTTTTTTTCTATCAAAAGCGGCTTGGTAATTTTGCCTAATAATGTCAATATAGTTTTGCTCACCTTCCTCGCTGACACAGCTTTCCGCTTCACGCAAAAAATGTTCAAATTTTGGTTGGGCTTGAACTCTGCGAATCAGTCCACTATTTTCTTGAGTAAGCATAGCCATCATACCCATCGAGGCATGAATGGTCGTTTCGTTATTGGCCATTACCGCTTCTATAGAAGGCAACATACGAGCAAAGATCCAGATACAGCAATAAGCTACAGCCAAATTGAAAAGTATAAAACACCAAATGCTTATTTTTATCGATTTTGCAATTTTCATATTTTTCTACTTTCTCCGCAATTGCCTAACTTGATATATGTGAAACTAAGTCAAAGGAATATGTTCTTGGGGATAGCCCACTTCATGTTTAACCGATTTGTCGTCTGCCATAACAGCAAAAATGGAAATAGGCCCAATTCTACCACAAAACATCGTAAACATAATGATAATTTTGCCTATTTCGTCAAGTTGAGAAGTGGCTCCCAAACTTAGGCCTACGGTTCCCAAAGCGGAGACAGCTTCAAAAAGCAACAATTTGGGAGCCACAGTCTGAGTCATAAAGAGCAAAGTTAAAACAGAGGCTAAAGTGAGCATAAAAGCCATCAAAATGGTGATAGTTCGTCTGACGACATCGTGCGGCACCAGACGGCGGCGGCAAACGACCTCTTTTTCCTGATTTAAGTCAGTCCAAAAAGCCAAAAACATAATAGCTACTGTGACCGTTTTCATACCGCCAGCGGTACCTCCGGGGCAGCCTCCTATGAGCATAAAAACCAGAGTCATAAGAGTGCTGAGCGGGCTTAAGGTACTGACATCTACAGCGTTAAAACCGGCTGTTCGTCCCACCGCCGAAAAGAAAAAGGCATTATGCAATTTATCCAGCGGAGCTAACTGAGCGAAAATACCATTCCATTCTAGCGTCATATAGGCGGCGGTACCCAAAAACAGCAGTAAAGCCGTAGTTACCAAAGCTAAAAAACTGGCTAAAGAAATGTGGCGACGCCTAAACCACAAAGGCAAAGCTAAAAAGGTTAAAGGCGACATACCACCACAAATAACTAAAATAGCTACAGTGTATAATACGCCAGGCACATGAACATAATTTACTAAGTTGCCGCTTTCGGGGGTCATGCCAGCATTACAAAAAGCAGAAACGGCCATAAAAGCAGCTTTGCCCAAAGCTTCAGAGAAAGGCATTCCCTGCCCCATAAGACAAGCGGTCATTACCAAAGCGCCTATGCTCTCTAAGACAAATACGTAAATTACGATAATGTAAAGAGAGCGCATAAGGTTGGGGCCGCTTTCCGTTTCTGAAAGCGAAGCCAACAGACGCTCATGACGCAAACTGAGCCTACGTCCCATAGCGTGCATAGCCAGAGAAGCCGTACCCATCATACCTAAGCCGCCCAACTGTACTAAAATAGCTAAGAAGACCTTGCCGTAAACGGTAAAATCGTGCTCCAAATCTAAACAAGTTAATCCAGTTACACAAGAAGCGCTTACAGCCATAAAAGCAGCGTCAATATAATTTAAGCTGCGAGCTGAGGAAATAGGTAAATAGAGCAAAATAGAGCCGACTGTGCAAAGAAGTACAAAAGTCAACAATAAGAAACGAGCGGGACGATTGAGGAAAAAGTCGACACCAAAATCTTCACGCAACTTCAAATTGCCATAACTGTTGACAAAAAAGACGTCCAAGAAAATGGTTAAAGCCAGACAAGTAACAGTAAGCCAAGTTCCCTGAGCGATAAAACTGAAACAAATGGAAAAAAAACAAACTAGAACAATCGTCTTAGGCAAGCGCGATTTTAATTTCAAGGACCATTTATAAAAAATCAATTGGCAAATTAAACCGCCACAAGCACACAAAGACAGCCCCAATTGATTATCTAATCCGCACAGAAACCAAGTAATAAAAAATAGACCAGCAAAGCCGCCTACGGCGCCGCCTATAGACTCTATTCCCTCTTGTTGGGAATATTTCTTAGCTTGCACATTGTCATTGCCACGATAATGAACTACAGCATTAACCAAAGTAGAAACGGCTACAAAAACTGTTAAAGCTGAAAAAGGGTCACTGAAAAGATAGCGTCCGGCGGCGCCAACGCAAGCTAAAGCGTCAGCTAAAGCTAAATATTTGCCTAATTGTGGATATTTATCCCAAAATAAACCAATTAGGACAGTGAAGATAAGTGTAAGAACAGCACACGTGCTCCTAAAGAGAGACATTACGCCATCATCTAAGTCTAGGCCCAAAAAGATAAACGCCAATGGAGCCAAAGCCATGGCGGCACTGCTGAAAGCCGAACCGCTGGCCGCTTCACCGAAGCGATTGTATATGGTTGCAATTTTCTTTAGCATAGCTCAATACTTTTTAACGAAAGTTTTTTTGCAACTCGGCGATAGCCCGTTCATTAGAAACGATAATCAATCTGTCGTCAGCTCTTAAAGGTATAGTCGGATTGGGATGGATAATTTTGGAAGGATCTTCGTAACTGCGAATACCCGCTACCATAACTTCAAAGCGCTTTGGCAATTCCAATTCGATTAAATTTTTGCCCACCATGCCTGGCTGTACTCGTATTTCGGTCAATAAGCAATCATCACCCAAATCGGTATCGACTACCATATTGCGGTTGATTAAACGTGTAGCAAAGCGGCGACCAAATTCACGTTCAGGGTTAATTACCAAATTGGCTCCTACAGCCTTAAGAATGCGTTTATGTACGGAGTCACGCGCTCTAGCCACAATAAAAGGCGCTCCCAATTGGCTCAATAAAGCGGTACAAATAATCGAATCTTCTTTGGAGCTATCACCGATAGCACAGACGGCCGCATCACGTTTGGAAGGTTCAAGCCTAGCCATGTCGGTTTCGTCAGTAACCTTAATTTGCATAGCGTCAGCTACAAAAAGAGAAGCTTCTTCTACTAGAGCCAAATTGCGATCTACAGCCAAAACTTCCACTCCTTTTTCGGAGAGTGTTCTAGCTAAAGACATACCAAATTGTCCCAAACCTATAATGAGAATTTGCTGGCTCATATAGAAATATTCCCTTCACAGCTATGGCTAAAAAGAAAAACTCGGCTTCGATATAGATCGAGCCGTTAATCTGTTCTTTTACATTTTTTATAGATTGGCACTGACCCATTACTCGATAAAACGAAATTTTAGACTCATGCCTTTTCTGTTGTGGCGGACGTTTTTGCCGTGCGAAGCGCTAAACCTCTTCTTAAAATTGCTCACATTGGAGAGGCTACAAAGCCAAAAGAACAAACAGCAGGAAAAGAATAGCGTTGAATGGGAAATATTCTTTATGATCAATCCTAAATTTTCCGCTTTATTACTGGGTGCAGCTATAGCTTTAGCCCTGCCTTCTTTAAGCTATGCTGACGAAGGTATGTTCCCTTTTAATGCTCCTCCCAAAGCCCAATTAGCCAAAAAATACCACTTCAACTTGAGCGACAAATGGCTCAACGACGCCATGCACGCAGCTGTGCGTTTCAATAATGGTGGTTCCGGAGGCTTTATTTCTCCCGATGGTTTAGTTATTACTAACCATCATATAGCCGATGAAACCCTTTCTGAATTGAGCACTCCTGAGCGCAATTTAATAGCTGAAGGCTTTTTGGCCAAAACTAGAGCCCAAGAGCTCAAAGCTCCCAATTTAGAAATAAATTGCTTGCAATCTATTACAGATGTAACTAAGCAAGTGAATGCTTCTATTACTCCCAAGATGAGCGCCGAAGAAGCAGCCTCTATTCGCAAAGCTAATATTGCCAAAATTGAAAAAGAAGCCAACCAGCGTACAAAATTGCGTTGCGACGTAGTTACGCTCTATCAAGGCGGGCAATATTGTCTTTACACTTATAAAAAGTATACTGACGTGCGTTTAGTGTGGGCTCCCGAACAAGATGTAGCTTTCTTCGGCGGTGACGCAGACAATTTCGAATATCCGCGCACTTGCTTAGATGCGACCATTTTCCGCGTCTATGAAAATGGTAAACCGGTAAAGCCGCAACATTATTTTGCCATCAATCCCCAAGGAGCGACCGAAAACGACTTAGTCTTTGTAGTAGGTCATCCTGGCACGACCAATCGTTTGGAAACTTACGCCCAAACTTTACATACACGCAATTTTAGTTTGCCTTATCGTCTAGCCAGAGCTAGAGCCATGGAAGCGGCTTATTTGCAATTTGCCGAACGCTCTCCGGAAAATGCCAGGCGCATAAATAACGATATACGTTCTATAGCCAATTCGCGCAAAGCTTATACCGGTATGTATCAAGGCTTATGCCAAACTTCCATTATGGAACGCAAAAAAGCTCAAGAAGACAAATTGCGCAATTTGGTAAAAGACCAAACCCCTTGGCAAGAAATAGAAGAAGCTTGCCAAAAAGCTCGCTTTATTGAAGAGCCATACAATCTTTTGGAAAGAGCTGACGCCTATCCCAGTCCTTTATTCTCTATAGCCAGACATATTGTTCGTTTAGCTCGCGAAAAGGATAATGCTCAACTCCATTTGCCAGAATACAACTCTACTAAGCTCGATTCGCTCAAGCAAACGCTCTTCTCGCCCGCTCCTATCTACGCTGACGTAGAAAAAGCCCGTCTCAATGCCAGTTTTTCCTTCTTGGCCGAACGCTTGGGAGCCGACAATGCTCAAGTGCAAACTATTTTGCAAGGGCAGAGCCCTGCCGACAGAGCCACTTATTTAGTAGACAATTGCCGCTTATTCGACGTTAAAGAGAGACAGCGTCTGGCTTATCTGAGCTTATCAGAATTAGAAAAGTCTGATGACGCTATGATTAAGCTGGCTCTAGCTATAGACAACGATGCTCGCCAAGTGCGCCAAGCTTATGAAAAGCTTTTCAAAGCACCTTCAGTAAAAGCTTATGCCCAAATAGCTTCCGAGCGTTTCAAAATTGATAAATGGACAACTCCTCCCGACGCTACCTTTACTTTGCGCCTTTCTTACGGTTTGGTAAAAGGTTATCAAGACGGCAACCAGGAGGTAAGTTGGCACACTACTTTGGGCGACTTATACGAACGCGCCGAGGCCCATTTAAATACGGTTCCCTTCCAAGTGCCGCAATCTTGGCGCACCCATCAAGCTGAAGTTAATCCCACTACCGATATGGTTTTTGTAGCTACCTCAGACACCATAGGAGGCAACTCCGGCAGTCCGGTAATCAACACTAAAGGCGAATTGGTGGGCCTCAATTTTGACCGCAATCAATTTGGTATGGTACGCAACTTTGTCTATGATGAAGTAAAAGCCCGTCATATTTCAGTGGCTTCTCCAGCCATTTTGGAAGCTTTGCGCAATGTTTATCACGCCGACGCTTTGCTTAAAGAGCTTTTGCCCAACTCTGATAAACATTAAAAACTGATTATCTAAACAAAAAAAAAGCCCCTTGAATTGTTGCTTAGCTTTAGCAAAACATCATTCAAGGGGCTTTTTATTGTGGCTTAGCAAACTTAGTCGACAAACTTATTCGGCAGCGCCATTTTCCGAAGGAATTGGCTCCAAGCCTAAATGTTCGTAGGCTTTAGGGCCGGCTACGCGTCCACGTGGAGTTTTCAACAAGAAACCGGAAGCCAAAAGATAAGGTTCGTACACATCTTCTAAATTGTCTGGTTCTTCGCCTATAGCTGCTGCCAAAGTAGTCAGTCCAACCGGTTGCCCTTTATAAGTATTGATCAAAATATCTAAAATGCGCCTGTCGATAGAATCGAGACCGTAAGAATCGATAGACATACGCTCCAACGCATAAGAAGCGATTTCTGCCGTAATTTGCTTTTCTCCCTCAACTTGAGCAAAATCGCGCACGCGCTTTATTAGACGATTGGCTATACGTGGGGTTCCTCTGCAACGCCTGGCTATTTCTAAGCTACCTCCCGTATCGATGCTGATATCTAAAAGAGAGGCAGAACGGCGCACAATCTTAGCCAGTTCGTCGGGCGTATAAAAATTTAATTGCATTAAAATGCCAAACCTGGATCGCAAAGGGGCTGACAAAGCTCCGGAACGAGTGGTGGCTCCAACCAAGGTGAAAGGAGCCACGCGATGTTGAATAGCTCCTTTGGAGTTGCCTTTGCTAATAATGCGGTCGAAAGAGAGATCTTCCATAACCGGATACAATATCTCTTCTACAACATGAGAAAGGCGATGTATTTCGTCTATAAAGAGAACCTGACGCGGCTTCAGTCCGTGCAACAATACCAAAAGATCGATAGGCCTAGAAATAGCCGGGCCGGAAGTAGCCCTCATTTCTACGCCCATTTCTGAAGCGACCAACTGAGCCAAAGTAGTTTTGCCTAAACCAGGAGGGCCGGAAAGCAAAATATGATCCAAAGGCTCACGTCGCTGCGAAGCTGCCTTGATAAAAACACGCAAATTTTCTACGATGTCGGTTTGGCCCACATATTCGCCTATATTGTGGGGACGCAAACTCTTTTCGTTTTCACTCTCTTCCGCAGAAGCTTTGCGGGGCGAAAGCTGACGAGGCAAATTAAACATAAGACCTTAATTATTTCCTAACTCGCTGACAGCGGCCATTACCAAATCGGAAGAATCGGCAGCCGTACCTGCTTCCAAGGCCGCTTTGACAGCGCTTTCCGCTTCTTCTGAAGTACAACCCAAACCGACCAACACAGCCACAGCTTCCAAAGCCGTCGGAGGCAAAGTGCTTTCCGGCTCGGCAACTTTTTGAGAGCGACGATCTTTGAAACTATCGGTATTCAGTGACATATTTTCAGACATGGCACTGATCTTTTCGTTAAGTTCCAAAATGAGTCGCTTGGCCGTTTTGGGGCCGATACCCGGCACTTTTTTCAAAGAGTCGACGTCATTTTCCAAAATACAAGCGGCCAAATCGGCGGGAGTATATTTATTGAGAATTTTTAAAGCAGCTTTAGGGCCGATGCCGGATATAGTTGTCAATAATTTACAAAACTCTCGTTCCAGAGGCGTAGTAAAACCGACTAAAAATATTTCATTTTCCCGCACAATCATAAGTGTTTGCAAACGATAGTGCCTATCAATAATACAGCGAGAAGCAAAAGACTCGGTCACAAAAACTTCGTAACCGATTCCGTTAATCTCTAAAACGACCCTATCTTGACCGCTGTAAACACATAATCCCTCAAGAGAAGCAATCATAATTTCACACTCTAAATAAGTTTACCTAAAAATGACGGCGCAATTTTTCTTTTAAAGCAGCCCAAATTTCTGTACTAAGTACCTTTACATGTCCCCACCCCACCGGTAAAGATAGACACTTAGACTTGCCTCCTATGCGATTGCCCTCTATGGTAGGTATCTCCACTATACGCAACTTGTTTTTCATAGCTCTGATACTCATTTGGTATTCGATAGGAAAACCGCATTCATCAAGTTTCAAAACTTCAAAAGAACAACGTCTGACCGCGCGGAAACCGTTAATGGTATCAGTAACGTAGGCGCTATCATTAAAAAGCGTATTAGCTATAAAAGTAAAAGCTCTGTTTACCCAAGCTCGGAAGCGGAAGAATTGATCATCTTCTTCGTTGCGACTATTCTTCATAAAACGAGAAGCGATAGCTATATCAGCTTCGTTGTTTTCCAAGCGCTCACATAGCTTGACAATATCATCAGGATCTTCGTTTCCATCGGGAGAATAAAAAACTAAGATCGAAGAAGTGGTATTTTTAACGCCGACTCTGAAAGCTTCACCTCGTCCGGGAATATCTTGACCGACAACTTTTAAACCCTGCTCTTTATAAAACTCAACCGTTCCGTCTGAAGAGCCTCCGTCTACTACCAACACCTCATCAAAACTATTTAGAGGTAAACGACTCCATAGAGCTTTGGATCCTTCAATTTCGTCATAAGTTAAGATAATAAGCGCTCTGCTCATATATGCCAACACTGCTTTCCTAGTCTGCGTGAGCCTGTTAGTTACGAGGCCGGAAGCTCCGGCCCCTGCCCTAACTTTATCTTAAAACTAAGGCAACTTAAGCTTGTCAATTCTGAAAACAGCCACGCCGTATTGGCTCGGAGTATCGCTACCTTGCACAAATACTTCTTCAATATCTTGATCTTGGGGAGCGCCAAAAAGCATACTGAGCGTGTGGCAATAGCTATCATAAAAGTATCTTCCATTTTGGGGATCGATATTCCAGCAACTGCGTTCATGCACAATAATATAAAGCAATCCCTCTTCAATTAACTTTTGGTAGTCAAGATAATCGAACTCGATGTCGGAATTGGGATCGACATTGAGTTGCTCAATGAATTGCAAAAAAGTGTTTTTTTCCAAGTCAGGAATAGTTTTAGTCAGCTTTTGCAAATTAGATTGCGGATAGTTTGGCGGAGTGGCGCCATCAGCCCACCCCAAAAGCAAACGTTTGCCGTGCACAATTTGATAATATTGCAAATAATCGCCGGTACGTATAGGCACTTCGGCAACCATAAAGACTCCAGGTTGAGAAGCCAAACGAGAATAGCATTGAGGAGTTTTTATATTAAAAGAAGTAATAGGAGCAGCCTGGCAATAAAAATTATTGGCGCCAATTAAAAAAGCCGCTGTTAAAGCCACAATCCAACTAACTAAACGGTTTCGGTGCCATTTTTGTAAAGTGTACACGATAGCTCCACTCAAAATGGAGGCCGCAATAAGCATCATAGCGCTCATGCGCACTGGAGAAAAAAGGCGAGCAAAAGCCGGCAAATATTTGAAAAAGAGCACGTAAGGAGTAGCTAAACCTCCGTGCAATTTGCCAATATAGTCTCCGGTATTGATATCTTGTAAATAAGGGCCTAAAGTCAGCGAATAAAATAATAACAAACTTAAAAGCCAAGGCCCGGCTTGAGCGCAAGTAAAAGACTCCGGCTCACTTTGCTCTTTCTCTGCCTCGGAGCAGCCAATATTTTCTTTGCTAAACCACAGCAAAGGAACGGCCAATATGCTCATTAAAGTTACCAAAATTGGCAAATTGCGAGTATATTTCACCGCAAAAGGATATTGCCAAGGCAACGAATCGAAACGAAAACGCTGAAAAGAAGTTAACAGAGGATCGTTTTGCTGTAAAATTTTTTCCGGCTCGGGAGAAAGAAGCACCTCCAAAGAAGGGAAATTGCTAAATAATACCAGTTCGGGCAAATCGTTGCCGCGAAAGATCATAGCCAAGTAAGCCAATCCGGAAGGCAAAGCCACAGCTACAGTTAAAACGCCAGCCGCCAGCAAGTAAAGCGCTTTGGACTTAGTAAAATGGCCGTAACTTCCGCAGACAATATTCCACAGTAAAAAAATCAGCGTAAAAATAAGCAGCGATTGACCGTAAAAAAGATAAATGATAGTTGTCAAACCGCCCCAGAACCCTACAGCGGCAACCAGCCCCAAACTTGGCTTGCGGTAAAGCCTTATTAAAGCCAAGCAATAAAAAACCATAGGAAAAATGATAGCTTGACGAATGCGACCGCTATCTAGTTCGGTTAGGCAGTAAGGAGAAAAAACCATGACCGCTCCGCTAAGCCAGCCGGCGGCTCTGTTTTTAAATAGATAGCAACCAAGCAAATAACCACTGAAACCGTTGAGAGCAAAAATCAGCCAAGTTTTTACATTAAAGTAAAGCGGAGCGCCAAAAATAGTTTCTAAAGGCCAAGAAAAAAGCCACAAATCGGAAAGGTTGCCTGTTTCAGGGTAAGAGCCGGCCACAGAAACCAACCAGAGCATATATTGCCAAGAAGCGCCACTATTCCAAGCTGTAGAAATGAGCTTTTTAGTCCACCAATAGCGCCACAACCAGCCGTCTAATTCTCCGCCCGGACGTCCTGCATAAGCAGAAGCGTAAGGAAAATTCCAGCCTTCAAACAGTATAAAAGCCAAAAGTCCAAAGCTAAATAAAGCAACTACTCCCAGCAGTTTATGTTTATTGTTTTGAAACCAACTCACAGCGAGATCCTCTCACCCAAATTGCCGCAATATACATTGTCACCGAAAATACTGCGCAAAAACTCATATTCAGAAAAACCGACTCCGCCGCAAGCTTCAATTTTCATATGGGGATATTGAGCGGCCAATTGTTTCATATACTTTAGGTTGGAATCGTTCCACATTAAATAGCTATCGTTAAAGTTACCCACGATTAAAGAAGGCGTTTCATGGAGCAAATTGTTAATTAAGGAAAATCTATCGGCAAAATCTCCATAACCGGAACCGCAGAAAAGCGTTAAGGTTCCGTCACGGCGGCGCACCAGAAAATCGAGAGCAAATTTATTTCTATCTACAGGCACAACCAAAGTCCAGACCCCTTCAAAAAGTGGATAAATACCCGGCGGTACAGTAATAACTTGCACATTTTTAGCTACTTCCAAAGAAGTAATTTCTGTAAATTTATAGGGAGTAATATTGGGACAAAGAAAAATCGTCTTGCTATTTAAGCTGTTAATAAAATCAAAACCGTTATCATGATTAAGCGTAGAAATAGCTACAAAATCTAGCCTTTTTTGCCAGGGCATAAGCGAAGAACGATTGAGAGTTTCGACTACAAAACCGCTCCAAGAATCTCTCATTGAAGCATTAGATCCGGTATCATAAAGAAAGTTGATTACTCCATCTTGAATATTGCGGCTAAATTCTTGCCAAATTTCCTCTTTAACATGACGATATTTTGAAGGCCAATTGAGTAAAGGCGCTTTAGAATTGCTGGGACGATCCAATAAAAACCACATCATATTATGAGCAGAATAATTGATATTAAAACTTAAGGGATTGTCCTCGCAGCGTCCGGTAAATTGACTGCCGCTGAGAAGTGAGACCGTATTTAGAATTTCGGCCTTAGAAAAAGCTAAATTGTCAGCATTTTGCATAGGAGCTCCGGCTTCAAGCTCTATTTTTGATTCATTAGGGAAAACTGTAAAATAAGCTAACAAATAAGCTAACAATACAAACTGAAGCAAAGCGACCGTACCTATAATATAGCGGTGCACTTTTACTGACTTGAAACCAATATCCGCCACTTTTTGCTACCTCAGAAGGCCGCTTTCAGGAGAGCATCCCCAACGGTGCTCGATAACAACTCTGGAGCCATCGTAATTTGTCCACTGGCCTTGAGCTTTATAATGCAATTGCGGATCGGAAGTAATCTCTATTTCCGCCCAATTTTCAGCCCAGAGACCGCGCTGTTGCCACTCTAGACTATCGGTATTAAGCAACAAAATAATGCCAGCATGTCCCCTTTGAGCTAAAACTGATAAACTCTGAGCGTATTTCTTCCACAATTCTTGCTGCTTGGGCGCATTTTGTTCCGACTTATTGTCCCTTTCCTCATGCAAAAAGTCCCAACCATCGAGAATTAAAGTAAATTCTAAATCTTTATCAGCAAAATTACTAAGCAAACGATGCAACTCAGCCAATGAAGCTGAATAACCGGAAAAACAATACAAGCTGTCTTCCCAATCGTTCAAATTAGCTTTTTGCCATACTTCCGCTTTTTCTGTTTCGCTTAACTTGTTGAAATCGGTTTTAGCAACTAAAGATAACAAGCCCCAGCCTATTTGGCGCACTCCCAAACGCCTGGAAAAGACAAACAACTTTTGAGTAGGCTCGTTAAGCACCGTAAAAGCACAATTTAAGAGAAGATTTAAACGCGGATTGTGAGCGAACTCGGTTTGTGGAGGTATTTCTTCAGCTCCGGGACACCCTAAAACCAAAAGGCGCGGTCGATCGAAGCAAAGTCCCGGTAAAATAGGCAATCCTTCCTCGATAGAGCGGAAAAGATCGTCCCACTTTAAGCGTTCATATTTGGCACCATGCAAGCCAAGCTCCGGAGCGGCAAGTTGGGCTTCTAAACCTTTTAATCGGCGTTCATATTTTAGACAACGCACGGCGACATAGATAGCTAAAGCGATTAGGGCCAGCAAAATTAAAAGCATTTGCTGGCGCGTAGCCAATAAACTTAAATCGACAGCATTTGAACTATCTGAACCGAAATTGGCTGGAGGAGCAAAATTTTGGCTAGGCTCGCTTTCTTGAGCTTGACTCAGATTAGAAAGCCATATCATAAGTGAAGACGCAATAATGTTTACTCTCAACCACAATTTACCATAGAAACCAAATAATTTATTGACCACCGCCGCCTATCTTACTCCGCTCGATTACAAAATTTAAAAAAAATGCTCCGCCTCAAAACGCTCGCTCAGCCCAATAGGGCCAAGTATACTTTTGAAGCCGGAGCGTAACTCATTCTAGAAAAACGGCTAATTTTCGACCTTTTCTACAATAAGCTTTTGCATTTCTTTGAGAGTTTTTTCCATATTGGGAGCTTTAAACTCTTCGGAGCTGCCTTTATCAAGTTCCATAGAAATATCGGAGCGAGAAATATTGATAGCAGTGATACCTTTGCGAAGTAAACCGACTATAACTTCACGACGCCCGTCTTGATCTAAATATTGATCTACATCTCTAGGAGTAGCAGAAACGATCTTAAATTCATCTTTACCGGAAGCTTCTTCGCTATCGCCACGAGTTTTGCGCCGTTCTTCAATAATGCGTTGCTCTTCTTGGGTTAAATTGGGATTCCAAACTTTTTTGGCCGACTCTTCTTTAGCCAAACGCCGTTTTTCCTGAAGTTCTTTATTTCCAAAACCCTTTCCAGCGGAAATAGTAGCATTGAAAGTGGAGCTGTGTTGCATTGTATAAATAATTTTATTGCTATTTGCTTTCCAAGGCGTAAAATTGAGGAAACCTCGGATAGTAGTAAACACACCGCGATAAATTCCACTTACGATTATACTACTACCAGCAAATTGACTCTTGGCCTTAGTCATACCCAAAGTATGCTCTAAATCGCCTACATTGCTAGAGGCAGTAATATAGGCATAAAGGAAATAAGCAAGTGCAAAGAAAGCGAGCAATATTAATACAATCATAATATACCAAAAGCTCCTAGTTATCAGTTTCTGCCTAACGCAGCCTTTTTAGAATAAGTCAAACAACCATAAAAAGCGAATATATCAAACTAAACGGCTGACAAATCACTTATTTCATGGAAATTGATTCCGGAAGAACAACTGCGCACAAAAGCTTCCGCTAAGTCTACAGCTCCTTCCAAATCTGACCATTCCATAACTTCGTTGGGCGTGTGCATATAGCGTATGGGTATAGAAATAATGCCTACCGCTACCCCACTGTTGGCCACCTGAATTGCTCCGGCATCAGTGGAAGTGACTGCCGAAGAAGGTTGAATTTGATACTTTATGCCGAAACTTTCAGCTGTATCGAGTAAACGTTTAAAAACTAAAGGGTTGGTATTGGGACCGCGCACAATGACTGGGCCGCGCCCTAAAGCGATGTCACCCAAAAGACGTTTGTCCAATCCTGGAGTATCCATAGTGTGACAAACATCAATAACTAAGGCTACCTGAGGGTTGATTTGGGCTATGGCTGCTTCGGCTCCGCGCATACCTACTTCTTCTTGCACAGCAGACAAAGCTGTAAGCTCAACCTTATCTAAATGGCCACTTAAACGGGCGAAAGTTTCAGCTGCCACATACATACCGGCTCTATTGTCTAGAGCTTGAGAAGAGACGCGACTACTTCCCAATTCCATCAATTCAGAAACATAGCTAACCGGATCGCCCAAACGCACCATTTGTTTGGCTTCAGAGCCGTCTCTAGCTCCAATATCGGCCCAAATTCCGGTAATGGAGGGAGAAGCGGCCCGTTCGCTGTCACTTTGCATATGGTGAGGTTTGGTACCGATAACACCAAATATTTCACCTTTTTCGGTTTTGATGACTACTCGCTGAGCAATAGCTGTTTTTACGCTATGGCTGCCCACAGGTTGCAAATAAAGCAAGCCGTCTTCGGAAATATAGCGAACCAAAAAACCTATTTCGTCGGCGTGGCAATCAATAAGCACTTTATAGGGAGATCCGGGATTAAGTATTCCCCACACAGATCCCATCACATCTGAACAAAGTTTGTCAGCATGGTGGCGAATATGACTTAAAAAAATTGACTGTACATCTTTTTCGCAACCAGAGACACCGCGCACTGCGGTAAGTTGTTTCAAAAAATCTTTGTTCAGCATATTTTAGGCGACAGCTTCCGTTTCTGAAAAAAAATTAAAGCCTCGACCGAGGCCTCATCCCCTTCAGTTGGGCTTCACTCCTGCTTTTTCTAATCCTGCCGCATGCCTCCATACATAAAGCAGGTTTACCTTTGAAAATATCAGAAAATACTTATATGCAATTTTGACTGGGTCTAGGATGGTAGTCTTCCTGCCCTCCCTTCTGCAAAACTTTCCGGAGGTTTGCCACTTTGCCAACTCAATGGGACGATTACCCCAAAAATATTCTCCCCAAAGAGAATATTTCTACTAGTTCCGAAGATATTTATGCTATCAGAGAAAAAATGGCTGGCAGTTTAAAAGCTCCTGTATCTGTAGGCCAAGCCATAACCGTTCTCAATTCGCTTTTTAAAGAGAGCCCGATCCTTTACTTTTGCATAATTGGCGAGCTGAGCAAACTTACTATTCATACTAGCGGCCATCTCTATTTTGAAATGCGCGACCAAAATAACCAGGGCGTAATCAGTTGCAAAATGTGGAGAAACCGCCTGGCTAAAAACAGGATCAGGCCGGAAAAATTAAAGTTGGGGCAAAATCTTATCCTGACCGGGCGCTTTAGCCTTTATGACAGAAATGGCAAACTCGACTTTGAAGCTGATAATATTATTCCCTGTGATCAGGGCAAATTGTTAGAAGAACTGGAAGAATTGCGCCGCCGCTTACAGGCCGAAGGGCTCTTTGCTCTCGAGCGCAAAAAAGCCTTACCTACTTTTCCCAAAGTTGTGGGCGTAGCTACTTCCCAAAGCGGACAAGCCATCCAAGATATACTTCGTACCCTAAAAAATCGCTGCCCCCATATCAAAGTTGTATTAGCTCCTTGCCTATGTCAGGGAGCAGGAGCCGAGCGTTCGATCATTAAAGCGCTCAAAGCTTTAGAGCAAAGAGCAGATATAGATTGTGTTATTGTCGGTCGCGGTGGCGGCTCACAGAGTGATTTACATATTTACAATAATGAAGAGTTGGTGCGCTTTGTGGCCTCTTACAGCAAGCCAATTATTTCGGCTGTAGGCCACGAGGGCGATCATTTGCTTACCGACGAAGTGGCTGACAAACGCGCTTCTACTCCCACTCAAGCAGCCGAGCTTGTTTCTATCACGCGCCAAGAACGCCTGACCGAATTGGAGCTGAAGCGCAATCGCATTACTGAAGCGGTCTATCGTTATTTATCTCACCAAGAAGAGGGATTACAATTTATGGCTTCTCGCTTACCTCAGCTTTTGCGCCATAAGTTGGAACTAGGTTGCAATTCTCTAAACGGTTTGCGCCATAGGCTAAATCTTTGTAATCCCAACCGTTATCTTCCTCAGCGTCGCCAAGATTTGTTGCAAAAGAGCGAGCAATTAAAAAAATTGGGGCAACGTCTATGGCAGCAAAAATATGACAATTTACAACGCTTGCAAGTCAGGTTACAAACTTTTTTACAAAGTTACTTGCCACGTCAGGAAGAAAAACTGGCCAATTTAAATTATCAGCTTCAATCGCTTTCGCCAGAAAGAGTTTTGGAGCGTGGTTATGCGGTAGTAGCTTCCGATCAGGGGCACGTTTTACAAGAAAAAGATGTTAAGTTCGGAGCCAAAATACGCATAGCTTTAAAATTTGGTTGTTTAGAAGCTAAAATCAACAAATTTATTAAAGGAGAGCCTTTAGAAGCATTGCGCGACAGACAATATGATAAATGTCAGGGAGATTGCACAGCTAACGCTTCTTTAGAGCAAAGCGCCCTTTTCGATTAGCTAAACCTTCACCACAAAATATAGGAGTTATTTATGGACGAAGCCAATAAAATTTCTACTTATGAAGCCAGTTATCAGGAACTAAATTCTATTATAGAAACTCTGGAAAAAGGCGATCAAAGCTTAGAAAAAACTTTGGAATTAGTATCCAGAGCCAAAACTCTTTTGGATTACTGTGGCCATCAGCTTAAAGAAGCGCAAAAGCAATTGGAAGTTTTGCAAACAGATTCGGAAATATGCTGATTTCTTCTAGAAGGATCGGCTTTAATATTTTCTGAAAGCCGCCACGTTAATTTTCTCGAAAGGATACACATTAAAGTTGATCGATACTACCAATTTTGATTTGAAAGCTTATCTTAAAAAGCAAGCCGAGGTTGTCAACCAAGCCCTGGAATCATATCTTCCCGCTCACGCTTCCTATATTGGCAACTTAGGTGAAGTAATGCGCTACAGTCTGTTTCCCGGCGGTAAACGTTTCCGTCCCATTCTCACTTTAGCTGTAGCCGAAGCTTTAGGTTTGGATCCTAAGCTGGCTTTACCTGCCGCTTGCTCTTTCGAATTGGTACATTGTTTCTCGTTGGTACACGACGATTTGCCTTGCATGGACAATGATGATATGCGTCGCGGCAAACCCACTGTACACAAAGCCTATGGCGAAGACACCGCTTTGCTGGCCGGAGACGCTTTAGTTATAGAAGCTTTTAATGTGGCGGCCAAAACTTCTATTCCCGATCATCCTGAATTAACTATCGCCATAGTAAAAGAATTAGCTGAAGCTTCCGGCCATTTAGGTATGGTTGGCGGCCAAATTTTAGATATGGAAGCTCAACACCATGGAGCCGATCAAGAAAAACTTTTGGCTGTCCATAAAGGCAAAACTGGCGCTTTGATCCGTGGAGCTGCCCGCGTAGGAGCTATTGCCGCTCAAGCCGATCCCGCCATGTTGGAAGCCATTACCGAATATAGTGAAATTTTGGGCTTAGTCTTCCAAATTACCGATGATATTTTAGACAGCGCCGATGATCCCGATCCCATTAGTTTCCCCACTCTCTTTGGCATGGAAGAATCCAAGCGTATAGCCAAAGAAAAAACGGCCAGAGCCTTAGAGCTTATCGAGCCTTTGGGAGAAAAGGCTATTCCTTTGGCAGCTTTAGCCAATTATTTATTGGTGCGCACGGTCTAAGAAAAGATAAATAGGACTAATAAGATCGTGGCTTTAGAAAATATTTATCAAAAAGTCTACCACGCCGTAGCGCAAGTTTTGCGAGAGCAAACTTTGCGCAGCGTCGCCTGGCGCGGAGTTGGCGGCGAGGCCTATTATCAAGCCAATTTCAACCACAGTCGAAGTTTGGCTGCTTTGGCTTCTTTAGCTGAAGATGATGTCTCTTTATGCCATCTAGCTGCAGGTTGGTATCGCGCCCATGCTGTTATGCCTCAGGGGGCCTTGGCGGCGCAGAGCCAGCCTTTGATAATTGTTTGCCACGATCTTTCCGCCAAATTGTTGGACACTTTAGAAAAGTTACAAAAAGGACGCTTGGAAGCTATAGTCCTTTTTCTAGACTGCTCTCGGCGTTATGTAAATAAACATCCTGGCCGTGGTAGTGAGCCTTGGTTTTATACTTATCCGGGAGTTTTTGCTGCAGCTCGCGGTTTATTTTATGCGCCTCCGGTCGATAGTGACGATTTTAACGGTTTAAATCGAGCTCTGCGCTCCCTACTGTCGCAAAAGGGCTTAAAAATTCTCCATATTTTGGGTTCAGATAGGCCCTCCGAAGCTGGCAACCATAACCGAACTAAAGACAATTCGGCTCCACCTAATTCCCAAGATGAAGCCAAGGATCCCTCAACAAAAGCTAAGCCCAGTTTGGCTCCTACTTTTGAAGAATTGGCTTTAAAATATATAGCTTCCGACTTAAAAGAACGTAATTTGGTTTCTTGTCTGTGGACTTGTCGCAAAGATCCCGGCCCTTTCAAAGCGCTGCGCGGCAGATTGCAACTTACTTCCACCGATGGTGTTATATTGCAAGCTATAGGTATGGCCGTTTGCGGCGTCCATCCTCTAATAGTGCTTTCGGCCTCCGATCTTCCCAAAGTGCTCAATGAGCTTTTCAACACAGCTTCTTTCCCCATTACTATTTTGCTTACCGACGCCGGTTTAATAGGCAACCAAAATGAGCCTCTTTCTAGTGCCAACTTCCATGATTTGGCTATGTTGCGCAGTTTTGAAAATATTCATGTTGCCGTACCCGGCGATGAAGAAGAAGCCCGCAGCATGTTGCTCAATTTGCTTTCCGCTCCCGAACCGGGTTTATTGCGTTTAAGTAGTTCCTCTACTGTGGGCTTACCTAGAGCCAATCAAGCTGTACCCAAAGAAAAATTGTGCGGTCGTTGTCTAGTTGAAGGTTCCGATTTAGCTTTTGTTTGCTTGGGAAGCGTCGTTTATCATGCAATTTTAGCGGCTCACAATTTGAAAACTTGGGGTTTTAAAGCGGCCGTTTACGATATGGCTTGGTTAAATCCATTCGATACGGAGCTTTTACAAAAAGCTATCAAAACAGGACGCATAATTACAGTCGAAGAGCACTCCACTATTGGAGGCTTAGCCTCAACTGTCTCTGAGTATTTGGCCCAAAATGATTTAGAAGACCGAGTGCAATTGCGCACGGTGGGCCTTATGAGTACGGTTAATAGTCCCAATTTGGAAGATCACGGTATTTCAATGGAAGCTCTCACCCAACAAGCCAAAATTATTTTGGGCTTCCAAGAAGGCGAGCTTTAAAAATAGCAAGAGCGCCTCTCTTTTGCTAAAGTGCAATTTTAGCAAAAGGAGGCGCTCTTTTTGTTGGCACATATCTGCGTGCACAAATTCCGACTATTGCAAGATACCGCCGTTAAAGCTACTCCAGAATAAATGGGTTATGGCTATAGCCACGGCATCGGCAGTATCGTCCGGAGTGGGAGGTTTTTCCAACCCCAAAGTGAGCACGACCGCCGCTCCAATATCCTTTTTCTTGGCCTTACCGTCGCCGGTCATAGTCTCCTTTATTTCTGAAGGCGTGTACTCAAAAACGGGCACGCCCGCTTCGTGAGCAGCCAAAAGGATAACTCCTCTAGCTTCAGCCACAGCAATGCCACTGGTTATATTGCGGTTGAAAAACAACTTCTCTATAGCCAGTTGTTCAGGCTTATATTTAGCCAAAACAGCCTTTATTCCGGTATAGACGGACGCCAAACGCTCGCCGGAAGCTTCGTCTTTGCCAGTTTCGATACAGCCGCAATCCAACATAGAAAGTTGGCTATCATCGGAAGCGGCAACTACTCCCCAACCACAGCGAGCGTTACCAGGATCAATACCTAAAACAAGCTGAGACAAAATTAGTCTTCCATAGCCTCATCAGGGATATCGGCGTTGGAGTAAACGTTTTGCACATCGTCAAAATCTTCTAAGGTTTCGATTAAGCGCAATACGCCTCTAGCTTGCTCTACACTAAGCTCTACGGTATCTTTAGCTACCTGAGAGAAGCTGGCGTCTTCGATAGTGTAACCGGCAGCTTCCAAAGCATCTTTGACAACGTGAAGCTTGTTGGGCTCGGTAAGTACGTTAAAATACTCGCCGTCAGAATTCATATCTTCGGCGCCGGCATCGAGAGCGGCCATAAGGAGCTCTTCTTCGTCTACGCCTTCAGCGGGGATTTGCAAGACGCCATAGCGAGTAAAGTTCCAACTTACACAACCAGTTTCGCCTAAGTTTCCACCCAACTTGGAGAAAGTAGAGCGCACGTCGGCGGCAGTACGGTTGCGGTTGTTAGTAGCGGCTTCTACGATAATAGCCACACCGTGAGGGCCGTAACCTTCGTAGCTGACTTCTACATAATCTTCACCATCACCGGAGCCGCTGGCTTTTTCAATAACGCGCTTGATGTTATCAGCGGGCATATTGACAGCACGAGCTCTTTGAATGGCGATCTTTAAGATAAAGTTGGTTTCAGGGTCCGGTCCACCTTTACGAACAGCCATATAAATATCTTTAGAAAGCTTAGTAAACAATTTGCCGCGCTGAGCGTCAACTTTACCTTTTTTCAAACGAATGTTATGCCATTTTGAGTGACCAGACACAGGAACCTCCAAATTTATCGCCTTTACAGACGAACAGGAATGCGGATTATTCCGCCGGTCGAGCCGATTTTTATAAAAGCTTGGATTTTGAGTTTACCGGACAAAAACCCCAAACTTTTATCCCGGCCCAACCGATAAAAAAACTTATAAAGTAAAACTAAGGATGAATACGGCTCATAGTACGAGCATAAGGAATAGCCTCGCGCACATGCTCGATACCGCAAATCCAAGCCACAGCTCTTTCAATACCTAAGCCGAAACCGGAGTGAGGTACGGAGCCGTAACGGCGCAAATCTAAGTACCACTGGTAAGCTTCCAAAGGCAAGCCGTTTTCTTTAATGCGGGCCTCTAAAAGATCGAAGTCGTCAATTCTCTGGCTGCCGCCGACAATTTCTCCATAACCTTCAGGAGCTAAAGTATCGACACTGCGGCAAACTTCGGGACGACCGGGCTCAGGCTTCATGTAGAAAGCTTTGCAAGAGCAGGGATAATGGTGGACGAAGACAGGCTTGTCGTAGCGCTGACCGATAATAGTTTCGTCAGGAGCGCCGAAGTCGTCTCCCCACTTGAAGTCTACGCCTTGGCTTTGCAAATATTCGACGGCCTCGTCGTAAGATAAACGCGGGAACGGAGGCTTAATAGCTTCCAATTTGCTCAAATCACGCTCTAAAATTTTGAGTTCGGGCAAACGGTTGCGCAAGACGTTAGCTACTACGTGGCTAATCATTTGCTCTTGCACTTCCATGCTCTGATCTAAATCGGTGAAAGCCATCTCCGGCTCGACCATCCAGAACTCAGTCAAGTGGCGACGAGTCTTAGACTTCTCGGCACGGAAAGTGGGGCCGAAGCAATAGACTTTGCCAAAAGCCATAGCCGCAGCTTCGCCATAGAGCTGACCGCTCTGAGTAAGATAAGCTTTGGTATCGAAATAGTCAGTTTCAAAGAGAGTGGAAGTACCCTCACAAGCGCTAGGAGTCAAGATAGGACTATCGACGCGCAAGAAGCCGTTATTGTCTAACCATTCACAAATTGAACGCATAATCTCGGCACGAATGCGCAAAATAGCATGCTGGCGAGAAGAACGAATCCAAAGGTGGCGATGATCCATTAAGAACTCGGTGCCATGCTCTTTGGGAGTGATAGGATAATCGACTGATCCGGAAATAAGGCGCACATGCAAAGCCTGGATCTCGTAACCACAAGCTGAGCGCTGATCTTCACGGACTACGCCGACTATTTCAAAGGAAGACTCTTGAGTTAAGCTCTTGGCAACTTGGAACTCTTCAGGAGAGCACTCCGACTTGACTACCACTACTTGAATAGTGGCCGTACCGTCACGCATTTGCAAGAAAAGGATCTTGCCACTGGAACGCAATTTGCGCAACCAGCCTTTGATAACGACTTTCTGACCGACATATTTGCCTATATTTTCTAAGGTGACATAGGGGTAATCCCAGTCGCTTTGGCACTCGTTTTGAACGGCGCCTTCACTTTTAATTTGCTCTTCCATATCCAACCTCCGAAGGGGGACTTTTTACGCGACTCAGCTTAGGCCCTTCTGCTCTTAAGCCAATTGGGCCAAATTACCAAAGTGCAGGAAGCGAATCGCGCCATTAAGATGATCGTTTGCCTAGATAAAACTCCACTATTCTGCGGGAGCCTCGGCAGGAGCTCCGGCCGCTTCGGTAGTTCCGCCAATGGGAACAGCTTGCGGCTCGGGAGGAGCAGCTGCAGGAGCTTCAGACGCCGGGGCGCTCACTGGCGGCGGAGCTGCCGTATCTGGAGCATATACCGTATCGGGAATAGGTATATTCTCTGGCGTCAAGTCGGGAGTAACCGATTCGGAATGTTCCGAAGAGACATCGGGCACTACTTCTCCCCAAGTTTGGGGGGCATCTGCAGGCATAGGCGTAGGTTCAGCTTCAGTTTGAGGCGGAGCGGCCTGGCTTTGCTCTTCTTTCCTGGTGCCGTAGCCGTCATCCTTGGGCGCGGCAATGCTGGGCACAGAAGCTCCTCCGCCGTGGATAGGACAGAACTTGGTGGGCACTTCGCCGGGACGGAAATACTCTTTATAAGTGCTCATACATTTGGCGCCAGCGCGACACTTCGATTCGCTACACATAAGCACCGAAACTAAACCGGACTTAGGCTTTTCAAATTGTTTGTTGGGAAGATCCTTGATAGCGTAGCTCATAATAGCTTTCCAGATAGGAGCAGCCACATCTCCGCCATAACCGCGCCACATGGAAGTGTAGTCATCATTGCCAGCCCAAACTGCGCAAGTGTATTGAGGAGTAAAACCTACGAACCAACCATCGCGATAATCGTCGGTTGTACCGGTTTTGCCTCCAACGGCGCGTCCGGGAATTTGAGCTCCGTAGCCGGTACCGCCTTCAACAGCGCTCTTAAGCATAGAGCACATAGTATAGGCCGTAGACTCGGAAAGGACTTCTTCTTGGCGTGGGAAGGTGTTGTCTTCAATAACGTTGCCGTCATTGTCGTAGACCATCTTGATACCGCTGGGTTGAACCTTAATGCCTCCGTTGGGGAAGCAAGTAAAGGCGCAAGCCATCTCTAAAGGCGTAACCACAGCTGAACCCAAAGCCAAAGAAAGGTTAGGCTCTAAGCGCTCTTTTATACCCATGCGGTAGGCATATTCAATAACTCGCTCGGGGCCAACCATGGTGAGCAATTTTACGGCAGCCACATTGCGAGAGCCCATAAGAGCGCGCAGCATAGGGATATTGCCTAAGAATTTGCCATCAGAGTTTTTGGGAGACCAAGTCTCGGTATCGCTAATTTTGTAGGTAGCCGGATTATCAGAGATAATCGTGTCGGGGCCATAACCAGATTCTACAGCTGTAGTATAAACGAATACTTTAAAGCAAGATCCTGGTTGACGACGAGCTTGCCAAGCGCGGTTAAATTGGTTGTCTTTACTCCAACCACTACCGCCTACCATAGCGCGGATATAACCGGTAGAGTTTTCTACTACTACAGCAGCAGCAGTACCAGCATTGTACCACTCTTTGTTTTGAGCGATCTTCTCGGCAACAATCTTCTCAGCTTTTTCTTGGAGCTTAAGATCTACAGTAGTATAAATTTTTAAGCCGCCGCGATAAAGAATATCTTCACTGTAGCGACTATTAAGCTCTTTAAGTACATAAGTCGTAAAATAAGGGACTTTAAGCACTTGGAATTCGGTGCGCCCTTTGTTGGCATATTTGATACCCTTGTGTAAAGTATCGACGGCTTCGCGATACTGTTTCTGAGTAATCATATCCAATTGGCGCATACGCCCCAGCACTTCTAAAGCTCGCGAAGAGGCAGCGCGTTCGTCTACCAAAGGAGAATAGTAGCTGGGCGAAGCTGGCAAACCGGCGATAATAGCTGCTTGTACCGGCGTCAATTTATCCGGAGTAGTTAAGAAATAGACATTGGCAGCAGCATGAACGCCATAAGCGCCGGCGCCTAAATAAACATGATTGAGGTAAAGCTCAAGTATTTCATCTTTGCTGAAGCTCTTTTCAATTTGTAAAGCCAAAAGAGCTTCTCTAATCTTGCGGTGAAAACTTAAGTCGTCATTGAGGAAGAAAGCGCGAGCCAATTGCATAGTGATGGTGGAAGCGCCTTGGTGAACTTGACCGCCAGAGCGATAAAGGTCGACGGCAGCACGCAATACACCAATAGGATCGACGCCGTGGTGTTCATAAAAACGCGAGTCCTCAATAGCCAAAATAGCGTTGCGCATATTGGGCGAGATCTTTTTCAAGGGAACCCAAGTGCGATTCTCTCGGAAAAGCGTAGCGATAACTTGACCGTCGGAAGAATAGATGCGCGTAGTCTCAGCCGGATCGTATTGATGCAACTTGCTTACGTCGGGTAGTCCTTTGGCATAGTTGTTGATGATAACATAACCTGCCACACCTGCAGCTATAAGCACCAACAGGACAGAGAAACTAGCCCAATAGAGAATCTTTCCTAAACGAGCCAAACACCCAAATTTACTCTTAGGCTTTTGGGTTGAAGTGCCGTTCTCGCCTTTACTCATATCAGAATTTACTTACCTATTACTAAAAAATTGACAACTAAAGCAATACGCTGCTATGGGCAGCTACCGAGAGAAATTTTCGACTTATAAGCCGGTTCCTCTATGCTTCTTGCTTAGCCTCTTCTTCAGGAGCTTCTTCGTCTTTAACTTCAGCTTGCCCAATTAAGTCGGTATCTTGAGTTTGGTTCTTGTCTTTGCTCACTTCACTTAAAACGCCAAAAACGAAATTTTTAGAGCGCTCGGTGGAATATTCTTCAGAAAGATCGGAGCAACAATTGATAATAGCTTTATCGGAAGTAGTGCGGGCAGCTTCTTCATCAAACAAAAGACCGAAAATACCGATACGAAGCAAATTGCGCTCGACGGCAGCCAAACGCTCTACTTGCCAATTGCAAGTGATGTGCTTTTGCAAAAGAGTGTCTATTTCACTCAAATGGTTGTTGACGCCATCAAAAATGCGAGTAGTAAGATCTTTAATATAGCGATCTGATTCGTAATAAAGCACGTCGGAAAGAACGAGATGACGCACTTGAGAAGCGCCTTCGCCTCCGGGCACAAAGTCGGCAAAATTGAGCTCGCGCTGATAAAGAGCTTGCATAGCAAAAATGACAGCGCGTTTGACGGGATCGGATAATTCGTTGCGATAACGAACAGCGTCATCTGCCCAAACTGATGATGTGAAGCCGCCTTCTTTCTCATACTCATCGCGCATTTTGGAGGCCTCGATATACTGCTCTCCCAATCTGCTGCGACCAACAAGTCTAACATTACCCATGATAATATTTACCAATCCCAAACATTAAAGTGAATATATCCACCGAACCGAATTTGCTGAAGAAAGCCGGAGCCTAAAGCTGCCAACGTCCGCAAACAACTCTGTCCAGATCGTTAAAATCTTGTAAGACTTTTATATTTTCAAAACCAGCCGCTTGCATGAGCGAGCGCACCGCTTCGCCTTGCGTACAGCCTATTTCCAAAGCTAAACCACCGCCAGGCTCCAAATATTGAGGCGCCTGACTAATCAGCTTTTTAATTAAACTTAAACCATCTCGGCCACTAAAAAGAGCCAAACTGGGCTCGTAAGCGGCCACATCTTGGTCGGCGCTCGGCCCTTCCGACGTGCCAATATAAGGCGGGTTCGCCGAAATAAAATGGAAGCGTCCTTCAATTTCGGCAAAAAGATCGCCACCATGCCATTTTACTTCCGAAGCTTCCCCCAAGCGGCTTCGGTTGGCAGAAAAATAACGAAAAGTTTCCGGCGAAAGATCTTGAGCTTCGGCTTCAACTTCCGGACGGAGAGCTTTTATAGTTAAAATAACACAGCCGCTGCCAGTGCAAAGATCCAACACCTTGGGGCCGACCGCCTGAGCTTTTTCTTTGTCAACAACACTTTGGCCATTAGATGTTTTTGTTTTAAACTCGTCTATCCAGTCTAAAACCGTATCTACCAAAAGCTCTGTTTCCGGCCTTGGTATCAAGACTCCGGGCCCCACCGCAAAAGTAAAGCCATAAAAGCCGCGCTCTCGTAAAATATAGGCTGTCGGCTCGCCGCGAAAGCGTCGTATAAGCCCATCTTTTACTTGAGCAGCTGTAGCCTCACTCAACGTGCTTCCGGCTTGGGTGAATAGTTGCACTTCCGTCAAACCGCTCAAGCCTTGCACCACAATTTCGGCTTCGCGGCGAGCTTCGCCAGGGCCAAAAGATCCGCTGTCTTTTAGCAAATCTTTCCCCCAGCGCAAAACGTCTTGCAAAATGGGCGGTGTAGGAAAATTGTCGATATGATGCAAAAAATTCACCCTAAAAAAGAGCTAATCTTGGCCCAATTTTTCCATCAGCTCTTTTTGCTCATTTTCACAGAGAGCCTTAACAATATCATCTAAGTCACCGCCCATAACGGCATTGATATTGTGTACGGTAAAACCGATGCGGTGATCGGTGACGCGGCTCTGAGGGAAGTTGTAAGTGCGGATCTTTTCAGATCTGTCACCTTGACCTACTTGAGAGCGACGGTTGGAAGTAAGTTCGTCTTCGGCTTTTTGTCTCTCGATCTCTAAGAGGCGAGCTTGCAAAATACGCATGGCCTTCTCGCGGTTTTGACGCTGAGAGCGCTCGTCTTGGCAAGTGACCACTAAACCTGTGGGCAAGTGAGTAATACGAATAGCCGATTCGGTTTTGTTTACGTGCTGACCGCCGGCACCAGAAGAGCGATAAGTATCAATGCGCAAATCTTTTTCGTTGATAGGCACTTCGTCGACGCTATCTACTTCGGGCAATACCGCTACGGTGACAGTGGAAGTATGGATACGGCCGGAAGCTTCGGTGGCAGGCACGCGCTGCACACGGTGGACGCCGCTTTCAAACTTCATATGCTGATAGACGTCGTGGCCGGTAATAGAGAAAGTAACTTCTTTCATGCCGCCCAAATCGGTGTCTTGGCGAGCCAAAATTTCTGTCTTCCAGCCCATGCGATCGGCATAATATAAATACATGCGGAACAACTCTTGGGCAAATAAGGAAGACTCTTCGCCACCAGCGGCAGGGCGAATTTCCACAATAACGTTGCGTCCGGCATAAGGATCGCGAGGCAAAAGCAAGCGAGTAAGCTCGTCTTCTAACTGAGTGCGACGTTGCTCGAGCTCTTCAATTTCGGCGCGGTAAAGTTCGCGCATCTCCGGATCGCTTTCAGCGGTTAAAGCGTGGTGGCTTTCATTGATATGCTCGACGACATTGCCTAATTCCCGAGAACGCAGAGCTACTTCTTCGATAGACTTGCGCTCTTTGGAAAGCTTCTGATACTCGGCAGGATTGCTCAATACTTCGGGATTGCACAAGCTGTGTTCGAGCTCTTCAAAGCGACGCTCCATTTCCTTAAGTTTGGATAAATCGAGCATAATTCGTACCTCAAAAAAAAACTAAAAAACAACGAAATGCCCCAAGTAGGGCACTCGCTGTATTTCTGGCAAGCCCTCCCCCGCGCCTGCCATGCAGCCTCTCAAAAGTGAAACACTGCCAAAAAAAATCCCCCATAATACGCAGAAAGCGTTCCCGAGGATACTTTTTACCCTAGAAACGCTACTCCGCAAAACCGGCTTAAAGCCGGTCGTATAGCAACTAATCTTTAATTTTATAACGCTGACGGAACTTCTCTACCTGTCCCTCGCGAGCGACAGCACGCTTCTTACCGGTGTAGAAAGGATGGCAAGCGCTGCAAATTTCAACGCGCATGTCTTCCAAGGTAGCCAGGGTCTCAAAAGTGTTGCCGCAGGAACAACGGATGGTTGTTTTGTGCAACTTCGGATGAGTGTTTGCTTTCACGTTTTTACCCTCTTTGTACCCTTAACACCGCGCCTTTTTGTCGGTTTCAGGGTTGCTAGATTTCTAGGTCTTTAACTAACCCAGCATGAACGGCGCTAATTATACCACAGAGGCAACAAAAATGGAAGGCCCCTTGTTCTACATTCCTGCACTTTTACAGCCACAAAAACTTGCCTAAAGCCAAAATAGCAGGGAATATCTCTCTTTCTGCGCTAAAAGTTAAAACATGTTTTCAATTTCCAACCGCACTGCCATATTAAAAAAAATTGCTATAGTTTTGGCTTTACCTCTATTATTTTTATCTATCAGTGAAGCCTACTTAGCTTTTAAAGGCTACGCATTGCCTAATCCACACAATCTCGAAGCAGCCCACTTTGATGATGAAGAGTGCGGTTGGTTGCCTGTGCCCGGACAATCTTATTCTAGGGAAGATCCGCAAGCCAAAACTACTGTAGGTAAAGACTTTTGCCGTCTTTCCTATCCGCCGGAGCAAGCATCTATTTTGGCCAAGCAACGCCAACAAGCCCTTTTGTTGGGCTGTTCTTACACTTTTGGCATGGGTGTAAAAGATGAAGCTACTTTCGGTTGGCTTCTCAACCAAAAGCAAAAGCGTTTTTATTTCACCAATGGTGGAGTTATAGGCTACAGCACTTATCAATGCCTGAAGCGTTTGGAAAAATTTTTCTGCCAAGGAGCTAAGCCGCGCTTAGTTATTTACGCTTTTATAAACGATCATTTAATGCGCAACGTGTCCTGCCGTATTTTCGGCAAAGAGGCCGAAAACTTCGATTTTATCGAAACGCCGTATTTTGAAGCGCGTTCTTCCGAGGCAATAATATTTCACCCTTTGCGCCATTTGGCTTGGCCGGGCGAAAGATATTTGCGCACAGTCAACTTTGCCAATCGCCTTTATGTAAATAAATTAACTGAGCAAACGCGCCACGCACGTTTTGATAAAGAAGCATCCCATCAAGTATATCGCCATTTAATCACTCAAATGGCTGACCTCTGCCACAAAAATGGCGCAACTCTAGCTGTAGTAAACTTAGATACTTCCAGCAATTGGCTCTCCCCTACACTTTCTTCCAACTCGAGCCAAGTTGCCGCTCCGGTCTTATACTTAGATGCCAATTGCGAAGATCTTTACAAACCGGAATATCATGTTCAAAACCGACTCGATTTTCATCCTGCTGCTATTGCCCATAGCTTTTGGGCCCAAAAGATAGCCTCTTTTGTGCAAGATACGGCGCTGCCTTAAAAAAAAGGTCTGTCGGAAATAACTTAACAAAAACATAGTTTCAAAAAAGTTTATCCGACAGACCGCACTTACAATAGAGCTAAACAGCCTCTATTTGGCCTTTTCTTCTTTAGGATCTAAATCTACGGGAACACCATTTTTTTTCATTTCCGCTACGCCATCCATAAGGCAGCCGTCTTCTTGCAAAGACAAAACTGAATAGCCGTAGCCCATCATGTGTCCCATATTTTCCAAAGTTTGGCAAAAAGCTTTAAGGAAATCTTGGTCACCGGGAAGAGCGGAAGAGAGTCGGCTTTTAATACCGGCGGCGCTATCTTCTCTATTGGCTTTAATATCTTCACAACTGAAAAATACACCGCGCAATTTATTTTCTTGAGCAGCTCTCTCAATTAAAGGTACTTTAGCCCAAGTTTTTTCTGATTTGTCAGACAACATATCATCAAAAACGGTCTGATTTTCCATATTGAAAGCGGCCACCAACTGATCGTCGGTGATAGTTAAAAAGGTATTTTTACCGGCAGGAATTTTATAGACTCGATAGCTGTTTATATCGTAGGAAGGACACATAGCAGCCAACATAGGTACGCTGGGCAAGCTCAAGAGCAAACCTTCAAAGTCTCCGCTATTTTTCAGACCCAAAGTAACTACTATAGGCATTCTGGTAATCTTATAAGGATTACTCGTAGCCGTGCTGACAAATTGTTCTCCTTGAAGTCGGCTCAAGCCGTCGATAGAGATAGTAAGTTCGCCGGTAAGCATATTTAAAAGCTTATCCATACTGCTGCCGACGCGGCGCAGCATTTCGTCAGGCATTTGGCGTTTTTCTCTGCCTTCGGAAGTCAGTCCCATAAGCTCATAAACAATTTTCCAAACCGTTTTTAAATTGACAGAAACTAAACTACTGTTGCTACTGGGGTGATATTTTAAAGACTTAAACTCAACATTGTTGGCTTTATTGAGAAAGTGCTTAGCATAGCCAATTTGTTTAGGATCGCATACCAATTGAGCGGAAAATCCGATTTGTTTGCCAGCTTTACTTCTTTCGATTTTACTTTTGAAGAAGCCGTATTGCATAGCTTTGACAAATCTTACCAATCTCATATCAACTTGTTCAGATTTGATAATTTGAGTAAATTTGTCATTTTCGTGGAGACGTTTGAAATTTACAAAACCAATGCTGAGCGAATCTTGGTCAATTTTGCCTATATATTTTTGGAAACCAGGCTCGGCTAACAAAGAGTCTTCTTTTTCGCGATCAGCTAAAATTGTACTTAAGTCTTGTCCGGAAGTTCCCACAAAAAGGGTCGTTCCTTGAACAATCCAGGAGAAACCTCTGTCGTTATTGCTGGGACAATGAATATAACCATTTAGAGTAGGAATAGTAGCGTATTTCAAGCCGGGATTTTTTTTAACAATAAGTTCTTGGAATTTTTTCATAGTTTGCTCAATGGGAGCTTTGGGCTTGAATTTTTGCATATAAACGTATAAGCCAGGATTTTCGTCGTTGGGAAGACGAGCAATCATAGCTCCAGCGCCTTCAGCGTGCAAAGCTAAATCTTTGACAAAATCGAAGTTGATTTCGCTGGGCAGAACTTGGTTGATTCTATTTTTTAAAACTGAATTACCGGCAATACCTTGTAATAAACCGCCAAAAAGATTGTTTAAATTTCTTTCTTCACGCAAGTCTACAGTTATAAGAGCAATACTGTCACATGGAGCCATACGAGCTGCTTCGTAAACGATATTTTCTCGAGAGTCTCCTACAAATAGTTTTAGCAAACAACCTATAATAAAAATTGCCACGAGGGTACATATTACGGCCTTTATAGGGAAGGAAGCTTTCGTACTTCGTTTGTTTACTTCATTAGTTGGCGGGGCCGACTGAGCAGCAGAAGCAGTGCTAGTTTCACCTCCATTATTTATTGTATTTGCAGTATCGTTTAGAGGATCATAAGTTGAATTTTGGCTATTGATAGGAGAATAATCAAAATCTTCATCTTGATTGGTGCCAGAATTATAAAATTCTTCACTCATAATCGACAGCAACTCCGTTTCTTGTTGATTTTTTACCTTAAAGGATATTTTTCGTCTCTATTAAGCGTAAACCTAGCATTTTTGTTTTTTCGCTTGGTCAAAAGGGAACTAACTTTCCAAGGCAAGCTTATGCCGAAGAGCCAGCCTATGAAGGCTTAGCCGCCGTTAAGGGCGAAGGGCGAAACATATTTTATGATTCGGCATGGTGAAAAGTATGGCAAAGTTCTGTAATAAATGCGGTGCACAAGTTAGAGAAAATGCCCGTTTTTGCAATATTTGCGGCAATTCGCTCCGTTTAGCGCCAACCTCAGTTTCTCCGACAGCAGCTTCCTCTACTTTGCCTACTTCCCCCACAACGGCTGCCGCAGCCTCTACTGTGCCACCAGTTTCTCAAGCGCCCCAATTTTTCCAGTCCTACGATTTTGAGCCCGGAGGCCCTTCGAACCGGCAGACAAGCTCTTCGCCTTATCCTTCGCTTCCTTCAACTCCAGCTCGCGACTCTTCTCGTCCTCTGCCCCCTTTAAGCGATTTCTTCGGCGCAGAAGACGATGATGAAAGTAACAAGCGCGAACTAGCTGAAGATACAATTATGAACTTCTCGCTTTGGGCTGCGGCCATAGTATTGGTGCCCATTCCCTTTTGCGATTTGGTTTTGCTTATGCCTATTCAGTCGGCCATGGTAATTGCTATAGGTAAAGTTTATGGAGTAAATGAAACTCCCGAACGCATTTTGGCTATTATTGCCGGCTCTTGCGGCGCCAGCGTCTTCGGTCAACTGACAGCCTTATTCTTAAGCAATTTAATCCCTATTATCGGCTCTTTAGTCAGCGCTCCTTTTATTTTCGGTTGGACTTACGGCTTAGGCAAAGTGGCTATGCGCTATTTTGAATCTAAGGGCCAAGCCAGCGAAAGCGAATTGAAATCTATTTTTAAGCAAGCTAGCAAAGAAGCCAATAGCAAATACGATCCTACTAAAGTAGGCTCGGCCCAAGCTTCTTTAGACAATTTGCGCCAATATATGTCGGAAGAAGATTATATGAAAATCAGGGAGCGCTTCGGCCCCGAAGCCAAGCGCTAATCTTAAAGCTGAGCGCCAACTTTTGCCAGCTTTTTAAAATTGGTTCAAACTCCAGTTAGATAAGCCTAATTGGTAAGCGCCTACCGCGCCGCTAAACTCTCCGCGCTCCAAAATAACGGCTCTGTGGTTGAGCAAAGCGCCGGCCCGTACCAAAACTGCTCGCAAAACAGGATTGTTGCGCAAAGTTGAGCCAGCATACACTATAGTGTGGGTGCGACATTGGTTCATCATGCCAGAGGCAATTAGAGCAATATTTTCGCCCACCATACCCATAATGCCAGCCATAATATCCGCGTCAGAGGGGCGCTCAATTTCGCAGTCGCCAGCCAAACGTCCAAAGTTAGAAGCGGTAATATTATCGGCAATGCCTACTTGGCCGGGCGGATAAATATCTTTGAGCAAAAGATCTACTCCGGAACGTTTGCCTTTTTGAGCCAAAAGGCAAACGTCTTCAAAGCTGCTGCCGGGAATAAGAGCGCGGCCCAAACCTAAAATAGTGCCTCCACCCAAAGCCGATCCACCCACGCGACTAATGGACACGCCGTTAACAAAAAGCAATGAAGTGCCGGTACCGACAGATCCTAAAATATAGGGCAATTCTACGCCACTGGAGCCAGGCAACAATTTAGAAGCGCCGGCGCCCCAAGCTACAAACTCATTTACGCCGAAAACTTGCGGAATATGTTCTTCTTTAGCCTCACTACGCCGACAACGAGCCCGATGGCGAAATTCGGAAGCACCGCGACCAGTTACGCCACAAAATTGTACGCCTAAATTGATTACATGATCCAACACTTCCTCACAGCTATAATTTTTGAGGAAAGTGAGCACCAATTCTTCGCCCGGTCGAGCAATAGCTATTTTAGTAAGAGTTCCGCCTATATCGAGGCCACAACCGCAAAGATGTTCTAGATCGTCGGAATATTTGTACATTTTTCTCTATGTAGTGCCAGCAACCTGAGCGGCAAAAAAAAGCAGCTACTCACTTTAGCTCTTTTCTTTAAGTAAAGAGGAAAAAAAACTAAACATAGCTGCTCTAGCGCCGCCCAATGAGCCTTTAACTAAAAAGCTCGGTAATTCTAGCGCTGATCTTTAGTTAAGATAGCGTCAATAATGCCATAATCGAGAGCTTCTTGACTGGACATATAATGATCGCGCTCGGTATCTTCGCAAATCTTTTCGTAAGATTGGCCGGTGTGGTTGGCCAAAATGCGATTGAGGTTTTCACGCGTTTTCAAAATTTGTTTGGCGTGAATATCAATATCGGTAGCCTGGCCGCCAATTTCGCCGATCCAGGGCTGGTGGATCATAATGCGCGAATAAGGCAAGGCAAAGCGTTTGCCTTTGCAACCGCCAGCTAAAAGCACAGCCGCAGCGCTAGCGGCCATACCCATGCAAATGCAAGAGACGTCCGGTTTAATAAGTTGCATACAATCATACATACCCAGGCCAGCCGTAACCGATCCGCCGGGGCTATTGATGTAGATGTCGATATCTTTATCGGGATCTTCTTGCTCGAGATAGAGCAATTGGGCGATCACCAAATTGGCCAATTCGTCATCAATAGCGTCGCCCACAAAAATAATGCGATTTTTGAGCAAGCGGGAATAAATATCGTAGGCCCGCTCGCCGCGAGCGGTTTGCTCGATAACCATAGGAATAAGCTGGGCTCTTTCGCCGCCGGGGTATCTGCCAAACATCATATAAACGGAACTCCTTAAAGAAGGGGTATAACGGGATTCAGCCTTTTTTAGACCCCTCACCACAAATATCGCTTGCCAATTCTCGCCAGGTATAGAACTCCCTCCCCTAGCGCAATTAACTAGCGCAATTAAAGTTTGTCAACTAAAAAAATAACTGCCACAGCATAGGCGGTAAGGACGCCATGAAGCTGCGGCAATTATATAAGCAGTGCCGTCTATCGGCAGCTTTTGCCACCTTGACCTCAATTTTTAAGCGCAAGCAATTGCTTTTTCGACTCAAACTTGATAGTCTAATCTAAAGTGACAAAGCCAAGACCTTTATGCGGCCACAGGGAAAGAACAGCTAAAACCCAAGTCAGCCTCATCTTCAGCAGGCTCTAACAGATCGACTGCAGCAGCTTGGCGTCGCTCTTCTTTCCACTCGTTAGAGGTAGTCTCTACGGCGGCCACAATGCCGTCGAGATCAGCGAGATATTCACTATCGACTTCGGCAGCAGCATAGGCAGCAAAAAGATCAAAGTCTTCTTCGAGTTCGTCTGCTGCAGTTGCAGCATTCGCCGCAGAATCGAAATCGAAAGCGGCACAATCGTCTATTTCAATTCGCCATCGTTGCGCCAAACCGTGAGCACGTGCAATCAGCTCTTCAAGGCTATCATGCCCTAAGCTTTGATTTAAATCGGTGCCAAAGTTTATGCCGCCAATATTTTCGAATTGTTTCATTTTTTGTCAGTCCTCTCTTAACTCTTTTAGCAGCAGCTTTTAACAAACAGCGCTGCATGCAAGCCGGTGCAGAAAAAAGCAAATAAAGAAGAACTAACGCTCGGAAAAGGCTAGCAATCTATCTGACGACAGAAGCTTGATCAGTCTTCGAAGTCCATAGACATCATGAAACGACAAATTTCGGTTCAACATTTTTTTTAAATCGAAGATCCCCAAAATATCTGCGGAAAACTCGTTATTATGCCAAAGACGCCTCACGCGCAACGCATTTACGACATAAATATTGCTAAGCAAATCCATTAACGACATCGGCATCTCGACAATGATTGCAATTAAAATCAGCAGAATTTTCCAGAAAGCCATATTGACTTTGGCTGCAAAACAGAGTAGAATACTTGGCGTAAAAATGAGGTTTAGTGTCATATTTATTGGTTAACTCCTTTCTGTGATTCCTTGTGCGCGTTTGGGTATTTTGCATGGAATCGACGGATTGTTGGTTTTTGTGTGGCCGACTCAGTTGTATTTGGAATAGTTGTGCAATTTGGGGGTAAGGATCGGCGCTTCCCACATTGTAGTATTTTTTTAGACTGTTGACGACAGCGTTTTTTAACTAAACGTTACAAAGCCGCGCTTTTTCCGCGACACAGTGGCTCCGATTTTTACTACTGCATATTTTATCTGTTTTTATATGTATAAAATATTTTTACACACAAGTAGCACTAAAATACAACTGCCTGTCGATATTTGTCTCTGGCTCAACGATATATTTATCGCCAGTTTAAATAGTGTTACTATTTTTTACAAGCGACTCAAGCTTAAAAAGCCATGAGTTAAACAATGGGCACTTTCTACGCATTTTATCTATTCCAATAGCTTTAGCAATAACAATTCCTGATGTTGTTTTACCATAGCGACCATGAGCCCAACGTTCTAATCTTTTTGACGGAGCAGTTTGTGGACTGTTATTTATTTTTTCAGGAGAGCCACATTCTTCAATAACTTTGTCTACTTCTGATTTGTCAACACTCAAATAACTAGACAAAATTTCACTGTCACTAAAAAGTAGTGCCTCAAATTCATGCACTGCCATGAACGGAATAAAGCGCCTCGTTACATTTTTATTTTCGCATGCTGCAACTATAGCTTTTCGAGCAGCACTATTTAATGTATTTGCTATTTGTTCTGGAGTATCGTGAACTTTTATTTTATCCTTATCAGGCCATTCACTTAAACCGTAATAATCAACAAATGTAGATATGATAGTATTGTTACGCTGCTTCAAATGGTTGCATATATCCGTCTTAACGCGTTGAAACTTAACATCTCCCCCCTTTTGCCCCTTCTTAGAAATAATGATAGGAGTCATGTATATGCCTTTAACAGCCATGTAAGGAGCCAGCACATCATTTATAAACTTTTGCTCGGTCTGGCCTTCCACTAAAATGACAACTTCCAGAAAGCTACTCATTGGCGGCGCCTCCCTGAATTACATTTTTAACCCACAGTTCACCAACAGAGTAATCTTCAAGCCAAGCAGTATAATCTCGCTCATTTAGTCTGGCGAATGTAGAAGCCCCATTTTTACGTTTAGCCACAATAATATCTTCTATCGAAAATTGATCCAATAAAAGCGGTGATTGTGTAGCTATGATAACCTGTGTATGTGAAGAGGCCAATTTTATAAGTTCTGCTAGTATACCAATAGCTTCAGGGTGCAGTCCTAACTCAGGCTCATCAATAATAATAGTAGCTGGAGGCTGCGGTTGAAGTAAAGCAGTAGCTAAGCAAATAAATCTCATGGAGCCGTCAGAAAGTTGGCTTGGCCGCATAGGATAATCATTGAGTCCTAATTGTTGCCAGTTTAATCTTATCATTTCATTGAAATTAGGCTTTAAAATGAAATCATAAAAAAACGGCACAACTAGTTGAACGGCATTAACAATTTGGCGGTATTCAGTAGGGAACTTCTCTTTCAGTTGATACAAAAAAGCAGCAATATTTCCAGCATCAGCAGCTAGAACATCGCCATGATTTACATCACACTCTCGACGCATAGGAGCGAATTTACTTGTATCGTGAAAGTGATAAATCTTCCAATTTTTTATAGAATTATAAGTATATTCTGTAGCTTTTGAACTTAACTCATTCGGTAGCTGGGCATCGTAACTCGGAACAGGAAAATCACGCGTAAAATTCCAGTAACCGTTATTGAAATGCCTTTGTTCTTTAGTTATAAAAAGCTCACCGTTTTCACTCGGTATAAAATTAAAATCGTAACCGTTTTTTCCTAATTTAAGTTTGATTTCGATTCTACGTGTCAATTTAGGGCCGCCAAAAAAATAAGCATCGGCAGCTCCAGCCACATACTCAGACAGTCCTTTTGGTTTCATCATAGCCGAAAGGATTTCGAATATTTCTAAAAAGTTGCTTTTCCCAGCTCCATTAGCTCCAACAATAACGTTAATGTTGCGCAATTCGAAATCGACGAGTTCTCTTATCGACTTAAATCCCCTAACTGTTATTTTATCCAATTTAGACGGCTTCATATCAACAGACACAGCACTAGCAACTCCCACATAAATCAACGGTAGAAATTCTCTTATTCATAGTCTTTTTCCCGCCAAGCCAGTCCACAGCCGACGTAGCTAAACAGCGCTATTAGCGGGAAGGCCGAGTAAATGGACATTTTTAGGTCAAGGAAAAAAGCTTGACCTGCGGAAAGTGCTTTGCGCTATTTTTACTTAAAATTGGGAGAGCACTTTTTCTTATGGATAGTCAGATTCACAATCAGATTGTAAGTTTCATTTGGAGCGTGGCTGACGATTGTTTGCGCGACGTTTATGTGCGTGGCAAATACCGCGATGTGATTCTGCCTATGACCGTTATCCGCCGTTTAGATGCTGTTTTGGAAAAGACTAAACAGGCCGTATTGGAAACAAAAAAACAACTAGATGAGAAACATATATCCGGACAAGAACGGGTATTATGTAAAATTGCCGGGCAAGCTTTTTGTAACAGTTCTCCTTTTTGCTTAAAAGATCTGACTTCGCGCGGCAAGTCTCAGCAACTTAAAGCCGACTTTATCGCCTACTTGGACGGCTTTTCTGACAATGTGCAAGAAATACTCAATAAATTTAAGTTTCGCAACCAAATAGATACTATGGTGGAAGCCGATATTTTGGGCGCCGTTATTGAAAAGTTTATTTCACCTACTATAAATTTAAGTCCCGAGCCGGTTTTAGATGATCTTGGACAGATAAAAATTCCTGGCCTAGACAATCATGCTATGGGTACTATCTTTGAAGAGCTGGTGCGCCGTTTCAATGAAGAAAATAATGAAGAAGCCGGCGAACACTGGACTCCTCGCGATGTAGTTTATCTTATGGCCGATCTGGCTGTTTTGCCTGTAGCTGATAAAATTAAAGATAGTACCTATACTTGCTATGATGGCGCTATGGGTACTGGCGGTATGCTTACTGTGGCTCAAGAAAGGCTCAGCGAAATTGCCCAGCAAAAAGGCAAACAAGTTTCCATCCATCTTTATGGCCAAGAGATTAACCCCGAAACTTACGCTATTGCTATAGCTGATATGATCTTAAAAGGCAAAGGCGAAACTTCACAAGATCACTTTATCTATGGCTCTACCCTTTCAGCTGACGGTTTGCTTGACAAAACTTTTGATTTTATGTTATCTAACCCGCCTTATGGCAAATCTTGGAAGACCGACGCCGAAAAGATGGGTGGCAAAAGTGGCATAAAGGATCCTCGCTTTGTTATTGTCGACAATAAAGACGAACAACAAGAAACTGCTGCCAAAAAGAAAAAGGCTAAAAATATTGATGAATTTAGTATGCTTTCCGCTACCGGCGACGGTCAGTTACTTTTCTTGCTCAACAACATTTCTAAAATGAAAGAAGGCACCGATTTAGGTTCGCGCATTGTGGAAGTTCACAACGGCTCTTCCCTCTTTACTGGAGACGCCGGCCAAGGTGAAAGCAACGCTCGCCGCCATATGATTGAGCGCGACTTAGTGGAAGCTATTATCGCTTTACCTGAAGGCATGTTTTACAATACTGGCATAGCTACTTTTATTTGGGTACTTTCCAATCGCAAAGAAGAGCGCCGCCGAGGCAAGATCCAGTTAATTGACGCTACTTCTATGAAAGCGCCGCTGCGCAAAAATTTGGGTAAGAAAAACTGTGAATTTACTCCCGAAATTCGCCAACAAATTCTTGACTTATATTTCAAGATGGAAGAAAATGAGTATTCCAAGATCTTCCCCAATAGCGAATTTGGCTTTTACAAAGTAGAAGTGCTGCAACCTAAGCTTGACGAGCAAGGCCAACCCTTGCGCGACAAAAAAGGCAAATTTATTGAAGATAAAGATAAAAAAGATAGCGAAATTATCCCTCTTCGCTACGAAGGCGGCATAGAAGCTTTCTTAGATAAAGAAGTGCGCCCCTTCGCGCCCTATGCTTACGTAAATGAAGCCGCCACCAAAATTGGCTATAAGCTTAGCTTTACTAAGTATTTTTATAAGCCCATCCAGTTGCGCCCCTTAGCGGAAATTGTAGCCGACATTCGCGCCCTAGAAGCCGAAACAGCCGGCCTCTTAGAAGAAATTATCGGCGAGGAGGCTTAAGCTAATGGCGATGAAAGCTTATGAAAGTTACAAGAACGTAGATTTACCCTGGCTTAAACGTGTACCGGAGCACTGGGGAATAAACAAAATAAATCGCCTTTTTAATCTAATTGGTAGCGGCACAACTCCCAGTTCCGGAAAGATCGACTTTTACGAAAACGGAAATATTCCGTGGCTTAATTCTGGCGATTTATACGGGGACAAACCTGTAATAGAAAAAACAGCAAAACATGTAACACAGACAGCACTAAATAATTTTTCAACATTAAAACTCTATAATGCTAACTCAATTGCTATAGCAATGTATGGAGCCTCAGTCGGCAATATATCTATAGTTCCATTTGAATTTTGTTGTAACCAAGCTTGTTGTGTTTTTTCTAAGCCAATTAAAAATTTAAATTTAAAGTATGTATATTACAGTGTTATTGCTATAACGCATAAAATGGTTTGCGAGAATCTTAAGATGGTTTGAGAGAGCTTTTTGTTACATTTTAATAAAAAAACAA
>CAKUBG010000006.1 GCA_934636825.1 uncultured bacterium | reverse complement strand
AACAGTCCGCAAAACTTCGCTTTTTTCGTTGGCTCCCCTAAGTCGTTTCCTACTATCAAGCACGCCCTAAAGACTGAAATATTAGTGGCTCAATATTTCAGCGGTTGCATGAAGAACAAAGGGGCGCGGCTTGATAGGCTTATCCGTTCGCCACCCGTGGCAACTGTAGGCACGCCAATCCTAGAGATTATCCCTGGCCTTTCGTTCTCGCATTCTTTCGAATTCATTGGAACTAAGCTATCACCAGTCCCAACTATTCGGCGGCTATCGAAGACAGGGCAAAGCGGCCTTTTATTAGCCACTTGGATCGATACAGAACAAAATCTCAAGGAGCGCGGCTTCCTGTCTACCACGTGCTTACGCCAATATTTAGGCATAGGCAAAAGTCCTTGCCTAATGTGTTCTGCTTGCCTTATCCGCGAAAAAGTAGCCACTCTAGAGAACTTGCTAGGCATCATTAGAAATGATATTGGCGGCAAAGAGCACCTATACCCGCGCCTAATATGGACTAATGAAAGCATGATAGCGTTAATAAACGCGTTCGCCCCTTGGTTAGCTGTGAAAGATACAGAGGACGAAGAAAAGCGCCTTTTTAGCGTGCTGTATAAATCACTAGGGAAGAGACGTGGGGACAAATACGCGGCCTATATTGTGGCCATCATGAAAGCAATCAAGCCAAGACAGCGCACGATACGGGAACGTGCGTATATTTTGCAATGCTTAGGAGGATATAAATTTGACTTGTGATTACGATTTAAGATTTTGGGATAAGGCTTCAAACATTGAAGAATACATCATAGGGAGCGCCTCCGTGGTGCAAATGTTGGTTTCATTAGGGCGAACAGACAAAGAAGAAGAAGAAGAATCTCTGAGAACGGCACGCCATTATCTTATTTTTTGCGCGTGGAGTGCTTTAATGGCCGCGCTTAATTACTATAAAGGACAAATAAAACCGGAGGTATTAGCTCACGGAAAAGCCATTGCTGAGCTTACTAGCGATATGCCTACCATGTATGATCCTAGTGAGTTTAGCTCTTCATCAGAAAAAAAAGACGGGCAAAAGGTCAAAATTGACAACATTTCTGACCTAATATCGATTAGCAACCGCGCCTTTAATAAAGAAAACAAATAGCCAGCCTTTGCCGGCATAGCGAGTAACAATTTAGCGCCTTCGTTCCCACCAAACGAAGGCGCTTTTCTTTTGCCTTTGTTCAGTGCTGATAGCAGTATCAACATGGCCGCGCTGGCTTTAAGTTAAACTTTAACTGAACTTAAAAAACGAGAATTTGCGCGGGGTAAAAAGCGAGAATTTGAAGCCATGTTTTGAGCATACAACTATATAAAAACGAGAATTTTAGAAAAATTGGACAGAAATTGGACAGCCTGTCCAAATGAAGGGGCAAAAAGCCCGGAAAATAGGCGTTTTATCTATTCGTAGTCTATCTTGTAAAGACTCCGACTATTATTTTTTTTAGTTTTCAGAAAAGCCCACGACACAGGGCATTACTTAAAGTTTGAATTAAAGCGCCGAAAAGCAGAAGGACGATAACCGAAAAATTTTTGGTCAAATTCTCGCCTGCGCAAATTCTCGCTTTTAGAACTTAAAAACGAGAATTTCAAACACAGAAGCAAAGGCTGAAGCTAAGGAGCGGCCCTGGCGTGCGGATGAAGAGCAAAGCACTATACACAAGAGTACAGACAAGGCCAGGAAGGCCGACATAAAAACCGCGCCGATCCGTTTTTTCAATGCCTTAAAAAAGGCGTTAAATGGCCATAAAAAGAGGCTTTAAGGGGCCGCCCCTGGCTTCATTATGTGCACTTTGAGCGCTTTTATTTTGAAAAAAAGCGGATGATATGGAAAAATTAGAAGCTTTCTTGGCTCCTCCCACTAATGATACGCAATTATCGGTAGATGTGGGAATAAAGGCGCTTTTTTCAGTCTCAACAGAAGGAGCGGAAGTAGCAAAAAGATCCGTTAAAACCCTTGCAACCTCTTTTCCTTGCTCGGGGCGACTGTGTACATAGTGTTTCATGGTCGTAACCGGGGAGGAATGACCTAATCGACTGGCTACTGCTTGCACTGGTACACCACAGGACAGTAAAAAACTGGCATGGCTATGCCTTAGATCGTAGAGTCTTAAATGCCTATCAATACCGGCGGCTTTTAAGACTCTTTGGAGAGCTTCCCGCGCGGTAGTTATGGAAGTAAAATGGCCGCCTTTTCTAGTTTGAAAAATGAAGTCTCCAGCGCTTTCCCGAACTTTCCAAAGCTCTTTAAGTTTAGCCAAGGTCTCCACGTCTAAAAAGAGCTCACGACAGGAGGAAGCAGTCTTCAGATCGCCAGTGTAAGAATTTTTGGCCTTACTTAAAAAGTGAATAGCTCTTTTTATTGAAAGCGATCCTTTGATAAAATCGACGTCCTCCCACTTTAGGCCTAAATACTCCTCTGGTCTTGCACCAGTTAAAAGAGCAGTTCTAATTAGTAATCCCTTAGGATCGTGTTCGCATGCGCTTAAAAGCCTTTGGATCTCTTCCTTGTTTAGAGGAATGGTATTCGCCTTGGGAAGACGTGGGAGGTCAAGCCCTGCGCAGGGGTTAATTTTTATTAAATTTAGGCGTAAAGCTAAATTTAACAAGGTTTTTAGTTCTTGAATAATACGCCTTATAGAATACGCCCCTAATCCTTTTTCTATAAGCTTTGAAACGTAAGCGGAGCAAAACGCTGGCGTTATGGTTTGAAGCCTTTTAGTGGCGAACGCGGGGAGAATATGAAGCCTCCATGTTTCTTCCTTATGTTCAAAAGTAGAAACTTGTACCCTTTGTTTTATTAAAGGCTTTTGAGCGTTCCAAAATTCCTCTAAACTTAAATCAGTTTGCACGGAAAACTGGCCAGCGTCAATTCTGCAAACAGCTTCCCTGGCGTATTTTTCGGCGTCTTTTTTCGTGCCGTGTATGGTTTTTGTGTGTGATAAATGGCGGCCTTGTGCGTCCTTGCCAAGAAAGATCCGTACTTGGTAGGTATTTTGGCCGCGCTTGCGAATGGAACCTTTTAACAAAGTGCTTTGCCCCCGTGTTGCGTTTCTTTTTTGGTAGCCAACCTAAAAGGAATGATAATGCGGGGGCTTTATTTTGTCTAGGATGAGAGCAAACATAGCTGGCTTTTTTTGTGCTTAAAATTTGGCCAAAATTTGGACAGGGGACAACCTGTGGAAAACGTTCTTTTTCAGGTTATTTCGGGCTTTTTCGCTATCGTTTTTCCTTAATAGTCGGACTGGTAAAAAATGCAGCTAACACTAAATAGCTAACTGGCGGGCCGAACATAATCAGCGTCTCTAAGCTGAAAAAAATACGCAACCAAACATGTTACGCTATGCATGTTGGTACTAAAAATTTATAGCCTCGTTGATTAGTTCGTTATATCCCTCCTCGAAAACGTCGCTGACGCGAAAAGTTTTCTCCGGTGGGTATAACGAACGTTTTGGCGGCTATAAATTTTCATTTACGCCCACACTTTTGTGTTATGCACACACGAGCATAGTTTTATACCAACAGGCGGAAACAGTGGCGAATTGAAGGCGAAGAATATTGGCCGCTAAAAAACTACACAGCAGAAAAAGTTTTACGCCATGCATGTTGATGCTAAATTTATAGCCTCGTTGTTTGGCGGCTATAAATTTCATTTACGCTCCCACCTTTTGTGCTCAAAGTTTAAGTTTATGAAAGCAATTAACCAAAAAGCTAACTTCAGGTGATGGTTCTTTAGCGTATAAAATGCCATAAGGTATAGCATAAGACCAATCGACTATTGGCAAAGTAACCAAAGCAGGGTGAACATCAGCCCAACATTCTAAATTAAGCAATAAGTGACCAGTTTGAGCGCAGCGATTGAATACAGTAATATCGTAATAGTGGGGCAAATCTTCAATAATTATTTGCGGATGATTCTTTTGCAAATCAGCTCGGAGTTTATCGTTTATGGGAGAATTACCCTCTTTAACCATCATAAGCGTTTCCCCATGTAAGTCTGTTAAGTTTAGCTTCTTTTTTTTAGCCAAACGATGCGTAAAAGGCATAGCTATACACTTTTTGTAGCTACCTAAAGTGAGCATTTGACAGCGTTCTAGCCATTGTTTGGCATCACATACTCCCACTAAAAAATCTAGCTTTTTACCAATGCTGTCAATAACTGAAAGTATATCGCTATGATTATCATCAAAAGGTACTACGTTTAGTTTTAATTGAGGACATTGCCAATTAATTTGTGCCCATAAATCCATAAACACTTTGCAAGGATTCAGCAACGAAGTGCCTACAGTTACAGTATATTGCCATTTATTAGCCACTTGTCGAGCTTCACTTAAAGCTTGAGCTGCCGCTTTTTGTATTGCCAAGCCTCGATTGTAAAGTATATTTCCAGCTTCTGTAAGAGTAAGTCCGCGAGCTTGACGCTCAAATAAGCGTAACTCCAATTCGCTTTCTAAACTGTTTACATGTTTCATAACCGCAGTGGGAGAAATTAGCAATTTTTCAGCCGCTTTATTAAAGCTACCATTTTCAGCAGCACAGAGAAAAACGCAAAAATGCTGGCTAAGCATATTAACCTCTTTCAAAAAGCGTTTAGTATAAACTTTTAGTTAATACTGTAACAAAAAATTGACGATTCCCTGCTTTGTGTATGCATTATACAATACCGATGGAAAGTAGTCTTGCCGCTATAAGCTGACCAAACGCAGTAGCAACCTAATATAGCAAGCCTGAGTTTTTGTCTCCATATTGGCAACGCAAAGCTTAGTTGAACTCTTAGTTAAAAAGAAGGATAGTAAAAAAATGAAAACTTTAATTGCTTACTTTTCCCGGGCCGATGAAAATTATTTTGCCGGCCAATTGAGATATATTGAAGTTGGCAATACAGAGAGAGCAGCCAAAATGCTCAGCCAAATTACTGGCTCCGATCTTTTCAAAATTGATCCTGTAAAAGCTTATGCTAAAGATTATAATACCTGTATTGAAGAAGCTCGTGCCGACCAGCAGAATCAAGCCAGGCCCGAATTAAAACAGTACCTCGACAATATTGACCAATACGACACTATTTATCTCGGGTATCCAAACTATTGGGGTACTATGCCTATGGCCGTTTTCACTTTTTTAGAGCGCTACGACTTTAGCGGCAAACACATTAAGCCTTTCTGCACCCACGAAGGCAGCGGTCTGGGACGCAGTGAAAATGACCTTAAAAAAGTCTGTCCTAAAGCCATTGTGGAGCAAGGCTTAGCTATTGTAGGCAGTCGTGTAGACAATTCAGCAAAAACTTTACAATTATGGGCGGAGGCTTAATAAATTATGAAATTGCGTCAAGATACAGAAGCTTACTATAAAAAGCTTTTCCCCAAAGTTGAGCTTCCCTTTGTAGAAACAGATCCAGAATACGCAGAACGTTTTTGCGAATTTGCTTTTAACGAAGTGGTAAATCAAGACGATCTGGACGACAAGTCACGCTTTTTAGCCATTTTGGCCGTGGCTTTAGGATGCCAAGGAATTGAGCTTTTCCGTTTATTTGTTCCGGCCGCTGTAAATAGTGGACTTACTCCAATTGAAATACGCGAAGTTGTTTATCAAGCTACCGATTATCTCGGTTTAGGTCGTGTCTTACCCTTCATTAACGCTTTTAATGAAATTATGCATAAATTGGGCGTAACTCTTCCTTTAGCCAACCAGAGCACCACTACTTTGGAGACACGATTGGCTAAAGGTGAACAAGCTCAAATAGACATTTTTGGAGAATGTATGCGCGGCTACTCCGAGTCGGGCCCGGCTGAAACCAAGCATATCAATAAGTGGCTCACCGCCAATTGCTTCGGCGATTATTACACTCGCAAGGGCTTAAGCCTTAAAGAGCGCGAGCTTATTACTTTCTGTTTTCTGGCAGCTCAAGGCGGCTGCGAGCCCCAGCTTTTAGTTCACGCCAAAGCCAATTTTAGCTTAGGTAATGACAAACAATTTTTGATAAAAATTGTCTCCCAGTGCGTGCCTTATATCGGTTATCCGCGCACTTTAAATGCCTTAAGCGCTTTAAATAAAGCATCTCAAGATTAGCTGAACAATATTTTTTCGGAGAGTGCTATTATGGAAGAATTTGATAAACAAAATATTTTTGGCAAAGGCCAAGCCAATACCGCCTACGCTCAGTATTTCGTGGGCAATTCCTACTTAAATCCGCTGACTAAACCTGGCGAATCAGCTGTATTTTTAGCTAATGTAACCTTTGAGCCCGGCTGCCGCAATAATTGGCATATTCACAAAGCCACCAAGGGTGGAGGCCAAATACTTATTTGTACGGCTGGCAAAGGCTGGTATCAAGAAGAAGGCAAAGCTCCGCAAGAGCTCATTCCCGGAACGGTAATCGTTATTCCGGCCAACGTTAAACATTGGCATGGAGCCCAAAAAGATTCTTGGTTTAGCCATATTGCTGTAGAAGTGCCGGGCGAAAATACTTCTAACCAATGGTGCGAGCCTGTAGAAAATTCGGAACTGTACTAACCACTGCAGTATAAACTGACGCATGAAAAAATCCGGCTCCCTCAAAATTTGGGGAGCCGGATTTTTTCGTAGGCGCTAAAATTTAGTCCATAGCGCCGGTATAGAGGATCTTACGCGCTTTGCTGCCTTCAGCCGGGCCAACATAGCCGCGCTTTTCCAGTAAGTTAATTAAACGCCTGGCTCGAGCATAGCCTACGCGCAATTCAGTTTGCAACATAGAAGCCGAGGCTTGACGAGTACGCAAAATGGCGTCCAAAGCTTCTTCAAGCAAAGGATCATCGTCATTGGCATCATTGCCTCCGCCCTTATCGGCTTTATCTTCAGCCATATCTTCCTGAATATTGAGCTGAATGCGATTGCTGGGCACATCTTGTCTATTCCAGAAATCAACTACGCGCTGAATCTCATCATTTTTAACAAAAGCGCCCTGGATACGAGCTCCATTGTTGGCATCTACAGGCTTAAAGAGCATATCGCCTTTGCCAAGCAAATGTTCGGCGCCACCATCATCGAGAATAACTCGAGAATCGACGCCCGAGGAAACGGCGAAAGCAATACGGGAAGGGATATTAACTTTCAAGAGACCTGTAATAACGTCGGTAGAAGGACGCTGAGTAGCTACAACCATATGGATACCGGCCGCACGAGCTTTTTGAGCCAAACGACAGATCGATTTTTCCACATCTTTGGAAGCAACCATCATTAAGTCGGCCAACTCATCGATAATAACTACTACCCAAGGCAAAGTAGCTTCGGGATGTTTCATGTTATATTCGCCAATATTGCGCACTCTGTTTTTACTAAACATAGTGTAGCGTTCTTCCATCAAGTTGACCATCTGATGCAAAGCCGAAGAGGCCATCTTAGGATCAACGATAATTTTGCCAGGTTCTTCTCCAGTTAAGCAAATTAAGTGAGGCAAACCTTCATAGATGGAAAGCTCCACTTGTTTAGGGTCGATCATCAAAAGTTGCAAATTCCTAGGCGTAAAGCGATAAAGCAAGCTAAGAATTAAAGTATTGATACAAACAGACTTACCAGAACCAGTAGTACCAGCTACCAATAAGTGAGGCATTTTGCTTAAATCGGTCACTCGAGCCGTACCACTAATATCTTTACCTAAGCCGACACACAGTCCCTTACCGTTGCGGAAATTGTCAGAGCTGAGCACTTCTTTTAAGGAAACAAGTTCGGTAAATCCGTTAGGTACCTCAACACCCACAACAGACTTGCCTGGCACCGGGGCTTCGATACGCACCGTAGTAGCAGCCAAGGCTAAGGCAATATCATTGGTCAAATTGATAAATTTGTTGACTCTAACGCCAATAGCCGGTTCCAACTCGTAACGCGTAACAGCCGGCCCCTGGATCACGTTGCGCACTGTAGCTTCAACTTTGAAGCTGGCCAAAGTGCGAATCAGCAATTCCGACTTATCAACAAATTCATGTCTGCTCTGAGGGGGAACTTCTTCTAAAAGCGACAGCGAAGGCAACATATAATGCTCTACAGCTTGCAAAGCTCCGGAATTGCTCTTTCTGGGCATAGCTAAAGGAGCAGACGCGGCGCTATTAGCCGGTTGACCAACCACACGAACAGTGCTCACAGAAGGTATGCTGGAAGGATAAAGCGCGGCCGGACGCTGCGTATTAACCATAGAGCCTGAAACAGGAGTAGAACTACCGATGATACGCCGCTCGCTCCTATCGAAACCAAAAGCTGGAGAACGCTTTGGCTGAGCTGCAACAGGCGCTACGGGTGCGGGCTGAGCGACAGCAGCGGGCATAGCGGGCGCAGCAGGTGCAATAGGTGCTACGGGTGTAGGCTGGGCGACAGCAGCTTGGCTAGCAGGCATAGCAGGTGCAACAGGCGCTACGGGGGCAGGCTGGGCGACGGCAGCTTGGCTAGCGGGCGCAGCAGGTGCAACAGGCGCTACGGGGGTAGGCTGAGCAACGACAGCTTGGCTAGCGGACGCAGCAGGTGCAACAGGCGATACGGGGGCAGGCTGGGCGACGGCAGCTTGGCTAGCAGGCATAGCAGGTGCAACAGGCGATACGGGGGCAGGCTGGGCGACGGCAGCTTGGCTAGCGGGCGCAGCAGATGTAGCAACTACGCGTGAAGCGGAGAAGAAGCTAGGGCGAATAGGGTTGCGGTAAACGCTGCTGCCGGTAAGATTGATCGGGCGCAAGTTGGTGAAGCGATCGCGATCGCGAGGCATAATGCTGTCAAAGTCTAAAGCCGCGCCATCATTGCCCAAACCAAGATCGAAGCGCTTTGCGCCGTTAGGTTCGGTTGCCGAGCTAGAAGAACCGGCGCTGGAACTTACGGTATTTTCAGCCACTTCCAACTTAGGAGCGCTGACATCTTCGCCAGAAGTTTCATGAGCTTCAGTGGTGTTTTCTGAGTCCTGCTCCTCAAATAATTCTGCGCTTTGTTTTTCTTCTTCGGCGGCTGAATCGACATTGAGCAATTCGCTGGGAATTTGCACTTCTACAGTGCTTTTAGCTTTAGGTAAAGCGGCAGAAGTGGCGCTATCATGTTCTTCACTAGCAACTTCAGTTTTTAAAGTTGCAGATTCAACAACGCTATTTTCTTCTGTCTGAGCTTTAGCTTCAGCCTCTGCTTGTTCATCAAGTTGTTCAGCTAATTCCACAACTTTTTCATCAGCCAATTCGGCTTCTGCCAATTTTTGCAAATCGTCTATGCGCTCGGAAGAAACGTAAGCTGCCACTTCGGCTCTGCTAACAGAATTGGTCGCTTTGGCGGCTGCTTCTGCAGTAGTTGCTACATCGGCAACCCGCCTGGCAAGTTGAGCGCTAGCAATAGGAGCAGGAGAGCTAACGGCTTTATGATTGGCTGAAGAGCGCGGCTTGGGAAAAGGCAAATCCTCCTCTTCCTCAGCTTCGGCCAAAGCGGAAACGGGCTTTTCAGCCACAGGCAGCACAGAAGGTGTAGGCTCGGCAGCAAGCACAGGCTGAACAGTAGGCACAGACTCGGCAGCAGGCACAGGCTCAGCAGTAGGCGCAGGCTCAGCAGTAGGCGCAGGCTCTGCAGTAGGCGCAGGCTCTGCAGTAGGCACTTCTTCTTCAATTTCCGGTTTTTTAACAGCGACTAAAGCTGCTGCAGAATGCTTAGACGGATTGAGCAAAGAATCCAAGTCGCCGCCTTCACTCCAAGTTACGCCTTGCAATTCTCCCACCGCCGAATGGAATTGAGACAATCTGGCCTTCACTTGACGGTTTAAAGAAGCCTCAGAAAATTCGCCCAGTTGCGGACGTATTCCAGCTCTGGGAGAGCTATCAGGCACTAAACGGCTGAGCATCTCTGGAGAACCGATGGCGCTATGGGCTTCAGCCTGTTCTGTTTGAAAATTTAATTCAGTTTCAGCGTTTTTTTTTCGGAAGTCTACATCGTCGGCGTCAGAGCTGTCGGCTTGTTGGACAGTATGGGCGACGGCGTGACGAGAAGCAGAGCCATTCTTGCGAGCACGAGGAATAATGCCCAATTGCTGCCTGGCATTGCGCTTGGAAGCCAAAGCTGCTGTTGCTGAAGGAGCTTGATTTTGGGCCACAGGAGGACGCAAAGTCGGCCCTTGAGGGTTCATTAAATCGTTAGCAAAAGGCATGTCGTCAGAGACTTCCTTGACGGCTTTTTCCTGACGTAAGCGAGCCTTGCCTTCAGATTGGCGCTTGAAACTAGCTCTAGCCCTTAAAGTGCTGGCTCTCCAAGCAGCCAATTTGGCTTCTTTGGACATTTCTGAAGCTTCGGCTTGGGGCTGCTTCGCCGGAGCGGTTCTGGTCGGCGCAACTGTAGAACGAGAAGCCGTAGAACGCATAAGACTAGGCGTAGAAGATCGAGTAAAAGAGGCTTGAGCTTTGGGCTCGGTAGGACGAAGTGAAGATCTAGCGGCTTCTCCATCTGTAGTTTGCGCCTTGGGGGCAACGCCGGGACGACGCGAACTTAAAGCATTAAGAGCAGCCTTGGGATCGCAAGCAATATTTTGTCCTTCGGCACCACGCAAAGCTTTTATGTCTGAGAGAGAGTTTCTGTCTCTATTTAAATATGGAGCAGCGGCACTTCTGATACCCAAAGCGCGACGCCGCTCTTCCGGAGGCAAAGCATTTATCTGACTGGGTGATAAAGTACTGAAACTCTCCAAATTTTCAGGATCGACAGGCAAAGCCGAAGGACGACATTCCTCCCCCAGCCCCAGAGCCTGGCGACGCTCTTCTGGAGAAAGTGCGTTGAGCTTTCTCAAAGCATCTGCCGATACGCCTTCATTTTCCGCTTTTGTCTGGTCACTATCATCAGAAGTTACAGAAGCTGACTCGGCTATTTCTTCAGCTTTGGGCTGTGCTTGTTGAGCACGAGCTTTGCCTGCCGGACGACGAATTAAGCCTAAAGCGCGGCGACGCTCCTCAGGAGAGAGCTCGCTCATTTTGCGAGCTGAAGAAGTAGCATTGTTTTCGGCAGCGGCGCCAGGAGCAGCATCTTCTTCGGCTTTAGGCTGCGCTTGTTGAGTGCGAGCACTGCCTGCTGGACGACGAATTAAGCCCAAAGCGCGGCGGCGCTCCTCGGGAGAAAGCTCACTCATTTTACGAGCTGAAGAAGTAGCATTATTATTTTCGGCAACGGCGCCGGAAGCAGGAGCGGCAACTTCTTCAGCTTTAGGCTGCGCTTGTTGAGTGCGAGCACTGCCTGCTGGACGACGAATTAAGCCCAAAGCGCGGCGACGCTCCTCGGGAGAAAGCTCACTCATTTTACGAGCTGAAGAAGTAGCATTATTATTTTCGGCAACGGCGCCGGAAGCAGGAGTAGCGTCTTCTTCGGCTTTAGGCTGCACTTGTTGAGTTCGAGCATTACCGACATCTGAAGTGGCCAAATTTAAGTCGCTATCTAAGCGCTCTGCGAATTTCAAAGCCTCAACTTTTTTGTCTAATTCGTCAGAGGGCTTCTCACTATCAACGTTAGAATTGACGGCAGGCTTAGGCTCGGCAAGACGTTTTAAAGCGGCTACTTCTACAGTCTCGTCAGAATCGACAAAATTGGGTTTACGTTCGGAAAGAGGGCCGCGCGACAATGCATCACTTGTATGGCGAGTTGCTTTGTAGCCACCAGACGAAGATGAGCGCACTGGACGCAAAGGCAAATCTTTATCTTCGCTGACATTTTTTTCGCCCAAGCGGCTGCGGGAAGAGAAAGCACTGGAACTGCGAGCAAAACTAGAGCCGGAACTATTGGAAGGACGCTCTGCCAAACGGCGACTCAAAGCCAACCCTTCTTTGGCTGTAGCAGGCTCATGCTTGGCATAAACTCCGCTGCGGATCTCTGTTTTGTCTACACGGCGCTGCGGCTCTTTATTTTCGCTCGGCTTAGTCGGCAGCTTTTTATCGTCACGTTTCCAATCGTTTGATTTTCTGTCACTAGCTGGCGAATGCCAAGATCCCATACTCGAATAAGAAGATCCACGCCTAATCGCAGAACCAGTGTTGTACGTTTCTTTAGCCTCGGTAACCGGCTCCGCTTTACGGGCCGCTTCGTACTCTCTATTTCTGACAGAGGCCATTTCTCCGCTGGTGTTGCGGCGATGGATTTCATTTAGAAGCTCATTCTTATCAGCTTTATTTTGCTTCTCTGGCTCCGGCATATCCGACTTAGGTTCGGCGAAATGCGGCGTTTGCAAATTTTCTTCTAAATCATCATGACCGAATGCCGATTTTTCATCGTCATCTTCAAAAAAACCCCTGGAAGTGAGAGGTTCGATCTTTGCAGACTCTTTAGTAGTCGGCATAAGGCCGGACTCATCGTAAAAGATAGCTCTCTGTTCCAAATCGGTAGGTTCGGTATCTTCTATTTCTTTAGTTTTTAATTCTGCATCATCATCTTCTTCCTGATGATGCTCCGATAATTTTTCTTTAGCACTGCTCAGCAATTCGGCACAATGCTTGCCGACAGAAATAACCCATCCCCAAAATTTAGACAGTCCGCCAAGAGCACGCTGGCCCAACTCCGAGAGCGAACTTCCAGAAAATTGACTCAAAGCTTTACAACCTTCTATTGTTTCTTCCGTGGTAAGATTCCAAGTAAAAACAAAAACAGATAAAAATCCTAGGGTAGCGAATGTCCAGGCTCCAAATTCACCAATAATACCTGCGACTACACCGTCGATAAATTTGCCTATATTGCCACCCTGACCACAGCGAGCGGCAAAAAATACCGAGAAAAGCAACAACAGCGGAATAACAACTTTTATATTTATGCGTCCGGCTTTGTTATTGTAATTGAAACACCAAGAAGCAGCCAAAAAAGCGATCATGGGCATAACCCAACCGGCCATGCCTATGCAATTTTTTAAAGCCAAGGATATACCGTTTCCCAAAGCTCCGGCCCATTGGGGTGCAACTAAGCACAGGAGCAAAAAGGGCGCAACCAGCCAAAGCCAAACGAGCCCCCATATGTAAAGGCGGCTTTCATCTCGTTTACTTGCAGCTTGTCTGGCTAGCGGAGGCGTATTTCCTGCTTGACTGGCCCCCTTGCCAGCGGCAACTCCGGCTGCCTTGGCCAAACCGGCGCCGGCTTTCTTTGTACGCTCAGTAACCATATATACTCACCCTATCGCTAAAAATGGCAAAACAAACCTGTCTAGCCGGAATACGAGCACTATACTTCAACGTGCTCCTTCTCGGCAAGAAACTGGCTTGTCATAAAAAAACCGTCTTCTGCTTATTGTCAGATTGGCTCCTCCCCCACTCTCGATCAGAGCCCTAAAAGGGTCGACCATTCCCCCCCAACAGAGGGGGCCTCGTGTTTCAAGAATTAAAGAGCAACTCCTCTATATTATAGGGACAAGCCAGGCACTCCCAGCACAGTATCATCTAAATAAGCAGGATTTTTTGCAATTTAGACGTAAAGAATCAGGATCGAGAAATTGATTATATCATTCGCGGCCTTATCAAGCCGCACGGAGGATTGAGCATGCTCGTAGAGCCGAGCTTGGATGAACTTCTCACCAAGGTAGACAATAAATTTGAATTAGTGACTCTGGCCTTAAAAAGAGCTCGCCAGATTAACGACGGCGATACCTCGATTGAACATTACAATGCCGCTAAGCCTGTGAGCATGGCATTGCAAGAGATTGCCAAAGGCGAAGTTTATGTAGACGAAAGCGCCGATGACGAACCTGCAGCCGCTAACGCCTCTAAGGAAACCGATATTTTGAGTGGAGAAGGCTTAGCCGCTTCTCTGTCCGGTACTCCCAAGAGCGATAAGCATGCTTCTGAAGATAAATCAGAAGATGCCATAAGCATTGATGATCTCAGCGCCGGAGATATAAATTTGGAAGATGTCGTTGCCAAAGAGGGAGACGAAGACAATTCCATTGATGAATTGACCAACGCAGTTGACTCTGCCAGCCAAAGCGGCGAAGCATTAGACTTTGTATCCGACGAAACTAAAGAAACGGATTCTTTAATCTAATCACGCCGAGAGTACGTTCGCTCTGAAATTTCCAAGCTAATCAATATCAACAAAGAACGGCTAGAGGTATTTACTTATGGAAGTTAATGGGTCAGTTCTACAGGAACTGCTTAATAAAATGACCATTTTATGCGATCACTTTGCTGAAAGTGACAGCGAAGCGGCTACTGTTCCCTACAAGCTGACCCAGCTTTTGGATATAGCAGTTGCCCACGGTGCTTCTGCCCTAAATATCAATGTCGGCAGCGCTCCCACTTTGCGAATCAATAATATGCTCAGTGTCGTAGAAGGTTCTCCTCTGAGCGACGCCGATTGCCGTAAACTCCTCAAGCCTGTTCTGACTAGCTATTTGAGGAATCAGCTAGTCAAAGAGGGCCACGCCGAAACTTGCATAGCCGGCGGCGGCTCCGGCTTCAAAGTTCACCTTTTTTTGGAACGTAGCCATATTTGCGCTTCTTTCCATCGTTTGCGCACCGATATTCCCAAGCTGGAAACTTTAGGACTAAGTGGAAGTTTGGTTGAAAACATTTTGGAGCAACCTTCGGGGCTAATCTTGCTTACAGGACTCCCCAGAAGCGGCAAGATCAATACTCTGGCTGCTTTGGTATCTCATATCAACGCTACACGTCTGGCCAGGATTGTCACTTTGGAAAATCCCATCCAGTTCTGGCGTTACAACCAGCTAAGCACAATCTTACAGCGCGAAGTCGGAGTAGATGTTCCCTCTTTCTCTACAGGTATTCAGCAAGCCATCGACCAGGACGCCGATGTGTTGGGCATTAGCGAAATTCCCGACCGCGAAACAGCCACTTTTGCCATTAGAGCGGCGACTAACAATAAATTAGTTATCGCAGTTTTAGATGCCACCAGTCCCGATCGCGGTTTAGAGCGCATCCTCAGCTCTTTCGATGAGCAAGAAAGAGCCAAAATGGCTCCTATTTTCGCCAATGCTTTGCGCATTGTTCTCCATCAAACTTTGGTAAATCGCAGTGACGGGCGCGGTGTCATTCCCGCTTTCGAGATTTTGGTCAACAATGACGAAATTCACGAAGAATTAAAGAATGGTCGAACCGACAAACTTACCTGGATTATGCAAGAGCATAATATGCAAACTTTGGGTAAGTCTCTCTCGCGTTTAGTTTCAGCCGGTTTGGTCGACAAAGAAGAAGCTTTACATTATCTGTCCGATCCTTCCGAATTACAAATCGATAAAGACAGTTTGGCCAATCTGGGTGACTATGACAGTGAGCCGGTAACTGATGTTGATACCAACGATACTCCTCTTATGTCATGGCTCTAATCGCTCCTAATTAAGAGCAATTATAATAAGCAAGCCGATCTAACTAAATATGCCCCGCGAGCTTATCGAAACTCGCGGGGCATATTTAGTTGCTTTTACAACAAATTATAATTAGTCACAATTTCTGTTCATAATAACTTCTAAAGCGGACATAGATTTGAGAAAAGCATATTCTTTTAAGCGAATATCAGCTTCTTGATCGTTTAAAGTCAGACAAGAACTTTGCTCTTGACGGCCTAAAACGCCAACTATCGGATCTTCTAAAGGCTCACGCCAATCTTCATTAGCTCTCAGCATAGGTTTGGGCGTCTGGGCAGAGACAACCGGTTCGGCCGGGCCTAAAATATCACGCCAAGTTATAACCCTTTGTCCCTTATTGACTGCTTGCTGATTGTTAACTTCTTCATGCTCTTTCTTAGGCATAGCCGGTGGCTCGACAAATTCCATTGCGCTAGCCATTAAATAAACATGACAATTGAAGAAGTCACTATCCTGATAACATAGCTTAAGAGGCCCTAAGTAACGATCGTAGCGATTGCTACCCAACACTTCTTGAGAGATAAAGCGATTGGCTTCTTCTTCATGTTCCAAATCGGGATAGCGCTTTACACTTATAAAATCGGCTTTGCTTTCAGCTTCTTGCCAATCAGCATAAATAGTATCCCATACATGAGCAGCCATAGAAGCTTCTGCTCTGGTTTCGTCGTAAAGACGATGCATAGCTGGAATGGCATAATCTCCAAAACAAATACTCAACACTCTATTCAAATTGGTACCATTGTAGCCAAAAGAAAAATCTTTATCTTTAGTCATCAAGCTACATCTCTCGCGGAAAGCAAAAGTGCCTAAAGATAAAGACTCGCGACGACGGTAATAGGGATAGCGCTTTACAGGCGACACCGCTACTTCAGCATTGATACATCCTTTGTATTTGGCAGCTTGAACTAACAAAAATTGGTAGCAATCTTGATCTTTCTGTCTGGAGAAACCAAAAATAAGACTATCTTTAGTAGAGAATTTAAATACTTCTCTGTATCCATTAAAATGTAATCTGACCGCATCCAGAATAGCCGGATAAACTTGAATAGGCGTCCTACTGGCAATACTCATAATGAGAACTAAAACCGTTCCTTTTCAAGGATATTTTTGGTTAATTACTCATTTATTTCCTAATACATTTATAAAGTCCTGGCTAACTTCAGGAAGTAAATTACTTATCTCAGAAGCGACAAGACCACGATCGGAATGTTCGGCGGAGGCTTTATCACCGGCAGCGCCATGCCAATAAACTCCCAAAGCGGTTGCTTCAAAAGGTTCCATTCCTTGAGCCAACAAACCGGCAATTAAACCGGCCAAGACGTCACCGGAGCCTCCCTGAGCCAAGACAGGGCCACCACTACTATTAAGCCAACAACGCCGACCGTCACTTACTAAAGTGGGACTTCCTTTAGCTGCAACTGTACAATGATATTTCTGAGCGCATAAGCTGGCGTAATGAGGTAAATTTTTCTCTAGTTCAGCAACATCAGTATCTAAAAGCCGAGAAAGTTCACCTAGATGTGGAGTCAATACACACTTTTGCTGTAAATCGACTTTTTCAGCAGTAGCAATTTTGCTTAAATGCCACAACGCATCAGCATCAATAACCATAGGCACAGGACATTTTTTTATTAAAGTGCGAACAGCGTCGGTGCTTTCAGCTTTTCGCCCCAAACCAGGCCCCAAACAAACAGCTTTAGGTGCAGGCCAAGGACAAGGATGAGACAAAAGCTCAGAATCATTTTTGTTGCTTTTAAGCCAAGAAAAATATTCTAGATCATGCTCATTGAGGAAGCCTTCATCTTCCAAAGGACAACGCATTACTTCCGGATAAGCGGCTCCTATTTTGCGACAAAGAGAAGATGGAGCAGCCAAAAGCACCATACCGGCTCCGGAGCGCAAAGCAGCCAGAGAAGAAAGAAGCGGTGCTCCCAAATAATAATCGGATCCACCAATTACCCAAACGGTACCGAAAGTACCCTTATAGGCATTTCTAGCTCTGGTAGGCAGAAGAGAAGCAGCCAATTCTTTATCAACAATAAGACACTCTTTAGTAGGATCTTCAGTTAGAACTTTAGGAAAACCTATATCAGCAACTTCAACTTTACCTGCCCTACTGCGACCAGGTTCTAAATAAAGTCCCCATTTGGGTAATCCCACAGTTACCGTAAGTTGACAAGACGGAGCATCGCCTAAAATTTGGCCGCTGTCAGCTTCTAAACCAGAAGGTAAATCTACAGCTATAACTTTAAGTCTATTTGAGTGCTCATTGATAGACTCGACAATTTCAATATAAGGAGATTTTAAGTTTCTGTCCAGACCATTACCAAAAAGTGCATCTACTACATATTCAGTTTCCTGCAAAAAACGTTTAATTTGCTCTATATCAACATATATATGTAAATTGCCGTACAATTTTTGATAAATAGAAGCATAAAGTTGGGCGTCTCCGCGTAAATTATCCAATCCTTTCATGGAAAGACAAATAACTTCGGCTTCAGCTTCACAAAGATAGCGAGCAATAACAAAACCGTCTCCCCCATTATTTCCCGGGCCGCACAAAACTAAAAAGCGTTTACCTTTTACAGAACCAAAATGTTTAACTATAGAAGTAAAGATAGCGAAACCAGCTCTTTCCATAAGTACAGCGCCGGGAATACCTATTTTTTGTATGGTATCACGATCGATAGCAGCCATTTCTTTAGCTTTGACAATACGCATATATTGGAACTCCTTACGCCGAAAAATAGAAAAAGTATTTAAAAATAGAAGAAGCTGCCCAACCACAATGGTTAAAGCAGCAACCTCGAGAAACGTTCTTAGCTTTTAAGCAGCTCTTAGATGAGCGCTGCCAAAACTAACGTTTGGTCCACTGGAATCCGCGACGAGCACGCTTGCGACCGTATTTCTTACGCTCTTTTTCACGAGAGTCACGAGTCATGAATCCAGCTCGCTTCAATTCGGTGCGAAGGGTTCCGTCAAAAGCTTCTAAAGCTCTGGCGATACCGTGCTTTACAGCTCCGGCCTGACCGGAAACGCCGCCACCGTCACAGGTAGCGTAGACGTTGAATTTGCCCTCAGTCTTGGTGAGTTCCAAAGGAGAACGCACGAGCATCTGCTGAGTAGCGCGAGGGAAGTACTCCTCGTAAGGGCGCTTGTTGATGATGATGCGACCGTCACCGGGTACTAAGCGAACACGAGCGACAGCGCGTTTTCTACGGCCGGTAGCCTGATGGACCATCGACTGGATTGCTAACTTTACTTTAGGCATTAACTTACCCCTTTAAAGATTCTTGAAAGTACAGAGCGCTTTTCCTAAAACCTAAAAGCTATAAGGTCTCGGGAAGAGGGCGAGGCTGCTGAGCCTGATGAGGATGCGTGCTGCCAGTGTAAACTTTCAGCTTGCGCATACGAACGGCGCGCAGTTTGTTCTTAGGAAGCATACCGTCTACGGCAGCCTTGATAACTCTGTCAGGGAATCTAGCGATCATTTCGCTATAAGCAACGGTCTTCAAACCGCCGGGATAACGAGAGTGTCTGATATATTCCTTGCTGGTGGCCTTTGAACCAGTGAGCACCACTTTATCGGCATTCAATACTATAACAAAATCGCCAACATCCATATGAGGTGTAAATGTAGGTTTGTGCTTACCGATGAGCACGCGAGCGATCTGAGTAGCTAAACGACCCAAAGTTTTGCCTTCGGCGTCTACTACGTACCAATCTTTTTTTACCTCGTTGGCCTTGACGGCATACGTCTTCACTGCCAGTCCTCCACGTCGTGCCGGCCAGACCCGAACCTCTAAAAGCGGGGCCAAAAAAAGCCGGTCTCTAAAATCTAAAATCTACCAACTTGCTGCAAAAGCAAAAAGGCAGTTCCAAATCATATGCGGCATAGTAATGCCACGCCGCTTTCTAGTCAAGGAACTCTGCAAAATCTTCCTAACGGGGACAAGAAGGCTTCGAAAGATCTAACCTTAACAAAAAGTTACGATTCAGCTAAGGCATTATACAAAAAAAAAGCTTTAAAGTGAAGGCCTTTTGAGCTACTTTTCATTTTTTTTTCTAGCATATAGGCATGCTACTTGCTAATAGCAAGACACAGGACAGTTGTGCAAGAACTAATACTGAAAAAAAGCGCCGTCTTTCGCCATTAACAGCCATAAAATTAAAAAGGATTACCTAGTGCCTCCTACAAATACCGATCCCAGTAATAAGGCGTTTTTAAGTTTTTTTGTATAGCCAAAACCAATACGCCGAAAGAGAAAGGGCACTTGGGAGTGGACATTCTTGCCGCACCAATCAGCAACATACTGTCAGGTTCAGCTTACACTAGCTACAGAGCAGCCTTGTTAAGTATGCAAAAAGTTATGGCTCAGTCTGTATCTGCTTCCTTGGGCGTAATATATACCACCGGAGAAGAAATATCCCATTATTCTCTGCCACACGACGAAGCCCATAAAGCGCTCTTTACTTCCGACAAATTGAGAAGTGAGCTTGCCGAACGCTTAAAAAAACACAAATGTGCCGAGACAGCTTTTATTTTCACCTTAGCTGGCAACCTTTTCTTTTCCGTCTGCCCTGTGTTTAGCAAGACTGCTCCCCTCCCCATGGCCTATGTTCTAATAGGCCCATTTTGGCAAAATTCTCCCAATGAAGAACAAAGTCAAGAAATACAAAACTATTTCAGTTGGAGCAACGAACAACTAGCCGCAGCTTTTTACGATAATCCTCCTACTAGATGCATACCTAAGGAAAGTTGTACCGACTTAGCTAATTCTATGGCCGATTTTATTGCTCAAATGAGTGAAATGCATACTAGACAGCAAGAAGCGATCAATACTTTAAGCTGCCTATATGAAATGAGCACCGATATAGGCCGTTCTTTGGATATCAACGAAATTTTGCCTTCCATACTTGATAAAGCTATCTCTATTCTAAAAGCTGAATCAGGTTGTATTTCTCTATTGGATGAAAGTAAACAAAATCTTCATCTTTATATAAAAGAAGGCCCGGATAAACCCTTCAGTTGTACTCACAACGTGCCTATAGATACAAATTTGCGCAATTGGCTCAACGAAGAAAATTGCGAAAGTATTACTAACGATTCTGGTTTATGCACTCTAAAAGTACCCTTGAGTGACGAGAGTTCGTGCCTAGGTAGTATAAAAATTTCTTCATCTTGTGAAGGTCATTACAGTTCTGACGATTTGCAAATCTTGCGCATTATCGCCGGCTATTCCAGTTCTTCTTTGGCTAAAGCTATTGTTTATCAAAAAGCTATGCGCCAATACGAAGAGTTGCGAGCTTTGCAAGAGATAGGTAATTCTTTAAATTCCAGCATCGATGTCCCCAAAACTTTGCACAAAGTACTCGATCACGCTTGTTCATTACTAGGAGCCAAAAATGCTTCGCTTATGCTTTTGGAGCCAGATCGCCAGCATTTGCGCATTCGTGAAGCTAAAGGTTTAAGTAAGCAAGTTATAGACAACACCAGAGTAAAATTAGGAGAGCGTGTTTCCGGAAAAGTGGCTTTGCAAGGCTATCCGGTCAGTTTACCTCGCGGCCTCAGCTCTACCGGAGAAGAACTGGAAGCAGCTCTTTGTGTTCCTTTAAAAGTTTCTGATAAAGTAATTGGCGTCCTCAACGTTCGCGGCCACAACGATTCCAACGAATTTACAGACGACGATATCGATTTAGCTACTCGTTTAGCTTCCATGTCGGCAGCGGCTATCGAAAACGCCGAGTTACATAATAAATTGCAAAATTTGTTTGTGGAATCTATTACGGCTTTGGCCAACGCTATCGACGCTCGCGATCCTTATACTCGCGGTCACTCTGAACGTGTAGCTGCTTTCTCTGTGCTTATCGCCGAGCGTTTGAATTTTACGGCCGAAGAAATTTGGAATTTGCGCAATGCAGCTCTATTGCACGATATAGGTAAAATTCGCATTCGCGACAACATTCTCAATAAGCCGGACAAGCTCAGCAATGAAGAATACGAAGAAATGCAACGTCACGCAGTCTACGGTGCCGGCATTATGATGCCTGTAAAGAGTTTCCGCCCGCTTATTCCCTATATTTTACACCATCACGAATGGTACAACGGCGCGGGATACCCGGATCGCAAAAGAGGCAATGAAATTCCGCTCTGCGCTCGTATTATTGGTGTTGCCGACAGCTTCGACGCTATGACTTCCGATCGTCCTTATCGCCAAGGAATGCCTATAGAAAAAGCCATAAAAATTATCCATGAAAATAGAGGCTCTCAATTCGATCCCGATATTGCCGATGTCTTCATAGAACTTTATCACGAAAACAAATTGCAACCGATAATGAAAAGCCTCAACAGCACCGGATCACACGACGCCTTGAAAGGCGATGGACAGCATGACATCATCACTTCGGAAGCAGGCGGCAGAGCCGTAGTCTGGCGCAGTGCCGTGAAAGAAGCTATAGAAGCTGTGAAGAAGAACAAAGGAACAACTCGAAACTAAGCTTTCAGTTTGTAAGAAAAGACTGTCAAAGCTAGTTCGCGGGAAAATTCTGCCGCCAAACGAGCTGTTTGAGCCAAAGCCCCCGTTTCCTGATCTTGCACACAAACTCCACATACTTGCACCAAAGGCACGGGAGCGCCTTCTAAAGAGCGCAAAGCTTTCAAAAGCTCTCTGGGCTCATAGCCAAAGCCGGCCGGGCGCTGTACAGCCGGAGCCCATACCGGATCAACAACATCCATATTTAAGATAACTCTGCTTTGTACCCCATTAAGTTCAGCTAAGGCAGTTTTTATGGCAATATCCAAATCTACTTCGTGACCGGCCAATAAACGCTGATTATACCTAGCCCAATCACATTCTTCCGAAGAATAGTTTCGACTTCCCAAGTACCAAACGGTACGCTCTTCCGGCAAAGCTCCCTGATTGTAAGCATCACCTATAGACATACCCATATAGGGAACATTTATAGTTGCCCCTATATATATAGTGGGAAGTTGAAATTCGGCAGAAGTGTCGCCAAGCAACAAATTTACGCCGTCAAGGCGCTCGTTGCTATCATAAGCAGAAAAATTGGTAAAGCTGCGTCTCAATTTAGGCGAATAGGGAGAAATGCCCAGAGAATATTCTCTGATTGCTGCAGCGGTATCGTCAATGCCGTATATTAGTAGATCGCGCTGCAGGTCAACTTCCTGTTCATAAAGTGCCTCAGTACCTAAAAAACCGACCATTTCAGCCTTCCAACCCTTTGTTAAAGTATAAACAACACACGTTTCGCCATGCAAGTTCGCTACACTCGCCGACAACCCCACCCCTTTCCACACCTATTAGCCTTTCTCCCCTTGTTTTTTATGAGCCTCTACCTAAAAGAGGGTAAGCTTCATGCCTAAAAATATTTTTTGACCATGCATAAGTATCGCTGCAGGGAGGATCAATTTGGTTATGCGTGGTATAATAAGAGTGAATTTTTTTATGTGTTCTGATCAACGCAGCTTTTTCCAAAATTTAGTTGCCGTTTTTGTGTGTCTTACTACGGTAAGCGCCGTTGTTTTTTGTGTCAAAGCGCTTCCTGTATGTGCCGAAGAGGGACGTTACCCCGAAAATTTGGCTTGGCGCTTAGTCACCGAACGAGAGTTGTCGCTTATTACTCAGTGCCCTGAGGACTTTCGCGAGCGAGAACATGCCGCCCCTCCCTTATTTGAAGCTCCTTCCCTGCCCATGAGTGGGTTGGAAGTTTTGACCGACTCTGCTTCAGAAAGTTTTGCTTCAAGCGCTGTTCCCTCTACTTGGGAAGTACCTCCCTTTGCCGTTATTGGCCCGCCACTTCCCAAGCAAGGGAAAAATTCTTCTGCACTTGCCACCACTTCCGAAACTCAGAGCCAGTTAAAAAATGCTCTTCGTCCTTCGGAACAAGCAATTATACCTGCCGTTTTTGGTGAAATTTCGGCCGATTCGAGCCGGGCAGAATTGCCTGATCCAGGTTTGCGTCCTCTAAGAGCACAATATTTAGACAAACTAAATCGGCCAGATACCCAACTGCCCACGCCTTTTAGTTTGCGCCGCTACCATACAAAAAGTTTGGGATTCTTCCAAATAGCTCTTTACGGCAACGATAAGGGACTTTTAGCCGAACGTGCTTACAATACGCTCAGGGCAGCCGCTCCCAATTTACGTTCCCTTAAAGGTTTTGGCTCCAAAGCTTTTATATCTTTCCTCCCTGCTCCCGAGCCGGAGAAACCTTTCGATTTGGAAACAGCCAAAGGCGAATTTACCTTTTCAGCTCTCGAGCCTGAGGGCGATGTTCGCTTCGATCAGCTCGATCCCGGGCTGATAAAATCTAGAACCGCTCCTAGTTTTAATAAAATTCCCGTCGCTTCTCTCCCTGAAGGATTCGACGAGGATTTGCGCCGTCAGTTGGCGGCTTCCCAATATAAAAACATCAGGATCGACGAAGATCCTACGTCTGACCAGTCACCTTACACTGGAGTCAGCTCTGGTAAAGAAGACCAGTCGGATGATAAATCTGACAAATCTAACGACCAAACTAACAACAGTAACAGTGCTGGGGAACTTTTTGTTGGCAATTTAACGGCATCTACCAATGACGCTGATTCTGCGGACATAAATCCCTTTGCTGTGAAGACTAACTTCTCCAAAGACCTTAAGGGCATGTATGTAATGGAAATCTATTATCCGCAGCAAAGCTTAGTTTGCGAGCTGGCTGCCGATACCAGATTTGCCGATTTGCGCTCCATGCTCGATATAGCTCTTTTAGTTCAAGCACGTATGCAAAGGTGGTAATTATCGTCCAATCTCCATAAGCCCGAAGCGACAAAATAAAACGTTTTACGTCTCGGTCAATAAAGGCATTTTTTAGTGAGAACGGCCCCAATTAAGTTATGTTGTTCCTTTAACTATCGGAACTTCTGTTTCTTGTTGTCTTTTTTACAAAAAGGGGTTTATTTTTCATGCAATTGTGGTAATATAGCGCTTGCATGAGACCACGTATGTCTGCCAGCAACACAGGGAGGTCAGTAGTTGGACGATTCGGTCGTGGAGTTCCGAGACGTAACTCGGCAATATGGCTCTGTGACAGCCGTCAACCGGATGAACTTATCTATTCATCGCGGTGAATTTTTTTCTTTGTTGGGCCCATCAGGGTGCGGCAAGACGACTACCCTGCGCATGATCGCAGGTTTTGACGAACCCGATAATGGGGAAGTCTTTATCAATGGGCAGGAAGTAACCCATCTTCCTCCATTTCAGAGGCAAGTTAATACTGTTTTTCAGAACTATGCTCTGTTCCCGCACTTAAATATTTACGAGAACATCGCTTTCGGTTTGCGCCGCAAAAAAGTATCTGAACCAGAAATTGCCAAAAAAGTCAAATGGGCTTTGGAATTAGTGCAACTCGAAGGTACCGAAAAGCGCCAAGTCAATCAGCTTTCGGGAGGCCAACAGCAGCGTATCGCTTTAGCGCGTGCTTTAGTAAACGAGCCCGAAGTGCTTCTTTTAGACGAGCCTCTAGCGGCTTTAGATCAGAAGCTCAGACGCGAAATGCAATTTGAGTTAAAGCGCCTTCAGCGCGAGTTGGGCATTACTTTTGTTTTGGTTACTCACGACCAAGAAGAAGCCCTCACTATGTCAGATTCAGTAGCGGTCATTTGTAAAGGCAAGTTGGAGCAAGTAGGCAGTCCTGCCGAAATATACAATCATCCTTCCACTAGGTTTGTGGCCGACTTTATCGGCACAGCCAATTTCTTGCCTGTGCATATTCGTCAAATTCACAATGGCAAAACAACTGTAAATCTGACTGGCCGCGATATTTTAGTGCCTACTAGAAAAGGTTTGGCTGAAGGCAGTTGGGCTGATTTGTCGATTCGGCCTGAGCGCATACAAGTATTGAAAGAAGCTGCCCAGGAAGGTATCAGCATACCCGGCACAGTTATCGACAGCGTATTTATGGGCGCTCATACTCGCATAAATGTGCGTGTAGGCGACAAATATACAGTTATGGCCGAACGCCAAAATCAGGATCATTCCTACAATTCAGAGTTTTCTCGAGGCGATTCGGTGTGGCTCAACTGGGGTGTAGCCAGCGCCACTCTCCTTCCCCAATCGAACAATAATTAAAAGTAAACCTATGAAAAAGCATTCTTTACGAGTGCTGGCTCCTGACGCCTCTCTTTTGAGTAGGCGTCAGTTTTTAGGATACACAGCCGGTGCCATCCTAGCTATGTGTATGCCTGGCTGCGTATCTTCTTCTGAGCGCAGACTCAACATATACAATTATTCTTACTACATAGCTCCGGATACAGTAAAAAACTTTATCCACGAAACCGGCATATCTGTAGTTTACGATGAGTTTTCTTCTCAAGATGTACTTTTTGCCAAGCTAAAATTGGGCGCCGGCTACGATTTGGTAGTAGCTTCCGATTATATGTTACGTCGCCTTATCCGCCAGCAAATCATAGCTCCTATTGATGGTTTTAAGTATTATGGCGACATGATCGACTTGGTAAAAAAGGAGCCTTGGTCTTCTTTATGTCGCTATTGTGTTCCCTATCTTTGGGGCACTACTGGTATAGGCTACAATCGCAAATACGTAAAAAAAGCTCCAACTTCCTGGAATGATCTTTGGAACGAAGACTATGTAGGCCGAATCACTATGTTGGACGAAAAGCGCGACGCTATAGGCGCAGCTTTGATTAAGCTCGGTTATAATGGCAATTCTTGCGATCCCAAGCATTTAGCTGCTGCCCAAAAAGAGCTTGCTCATCAAAAGCATATTTTGCGTCAATATACTAACGATTATATTGATGGTTTAGCCCGAGGCGAAATCTGGTTGGCCCAAGCTTGGAGCGGTGATATTTCCCGTGCCAAAGATGCCAATCCCAACATTGATTATATTTTGCCCAAAGAAGGCAGTTTCTTTTTTGTCGATTCTTGGTGCATTCCTAAAGATGCAGCTCATAAGCGCGAAGCTGTTGAGTTCCTCAATTTTGTCATGCAGCCGGAAATTATTGCTAAAGTTACCAACTTTACCAGTTACCCCAACACTATTGCAACTTCCATGCCTTACGTAAGCAAGGAATTGTTGAATAAGCCTTTGGGCTATCCGCCTGCAGAAATGATGAAGCGCACTTTTGCTCAAGAAGATATTGGCGCTGAAGAGAAAAATTGGGATAAAATGTGGGAGAGTATAAAATTTAAAAACTAATGGCCAACAATAATTTATCTTCTCTCGATAGAGCCGAACAACAAATCGATATTTCTAGCGACAACAATAATTTTGCCAAAAGCAAGCCGCCAGACAACAATTTGGCTTCAGCGCCGTCAGCTCCAGTTAAGCCTGTCAAGCAAATGAGTAAAAAGGCTATTGGTATCCTTCTGGTAACGCCTTTTGTACTTTATATTGTAACTTTCTTCTTGCTTCCGCTGGGCTCAGTCATTTCTATGTCTACCCATACAATCAATGATGATTATATGCTAACTTCGGCTTGCAGCTTGGAAAATTTCCGTACTGTATTTAATGCTGACAATTTGCCTATTTTGTTGCGCTCAGCTAAATATGCTGCTTGCACGACTTTATTTTGTTTGTTGCTGGGCTATCCTTTAGCTTGGTATATCGCCCGCTATGGAGGCAAATATAAGCCTTTCTTGCTTATTTTAGTTATGTTGCCTTTCTGGACTTCGTACTTAATTCGCATTTTTGCCTGGATGACCATATTACAAAGTGAAGGCATCTTAAATACTTTTTTAATTAGTATTGGTTTAATTTCCGAGCCGCTTAATCTATTAAATACGCATTTTTCGGTCATATTAGGCTTAACTTATGGCTTTTTACCCTTTGCCATTTTGCCTCTCTATGTATCTTTAGAAAAATTGGATATGTCTCTTTTGGAAGCTGCTGCCGACTTGGGAGCTCCTCCGAGCGAAACTTTCTTTAAAGTAATTTTTCCTCTCTCTTTACCAGGTGTCACGGCAGCTAGCTTGCTCACTTTCGTGCCGGCTATGGGAGATTTCGTCACTCCAGACGTCTTGGGTGGAGTCGATACTATGATGATTGGCAATCTTATTCAGCAACAATATTTAGCTTTCTTCAATTGGCCTTTAGGTGCAGCTTTGTCTTTAGTGCTAATGGGCATTATGCTTTTGTCTATTCTGGCCTTCCTTAAAATGTCCAATTCTATGGAGTCCTTGGTATGAGTGTACCTCGCCTTTCCGAAAAAAAACCTCCTTGGTATTTGCGCTTGCATACTTTGTGCGTCTATCTATTCTTGTATGCGCCAATTATTGTTTTGGTGCTTTTCAGCTTCAATACCGATAGGCGCAACACAACTTGGCAAGGTTTTACTCTGGATTGGTATTTTAGTCTTTTCCAAAACGAAACCATTTTACGCGCTTTGGGCAACAGCTTAAAAGTCGGCTTATGTGCTACTTTTTTTGCTACATTAATTGGATCGCTGGCCGCTTTGGGCTTATCGCGCTACGAATTTAAGGGGCGAGGCTTAGTCGGCTCCTTAGTATTTATTCCTTTGGTTGTTCCGGAAATAGTTATGGCTATTTCTATTTTAACGCTCTTCCTCAGCTTAGGCGTAAAGTTGTCATTATTTACAGTAATTCTGGCCCATATTGCTTTTTGTATTGCTTACGTAACAATTACTGTACGCACTCGCCTAGCCGGCCTCGATCCCTCTCTAGAAGAAGCGGCCGCCGACTTGGGAGCTACTCGCTGGGAGACTTTTCGTTTAGTTACCCTGCCCCAAATTTGGCCCGGCATCATTTCTGGCGCTCTCCTCTGCTTCACCCTATCCTTTGACGATTTTGTCATTACCTTCTTCAACGCCGGCGTAGGCGCAGGCAACTTACCTATGGCTGTGCACTCCATGCTAAAATTTGGCGTCACTCCGGAAATAAACGCTATTTCTACTATTATGCTAGTTTTCAGTATATCGCTAATGGTAGTTTACACTTTTATTGATCGCCCCAAATCATAATAGCGCCAAGTGCAATATTTGCACGAGTGCAAAGCCGTCAAAGCCGCCTATCACAATAGTGATGGCGGCTTTATTTTTGCTTTAAAGTAGCTTTTATTTTTCGCTAAGAAAATTTACTTATACCATTTTTGCTATTGACATAGGTTTATAAAGGCTATAGTATGTGATTACTTTATATCACAACATAAAGTTCCAAGGGTTTACTGCAATCAGGCCTACCAGTAATGGTAGTGCCTTAAAGTTAACTGTACTAAGTACGGTGTGTACTTAATTGCAGTCTATGTATTGAGGCAACGAGCTCCAGCAATGGAGCCGTCCTCTTTTTTATATCCGCATATTCATACAGGCAATATGCTGCTTGCATGAAATTTACACCTTTATTCTGTCCAACGTTTTAATTATCCTAACTTCTCGCCCACAACCCAAGGAGACAAAGTGCAATGAAATACACCCCGATAAGTTATGTTTTAGGCATTGATGCTGGCGTTGCCTCAATAGGTTGGGCAATTTTAGAAATAGACAAAGATGGCAATCCATGCAGCATTGTTAAATTAGGCGTACGTACTTTCGAAGCAGCGGAAACAAAAAAGGAAGAAAATGGGAAACCAGTTAGCCTAAATTGCGAACGGAGAATGGCCAGATCTGCTAAACGTATGCTGCGCCGCAAAAAGCACCGTAAAGAGCGCATTAAAGCTTTGTTTGCAAAATATGGAATTATTTCTAAAGAAAGATTAGAAGACATATTCTTTAACTCAAGCTTTGATAAAAAAAGCTATGGCGAAAATGTTTATGCCTTACGCGCTAAGGGACTAAAAGAAAAGTTGACTAGCGAAGAATGGGCGCGTGTTCTTTATAATTTGGCTCAAAATCGCGGCTACAAGTTCAATAGTGCTTCGGAAGATGTTGATAATGAATCCGCTAATGAGGCCAATGAAACTCCTAACACTACTAAGAAAGTAAGGAAAACAAAAAAAGCTGATAAACAACAGTCTATTAGCGCAGAAAAAATAAAATGGAAAGAATGTGCTAAAGCCAACGAATGCTTAGTAAACAGTTATGAAACCGTTGGCCAAATGTTATATGAGGATGAAAGGTTTAAGCTACGTTACGAATGTAATGGTGACATTGTTTGTAACAAACATGGACGTCCCATTCTCAGCGTGCATAAAATTGGCGACAGAATAATAACGCGTGAAAAAATAAAAGAAGAAGCGCACAAACTTTTTGCTGCTCAAAGACAATTTGGCAACGCTTTTGCTACTAAAAATATTGAAAATGAGTATTGCGAGATACTTCTTTCTCAACGCCATTTTAGCGACGGCCCTGGCATAAATAAGCTAAAGGGAGGAATTGTTGATATAAAATCACAGTTTGTTTTCGATCTTAGGGGTTTCTGCACTTTTGAAAGAAACAACAAGAAGTTAAAAGCTAATAAGCGTAAACGTGCTTTTAATGCTTGTTTTACGGCAGAATATTTTAAACTTCTTCAGGAAATAAATAATATTCGCATCATATCATCAAAAAGGACACAGCCTGAATTAAGCCATGAAGAACGGTGTAGAATTATAGAATCTTGTCTAAATAAAAAAGTCTCCACTTATTCAGACATTAGACAACTGCTTAAATTGAATGATACTGATGTATTTAATTGTGTTCGTTATGAATGCGATCAACCAGACAAGGAATCAAAACGTGTAACGAATGCAAACAAAGGTGAAGAGAACAAAAAGTTCTCTCACTTACAGTCTTATCATAAAATATTGGAAGCGTTGAAATCCAACTATGAGAAGCAATACTCCACCCTACCTGAAGAGGAACGGGAACGTTTAGTTACAGAAAAGCTAGAGCGTTTTCAAGTTCGATTTAAAGATAAAGATGGAAAAAATAACACTTATAATCACAATGCTGAAACCATTCGAGTTTTAGATAAAGTTGCGGAAATTCTGAGCTTATACAAAGATGATAAGAAGCGTAAAGAAGAATTTGCAAAATATAGTCCTAGTAGGCGAAAAAATCGAACTTTGGATTTACAAAGTGATGAAATAAATGCTTTACTCAGGCTGTCTTTTAGTGGTGTCGGCAGCTTATCATTGGTCGCTTTGAGCAAAATAATTAAATACATGGAAGACGGCTCAACCTATGATAAGGCTTGCTTAGAGGTTTATTCTACTTTCCAACAATATCAAGCAACTCGGCAAAAATACTTATCATTCCGTGAATTAGAAAGAAATGGCGATTTAGATTTTATAGCTAATAACCCAGTTGTACGTCGTGTCGTGTCTCAAGCAATAAGGGTTATCAATAATGTTATTAAGCGTTATGGCCCTCCTCAAGCGATCAATATTGAATTAGCTAGAGACATCAAGAAAAGTTACAAAGAGCGTAAAGAAATAGAAGATGGACAAACTAAAAATCAAAAGAAAAACGAGGACGCAAGAAAGAATCTGAAGGAGGATATTTTTAAAGCTCTGAATATTCAACGAGAGCCCAATGGGAAAGACATTCTGAAGTGGAGACTTTGGAAAGAACAGAGGGAAGTGTGTCTTTACTCAGGAGTCAATGGAAAAAATGAAGGTAAACAATTAGAATATAAGGATGTTTTTGGCGACTCATCATGTGCTGAAATAGATCATATTATTCCATACAGCAAAAGCTTTGACGACAGTTACTCTAATAAAGTTTTAGTATTTCACAAAGAAAATCAAAATAAAGGCAACCGCTTACCTTTAGAATATCTTAATGCTGACCATAGAGAAAGGGTAAATGGCTTTAAAGCCCTAGTTGATAAGTACATCAAAGATCCAGACAAAAAGAAAAAGCTTCTTCTTGAAAAGCTAACGGAAGAAGAAATAAGGGCTCAGAAACAATCACATTTAAACGATACCAGAAGTATCACCAAAAACTTAGCTAATATATTGCGTGCACGCCTACAGTTTGCGTCTAATTCTCCGTTTTTAAATAAGGACTCAGATTGGCCAGAACTTGGTGCTGTCATTCCACTAAATGGAAAGGTAACAGCTGATATTCGTTGGCGCTTAGGGTTAGAAAAAAATCGTGAGGACGGCGACTTGCATCATGCTATGGATGCAGCTGTAATAGCTGTAGCTACCAGAAGTTTTATTAAGAGATTTAATGACTATTGGGCTCAAAAGAGTTCAGAGCAAGGCTGGAGAAAAAAAGTATACTTCCCTAAACCATGGGAAACTTTTGTTAGTGACTTACAGGAAAAGTTAGGTGAAGTTTTTGTATCGCGTATGCCCAATCGTAAAGTTACTGGTGCTGCTCATGAACAAACTATTAGAAGATATCAAGAGTTCAGAGATAAAGATGGAAATATAACTAAAACTGTCGCAGTTTCTAGAACTAATCTTTGTGACTTGAGATTAAATCGCAAAACTCAACAAATAGATAACTACTACAGGGGAAATAGCGCAGAAATTTACGATGACAATGAATATAAAGATGGTATTTATGAAGAGCTAGTAAAGCTGTTAAAAGATAATGATCTATACGAAGGCGGAAACAAGACAGAAAAGGGAAAGAGAGCTAAAATTGCTGGAGAGCTTTTCAGTGAAAGCCATCCGTTCTATAAAGTAATAAGAAAAAAAGATGGCACAATACAACGTGGCCCTAGGGTACGCAAAGTAAAGACTTTTAAAGAAATTACTAAATACGTTGAAGTAAATATTCAAGAGCAAGAAAAGAATAGGTGTCGAGGGATAGAGTCTCCAGGCAAAGCAATAGCAAAAAATGATAATATGGTTCGGATTGACGTCTTTCACATTAAGGAAGGTAATAGTCGAGAGAAAGGCTATTACTTTGTGCCAATTTACACAACCGATACGATCAAGAAAGAACTACCACACAAAGCTGTTACTCGAAGTTCTAAAGGCTGGAAAGAAATGGATGATAAATATTTTATTTTTTCTCTGTATCCAGGTGATTTAATTGAAATAAGCTCAGAAGATGGTATTGATCTTCAAAAGATTGAGCATAATAAAAAACAAACAACTGAAACAATAACTACGGATCATGGTCTTTTCTATTACAATAACGCAGACAGTCGTAATGGAACTATTTATTTTAGAACTCACGATAGAAAATACAAAGGAAGCAAAGGAATAAAATCGCTTAAATTAGTTAAAAAATATGAAGTTGATGTTTTAGGCAACTACCGCAAAGTGCATTTGCCGGAAAAGCGTCAAGCTTTCAACTTGAAATATAGCCAAAAAGAACAGTAATCAAGCGGAGGGCCGGTGGAATTTAAATCTGTTTATATAGCCAATCCGGCCCGCCTGACGGTGCGCCGAGAGCAACTGGTAATAGCTCAAGATAGTGAAGTTACTATTCCTATGGAAGATATTACCAGTTTAATGGTGGAATCGCGTCAAGTTTCTGTTACTTCAGCCACTTTACAAAAGCTGGCTGAATATGAAGTGACCGTTTACTTTTGCGATGAGCAGCACTTGCCCTCGGCCCTCCTCTTACCGCTCAATTCTCATTGCCGACAACTAAAAGTTTTACAAGCCCAAATATCTCTAACTAAGCCTCGCCAAAAACAACTTTGGCAGCAAGTAGCAGCCGCTAAAATAAGCAACCAAGCTAAGTGTTTGGAGCTATTACAAAATAATGGCTATCTCTACTTGCGAACTTTAGCTAGACAAGTCCGTCCAGGCGATCCGGACAACCTGGAAGCTATGGCTGCCGCCTTTTACTTCCCTAACCTTTTTGGAGTGAATTTCACTCGCGAACTCCCTTGCCTAACTAACAGTGCTCTAAACTACGGCTATTCTATAGTGCGTGGCGCTGTGGCTCGCAATTTAGTTACTCGCGGCTTAGAGCCTTGCTTGGGCATTTTCCACCACAACCAGCTTAATCAATTTAATCTGGCTGACGACCTTATGGAACCGCTGCGACCTCTAGTCGATCTTTTTGTAGCTTCCGAGCTTAAAAGTGAAGACGAAGAGCTGACTCCTACTATCAAAAAACAACTTTTCAACCTTACAAACTATATGTTAAAGCAAGGCCCCAAACGCTATCGCTTAATTTCCGCTATTGGCAAAATGGCCGATAGCTTCAAACGCGCTTTAACTGACAAAAGTGAAACTTTAGAACTTCCCGAGCTCATACCTTTGGAGTCTTATAAATATGAGTAAGCTTATGAGAATGATCGTTTTTTTTGATTTACCTGTGCAAACCAAAACTCAACGCCAAGCAGCCACAAAATTTCGCAATTTCTTGCTAAAAGATGGCTACTACATGGTGCAATTTTCCGTCTACGCTCGCATTTGCAATGGTTTTGATTCCGTAAATTTGCACGAAGAGCGCTTAAAGAAAAATATCCCCGAGCGTGGCCTAATCCGTCTACTTACAGTTACCGAAAAACAATACGGCAATTCAAAAGTACTGTTAGGCCCGCGCAACATCTACGACTACCCTATACAGTTAGAAATATTTTAAAAATAAAGAATCGCCAGTCTTCACGAAAAAAAACTGGCGATTCTTTATTTTGTGAAGAGCAAATCTTCACTTTTTTTCAAGCTCCCAGAGCGCAATTTTCGCCTTTTCATCAGCAATTGCAGCACTTAGATTATATCACAACACAAAATTCCAAGGTACTACAACCTATCATTAGAACCAAAGATAGCGCCGCTATATTATATCACAACACAAAATTCCAAGGTACTACAACTAGGGGAGTTGATTATAAACCTATTAGTAAATTATATCACAACACAAAATTCCAAGGTACTACAACCGGTGTGCTATCGACAGCGACAAGTACCGGATTATATCACAACACAAAATTCCAAGGTACTACAACCGGAAGGGGCTGGAATGGTTAAAAAGGATAATTATATCACAACACAAAATTCCAAGGTACTACAACCTTGAAAGTTCAGCCTACCGAAGATCAAAATTATATCACAACACAAAATTCCAAGGTACTACAACATACTGTTCAATGTGTAATATCACTACCCGATTATATCACAACACAAAATTCCAAGGTACTACAACAGCAGTAGACGATATGGGAAAGTTGACCTTATTATATCACAACACAAAATTCCAAGGTACTACAACTATGATCTGCGCCATTCGCACGCTAGCCTAATTATATCACAACACAAAATTCCAAGGTACTACAACTGTAGGATAACGTCTAAGGTGGCCAGGATCATTATATCACAACACAAAATTCCAAGGTACTACAACGGTCAACTTGATATATACGTCTATTCCCATATTATATCACAACACAAAATTCCAAGGTACTACAACTTTAAGGCATACTACCTGATCACAGCTTCACTATACCATAACGCTTACACAAAAGCTACAACGAAAAAAGCTCCTCTGGCCTTTCAGCTAAAGGAGCTTTTCAGAAGGAAGAATTTCTACTCACCGTAGTAGCGAGCAAGAAACATTTTTTAACAGAGCCAAGAATCAGACTCGAACTGACGACCTGCTCATTACGAGTGAGCTGCTCTACCAACTGAGCTACCTTGGCAACCGCCGGTATTATACCATAAAAATTAGTTCTGGCAATAGCATGCCGGCCAAAGATTTGGACACTACCATTCAATAAAAGGGCCCGGCGGAGAATAAAGCGAAAGCTCAGAGCGATTTTTTGACAAACTTCGTAAAGGAGACTCTTGTTACAATGGAGCTGAAACACAACTGGCTTAAATTTAAAGACTCGTTCTTTCACGATGTAGAAAGCGGCCTCTCTTTAGACATTAGCCGCATGGACATGGACGATGAGTTTTTCGCCTCCATGGAAGAACCTATGCAAAAAGCCTTCCAAGCTATGCGCGAATTGGAAGCCGGCGCTATTGCCAATCCCGACGAAAACCGCATGGTTGGCCACTATTGGCTGCGCAATTCCGATTTGGCTCCCCAAAAAGAGCTTAAAGAAGAAATAGACGCCACTTTTGAAAGCATTTTAGACTTTGCTTCTAAAGTACATAATGGCGAAATTCGTCCCGAACGCGCCGAGCGCTTTACTACTATTCTTTCTATTGGTATCGGCGGTTCGGCTTTGGGCCCTGAATTTGTCTCCTCTGCCCTCTCTACTCCCGACGATCCTATGCGCATCTATTTCTTCGACAATACCGATCCCGAAGGTATAGATCATGTTTTAGCCCAAATTGGTGAAGAATTGCGCCGCACTCTCTGCGTAGTAATTTCTAAGTCCGGCGGCACCAAAGAAACCCGCAACGGTATGTTGGAAGCCCAAAATGCTTACGACCGCCTCGGCCTTCACTTTGGTCGCCACGCCGTAGCCGTTACCGGTAAAGATAGCCAACTGGACAAATACGCTCAAGCCAACCAATGGCTGGCCCGCTTCCCCATGTGGGACTGGGTCGGCGGTCGTACTTCCGAGCTTTCCGCCGTCGGTTTATTGCCAGCCGCTTTGGAAGGCTTCGATATTGACGACATGCTTCAAGGCGCCGCCGCTTGCGATGAACTTACGCGCAACACCGTTACTAAACGCAACCCTGCCGCTCTCTTAGCTTTAGCTTGGTTTAAAGCTACCAATGGCAAAGGCGAAAAGGATATGGTTATCCTTCCCTACGCCGACCGCTTGATGCTCTTTAGCCGCTATTTACAGCAACTGATTATGGAATCTTTAGGTAAAGAAAAAGATCTCAGCGGCAAAGTAGTCAACCAAGGCATTACCGTCTACGGCAACAAAGGGAGCACGGACCAACACGCTTACGTGCAACAGTTGCGCGACGGTGTCAACAATTTCTTTATTACTTTCATAGCTGTACTTAAAGACAGACACAATATGTCTATGGAAGTAGAAGACGGCGTCACTACCGGTGACTTCCTCTCCGGCTTCTGGCAAGGTACTCGCCAAGCTTTAACCGAGAGCGGACGCACTTCTATGCTTATTTCCATTCCGGAAGTAAATGCTTTTACCGTCGGTTTGCTTATTGCCCTTTATGAAAGAGCTGTCGGCTTCTATGCTTCTTTAGTCAATATCAACGCTTACCACCAGCCTGGTGTGGAAGCTGGTAAAAAAGCCGCCGGCAAAATTTTGGAGTTGCAAGCCAAAGTAGCTCAAATTCTTAAAGAGACCGGCCGCCCTATGGACGCTTTGCAAATAGCCGAAGCTCTGGAAATGCCCGATAGCGCGGAAGCTATTTTCCATATTGCCCGCCATTTAGCTGCTAACTCTCGCTTAGGTATTACAGCTGACAATCTCAGCGCCGAAGCTAAGTTTGTTTACGACAAACATTTAGATTTCTAATCAGCTAATTCTAGCTTATAGATAAACAGAAGCTGCTCTTCGTAAAAAAATTTTTAGACGTATGAGCAGTTTTTTTATTTTTTAGTGTAAAAAAAATAAAAATATCTGAAAATTTAATGATATTTTTGTGCCAATTAGCAGGACAAAGGGTATAGCATTTAAGAAAGGGGCGCCGATCAGCAGCTTATTTGCTGTAACAGTTGGTTATCAATTGATATAGCAAACAAATGCCGATTCTCGCGTTTTCGCTCTGAAAATAGCCCAAAAATAAAACGTTAAAGGGAAAGTATATTTGCAGTGTCTGTAAATAAGCGTCATATATCTGCTCTTATATTGGCATCTGTGCTTTGTTTGGGATCGCTGGCTTGGTCAACCCCAGAAAAGGAAGCACTTAATGTGAGTGCAAATAATTTTCTTGTTTTAGCTCAAGATACAGATGCGGACGGTTTTACAACCCGCACCAATTCTGATTTGAGTGATGGGCATACCAGATGTGGTTGGAGTATCCGTATCCCCAAAACTTGGGTTTCCATTCCGGACATCACGCCGGGCTGGCCTATTGCGGAAGGTTGGCGTACTCCTGACGGCAAGACGAGTATAATTATTACTTGGCTCAAGGAAGTCAATGAAGATGAGTACGCTGTCTTGCGCAGTCGACGTTACCTGGAGTCTTCAGAGAAAATTGCGGGACAAGCTTGCAAATTCTTTCGCAAAATAAACGGCCCGACTTTTGAACAGATACTTTATATACACCATCAAGGTAGTTATTATCGCATAGCAGCCTTCGGGACTACGCAAAATAAAGCTACCTTGCAAAAGGCGATGGAGAGCTTTAAGTTTTTGGTTCCCGGCCTAAAAGCTGCCGAAACACAAACTTATAAAAATGCCAATTTGGCTATCAGCTTCTCCTTGCCTCACGGATCGAATTTGACAGCTGAGCCCTCAACTCACGGCGTCAATATTCTCAATTCTGCCAAAAAGCAAGTGGCTTCCTTAACTCCGCGATCTTTTACCGCTCAACCTGGTCAATCATTCAGAGGCATGGCCAGGCAAATCGGTCGCGAAGTGATTCCGGGAGCTTCTAAACTGACTCGCTTTGAGCCCTATCAAATAAGCGGACAAACCGGCTACTTAGTTGTTTGGGAAAACTCCAGCGGCCAATATATCGGACCGATCATATATGTGCCGTACAAACACGGTTCTTACAACGTTCTGGAATTGGAATCCAAAGATCCTCAATTTTTGGAACAATTTTTCAAGATTGCGAACACACTTAAAGTCGATACTTCTTCAGTCTACTGATCTAGTATCAAGAACACAAAAGCAGCAAGAGTAAATGCTTAAGGCAAAAAGCACTCTCTGAGCGAGCTAAAATTTGTATGAATGGGATGGACTGACAGATATGGCTAATGTAAAGTTGAAGCTGTTATATGTGTTGAACTTATTGCTCGACAGCGACGAACACCACACCATTAACGCTACCCAAATCGTCAAACAGTTGGCGAAAGAGCACGGTATTAACACCGAACGCAAGTCAGTTTGCCGCGATATCGCTACTTTGCAAACTTACGGACATGACATTATTGCCGACCGCGATAAACGTAAAGGTTGGTACTACGGAAAGCGTCGCTTCGATACTTGGCAAATTCGCTTATTCTTAGATGCTATTGCCAGTGCTTCTTTTATTCCTAAGAATGAATGCAAACGCATCAGCAACGAACTTATCAAAGAGCTTGGCCCTGACGATAAGCGCATGTTCCGCGAGTTGCTTCCTATCGTTTACAACTCTCGCAAAGTTGTCAATAGCAAACTCAAAGACGTCCTTTGTGAAATTTTGCAAGCCATTGCTTGGGAAAGAGCTGTTGAATTCCAGGTTTATTCTTACAATAAAGTCTTCAAGAGCGTCCTCAAACGCGGTAGCTTAGTTTATAAAGTAGATCCCTACTCTTTGGTGTGGATCAATTCCAACTACTACTTAGTTGGTATCAAAGAGGGAGAAAACTTCCTCCGCTACTTCCGCTTAGATCGTATTGCCAATCCTCATACTACCGGAACTCCTCGTCGCAACGCTTCCGAAGTTTTGGGCGAAGATTTTGATAAAGCTTTGCAACGCTTTACCCAAGACACTTTCCATGGCAGCAACGACCGCTCATTTGAAAATGTAACTATCAGATTCAAAGACGAGAGCTTTGCTAATATGTTTGTAGACCGCTTTGGTTTACCCAGCAAAGTAGAAGAGAAAAACGATTGGGTTTTCGCTACTATCGATAAAGTGGACTACACCAACGCTGTTAGAGCTTGGTTAATTAACTACTCCAGCGCTTTTGCGGTAACAGCTCCCAAGGAGCTTAAAGATCTCGTTATAAAAGATCTCCGCAGCGGTTTGGAAAACTACGAAAAGTCCGAAGGCGTAACTCCTCAAGATGACGTCTTGATGGACGGCCCCAAAGAAGAAGCGCTCTAAACTAAACAATGAACTGCCTCCGGCGGTTATAATGAAAGCCTCTCGCACTATAAAAAGTTGGGGGGCTTTTTTGCTTTAAATTGTGAGATATTCTCTGCAAATAAATTGGTTTAATTTAGAACCAATTTATTTGATTTTTGGCCTTTTTTTTGTTCTAACTAACAGTTTTTTGCTGTATAATACGGGTTAAATATTTTTATGGAGGCATAAAGTCTGGCATATCCAGAAAAAAAATCTGTAATTGTCGACTGCCTTTTACTAACATGAATAATGAGCCTAACCAAAATAAATTGCCAGCTTCAACTGAGTCGGCAAACGTCTCGAAAGCGGGCAAAAGTAGATCCTCTTCATTGTCTGCCCCTTCGATAAGCGATAGCGAAGCAGAAAAAATTGCTTTAAGCGTTTCCAACTGGAGCATTTTAAGCAATTTAATTTTAACAGGCTTAAAGTTGATAGCCGGTTTTGTGGCCAACTCAGCAGCTATGATCAGTGACGCTATTCACACAGCTTCCGATGTGCTCAGCACACTGGTTGTGATAGTTAGCGTTAAAATCGCCAATAAAAAATCGGATAGCGACCACCAATACGGCCACGAGCGTTTTGAAAGCCTCGGCTCTCTTATTTTGGCCATTATGCTTTTGGCAACTGGCTTAGCTATAGGTTGGAGCGGCATACAAACGCTTTTGGCCCCAAGCAATTCCCTGGAAATTCCCGGCGCTTTAGCTCTTTACGCGGCCATTATTTCCATAATCGTCAAAGAAGCCATGTATTGGTATACTATTGCGGCAGCCAATAAGATAAAATCTACTGCTCTTAAGGCCGACGCTTGGCACCATCGCTCTGACGCTCTCTCCTCTATCGGCGCTTTAATAGGCATAGGCGCAGCTCAATTGGGCTACCCCTTAGGCGACCCTATCGCTTCTTTATTAATTTGTTTGTGTATTATCAAAACCGCCTGGGATATAGGCAAAGACGCAGTAGAAAAACTGACGGACAAATCTTGCGATCCCGAAACTGTAAAAGCGATGCGCTCTACTGCCGCTGAGCAAAAGGGAGTTATTGCTGTTAAAGAGCTGAAGACCAGACTTTTCGGCACAAAAGCTTATACCGACATAACTATTGCTTGCGACGGCAATCAGACTTTACGTAATGCTAGCAGCATAGGAGAAGAAGTCCATTTAGCAATTGAACGCAATTTCCCTCAAGTAAAGCATTGCAACGTCCATGTCGATCCCGACTAAAAAATGCTTAACGGAAGTGCTTAAAAACTCTTGACGAAGCGAATTTTTATGCTAGAATACTACTCGGCCAGAGACAGCGGGTGTCATATATTTTGACTTAATCACCACTTTTTGGGATCCTGCCGAGGCGAAATAGTATAAGTTTCGTTTCAACTCTGCGTCTCCGTCTGCTTTTTTTAGGCAGGAGGCGTTTTTATTTTACGGTTCATTCAGTAAGATAGAGGCCCGAATCGATCTTCGCTCCTAGTGAGTGGAAGAGAGGAAGGGAGAGAAACACTAGAGATAATGAACGCACAGAACTTACAGCGCAAGGCTGAATCCTTAGAGCATTTACGCGAGTGCTTAAAGAAAGCCAGCATCATTATCCTGACTGACTATCGTGGTCAGGCTGGCGGTTTAACCGTAAAAGCCATCACCGAGCTTCGTGGAAAGCTCCGTGAGTGCGACGGTATCTACAAGATTGCAAAAAATACTCTCATTCGTAAAGCTTTAAGTGAGATTAACATTGAGTGCGAAGCTGGAACCTTAGAGGGACCTACCGCCGTAGTATTCGGCATGGGTGATCCCGCTGCTGCCGCTAAAGCAGTATTAGAGTTCGCTAAGACTCAGAAGCCTAATGGCCTGCCCGTGGTTAAGGGTGCGGTTATGGACAACCGTCTCTTGAGTATTGACGAGCTTAAAGCTATTGCCGCTCTGCCGTCAATCGAAGTACTGCGTATGCAGTTGCTCGGACTTATGTTGGCTCCTCACCGCAACATCCTTGGCGTGTTGAATGCCACTGGTCGCAGCATGGCTACCGTTTTGGACGCTTGGAACGAAAAGCGCTCCAAAGAAGAAGCTCAGGAAGCTTAATCAGTTAGTTTCAGTTTAATTAAGTATTAGGTTATAAATTTTTTGGAGGAAATCATGGATAAGTCCGCTTTGATCGATGCTATTTGCAACCTCACTCTTCTTGAGGCCGCCGAAATTGTTAAAGAGTTGGAAGAGCGCCTTGGCGTATCCGCCGCTGCTCCCGTTGCCGTAGCCGCCGCTCCCGCCGCTGCTGCCGCCGCTCCCGCTGAAGAGAAAACCTCTTTCGACGTAGAGCTCACCGCCGTCGGTTCCGAGAAGATTAAGGTCATCAAAGTCGTACGCGAAGTTGCCGGTTTGGGTCTCAAAGAGTCCAAGGACCTCGTAGAAGGTGCTCCTCAGATGCTCAAAGAGGGTCTCTCCAAGGCCGACGCCGAAGCCATCAAAGCTAAGTTCGCTGAAGTTGGCGCCACCATCACCCTCAAGTAAGTTTAATATATAAGCTTAAGTGATGAAAGATAGCGACTGGGTTAGTCCGGTCGCTATTGTTTTATGGCCAAGTATGGCTACCCCGCTAAAAACAGAGGAACGTATGCCGAATGTTCGCATTAGAGTAGCTGTTATAATCCGTAAGGATAACCAAGTTTTGCTGGTTGAGCACCAGAAAGACGGTCAGAAATACTGGCTTCTGCCCGGCGGAGGCGTTGAGTTCGGTGAGTCTTTAGCAAAGTGTGCTGTGCGCGAACTCAAAGAAGAAACCAATTTAGATATAGAAGTAGGCTCTTTGGCATTTGTAGCCGACTCTATAGCGCCGGACGATTCGCGTCATGTGGTACATGTAGTTTTTTATGCTAAAGAGCTCGGCGGTCAGCTGCAAGTTGGCCAAGAAGAACGTCTTTATACAGCCAGGTATGTTGATATAGACGAGTTGAATAATTTAGTTATCTACCCTCCTATAGCTAAAGATATAGTTGAAGCGGTAGAGAATGCAAAAATTTATCGTCCTTCTTATTTAGGTTCAATGTGGATTGACTAGTCTCGTTTTCCCCTAAAATTGATAAAGGAACTGACTATTTTATGCAAGTTATTAACGATAACAGTTTTAAAAGTGAAGTTTTGGAGTCTGAGCTGCCCGTAGTGCTCGACTTTTTCGCCGAATGGTGTGGCCCTTGCCAAATGCTTCTTCCCGTAATTGAAGAGATGGCAACTGCTTACGAAGGCCAGGTAAAATTCGTCAAAATTGATACTGACGAGAGCCCCAATGTGGCTAGAAAATATGAAGTAAAGAGTATCCCTACCCTTTTAGTATTTAAAGATGGACAGCCTGTAGCCAGAGGTGTAGGCTACATGGATAAAGGACGCCTTCAAGACTTCATCGAGCAAAACGCTCTTTAACTCTTATTCGAAAGCGTGGCCAAAGCATTTTATAATGTAGAAGCCATAAATGACGGGAAGATTTTTCCGTATTTATGGCTTTTTTTGTTGCATAAAGTGATTATAACTGCTATCATGCCCACATAGAGAAACGCCCTGCGTATCTTTTTAGCTGCACGAGATTAGTAGTTGAGCCGATATGTACTAATAGGGAGCATTACTCCGCGTTTAGAGTAGAGTTATGGATCTTACTTTGAGACTTTTTTCTCAAAGTGAAGACGGATTCAGAGTCCTCGACAATGTCGGGCCAGAGGAGCGCCCACCTGCTAAGGCAGGTTCGAGTACCTCTCGTGTTAGTGTTTCTCTCGTAGGGCTTTTTTTCTATTATTTGCTAGTTTTGTTGTAAGATTCGGTGCACAGATTAGTGTAGCGGATCTTTTTTTATGTTTAACTTTGTATTTGAATAGTTGCCAGTAAGTTTTTATGTCAGCATTTAAGTGTGTTCATTTTGTGTTATTTTTATTATGTCTTATCTCCGTCCCTGCTCTAGCTCAACCTACAGAATCTCCCAATTTTACAGCTAAAGAATTACAAAGCAAAATTGCTGAAGCTACAGCCTCTTACAAAGCAATAGTAGGAGTTTCTATCTATGCACAAGGGAAAGAAGTGTATCAGCTTAATGGCAGCCAACGATTTCCTATGCTAAGTGTATATAAATTACATCAAGCTTTATATATTTTGCATTTCTTAGGAAAAAACAATTTAGATTTAAATAGACCTATTTTCATTAGCGCTGATAGTTTGAGAAAAGGCACCTACAGTCCACTACGTGATAAATATCCACATGGCAATATTACTTTAAACTTGGAAGAGTTACTCAAATATTCTCTACTTTTAAGCGACAACAATGCGTGCGACATTCTTTTTGCTAAATTTGGCCATCCTCAGTTAACAGATAAATTTATGCGTCAATTAGGTTTAAAACAAACAAAAATCTGTTGGACTGAAAAAGACATGCACGACGATATTTATAAATGTTACGATAACTACACTACTCCAACTGAAGCAGCTTTATTGTTAGATAAAATTTTACATAGCCAAATTTTCAAGCCCGGATTGCAAAATTGGCTAAAAGATGCACTTATCCAGTGCCAGACTGGCCAGGATAGACTAGCAGCCCCATTGCTATCTACTGGAGCTATTATTGGCCATAAAACTGGCACTGGAGACAAAAATAAGCAAGGGGAAATTATCGCTATTAACGATATCGGTTTCGTAATATTGCCAAGCGAAAACAAACAAATTTCCTATACTTTATCGGTATTCATTAAAAACTCGCAAGAGACGCCTGAAAAGAATGCTCAACTTATAGCCACAATTTCCGAGCTAGCTTATCGCTATTTCAAAAAATAAGGCCAGCTTGTCTTTTTGACCGCTAGCCTTTGCCAATAATTTAGGCTTTTATTTTTTGCTTTTTCTGGCGTCTTTCGTAAAACCAAGCGGCTGTCCAATGGATACAAAATATTTGTATGCCTAAAAGCAAAGCTTGCTCAGACATGGAAAAAGGAGCCACTAAACCATCGCTACCTAAACGCACAGGGTTTAAGCCGGAAAACAAGCCCAAAATAGGCAAAATACCGGCCCACTTGGGCTCACAATCTAAAAGGCGAGTCAAAAGCCAGCCTAAGCAAGGAAAAGCAAGCACACTGCTCCCTAAAGCCAAATAGAACCAATGCATATGGGGAGCGATCAAATTAAGTATATCGATAAAAAGCTGATCGCCTGCCGTACCAGAACTCAAGATCTTGGCATATTGGGCAGCCAAGCCTTTATTCATACACACTAAATACTGAGCATCTATACCGCCTAAAAAAGCCCAAAGTAGATAGACGCTAAAAACCATAATCAATCCTACTTGAGCATAGGCTGCCAAGCGCCCTATCAGGCTAGACGTTTTACTGGTGTTTTGGTTTGGTTCGGTACTCATATCATCTCCAAGGCAATATTGAAAGCTTGCAAGGCTTTCTGACGCAAAGCTGAAGCATTTTGGCCTATCTTCTTTCCAAGTTCTTCCCTATGTTGCCAAGTTTTGCTAAGGTTTTCGCTTAAATCTTCTGCACTCAACTTCTCTAAAGGCAGGCAAGGAGCTTCACATAATTGGCATATGCGACTTACTTTAGGATCGTAGGCAATACCCAAAATAGGCTTAGCTGACGAAGAAGCCAAAATGATGGCGTGTAGGCGCATAGCTACTACCATCTCCACAGGCTTGGCCGCCAATAAGGAAACCATTTCGGAAACATTAAGCTGAGGAGCCATAGTGCAAGGATACTTGATTAAAGAAGTAAAGCGGCGAGAAATTCCTTCGTCATACCAATATTGCAAAGGCAGAACCAATAAATGAGGCCTTTCCTCCTCCGAGAAAGCAGCAAGCCATTTATTAAAGGCTTCAGCTTTAGAAGCCAATTCCAACTCAAACCAAGAGCGCAAAGCCACTACAACTATAGGGGCTTTTACAGAAGTTACACCGCACTTTTCCAAGGCTTCCAATGATTTTTGTTCACTTTCAGCTTGCAAAAGAAAAGCCGGATCGGCAGTAAGTACAGCCTCAACTCCAGGAGCGAACTTCTTAAATTCTTGCAACGACTCTTCATCACGAAAAGAAGCTTTGTTGGCAAAAGGCAGAAGTTGTTTGGCTAGCAACTTACCCAAATCAGTACGGATAGGACCGAATCCTTGACTAAATATAAAGCTTGGCTTATTGAGAATAGCTGCCATAGTAAGAATAGCGCCATAATACATCACGCTACCTATGCCAGTTGAATCCTGAAAAAGACCACCTCCGCCAGAAATAAGCAAATCGCATTCCGAAATAGCTTTGTAAATTTGCCAAATGGACTTACGCTTATAGGCTTTTAAGTGTAATTCTTCGGCTCTGGCTTTATTGTCGATTAAAGCGCTAAGCTCCAAACTGGGATCGAGTTTGCGCAATTGAGTGCACTCAGCTTCTAAAATAGCTTCGTCACCAATGTTGTCAAAACCGAAATAGCCGGAAAGTAAAATACGCTTACCCATGCTTACTTAGCCTCGTTTTCCGCCTGACGCCTTTGATCTTGGCTCGGTTGCACCAACATCTTGGTATAGGGAGCCAGCAAATTTTTTAAGCCATAGCAAACAAAAGCGAGTATCACACCTATAACACAGCCTAAAACAACACCATTAGTAGTGCGCTGTAAAGAGACCAAAATAGGAGTGTGGATATGGCCATAAGTATCAGAAAGAGAAGCCATGCCGACAGCACTAGCCAAAATTGCCAAAGGCACACAACTGCGCCAACGCAAAAATACTAAAGTGGGCAGCAAAATCAAAGCCGGGTTGCCCAAAATAAACTCCTTGAAGCGCGGCCGCACTCCTAAAGTACCATCCAACCAACGCCTAAAAGCACGCTCCGATTCACTAACTACTAAATCTCCGCCACTATTGCCAGTACGAATTAAGTAGAAAGCAGCTACTATAGCAAAGACAAAGAAGAGCACAACGTGCCACAATTTAACTTCGGATTCCAAGAACTTGATTAAACTATCTAAGCCGCCGCTGCGTCCTTGCTGTACCAGCCAAATCACAAAGATAACTAGAGGAACCAATAAGCTGTGCAATTTTACGCCGCGGAAGACATCTAAGCTGAGCATATAATTTAAATCACTCAACAAAGCGCCGGCCAGCAAACCGCCAAATAAAGTTAAACTGACCGAAACGGCCATTACAACTAAGCCTTCGCCTATAGCATTCCAAATAGTAGAACACTCCTCTGCTTGTTCCCAAAAAGGCACTAATATTACGTAAGCTAAAATGGGCATAATTGTAACTGCTGATAAAGCCAGCAAAATACGCACCCAATGGCATCCTAAACCGCTTACGCAACTTAAAGCAGTAACAAGAATAACCATCAGTAACAGGGCAAGGGCACTGCGACGTCCCCAAAAGCGCTGGCATAGGTTATTTTCACGGCAGAGCAAAGTTATTAACAAAATAAAGCACAAGGCTATACTGGCGCTAATAGCGGTAATAGCTAAGCTCCATAAGGTAAAACCTGTCTTCACCAAATTGTCAGACTTACTATAAGTAGAAGCCTGTCCTTTAAATAAAGGGGCTAAACTCTTATGAATGCCGCTCATAAAAGCGGAATTTACTTCTTCTACAGAGAGCTTTTCAACACCATCAAAATAAGGACGGCAATAAATTAAACGAATACCGCGCTCTCTTACGCCTAAGCTATACATAGAAATAACGGTATCGGGATCAAGTTTAGCCTGATGAGAAGGAGAAACAGCCATCACTCTAACTACACGCTCCGGGCAAAGCTTAGCTAAAGTAACTACTCCCTTTTGTTGAGCTTTGGGAGCCAACTCTATAACGCCAAGCTTTAAACCGGATTGTTCCAAAAGTTTGGCAGTTATATCCAAATTCTTGGGATAACCATATACTTCGTTGCGCAAACCACCAAAAATTAAGCCTTCAATTCGAGCTTGCCCGGCCAACTTGGCATATACTTTGAAAATATTAGTCAGACTAGCTTCGTCCAATTTTGGACTATTCCAAGGACGCAACCAAACTTTGAAACCGTACTTATCGTGCAATTCGTTCACAATATCGTAAGGAATACCCAACCCCAAAGAAGGCAAATCACGAATATCACAAGCCAGCTCTACTACTTTGCCCTTGCTATCAGGAACCAGACGCACTCTGTCTGCCCCTAAACTGTAGGCGGCGCCTTGCTTTATCCTGGTAGCTGTATCATTATCTTTAGCTACATAATAAGCGCACATAGGATCGAGCTTAATATTGCCATCTACTCTTTTTTGAGATTGTAAATCGGTCATCTCAAAGTAGTTGGCTGCTCTAGCTAAACCACGCAAAGCCAAAGAGTCGCGGCTGTTTTCCTCTACAGCCACAGCGGTAACGCCGCTAGCCTTGCACCAAGCTAAAACTGTGTCCAATGAAGTGCCACTGCGCCTAGCGTAATCGTTAAGCGCTGCGTAATCAAAAAGGACTTCGGCTGAATTGTTGCGCTGTTCGCTGCCGACTCTGCTTACGATAATAGGCAAAGCGGCCACTAATCCCAAAATAACAATTAAAACAAGGGAAAGACCAAAAGAAGTATTTTTTTTCATGGCTTGCTCTTCAAACAATCTAAAGCTGCCTGCTGGGCCAAATGTTTGGCTTCAGCATCAATATATTCTCTATACTCGTCACTTATGTGTTGCTCGCCCTGCTTATAAAAGTGTTGGCTAAGCTTACCCACAGTATAAGTACCACTCCAGGCTACAGCCGCTTTAGCTAAGGCCCCTAAAGCAGGTATAAAACCTATAGCCTCCCGAGCTAACGTGCGCCATCCCCAAGCTCCTCCTATTACCGGCAGCAATTCACCAATGCGGGCAAAGAAATCGACAGGACGACCGTAAATAGCACCAATAAGCAAAGCTAGGCGAAGCTGTTTGGCTGTAATGTAAATAGTTTCGCCGGAGACAGCAAATAAGCCCAAAAAAGCTCCTACAAATGGCAAGGAAGTAGTAAAACCGGAAGCAGCCGCCGCCGCAGCCGAGTCTTTAGCATCTTTGGCAATCATCTGGGAAACAAGATTTTCACGCAACAAACTGTAATCGCGAGCCAAAGCATAAGCTAAATTGCCCAGCCCTTTGCCGATGTATTCGTAAAAACTCGCTCCCCCATCGCTAGTTTTCAGAACCATAATTGAAGGCAATGTGGAATCGAAACGCGGTACCAATTCTGCTCTATCGATATCTATAGGCGAAACTATATAGGATGCCAAAGGATCGCTACTTTTCCAATCCGGCCCCAAACGCGGCTCTTTATCTAATTCCGGCCAAGTGTCTGGACGATTAGATATCCAATGATCATCTTGAGATTCTATAGCAAGCGGTTCCGAAACTAGCTTATTTTCAGCTTTGGGCTCTATACAAGCAAGCTGCCCAGTTGCTAACCACGCCGGATCTATGCTTTGAGCTTCGAGAGGCTGTTCTGTAGGCTCTTTGGTTTTGGCCAGCGCTTCGGCAGCTAAGCGTTTGGCCTCAGCATCGCTTACAAAATGCGGCTCAGTCTCATTGGCCTTAAACACAGAGTTCACAATACAAGCCGGAGATAACGCTCCTAAGCAACTGTCAGTAAGGAAAAGTAACTTAGTTCGAGCAGAAAAACACTCGCTACAAAAGCGCAAATGCTCCGGACTAGGTACAGCATCGCCCAAGTGGATAATAGCCGCATCCAAATTTTTGTAGCCTTCGGCTACCGGAGAGCGACGATCCGGCAAAGGCAAACAGCGAATACGCGAATGGGAAGTGACATTGCTTAAATTGACTACGGGTTCCCCCAATAGCTCCAGCATTGTCGAAACATTTTCTCTACTGCCGACCAAAGCTAAATTGCAACCGACAGCGAAATTTTCTCGCAACTCTTCTGTAGAGTAATTCAAAGAGAAAATTTGATAAAATATATTCAATTTAGAAGCCATGTAAAACCTCGAGGCCAAAACTAAGCCCGTCTAAGTTTCTTCTGAGAACAACGGATCCTGCCAAACGAACACAAAAACAAAGATGCTCATTTAATGGGAAAAAGCCCACAATTGCCAGGAAAAGCCCAATATCGTCAAAAAGTCAGCCGAGCAAAGCTTTTTAGGAGAGTGTAAGGTTTTTATGAATTATCAATTGACAAAATGTTTAAGTTTATTGTTAGGACTATCTATTATAGGTAGCGCAGCTTTTAGTGCGGAAAAAGCCTATGCCGAAGAAGAAAAAGCCGGTGTAGAACTTTTAGCCCAACTTCCCAGTCCGGTACGCCAAGTAAAAAATCCCAAAGCCTTTACCGACGAATGTAAAATAAAGTTGTCCCCCATCTTCGGTTGCCAAGTTGTACGATATATTATTGTCAATAGTTGTATTTGTGAAATTGTTTCCGGCTATAAGGGTATGGATTTAAACTATCGTGCCACCAAGCACCCCAACGAATCTTTAATTGACAGCAAACGCATGAAGCAAACTGTCAATAAACCTAAGAGCTTCTCTATGCAAACTTCCAAAGGAGCCAAAATCAACGGTTTTATTTCCGAATATACTTGCGGAGCCAAAGCAGCTAGCTGGGAATATAATAAAACACGCTATGTATTGATGACTTGGTCTAAAATGAACGACAACGATTTAATTCTTTTAGCTAGAAGAGCTGCCAAAGCCGACTTATAATTTGCTTTTTCAATCAAAGAAAGCCGCTCCTATCTTGTAATGGGAGCGGCTTTCTTGTTTTTACAATTGCGATCTAGAATTGATGCAATAAAAAATCCCACTTCCCTATGAAGTGAGATTTTTACCGGAATTGGTGGGCGCGAACAGACTTGAACTGCCGACCCCTACGATGTCAACGTAGTGCTCTAACCAGCTGAGCTACGCGCCCATTTCCTTTGGAGGCGTCGAGCAGAATTGAACTGCTGTAAGAGGTTTTGCAGACCTCCGCCTAGCCACTCGGCCACAACGCCATCTCTTTTTATCTGGAGCGAGAGACGAGATTCGAACTCGCGACCGTCGGCTTGGGAAGCCGATGCTCTACCGCTGAGCCACTCTCGCGGAACACCGAGAACTCATTCTCGCTTTGTCGCTAGCCTCTGCTCTCGACGTGTGAGAGTATAGCAGGCTGTATGGCATTTGGCAAGGGGTTCTGCAAAAAAACTCAAACTTTTTTTTGCAGAACCTTATATAGCTCGATAGTTGCCTATTTTTTGCTAGATTTAGGGTAACTGCTATCGTCAACTAGAGCTTCGCCAACGCGATCAGCATTTATCTCTGAGCTTTCATCCAATTCGACGTCTTCATTATCCCACTGGAAAGGCGGAATAACGGATAATCCCTTAACCTTCTCACTGAGAATTAAGCCGTCAGCCGCAGTAAGGCGTTTTATATAAAAAACTAATCCTTCAGGACAAGCATATTCACCAAAAGTTACTGAAGTACCGTCCGATTGAGCTTCGGCAGGCCCCATAGTTAAACGCCCATCTGGATAAGCCACAGCCGCGTCAATAAGAGAGCTACCTACACCAACGTTGTTTTTGGCAGAGAATTTGGGATCTTCGCTGTGAACTTCAATAACTTCAGAAGTTTTACCATCAAAATGGACTTCCACATTGCGATCAGGCATGTGGTAAATAATAATATCACCAGACCAAACCGGATATTTTTCCGGAATAGCCAACTCGTATACTTCTCTGGCGGTAGCGCCTAAGTAGACTCCGCCCAAGAATTTGCCAGCTTCCAACTTGCTTTTGAGAGCTTCTCGTTTAGCTAAAGTTTTGGCTATAGCCGCCTTGCGCTCATTTTCTTTGGCTTGTTCAGTTTTTAGTTGTTGCAAGCGATCGACCCACTTTTTGCAATAAGTACGCAAAGGCTCCCCCAATCGATCCACTTTTACATTGGCCAAAAGTTGGTAAGCTTGCGAGCCCAATTTGTCTTCGTGGGGATCGCGGTTGAGCAAGGCATAAGCCAACCAAGCTTTTAAGTCTTGGTCGTCTGGCTCCACCACAAGCATGTCTTCAAGGTTGGCTATAGCCAAATTGTAATCGCCGGACATGGCTCTGCGTATAGCGACAGTGCGTCTATCCATAGGCAAAACTAAGCGCAAGCGCTCCGTGAGCAAATATAAATTGCCAACTTCCTCTACTTGTTCGCCATAAAGGTATTCTCCACGCTTGCCAGTAACTTTTTGCACCGATTCTGGCCCTTGAGAAGGATCCAAAACAACATCTAGCCCCAAAGCGCAATTGCCCGGCGCCGTGCTTAAATCCAAAGTTACGGCAAAAGCGCCACTTTTTACGACAGTGCTACCCTTGGCCAAAACTTCTTTATCTTCGCGCAGAACTACGCTTACCGGAGTCTCGTCGGGCATACTGGTTCGGCCTTCTACAGCCAAAAGGTGGTTTTTATCATTGGTGACAGAAACCGAGAGGCTGGCGTCAAAATAGCCCAAAAGCGAGCACCCGGCTAAAAATGCCGACAGAACGAATAAAACGGTTAACCGCAAATAAACAAGTCTTTCTTGCATTCTTTCCATATGCTCGCAGTTTTGGCCTCACTCCCGTGTTTTCTTATTCAGCTATATTTCAGCCGCGCAAAGCTTGTATAGCCTGAGCATAGTCCTGTTGGCCGAAAATAGCCGTCGCAGCAATCAAAACATCGGCTCCGGCCTTTAAGCACTGGGGAGCTGTCTGTGCCGTAACCCCACCGTCTATACCGATACGAACTTTGTCACCCAACATAGCTCTAAGTTTGGCTATTTTTTTTACGGCCGAGCTTATGAATTTCTGACCAGAAAAACCTGGATTGACACTCATAACTAAAGCGAAATCAATCTTGTCGGCCACATATTCTAATACTTCCGGAGGCGTAGCCGGATTTAAAGCCACACCAGCTTCCATACCGGCTTCACGTATTTGGGCCAAAGCTTTATCCAAATGGACTACCACTTCAGGATGCACAGTCATGGTCTTTACGTTACATTGGCGGCACAAATCCACATAATCCATAGGATTAGTCACCATAAAATGAACGTCCAGAGGCACAGGGCTAACTTTAGCAAAAGCTTTTAAAAGCGGCCCACCAAAACTTAAGTTCGGCACATAATGGCCATCCATAATATCGACATGCAATTGATCGGCTCCGGCTTGGCAAACACGAGCAACGTCATCGGCCAAGTGGAGAAAATCGGCAGACAATACGGAAGCGGAAACAAGTATTTTATTCATTTAAAGCTTATCCCTCATAAATAATTTGTCGTTTAAGTAAACTTCGGCGTCACTACCCTTGGGGCCAGTAACCCAAAGGGTGACCACATCGCTAAGTACATGAGAAGCGCGATAGACTTCTTCTTCACCTTCGGGGCTGAGTACAACTACGCGCAATTCGTTGGGCTCGCTGCCGCCGGGCAAGAAAATTTCCAATTTATGATGTACTAAAATGCGACTTTGGGAAGAACCGGCCGAAACTTCCAAAGCGATTTCGCTATCGCTCATTACAGCAGCTCCGCTGGGCGGATTTTGAGAGAGGACTTCGCCAGCAGGTCGATCGGAAACAGACCAAATAACCTTGCCCAAGTTGAGGCCAGCTTTCTTAAGCACCGGCCCAACGCGAGCTAAAGTGCGACCGCTGCAATCAGGTACGCTCACCCTAGACATACCCAAGCCTTTATTAACTACAATATTCACCTTGGTGCCTTTGAGAGCCAACGTGCCAGGCAAAGGCTTTTGTTCTAAAACTTCATCGGGGCGATTAGGATTTTTAGGACTATAGGTTACTTTGCCCAGGTAAAGTTTATTATTGTTGAGTGATTTTTTAACTTCACGCAAACTCAACCCTTTAAGATCGGGCACTTTGTACTGTTCCGGCCCCAAACTGACCACGGCCAAAATTTCTCTATTTTTGCGCACTACACGTCCTTTGGGCGGATCTTGGGATATAACAATGCGATCGGGGAATTTGGTATTGTGTCGCCCTTCCTCTATGCGTAGGCGCAAGCCGACCTTTTTAAGCAATTCATTGGCAACGGCAAAATCTTTACCTTCAATGGCAGGCACTTCAATTTCGTCAGGAATGGCAAAATAGGTGCGGTAGACCGTTACACCCAAAACAGTCCCGAAGACGATAGCAGAAACTACCACTATAAGGAAAACAGCCGTTTTAAATAGTCCCCAAAGCAATTTTTTCCAGCAGGCGACCGACAACCAAGGATCGCTATTTTCCGATTTTGTTTTGGCTTCGGTTTGAGTGGCTACAGCTTCAAGCTGGCCATCTTGACTCATATTCTTGTCGTCCGAGGGTAAAGGAGGAGCCAGGTGTTTGGTCTCCTTCTCCGAGCCACTATCGACCACGCCAGTTGCCCGAGACTCCTCTGCTTTAGGCGCCACTTTAGCTTCTGTAGCGGCCTTAGAGCTCGACTCAACCGGAGACTGAGACTCAAGTTCAGCCGAATCGGCCTTGCTTTGAGGCAATTTGGTCTCGGAAGGAGCTATTTTGTTTTCGCCTAGACTTTTACCGTTCAGGGCCTTGCTGGGCTTTAGCTCCAGCTTTTTCTTGCCAAGCTTTACAGCCTCGCCGGATTTATTATTTACCTCGTCGCCCATGATGTACGGTTGGCTCCTCTCTCATATAGCATTTTTATACCTCATAAATGATTGTTTTAGGGCAAATCCCCGGGAAGTTCGATATTTACATCAGAACTGGTGCCACCATGGCCGCTGTCGGTTGAATGTGAACCGACGTCATCATGGCTCGGTGCTACCGGACTCGGTTCCGGTTCACGCAAAGGAACGGCCTTAATATTTACAGTTTCACTATCTTCGTCGGCGGTGTTGTCTCGCTCAGCGGCCACAGCTTTAGTGACAGTTAAATCTACAGAGCTTCCCAAAGGAGCGACTTGACCGGCTCCTGGATACTGTTCTATCACAACATTGTCATTTTGGCCGGCAGCAGCAGAAACCTTGCCTAATTTTAAGCCAGCGTTTTGCAAATTGCTCACAGCTTGCTCGTAACTCTGCGTACAAACATCTGGCACAGTAACCTGGGCCGAAGCCGATACTACCAGACGATTGTTGCTTAATACTGCTCCCGGCTCAGTCTTTTGAGTTACTACGCGGGCACTGTCACCAGTATCGCCCTCTACAACTAAATCTAATCCCAAGCCGGCAGCTTCGACCTTAGCCTCGGCAACACTTTTGCCAATCAGCGAAGGAGCAGCCTTCTTGGTCTCACTGCGACGGCATATTACTACATAAACAACCGTACCGCGTTGCATAGCTTTGCCGGAAGCTGGTTCCTGAGAAATAATGGTACCATCGGTAACTTTAGGATCGTCCTTTTGTGAACTTACTTTAACGCTGCCACCCAAACTGGCCATTAAATCTGCCGCGCTCTTTAAGCTCATACCACTCAAATCAGGAATGGCGTCTTCACCTTTACCCAAACTGATAAAGACGGTAACTTCGTTGCCAACGGCAATTTCTTGTCCAGCTTCAGGCTCCTGAGCAAAAACTGTACCCACCGGAGCGCTGCTCTCTTTAGGCACAATAGTATAGACTAAACCGTCTTTATCCAATTCTTCGCACGCTCGCTCTTCGGTAAAACCGCTTAAATCGGGCACAGCAACCAGCTCACGGCCAATACTGACATCGACCCAAACTACACCATCTTTGACCAGTTGGGCGCCTCCGTCTGGCTCTTGGTGCAACACTACTCCAGGCTTGGCTCCAGCTTGATATTTTTGTGAGCGCACTTCCAAGCGCAAACCGGCCTCTTTAATCGTCTCGCGAGCTTGGGCCAACTTTTGCCCCACTATTGATGGTACATTCACATTGGGAGCAGAATTTAAATTGACCCAAGTGACGCCAGCCACAAAAGCAATAAGAATAGTTAAACTTACGGCAATAATCATGCCCAAGCTCTTATTGACAGAGCCAGACTCGGAATCGCCTTCGGTTTGAGCGTATTCTTCGCCTACACCATCTTCTAAAGGTTCTCCATCTTCTGAATAATACTGATCGTATTCTCCTTGCTCTGGATCTTGATATTCCTCGTCTTCGTAATCGCTAATATCTACAGTATCTACAGGCGAAGAATCGTCCAAGGGGCGTGTGGGGCCGGTTTGGGAATCTTCGTGCATTTTAATTAAGTTTTGTGGCAAACGTGTGCGCAACATGGTACGCTCTGCCGGAATGCCCAAATTGCCGACAGCTTCTCCAGTGGCTACTCCCGCTGCAGATACACTCGCGGAAGCTGTGCCTACGCCAGAAGCAGCCATGCCAACATGACTTACAGAAGTAGCCACAGTCGATACATTCTGATTGGCGTACGAAGTGGCATTGGGAGAAGGAGCAGCGGGCGGCACTGCACTAGGCGACACCGTAGCTACAGGCATAACTTGCCCGGCAACGATGCTCGGTGCAGCTGTAGTGCGCAAAGCCAACAAAGCGGCGGTCATCTCGGCAGCTGTGCGATAACGCTGAGCCGGATTTTTAGCCATAGCCTTGAGCACGATATTATCTAGAGCTTCAGATATTTCTGGGCGAGTTGCCGAGGGCTTGGGCGCAGGTGTTTGCACATGCATCAAAGCCAATTTCACCACATTGTCGGAGCTAAAAGGCAGCTCTCCGGTGAGCATTTCGTAAAGAAGAACGCCTGTGGAGTATATGTCGGCAGCCGGAGTGGCATGGCCGCCGCTAGCTTGCTCAGGTGAAATATATTGCACTGAGCCTATAAGTTCACCATCTTGGGTAAGAGTGCGTTCGCCAACAATACGCGCAATGCCAAAATCGGCAACTTTGACAGTGCCGTCGCGACTTAACATCACGTTGCGAGCAGAAATATCGCGATGAACTACGCCACGTGAATGGGCAAATTCCAAAGCAGACAACACATCTAGAGTTATGCGTATAGCTTCATCTATTTCTAAACGGCCGCGTTCTTGTAAGCAATCGCGCAAATCGCGACCGTCGACCAGCTCCATAACGATAAAAACGTCTTTGCCAGCCTCAAAGAAATCGTAAACTTGAACAATGTTGGGATGAGACAGAGCAGCGCTGGCTCTAGCCTCACGCCGAAAACGTTCCCTAAATTCGGGATCGCCTGACACAGACTCAAGCAACACTTTAAGGGCCACATCACGCCCCAAGTTTAAGTCTTTAGCCTTATAAACTTTGGCCATTCCCCCCATGCCAAGCTGAGAAATTATTTCATAACGATCTGCAACTGTAGTACCAATCATAACTAGGAGACTTTCTGATTTAGCCTTCTTAGTCCTTTAGGAGAGTTGCCTACACAGAGTCAGCCTCAACTAATTTTGAGTGCGCTCTTGCCAAAACGATTTAGCTAAAGCTAAATAAGAGACTGCCTTGGACGTTAAGCTTTTTAATCCGAAAAGTTTGAGAGTTTCTCTATTAAGAGTCTCTTCATCATCAATAGGCAAACTCGTTTTTATTTCTTCCATAGCATTAGCTACTTCTACTAAAGGAATATCGTATAAGGGGCGTTTTGTCTCTTCATTGGTGCTAATTCTGTAGATCCTATAAGAGTCAGGAGTAGCACCTTTTGGCCAAATTACAGATTCATTATTAAAAAAGGTTTGTACCAAACCGCTAGGCAAGCAATTTGTCAAAAATTGTTCAGCCGTAGTGCTGAGTTTATTATTAAAAATACTTAAAAATCTTTTAAATAGAACCCGTTTATAGATAGGCCCTTCCACTAAGATAATCCTAATCAAATATTCTCTTACAAAGCTACTGTCTAAACTATACAAATCGCTATTAGCAGCAACATTCAATTCGGAAAGTTGGCACAAAGCATATTCACGGCGATTAGGAAAACATGGATCCAGAGGAACAGACTTGATTAAGCCCCAATCTGTTTCTTGGCAATTATCAATATTTCCCGATGTATCTGTATAGGCTAATGCTGAAGCTGACCGTTCTTCATGCTCATCATTGGAAGCTTTTACAATTTCAGCACCGTCTTTAGACTGTATTGCAACAGAATTAAAAGCGCTCTCAATTTGACTATTATCAATCTGTTGATTGGCTTTTTCCGCTTCAATGGATTTACGCTGTTGGCGCAATTTATTCAACAGATCTAATAAGCGCTGGCAAGTAGGTTGTCTATCTAAATACCAATCTACGCTCCAAATCTTACAAAGTTTCCAACCCAAAGCCTTTAAAACATCATCGCGAAGTTCATCTCGATCTCTGACAGTATTTTGGGCAGCATAGGCAAGCCCATCGCTTTCTATACCGAGCAAATACTCATTTGTATAATCTGGATTGTAGACAGCCAAATCGAGCTTATATTTTGAATTGCCTAAATTGCGTTCAGTTTTATATCCCTGAGTTGCCAAGAAATTAGCCAAAGCTTCTATCGCGTTTTCTGAAGAGCTGGTAGTATGCAAGTCGGCTCTCATGTTTACTTTCTTTTCGGCATACTCAAGGAAAGCTTTTAAGTGTGAAGCTCCAAGAGCTCTAGTGCGAGTTAAATCTATCTGAGAAGCGTAAATTGAAGAAAATACTACTACTTGTTCTTTGGCTCTAGTAATAGCCACATTAAGACGGCGCTCTCCTCCATTGCGATTGAGGGGACCAAAATTCATAGAAAAACGCCCTTGTGCATTGGGAGCATAGCAAATGGAAAAGAGTATGACATCACGCTCGTCACCTTGGACGTTTTCCAAATTTTTCACAAAAATAGCTTCATCGTTTTGCTCGCTGAAATAAGCTTCACATTCTGGATGTTGACGTCGTCCTTGCTCTAATAGCTCTTCAATAAGCTCTTTTTGTGGCAAACTGAAAGTTACTATTCCTAAACTGCGCTGACGCACTCCAGGAGTAGTCAATTTAGCAAAGATACAATTAACTAAGGCTTTAGCTTCAGCTTCATTGGTGCGTTGACCATTTTCACCATAAATTCCATTGCGAACAAAATTGAATTGAACTCCAAAATCAGAAGTGTTATAAGCAGAAGGAAATGTGAATAAACTATCGTCGTAATAATAATGGTTACTAAAAGAAATAAGCTCTTCATGCTTACTTCTATAGTGCCAATTGAGACGGGCAGAATGTACTCCGGCGGTAAGACATTCATCTAAAATGCTTTCCATATCTTCGACAACCGCTGTATCATCTAAATCTGCACTATCTTTTTTCTGGAAGAAGTCTGTAGGCGGCATTTGCTTTGGATCGCCCACTACAATAAGCTGTTTTCCCCTAGCAATTACTCCTATAGCGTCCCAAACCGGAATTTGTGAAGCTTCGTCAAAAACCACAAGATCAAATGGTTCCGTGTCGGGAGGCAAATATTGAGCTACTGACAAGGGGCTCATCAGAAAACATGGCTTCAAAATAGGTGCCAAATTGGGAATAAGCTCCAAAAGCTGACGCACCGGTTTGCGGCGTGATTTTTTTGCGCACTCACGTCTAAGTTCGCCAAGCTCTGTATTTATTAAGCCAGTAGCGCGTTGACCGGGAAGCTTGGCAACTAATTTGGCAAAAATCGTCTTTTGACTCAATTTCCTATATTGGCCATCTAAATCAGCAAATTTTTTAATGCATTCTTCATGTTCAAGGCCAGAAAAATCGCTTAAAGTTTTTTCCTGATTAAAAATTTGCTCCAACATATGGTCGCAATAAGCTTTATAAAAAATGTCTTCCGCTCTGTCGGCCTCGATATTGCCTGCCTCCAATTTTTCTATAAAAGCGCTGACATGGCAATTGTCAAATTTAGCTTTAACTGCTAAATAACGCATAGCCTGGCGCAAAAATACTTTGTTTTGCTCAAGGGAAAGCAATATTGTGCGCAAATCATCTAGCGTATCAGTTTTAGTTAATTGTTTAGCGTAACTATCTGAAAATGAACGCCAACTTTTTTCAAATTTAAGCCAACAGGCAGCAAATTTATCAAGAATTTCCGCTTGTCTCTCATCTAAAGAAGGCAAAATTAACTGTAATTTTTCCCATATAGAAGTTGCAGCAGAACTGCCATACAAATTATTGAGCTCAGTTTCCAGATCCCAGATCTTCTCACACTGCTCCAATAACTTACTACAATCGGAGTCTTTACTCCAAGTTGGCCCTAAAATTGCTTTTATTTCAGCTTCCTGGTGAGCCAAATTTTGATTAAAGGTAATATACTCTTGAACTTGAGGAATAAGGCGCTCGAGTTCTTCAACACTTAAAGGTTGACCGCCAAGCTTTTTTAAGCCATCCAGTTCTCTAAGTAAAGTTTTATTTTTCAAAAAACGAACCGCAAAAAAGTTGGCTTTATTCTCTTCCAACCTAGCCTTAAGCCCGGCTAAATCTAAGTTCAATAATTTCTCTATGTTATACGAAGAAAAATAATCAGCCAATTTTCTGTATTTTTGCCAATTGCTCAAAAAATCTTGAACTTTTTGCTGCGCTTTTGACAATTTTCCACTTAACATAGCGGCAGGACAATTGGCTGCAGCCTTAATTTTAGGTATGGCTTTAACCAATTTGCCCAACCACAATAATGATGGAGTTTTATCAAAATTAAAAAGCTCCACTAGTAGCTTGCACTCTTGAGTGATTTCATTTAAAAGTTCTAGTAAATTTTGCAAACTGCCGACAAATTCACGTTCAAATCCGGGACTCCAAGAGTGATTGTCCAAGATAGTTAAACTTTGGAGAGCTTTTTGCTCGCTATTTTTCCAAACAGTGAGTAATTCAGCGATCAGCTCTTTGAGCGCCAATAAAGATTCTTTAGATTGAGTTAAACAATCTATGTCAAGTAAATTGTTAATGTCTGTCTTGGAGTCGATTGAGGCTAATTCAGCAAAACAATCATAAGCAGAAAGTCCATTAGGCCAACACTTGTGCAATATTGTCACATAGCCTTGCAATTTGTGACAGACTTTCTCTAAGTTGCCGACAATTAGAGGCCAATCTTCATTTTTTTCTGTATCAGTTAGGTGCAAAGTCTCTTCAAATTGAGCTAAAACTTCGCCTTTGCTGGCCTTGTTGGAATGGAGTTCCAAACAAAAAGGACGCAAGCCGACAGAGCTAAGACGCTTGTGTACAACATCTAAAGCAGCTTTCTTTTCTGAAACAAAAAGAACCCTTTTACCTAAACCTAAATTGTGAGCGATTATATTGGTAATAGTTTGACTTTTGCCAGTTCCAGGAGGGCCATACAAAATAAAATTTTTACCAAGTTGTGAATATAATATTGCTGTAAGTTGGGAAGAATCCGCACTCAAGGGAGCGTACAATTCGCTCAAATTAAGTTGTTTTTCCAATTTATCAGGCGGAAAAACTTCAATGCCGTCATTGAATGAGCCGTTGCCACTTATTAAATGTGAAACGAGTTTGTTTTTCTTCAACTCGTCTAGGCGAACGCTCATATCGTTCCACATAACGAATTTTCCGAATGAGAAATTGCCTAACCCAACTTCTTCAGAAACTTCCCAACCGCGCAAATCTTTTACAGCTTGGCGAAATAGATCAAAAATTAAAGAGACATCTACGCCGGATTCATCAGCAGGCAAAGGGTGAAGACCGGGAATATTAATTTTATATTGGTTGCGCAACAGTTCTAATAAAGTTTCGTTAACTATAGTATCTTCATCTAGGCGGGCAAATCTGAATCCTCCGGAAACAGATAGGCGGCGCAAGCGTATAGGCACAAGCAAAATAGGAGCTTTATGAATATTGGCGTCGTTTTCTTTGGCGACCCATTGCAAAACGCCAAAGACCATAAAGAGAGTATTTATGCCACTTTCTTCCATATCAAGGCGAGCCTGGCGATAAATCGTTAAAAGCCTTTTGTCAAGTTCATTAGCTGTTAAAAGGCTACATAGACGCTTCGCTCTAAATTCGCACTCCAAAAGTGTGCTCAATTCACTTTTTATGGCGTTATTGCGCAGCAGAGTTATGTTTTTCAGTTCTTGGGGATCAGAGCATAAATTAGCGGCCGGATTTATAGAGAACTCTTCGTTATCGGCCAATTTATCTTCTAAAGCAGCAATATTAGGACTGATAAGGGGAATAAAATTGCGTCCGTCACGCATATTTAAAAGACGATTGCGCAAAGAAAGATCGAGCAATTTTTGCGTCCAGCGCTCTACTCTTCCCTGAGAATATTCCGCTTCACTTTGCTCAATTTGTTCAATATGACCATTTAAGCAACGTTTTTGTTCCGAAGCTAATTCCTTGGGCAAAGCCTTGACCGGCTCCAACTCAAAGCCATCAATGCTGCGCTTAATTGGCAAGGGTCGTACTCCTTCGTATCGAGAGCGAACAACATCAATAGCACACTTAAATTTATCATCAAGCTGAAGATGCTCTGCTTGAGCACACCGCTCTGCTTCAGAGAAAGTAGCTTTACCGGCAGCTAAAGTTGTTTCAAAAACGATCAACTCGTCTAGATTTACTAATTTTCTAATCCTTTGTAAATCTTCAACTACACTGTCTTCAAAATACCAATCTTTGGTATGGCATCCGACATAAGCGTGTCCCTCTTGCATTAAAAGCACGGGATGAAGGCCGAAACTTTCTAGAAGAGAAGCAAAAAGTAAAGTTAAATCTAAACAATTTCCCTGTTTATACTTATAAATATTATCAGCAAAGCGAATACGTTGACCGGGGACGCCGAAAGAAGCAGGTACGGTGATGTAATGTATACCAAGAGAACTTACAGCTCTATAGGCAGCGCAACATAGAGAATAGACATGTTCCCGTCCTTCCGGATATCCAACAATAGAACCAGAACCGGTCTCTTGACGCAGTTCTTCGGATACTTTACCGCCCAGATAAGATATTGTCTCCATGTTGGGAGTGACAAAACTGCAAAGCAACTCCGGCATAATTTGCAATCCTAGCCACTGATCATAAGAAAAAAGCTCGATATAAGTTTCAGTTTGTCCAAGAAGCAATTTATTGTGCCAACATATTTTTACGTATAACTTGCTTTTTACATTTTCAGCCAAGGAAGACAAAAAAGTGTAATTTAAACTTACATCTATGTCACTTAAGTAGAGACTTTCGCCATTTTTTAGGGAATTGACAGTTATATTTTTAGGAACTATAAAGTCAGCCTCAAAACGGCATTCAAAATTATGCCAATCTCTTCCCATATTATTGGTGAGTTTTATAAAACGAACCAGCCGAATTTTGTTTTGTTCTATAGAAAGATTGACGAAAGGCAAAGTTTCTAATTCTATAGTTATTCCACTTTTGCCACCAATAATTAAAGAATCGTCAAGTGCAACATTGGAAGTTCTGCTAGGTTCCGTACAGCTGTGAAAAGTGGCCTCGTCCATCTCAAATACCGACTTTTATATAAACAATATAGTTAAAGCTGCTGACTTTTCTTGTTCACAAATTAAAACATCATCGCCAATCAACTCAGAATGTTTTTCGCTCACCTAAACCTATCTCCTACGCTAGGCACAAGTAGCAATTATATCGGCAGGCAAAATCGAGTCTATATTCAAAGCCAAGCCACATTGCGGCAGGATTTTGCTAAGCTAAAGTAAAAGTTTCCGGTAGGTTGTGTGCTTTATTTTCGGGCGCGTACTTTTCCGGTTTTTGACCGGAATATTTTTGAAAAAAATACCGTGGGACACACGGAAATTTATGCTTGAAAAGAAATGTCTCGGGGGCTCTCCTCAAATTGCAACCAAACATTTCCGCATCAAGAATCCTCCTTGCGTAAGCCTTGAGGAATGTCAAACACCCCAGGCGGTTAAGTTCCCGCCTGTGAGGAGAGTGCGATGACTCCAAAGTTCGGTTCCAGCAAACAATTTAAACCTGCTATGCCCGGTAAAGATCAGCAAAGCGCCGATCAGGGTAAAGGTCTAGTACGTAAGCAAGCCCCTGTTAAGGGACAAGCTAAAACAGACCGTCTCGGCAAGCCAGTTTTTGGCGATATTAACGAGCCTCTCGACGAAGCTCTTGAAGAAGTAAACCAAAACCTGCTGCAAAACCCAGATGATCCTGAGCTTTACAAGCGTAAGCTGACTATTTTGCGCAAGCAAAATGATAACAACGCTATGCAACAGACCTTGGAAGAGGCCATGGAGCATTGCCCTGATATTTTCTTTGCCGTAAAACTGGCCGACTCTCTGGAGGGTCGTGGCGCTTATGCCAAAGCCCAGCAGTTGCGTCAGTGGGTACTGGAGCAACAGCCGGACGATCCCGATTCAGTACGCCGCTTGGCTGCCACCTCTGCCCGAGCTTTCGATTTATCTACCGCCGAGCACAACTATTTGCGCCTTATCGAACTTCGTGACGAAGAAGATTGCCCCTTAGGTGCCACTTTCTTTGAAGAGATGCTCGGTAAAGGATTAAAGCCTGAACAGCGTTCTCAGTTGCAACAAATGGGTTTGCGCTTAGTTGCTCGTGCTCTTATTCATCACGATAGCAATGCCAGCTTACTTGAAGCTGCAGCCCGATTGGCTTACAGAACCAAAAACTATACTGAGTCTCGCGGCGCCTATGAGCAAGCTATCAAAACCAATCCCGAGCATCGCAATATCTTCATGTGGAAGGTTGAGTTGTTGCGCGTTTATGCTCAGTTGGGCTTGCAAAAGCATTGGGCTAGACTCAGCGAAGAATTTATTGCCGAACTTAAAGACCAAGTCGCTAAAGATCGCACCAATCAGCGCACCTGGAACTTACTGGCTACTCAGCAAATTCAAGCCGGTTTATTCGACGACGCTATCGTCACTTTGAAAGACGCTCTTTCGGCCGATTCCAAAAATGCCCAGGCTCTCTGGGAGTTGGGTCGCCTCTATGTGCGTCGCGGCGAAGCTCAAAATGCTATCGACTACTATCGTGATATTGTGGAAGACCCCAATGAGCGTAAATCTATACGTCGTGGTATTGAAAAGGCTTTGGCCGAGCTTTACTTCAAATTGGGTATGTATGACGAAGCTCTCGCCATATATATGAATGACGAAGATAACAACGCCGCCATGATCGCTCCGATTTTAGAGGCCACAGGCCAAATGTCCGAAGCTCAGGCTTTATATATAAAATCGGTAGCTCAGTCTCCACGTGACGCTAAGTGCCACTTAGGTTTAGCCGAATATTGGGTACGCCAAGACAATTGGGATAAAGCTATCCAAGCTTCCAAAGACGGCTTGGAGTGCAACTACGCTACCGAAGAGGTGCACACCAATTTGGCAGTAGCTTTAGCTACAGCTTATATGAAGTTGGGCCAGTTTGAATCAGCTTTGCAAGCTATGGACGAAATTTGCGAGCTCTACCCCGATTCCATTCACTGTGTTTTCCGCAAAGTAAAGCTGTTACTTTTGCTTAAACGCGGTCGAGAAGCTGCCAAATTAGCTGAAGAAGTCCGCCAGTCAGCCGAACACCAAACAGGTTGTGCTCCCGCCTCTTCAGTTTTGTGGTCTCTCTTGGGCGATACGTGCTCTCTGGCCCATCGTGAAGCCGAAGCCGAGCACGCCTATACTCAAGCGGTAAAATACGACGCCATGAATGCTACGGCTGTGCGCGGTTTGGCCATTTTAGCCGAGCATAAAGGCGATCTTATCAGAGCTTATTCCGGCTATAAAAAGTTTGTAACTTTGGAGCCACTGAATTTGGCTACTCCTGTAGTAAAAAAATTCCTCGAGCGCATTGCTTCCAAACTTACTGCCGAGCAGTTGCAAATTGCCGAAAGCGGTACCGGCTTACCAGATGTAGCTGCTATGGAAGCAGCTCAAGCAGCCGAACAAGAAGGATACTTAGGCTACGCTGCGCCGCGCCAAATTAAGGTGCATCCCTTCCCCGGCTTGCCTTCAGTCACTCCACCTAAGCGGCAGGATCTTTCCCAAGTGGACAAAACCGGCTGGCTGGGAGACGGCAGCGGTAGCGACTACGGCTACGACAACTAACAATTCTATTTCATAAAGTTTGATGTAAGAGATCGGAAGAACGGGAGCTTTCCAGCCTAGTTTTTAGGCCTGGAAGGCTCCTTTTCTTATAACTATCTAACCTTATCATAAAAGAAGCCCGCTTCCGGGGCTGCCTCGCGGCGGCAAAGAAGCGGGCTTCTTTTTGTTGGGCTTTAGCGCACAAAATCTGACGCTAAATAGCAGGAACTAAGCTCTTTCGGCTTTGCGACGTTCGCAATCGATAGCTTGCAAAGCGGTAATTACTACGGTGTCGACGATATCTTCAGCTTTGCAACCGCGAGAGAGGTCGTTGGAAGCATAGTCAAAACCTTGTAAGATAGGGCCGATAGCAATGCCACCGGACATACGCTCAGCCAGCTTATAACCGATATTGCCGGACTGAATGTCGGGGAAGATCAAAACATTGGCGCGGCCGGCTACGGGAGAGCCGGGAGCCTTAGACTGGCCGATTTTGGGAATAAGAGCAGCATCAACTTGCATTTCGCCATCGACATTAAGATCGGGACGGCGAGCTTTTACAATGCTCAAAGCTTCGGTAACTTTGTCAATTTTTTCACTCTTGGCGCTGCCTTTGGTACTGAAGCTCAACATGGCAATGCGAGGATCGGTATCCAAGAAGAGTCGGCAAGAATCAGCGGTAGTAAGGGTAATTTCAGCCAATTGCAAAGGATCGGGATCGATAACCACACCGCAGTCGGCAAAGATCATAGCGCCGTTTTCGCCAAAAGTCTTGTTGGGGACCACCATCAAGAAGAAGCTGGAAACGGTCTTGAGGCCGGGCTGTACACCTAAGCACTTTAAAGCGGCACGCACAGTATGAGCAGTAGTATTGGTAGCTCCGGCGACGGTACCGTCAGCCTTGCCGGAACGCACCATCATATTGGCATAGTAGAGAGGATCGGCCATAGCTTCATGAGCTTCTTCGGGAGTCATACCTTTGGCTTTGCGCAGCTCATAGTAAGCGTTAGCATATTCTTCGAAATCGTCGGCAGCCGTATGATCCAAAATTTCTACGTCTTCTAAGGAGAAGCCAAGTTCTTTGGCGCGGGCACGTACTTCTTCGGGCTTGCCGATAACGGTCACTTTAGCGTAGCCGCGGTCGGTAACCATGCGGGCTGCTTGTAAAGTTCTGTCATCTTTTCCCTCAGGCAGCACAATGTGACGGCGATTGGCCGCAGCCTTACTGCGCAGAACATCGAGAATTTCCATAACACACCTCTTCTTATTCTTTCTTTGCCTCTTCTTGCCCAAAGCAGATCTTTTATGGTTCGGCTTAGGACCGGCAACTCAAGCGAAAAGCTTATAGTTAAAAGGCGATAATCTTTCACCCAAAAGTGGCCTTGCCTTCTTCTTGGCAAGCTTTACCCCTGCTATTTTAGTCCAGGGGGAAAATTATTTCTTTTTTTGAAAAGGGGTCAAGCCGATAGGCCACCAATGTTGCAAGGAATAAAGCAAATAATAGCGGGCGGGGCTTTTTTGACAATATTTAGCGCCAAAACGGCGCGGAGGATTAGTATTTTTGCTTACCAGATATAAGTTTTTTATAATCAGTCTTTTAGTGTCACTGGCACTGTGGTTGACTGCTGTCGTTTCGACAGTACTCCCCGCTCAGGCTCAGACTGCGGACAGCTCGACAACTTCATCAACTGTAGAAGCTGCAGCTCCTACTCAAGCTACTGCCGAAGTTGCTCCCCCAAACGGAGCTGCTACTGCCGATAGCAACGAAGCAAAAGATGCTTCTAGCACCGAAGCGCCTTCTCAAAATGACTCAGCAGTCGAAACGACAAGCGAAAATGAGCAAGGGCAGTCTCAGGAAGCAAAGACCTCTTCTGAATCTCAAACAACCTCTCAAGATCAAGAGGCAGCCAAAAGCTTAAAAGAGCTGAATGACGAGTTGCAAAAAGGTAAAGTAAAAACTATCGATTTAAATATGGACAAGAAGCCTCGTCTTACCATGCTTCAATCTTCCAATCCGGAAGATTACAAGCGTTTAAGTGGTATTTGGATTTCCGATACCGGCAATGGACGCATCGTCTATATGAAAAACTTACAAGGCGAAGATTTCTATCCCTTGGGTTTGAGCGGCAGCGGTTTGGGACGTTTTCTCAATCCGGAACAAATTTGGGTTGATGTAACCGGTAAAATTTATATTGCCGATCGCGGTAACAATCGTATTATCCGCTTAGATGATATTCGCGGCCTGGGCTGGACAGAAATGGCCAACGGATTTAGCGGCCCGCGCGGCGTAGCTTTTCATGGCAAGCGTCTTTATATTTCCGATACTGACAACGATCGTATTTTAGTTTACGAAAAATTCGGCGACACTACCCCTATGGCCGAACTTAAAGACGATAAAATTAAACAGCCTGGTTATTTGTGGTTAGACATGGAAGGCAACCTTTACGTATGCTGCGGCGAAAATAGCATGCGTGGCCAGATTGTGCGCATTCCTTTCGATTTAACCGCTTTGCCTAGCACTTGGACTGTCTATCGCGGTCAAGGTCTCAGCGGTGCCACTTTTACTCCCACTCAGTTTCTTAAAACTGATGACGGCTTCTTCTTCGTCGATACAGCTAACCAACGTTTAGTAAAAGCTGACAACTTCAAAGGTAAAAATCCTTTAGAGATCGGTTCTTATGGGCGAGGCAGATTCCAATTTTTGGAGCCCAAAGGTATGAGTTGCAGCGAAGACGGCAACAAAATTTATATTGCTGATACGGGAAATGATCGCATTGTATGTTTAGATCCCAAGCAAACTTCTTCTTGGGAAGTTTACGACAGCTTAGAGCCTACTTTCGGCTTACGTTCTCCAAAGTGCGTCTTTGTTTGGTCTCCTCGTCCTTTGCCAGAAGAAGACGATAAAGACAAAGACGAAAAAGATAAAGACAAAGATAAATAGGCAGCTTCAATTGTACAAATAAACAGCTTCCGAGCAGAAAGAGGCCCTGAGCGCTTTTACGGCGCCGCAGGGCCTTTCTATTTTGCAAAACTGTCGCTTGAGCGAAGGTTCAAAACCCATGAACCTAGAAAATCGGCTCTGTGAGTAATAAATTAACTTCCCGTCAGTACGTAGAGCAGCTTTTAGAGCGTTCCCATCGTGAACCCAACAATGTTGACTTGCACGTCAGCATAGGTGAAGCTTGTCTGCGCAACGGCGACACTGACGGGGCTTTTAAAGCTTTCAACAGAGCCGCCGAGTTAGATCCCAGTTCCTATTTTCGCTCTCTTGTTTACGAATGGTCAGGCTATATAAATCGCAAAGCCGGCAAAGTCAGCGAAGCTATCACCGCCTACAACCAGTGGGCCCAAATTGATAGAGCCAGCAGTTTTCCTTTAGATCGCTGGGGAGCAGTGCTAGCCCGCGAAAATATGGCTGTAGACTTGCTATTGCTGCGCTCTATGTATAAAAAGCGCCTTGAGCAATCTCCGGACGATCCTGAGTTGCGCGCCTCTTTGGCTTTGCTCTCTTTTGTGCTTGGCCAAGACGCTATCGACGAAGAGACAACCTTGTTGGAATTGGCTAGCAGCGCTTTAGAGGCAGAATACGACAGCTTGCCTATGCGCTATTTAATGGGCTTACTTTATATGCGCATCGCCCATTTTGAGAGCGCCGATTCCGAATTTAAAAAAGTTGTCGAGTTAGATCCCGAACAAACGTGGTGCGAATATCGCTTCAATCTCAACTGGTCAAGCGAAAGCGCCATGCTTATGCGGGCTCGCATTGCTCATATACAAAGACGTTACGACGATGCTTTGCGCCTTTGCTCCGATTGTATAGACAATTCAGATAAGCTCAATCCTTTTGCTCCTATTGAAGAAATTATTTCTATTCACATGGAACGCGAAGAATATATCAGAGCTTTGCAAATATTTAGCGCTTTTGGGCCTTTGCTTACTGAATCGCCTTCTTTGCGCCGCATGTATTCGCGCTGCCTTTTAGGAGCTGGTCAGATCGAAGCGGCAGCGCAAATTTACGAAAATGCGCAGAAAAAAGAAGAGCCCGACGCCGAGCAGCGCTCTCAAAACAACAGCTCCAATTCAGATTCAGCTTCTTCCGGAGTTAAAGATGAAATTGCCGCCGCTTCAGCTAGCACCACGCTGGAATCAGAGCTGCTGTGTGATAGTGGCGAATATGACAAAGCTATCGAAGCTTGGAAAAAGCTCTTGCTCACCTACCCTGACAATTTGAGCTTAACAGCCGATGCAGCTGTAGGCGCAGCCAAAGTGTACGCTCGCCAAGAGCGCTACGACAAAGCGATCTCTGTTTTGGAAGGTTGCATGACCACCAATCCCAAGGTGGCCAAAAATTTAGAAATATGGAAACTTCTTTCCAACTATTACAAAACTTCCGATCAGACCTTAAAATATCGCTTGGCTCGTATTCAAGTACAGTCTCTTACTCCAGCCGAAGAAGATTCTTTCAACAATGAAATAATCGCTGTGCCCGTCCCCAATAGTGGTATCGTGGCTTTGGGCATCAGTGCTAGAGCTATGGATGGCAGCGGTATAGTAAAAGTAACTGGCACAGAAACTGTAGCTTCCACTATGGAAATTGCCTGGACTTATTTGCGATCCGAAGCCAAAAATTTAGGTTTGCCCGATCCTAATGCTTACGATTTCCATATCCATTTGCGCGATATGAGCGCCGACATAAATCGCGAGCTCAATTTGCTCTCCGAATATTTAGGCAATGAATCTTTGACCGACGAAAATTTAGGCACCGGCGAAGAGTTAGGCTTGGCTTTTCTTTTAGCTATGGTCAGCGCTCTGAGCGGTACGTCCGGCGGCGCCTTGTGTGTAGTAGGCGGACGCCTCGATTTGCAAGGAAGAGTTTACAGCTCACCTCAATTGGCCGCCGGTTTGCAGCGCATGTACGACGCAGGCGTAAGGTGGAAGCGTCTTATTTTGCCTCGTGCCATCAATGCTGACATGGAACATATGCCGCAAACTATTTGGTCTACGCCCAATTTGACCCTTTGCTCAAATGCCCGTCAAGCTGTCAAAGCTTGGCTCATAGATTCTTAATTTTGCCAAAGGGGAAAAGCTAAAGATGAAACTTTATACCAGCAACTTAGAAAAAGTAAAAGTTCAAGCCAAAGAAGAGGCCACCAAGCTCAAGCACCAATTTGTCACTGCCGAGCATTTGCTTCTGGCTATTTTGGCCTTGAAAAATTGCCAAGCAGCCATTTTTTTGCGCAGCAAAGGCATTAGCTATACAAAGATTAGCAAAAAGTTAGTCGAGCTTTTGGGACGCGGCTACAAAAAAGTGGAAGATCCTCCCCGCAGTTTGCGCAACATTATGATGTTCCACAGTGCAGAAGAATTTGCGCAAACTTACAATAAACCGGTAGGCACGCTCCATTTGTTGTGGTCGCTTCTGGACGAATTTAGTTGCGAAGCGGCTCAAGTTTTGGTTAAAGATGAAGACGAGTCGAAACGCTGGTGCTCAGACATTGAAGACATGTTGGCTGAGCCGACGACACGCCGTCCCGAAGTGCTTTCTTTCCGCAGTAAAGGCAGCACAGCCGAGCAGAATAATAAATGGCGTCGACGTCTTTCCGAGTGTGGCGAAGAGCTCAAGCGCAACGTCGTGGTGCAAGAAGCGGCCATTGCTCGCATTGCCGACACTTTGACTCGCTCTTGGGCCGGCTTCTTGGGCAGCAGTCGCCCTATCGCCAGTTTTCTCTTTGTGGGGCCGCGCGGCTCGGGTCGCTTAACTTTAGCTCGCAACTTGGCTAAGTTCTTGTTTAACGACTCAGATCGTGTCGCTCGCTTGAGCTTAGGCGACTTTAGCGATGAAGCCAGAGCTGCTCAGCTTATAGGTAGCGGCGGTCAGGATTCACTTTTGGGTGTACTCAATCGCGAATTTCCTTTTGGAGTTATCTATATTGAAGATATAGAGCAAGCTCACCCTAAAGCCATGGAGTGTATCCACCAGATTTTGGAGCGAGGCCGTTTTATGACCAGCGACGGCAGCCGCCTCGATTTCCGCGATCATATTATCATTCTTTCTCTTTCCATCGATGCTGAATTTTTCAAAAATGCCAACGTCGGCTTCCGTAAGAGCAAAGACAAAGAAGACAGCTCCCAAGATCAGTACGAGCGTTCGCTTATGCCTGATATTGAGACGGTATTGCGTTCCGATACGATAAGTTTGGTGGATGAAACGGTCTTCTTCCCGCCTATTAGCGATAAAGATCAACTCAAATTGTTAGATACTTGGATCGACGAACTGGCTAAAGAGCTTCAACACGAACATAATTTAGCTTTAAGTGTAGACGAAACCGTAAAAGTTTACCTTATTAAGAAAAATGAAGACGTGGGCCACGGAGCCGCTTCTTTGCACCGTCTCTTCTCCAGAGAGATTGGCAGCTTTGTAGCTAAAGCTCTACTGGATAAGCAAATTAGTCGCGGAGACAATATTTTGCTTACTGAACAAGATAAAGTATTGTCCATTGCCCAGCAGCCTAAAAATTCCAAAAATTAGTTTTTTCTAGCTATTCGGCAAGATAGTTCGCACTGTCTTGCCGTTAGTTTTATTACCACATGTTTTCTTAGGAGAGCCGTTTTTTATGAAGTTTACTTCTCACCTTTTGGCTTTAGCTTGCTTTATCAGTTTGCCCCTTTCCGCTTGGGCTGCCCCTTCAGTTTCGGCTGAGGGCGATACTTCTTCAGCGGCTCCCTCCGTCGCTGCCATTTCAGCCCCACAAACAATTACTTCTGCATCTGAAGTAAATAAATTTGTGGAAGAGAGCATCAGCAAATTAAAAGCGATGCAAAAAGAAGGGCGCAATTTTCAAATTTCCGACGCCCCTTGGATCGATCAATTGAGCAAAATGCTCGGCACTGATAGTATTGAAGTGCCAGATTTAAATAATTTACCTAAAAAACACACAGTAGATTGCCGCTTAACTTGGGAGAAATTGGCCAAAACAGAAAATGGCGTCTCGGTCTTACTCAATACTTTGGTGACAATGCAAGCGGCTACCAACCTCACCTATAAAACTTTTGTCGGGCCCGATTATCAAGTGCCGGTGTACAACAAAGCGATTTTTGCGCTTATGCAACCTCAATATACCAGCAATTCTTTGCTTAAATTGCGCGATCTGGCTTTGCGCAATCGAGTTTTTCGCATCAATCTTAACGAAAAGAACGGTTTAATTGCCACTAGCGATATTCCTGAAGGCGAAAATCCTGAAATGTCCAGCCGCGCTTGGGTAACTGATACTATACATGCTGGTCTTTTAGAAACTGAAGTCAGCCCCAAGGCTTGGACTGAGGCTTTAAATACTTTAGCTAAGTTTTATACCAACCCGGTAGAGCAACAAGCTTTCGATAAAGCTATTGCCGATCCCAAGTCTTACCGCGAAGGCGGCCCGGTAGAAGGTGTAGCCCATATTTTTTATCCCAGCACCTTAGAACGAGACAAAAACTGGTTCAATAATAAACGCTTAGAGTCGCACGGTTTGGCTTTACGCGCTTTTATGGCCGCTTTGCGCGATGGTTATTTAAAACATTGGGATCGCGGTATCGATAATCCTTCGCCGCAATTTTTGCAAGCTGTCGTTAATTTAACCGCTTATTTTGTCAGTATTGATTATTCTAGCGCTCCTTCAGCCGGCAACTGGGAAGAAGTGCCCTTCCCCGGCGGTTTGACCTGGGATACGCAAGCTATAAATGACGCCTTAGATGAAGTTCTCGATATTATGTACAACAAAGCTTACGATTCCAATAAAGGTATCGTCAGATTGCGCCACGCTTTGCGCTGTCAGAAACACGGCGATATTTTCAGCCGTCGCCAAGATATAGAAAAGGCCTTTGAACGCGGTATAGAGCGTGTGCGTCAAACTTATTATGCCGAAAGTCCGGGCAATCGCGAAAAAGATATTTCTTTAGCTTTGCTTTCTTCTACCCAAGTGCAATTAGATGATAATTATTTAACCAGTGTGCGCAAACATATCGACAATTTGCAAATGCTGGAAAATTCTTTAGTTAGAGAACACGGAGCTTTGCGCTACGCTCCTTTCAATTTGACCTTAAAAGACGGCAGTAAAGCTCTCTCTCCCGATAGCTACTTAAACTTGAATTATAATATAGCTTGCGATCCTAATGGCCATGTCAATTTAGCTTGGCATGATATATTAAAAGAATTTGGCTCTAAAGATGCCAGTGAAGCCGATGTATTTATGGCCCGCTCGCAATTAACCGCTCCAAATTGTGAAGCTCAATGGTTTTTAGTTTCCGATTTAGCTCGCGGCTATGCTGAACAAGCCCAAGCTATATACGAAAAAGCCGCCCGTCGCGTCAAGCCCAACCAAAAGCCACAATTAAGCCAAGCTGAAAAAGAGTTGGTAAAAAAATGTTTAGCTGGGGCCAATCGCAATATCAATCGCGCTTATGCTCGCATTACCCCAGAAACAGAAACTGTGAAAGCTAACGGCGCTCCGGCTCCAGCTTGGTCGGTTCCCGAAGCTTGGCAATGTGTCAGCACCTTGCCTCCTCATTCGCAAAAAGCTTACTTACCAGGCGTCAACACGCCTCTAACTTGGGCAGAAGCTTCACTGTGGATGGCTACAAATCATTATATAGCTGTGCTTACTCGTTTCGAATCGCTGCGCAGCGGCCATGTCCATCACGGCCCTTCAGCGGCCAACCCACAGACAAATTTCAGCCAATATATTTGGGCTAAACCTAACACCAAGTAGCCGCCAAGCCTTTTGTGCATGTTGGCCACCACAAAAAAGCGCCCCCGCCAATCACTCTCGGCGGGGGCGCTCCTCTTTAGAGCACTAAATTATTGGCACAAATTAGGCGATAATAGTGTTCTTCTCGATAACCATGTTGCCATCGATCCAGCGGACTACACCAGCGTAAGGTACGCCGTCTTTGTCGAACAGATCTTTGGTTTGGAGAGTCTGGTTGGGCTCGGTGTAGAGAATGCGACCGGCGTCGATCAAGCGCTTCATATCATGCTTAAGATCGGTAGCTTCGGGACGAGTAGCATCGCTAGCATACATCTTGTCGGCGTCGACCAAAGTGTCGACTTTAGCGCCGGAGAACATGCCGAAGTCGCCATCTAAAGATACGGTCATGGGACGAGTGTTTCTCATACCGTAATCGGGAGTCTCGTTAATGCTCATGCCGTCTTGCAAAATGTTGCGGCCAACGAAAGCGTTGCGCAAAATCTCTTGGTTCTTGCCACCCATATGCTCGCGGTCAGCTTTGAGCATACAATTGGCCATCTGCTTGTAGGTGAAGTCGCCCTTAGGAGCATCCTTCAAAGTAGCGGCGTAAAGGTTGATGAACTGCTGTCCGCAATCTTTGATAGCCTGAGCAGCGGTCATGCCTTCTTCTTCCATACCACGCTTGACCATTACGGTGAAAGCGTCGTACATGGCGCCGGTATAAACCTGAGACCAGCTGTGCATTTCGGTGCCTAAGCCACCCTTAGGAGGATTCTCGGGCAAAGTTTTGGGATCGACCCACTTGAACTTGTTGTTGGCATTGCGGATATTGTTGCGGCTGGTGTCGCCGGTAGCATGACCGATAACTGTACCAAGCTCTTCACCGGTAAGAGACAAGCTGTTGTCTTTGGTGAGATCGCCGCCAGTTTGCTGAGCTACCAATTCGCAAGTAGCGTCATCTTGAGTAGCCATCATGAAGCCGGTCATGTCGGCGAAAGACTCGTGGAACCCACCGGGATCGGGACTCCAAGCTTGCAAATATTCGGGGTGCAAACCGTCGAGCATAGCGTGGCCAACTTCGTGAGAAACGACTTCGCCGGACTGACCGGAGTAGACCATCTCGTTGGTAGCGGGATCGACAGCGTGGAAGAAGTTCACGGAGATGTCTCTGCGGGAATAGTAAGCGTTGAGCATTTCACCGCCATCGGGAACGATCTTCATCTTGTCGGTAGGGCCGGCCCAAGGGATCTTCTCGCCGTAAGCATCTTGGAACATTTGTAAAGTGTTATTTACGGTAGCAAACACGTGAGCAGAGGTGAACTCTTTGGGCTTGGCTTTCTGATCGTAAACGAAAGCGCCTTCGTCGTTGGCTTTCAAGCTGCCGCTCAGCTTAGTGCGCTCGGTAGAAAGAGTGCTTCCCTTTAAGCCTTTGCTAATAGTTACACCGTCAACTTCGGTAGTACCGGCGGATTTTACCAACTGGTCCTGAGAGTTGTAAGAGAACTCAATGTTTTCAGCCTGTTTGGCAGAGGGCTTGCTAAAAACGCCCTGTACATTGTAGTTGTTGTAACTGGGGGTGCTAATTGAACCTATCATCTTTTAGTACTTGGAACCTCCACGTCTTTATGGCGAGGATCTGAGAAATCAAAAACCTTCACTATCATTTTACCCAAGCATACAAGAAAAACTGTTGCTTTATTTTGAACAAAAGAGCAAAATGCGCCATAAAATAGGAAAATCTGGGTCTTCCTGTTTTTTTCAGCAAGGCCCAGACTTTCAACAGAGATTCTCCCCTCTCCTTCTTATTGAGAGTTGAGAATCATTAAGAAATGTCAGTTTCTCAATTAAGCGATAGTAATATCGTGGTTGAGATAGACGTCCTGGATAGCGTGGATGAGGCGAGCGCCTTCTTCCATAGGACGCTGGAAAGCTTTACGTCCGCAGATCAGGCCGATACCGCCGGCGCGCTTGTTGATAACAGCGGTTCTGACAGCTTCGGCTAAGTCGTTGGAGCCGGAAGGTCCGCCGGAGTTAATTAAGCCCATGCGGCCCATGTAGCAATTGGCTACCTGGTAACGGCAGAGATCGATAGGATTGTCGCTGCTCAACTCGGTGTACATGCGCTCGTCTTTTTTGCAGAAACCGATCTTCTTGAAGGCGCCATTTACGGTAGGCAACTTCTGCTTAATAATGTCGGCTTCGATGGTCACGCCAATGTGGTTGGCCTGGCTGGTCAAGTCGGCGGCGGTATGATAGTCTACACCATCAACCTTGAAAGCGTCGTTACGGGCGTAGCACCACAAAATGGTGGCCATGCCGAGCTCGTGAGCTTCGTGGAAAGCCTGAGCGATTTCGACGATTTGGCGGCGAGAATCTTCACTGCCGAAGTAGATGGTAGCGCCTACAGCGATAGCGCCCATATCCCAAGCTTCACGCACGGTTCCGAAAAGGATCTGCTTGAAGGAGTTAGGATAGGTGAGCAACTCGTTATGGTTGAGCTTTACAATGAAAGGAATTTTGTGAGCGTACTTACGAGCTACGGATCCCAAGACGCCGAAAGTAGAAGCAACAGCGTTGCATTCGCCTTCGATGGCCAACTTAACAATATTTTCCGGATCAAAGTAAGCGGGGTTGGCAGCGAAAGAAGCGCCAGCGCTGTGCTCGATGCCTTGGTCAATAGGCAAAATGGACAGATAGCCAGTGTTGGCTAAACGACCGGTACCGAACAATTGCTGCAAGCTGCGCAGCACTTGGGGTTTACGGTCGGATTCGCAATAAATGCGGTTGACCACATCTCCGCCGGGAAGGTGGAGCATTTTTTTATCGATAGTTTTGCACTCGTGCTGGAGCAAAGACTCAGCTTCGCTACCTAAAAGCTCTTCAATTACGGAAGTCTTCGTTGTGTCGACGTTCAATAACATGAAAACAAGATATTCCTTTCTAAAAATCGGCTTTTCACTTCGCTTAAAATGATTATTACCTGCTAATTTTTTTGATTTGCCACGAACTTTTTAAGTGCTATAGCTGCCGTCCGTGCTATATATGCATATATATACTTTTAGTATGCGCAGATTATTTTCTATTCGCAAACTTCACCCGTTTGATAGCAAACTTGACATACTCCCCATGGCTAAAGCCAGGGGATTCTAAGATATTAACGAGCCTTGCCTATTGAGAATCAACAGGTCTTACTAGCTCTCTCTACAATGGACAATGCCCTGCCCATACACTACTTAATACTAACTATGCGGAGAGAATACGATTACCTTCACGTTCTATATTTATTGAAGCATTTCTATCACGATTATGTTTGCTGCCACAATTAGGACAAATCCATTCTCTGACTTTCAGATTCTTGATCCCTTTATTTTGATAGCCACAATCTGAACAAAGCTGGCTTGACGGGTAGAATCTATCTATTTCCACGACAGTAGAGCCTGTTTTATAGGCTGCGTATTTTAGTTTGTTTACAAAGTCGGCAAAACCTAAATCAGATATTTTTCTGCCGTAGCGTTTCTGCATGGCTTTTAAATTCAAATCTTCAAGGCAAATCAACGCATATTCTCCAGCAATATTATGTGCTATTTTCCAGTGGAAATCATTTCTCTGATTAGATACTCGCTTATAAAGCCTGGCCAAGGCCAACCTCGCCCTTTGGCGATTGTTAGAGCCTCTGGCTTTACGAGAGAGGTTTTTGCTTGCTCTTTTAATAGCGCTGACATTTCGTCTAAAAAATAGTGGCGATGCAATATCGTTACCATCTGATGCATTCAGAAACATTTTCAGACCAAAGTCAAAGCCGACACTTTTACCTGTTCTTGCTAAGACTTCATTTTCTGATGTTTCGCAGACGAAATATAAATATATATCACCTAAGGTGTCGCGTTTGATGGTTAAGATTTTTACCTTACCCATTATTTCTCTTGACTTGGCGTAGCGATAACGTTGTTTGCCAATGATGATACTATTATCTGATTCATTGAGTTTCCAACCAGCTTGTTTTAAGGTGAATAATTTGTATTTTCCTATTTTCTTAAAAGATGGCGGTGCTGTACGAATTTTACGCTTTAAGTTTTTGAAAAATAATTTGTAGGCTCTGTCTATGCGCTGAGTTATATCCTGCACAGCCTGTGAACCGATTTCATTCATATAAGCAAACTTAGACGTCTTTTTCAGCTTTGTCAGATGTTTCTGCAACTGATACACGTTAAGATATTTTCCAAACAGCTTATAGTATCTTTTATGCAGAGCAATGCAATGGTTGTAGATTAGACCTGCGACATAGATCTGCCTATGAAGCTTTCTATTTCGCTTTGAATTATACAGCTTAAAGCAATACGTTCTCATTACACCCCCCGCACTATATTGTTTCACAATGAATAGCACCACTCCGCCAATAATAGAACAGAAATAGCTATTTGTCCATAAAGTAGAAATACGAGAATGCAGCCAAGGGAATTCCTGCCTAAAACTATAAAAATAGCAATTACGCAACAACCGTCCACTTTCAATTGCTTGCGCAAATTCGGTGGACGTGCCTCATATCCCCATGCCTGAAGGCAGGGGCTTTACGGCACTTGCGGTAACCGACACCATTAAAACGAGTAGCCCAACGAATAGCTTGTTCAGGTATTATTGTGCAGTAAAATCCAAAATAAAAATCTTTATTATATCTTTGAATGCGAATTTCCGGTGATTCTACAATTTCTTTGCTGCCATGATACAGAATCATAACTCGCCTCCTCCTTGGCTTGGTATATCAATGGTAACTTCAAGACGTTGCAAAATTTTACCACAAAAAGTGCTATGCCTCTTGACAATAGTTCGATATCGAACTATATTGCAGCCATGAAGTATCAGTACATTTTCCGTTACGCTTCTCGTTTAAGAGAAAAGGGCAACGCCTACTTGCTGACCGAGCTTAAAAAAGTCGGTTTGCAAAGTTTGTCACCTAGCCACGGAGATATGCTGGCCTACTTGTTCACACACAAAGTCTGCACTATGAGCGATTTGGCCAAGTTTGTACGGCGCAGCAAGTCTACTTTGACAGTTCTAGCCGACAAACTAGAAAAAAGCGGTTATATCAAGCGCTGGCCCAATCCTGAAGATTCGCGCAGCACCTTGGTGGGCTTAACTGAAAAGGGCTTGGCTTTGCAACCAGTATTCGAAAGTATTTCTCAGGGCCTAACCAATTTGCTAGCAGAAAAGCTCACTGTTGCTGAAGCCGACGCTTTGGAAAAGCTCTTAGGCAAGTGTATTGAGTAGCAGTTTTCTTTGCTTGCCGATTAGGCAATTTTTTATAACCTTTTAGTTCGATATCGAATTAAAAGGTTATACTAAGGAGTAAAAATCATGGCTAATTATCAATTAGGACATATCAATTTTGAGGAAAACCGCGTTGAGTTGCACAACATGCTCAACTTAACCGGCGCCGAAATTTCCTACAATTCTCTGCCCGCTGGCGCTAGTGTGCCTTTTGTTCACGCTCACAAAGAGAATGAGGAAATTTACATCGTTTTGGATGGTAAGGGCCTCCTCTTCGTTGACGGAAACGAAACCGAAATTAAGAAAGGCGACTGTTTCCGCATCGATCCTAAAGGTCAGCGTTGCTTAAAGGCAGCTGCCGATTCGGCTTTGCAATATCTTTGCATTCAGACTAAAGCTGGTAGTTTAGAGCATTTCACTATGACTGATGGTGTAATGTCTGAAGATATGGCTAAGCCCAGCTGGCTGTAATTTATAGTTAACTGTAATTTTATAATTAAAAAGGCAGCTCACCATTGGTGGGCTGCCTCTTTTTTTTGCACTAGTGCTGACCAATTACCATCTGACTATCTTAGTATTATACAATACAGGATAGGTAGCACCAGTAGGGCGATCTATTTTTAAATAGGTATCAGCTTTGGGGTATCCGCCCAACTTTAAGCTATAGCTATTAGCTCCAGTAGCAGTTTGTTTATACTCAGCAATTCTATTAGGCTCAATTTCAACGGGCTGAACATTGGGATATTGACCTTCGGCAATCCAATTTGTAGGAATATCGATAACTTCGCTAAGATAGTAGTCACATTTTTCGCCATATTTCCAGATGCTATTAGTGCGCACAATAGCCGCTAAAGACATATTGTAGTCATTTACTCCACCATTTACGTACTTAATTTGATTAGGCATCCATTCACCAGTGTCTTTATTGACAAAAGCCAAATAAGCTGAAGCGCTGCTGACAGCCACTGTGAGTGATTCGCTATTTATATCTTTATATTTGGCGGAAACGGAATAGAAGTTGTCGCTGGTATTGACGCCGCCAATATGGAGTACATTGCCATTTACGGTCATATAGTCAACATCGGCAGCGCTAGGAGTAGCCCAGGTGCGAACTTCGCGCTTAGATTCAATAGTGGTATTGGCGTCGTTAGTTACATCCATAGTAGGCGGAACGGGGCCTTGGCCTGTAATATTACTATAAGAAGCCAGAACTTGCATAGGCTGATCGTTAGCTGCTGCAGTTATATCTCTAGCTTCCGGAGTAGCACTCGAGTATTCGTTTTTGGGGTGGAAGGTTACAACTTTTTTACCTACAGTGCCAAGCATATAGCCATTATCTTTCAAGACTTCGTCGGTATAGAGCATATGGAAATAGCGGCCACCTTCAATAGGTTCGTAAAATTCTTGCTTATCTAAAACAGTAATTTTGACTCCGTCTATATCAGCGGGCATTATTTCCAAAGTAATAAGTTTTTGGTCAGTTACATAAATAGGCTGATCGATAGTAGCTTTTATATTTTTGCCAATAGTAGCTATAGGCTGTAAACCGGCGTCAGTGCTATATTCTACGCCAGTATAAAGGCCAGGCTGTCCATCTACTGGAGCCAACACTTTTTCGTCAATATTGCTAAAGGAAGCAAAAGCGGTCATATCGACAGCATCAGCGCCTTCTACACTGGGAGTAATAGTAAAAGTAAGAGCGGTTTGCTCCCCTTTGGGCACCACATAAGGATCGGCTGTTAAAGTAAGGGTAGAATTTTCGTCAACGCTATCTATTCGCGGTTGGCTTACGTGAGCTGTTTTGCCATCTTGGTTCCATTCCAGATCGTTTATGCCGATAGCTACTAAATTATTGTCACTATCATAATAAGCAGCGGTAACTTTGTCAGCGTTTGTATTTACTTCGTCGATAGGTACTTGCTGCTCGTAAGCTTCGCTCTTATGTTTGAAAGTGTAAGTATAAGTATCTTTTAAGTCGGTAAAAGCTTCTTTTTCCGCATTGGTGCCGCTAAAAGCATACTTTACGGTAGCAATTTTGGCTGCGACATCAGTTCTAGCCAAACTTTCACTCAAAATATTGTAGTCAAAAATAACTTGGCCGTTTACTTTTTGCGGCCCTAAAGGATTAGGTGTAGTAGAGCCACTGTCGCCGCAACCATATATGGCTAAACCCAAGCTTAAACCGACTACTGCAGCACCAATAGCAAAGCCGAAAGTATTTTTACGCATTATTTTTATCTAAAAAGCCTTTCCTAAACGTCAGTGATATTTATGTTAGCTTCAGTTTTTGCCATATCGACGCTCCGAAAGCCTATCCGCTTCGCGGCTAGAGGCCTGCACTACCGATATGGCAAAACTTCCGCTTGTACTCTATACAAAATGCTCCTCAAACATACAATTTGAGGGCACAACAGAAAGATACGGTTAATTCCTCATCAGCCATAAAGAGAAAAATTCCGGCCATCTGGCATCGTCTGGGCGCTTAACAGACACTTTAGTTGTCTCTTCCAAACGCTCAATCCATTCTACTACGTAGCCATTTTTACCGGCTTCAGCCTGATAGCACTTAGCTTTATCAGTGGTCGGTTGAAGGGGTTCAACCTCTGGATACTGGTCGGCAGGAATCATATCTTCGGGAATATCTAAAGGCACGCTGTCGCAACTAAAAGCAAAAATATTGCCAACCATCTTTAAGTTGTATGTTTTAGGCCCCTCAAAACCTAAAGCGGACAAGAGTTTATTACTTTCTGTATCCATAAACTGTGTATAAGGAACGGCTCCCTGAACCCAAACTCTCAGAGAATCAGTCAAGCCATCTGCACTGCCATCATCAAATTTAGCCGCTACTTGGAAGTAATTGTTCTTCTTGTTGAGACCATCAAGATATAAAACGCCATCTTCCACAGATAATCTATTAAGATCGCCTTCATCGGGAGTAGTAACCAAATGTTTGGTCTCAAAACTAATTCTGCTATCGTCAGAAATATCAACGCCCTTTTCAGGCTGAGGCCCTTTGTCTTTAGTATCGGTATAAGCTGTGACCACTACTTTTATGGGTTGCTCATTGACAGCCACGTTAAAATCGTGCTCACTCTGATAACGAGCTGGAAAATGTATTACCTTGTAGCCGAATGAAACGTACTTACTTTCATCGGCATAAAGCATACGCAAAGTGCGCGGATCTTCGGCAGTAGCCTCCTCTACGGCCACTTCTTGACCTTCAATTGGTTGAGGCACAATAGTGATAGCAGCAGGCACTTGGTCGGTAACGTAAATAGGATCGGCTAAAGTGAGCTTAATTTTTTCACCGACAGAAGCAGCGATTTGTAAACCTGAAGCGCTGCTATATTCTGCGCCGGTATAATTGCCAGGCTGTCCAGCTACAGGAGCCAACACTTTTTCGTCTATACCGCTAAGAGAAGCAAAAGCGGTTATATCGACAGGCTCGGCTCCCTCTTCATTGGGAGTAATTGTCAAATTTAAAGCGGTATGTCCACCTTTAGCTACAACATGTTCACTGGCAGTAAAGCTAATAGGAGAATTTTCATCGACAGCTTTTACAGTCGGTTTCTCTACCTTGGCGATCTCGGTAGTTTTGTTCCAATCCAGTTTATTAACGCCAACAGCGACTAGTTCGTTATTTTCATCATAGTAAGCAGCGGTAACTTCAGTGGTGTTTAAATTTACACCTTTAATGGCAACTTCTTGATCGTAAGCGTTGTCTTTATGGGTAAATCTGTAAGTATAATCTTCTCTGCACTCCACAAAAGCTTGCTTATCTTCGTTCTGACCGCGAAAAGCATATCTTACACTGGCGATATTGGCGGGAATTTCTGCTTTGGCACCCAGTTCTTGAGCTAAAACGCTATAATTGAAAACAACTTTACTATAAGTGCCATCCAAAGGATTGGGCGCAGTAGAGCCACTGTCGCCGCAACCTGATATTGCTAAACCTAGCCCCAAGCCAACAACAGCCGTTAAAGTAGCAAAACCTAAATTATTTCTACGCATTCTTTTTTAATAAATAACCTTTCTTAAATATTAACTCATTATACTAGCTTTAATGTTTGTAGGTTCATCCAAAGCTCTCGGCACTAATGGCCGGCGTCTGCGAGCTCATAGCTCGCAGCCATACCGGCCATTGGCTAGAGCTAAGGACTTCACCATGTTCGTTTGTGCAAACACTTTTGCAAATAGTTTAACTATCCCACTCAAAGTGCTGTACAACAGGAGTCCAGAGCTCAGGATAAGCTGCATCTTTGGGGCGATCAATATCCATTATCAGTTGCACTTCAGGTAAACCTGTAGTAGCTATTTTATAGCTATTGCCAGAACCAATGTGTTCGTAAGTGGTAACAACTTCGTAAACCGATTTTGTAGCTTGATCAGGGAATGAATATCTGGGCTCTTTCAAATTGGGATATTTGTTGGCAGGAATCATACTTTCAGGAATATCTAATACGGTGTAGCCGTTATAAAGGAAGACTACTCCTTTAAGTACCAAAGAATGCTCAAATGTTTGGCCAGCTTTTACCCAAATATTGCCGGCATAAATATCATCGGTAGTTAACTCACGGCCAAGAGCCTCTTTTTCTACAAAAGCCAAACGACCGTAAGTTTCTTCCAACCTGACAACTATTTGATCGGTCAAACCTTCGGAAGTTCCGTCATCGTATTTAGCTTTTACGTTGTAAAGTCTTTTCTCATTGTCGTAATTGACTCCGGTAGCTTGGAGAGTAAAATGATCTTTAATGGCTAAATAATTTTCCTCGCCTGAGGTATTTTCGGTAGTTACAGACAATTTATCGCTAGCGGTAATATCTACAGGATAGTCAGGCTGGGGGCCTTTATCGTCGGCATTAGTAAATTCGGTAGCCAAAATAGCTAAAGGCAATTCGTTTATAGCATAGTTGTATTTTTGCTCTTTTATGTAAGCTACGTCGTTGCTAGCTATTTTTAAACCAAACACTTGCTCTGGATCGGCGGCATAGAACATAAAAACGCCCTTAATCCCCTCACTATCTTTGAGCACCGATACTTCTTTACCGTCAATAGGAAGGAAAGATATTTCGATTTTAGAGGGAGTTTGGTCAGTTACATAAATAGCTTTATCGAGTTCAACTTTTTTAGAGCCAATAGCAGCAGAAACTGTGCCCGATTTACCATAGCCAATGCCAGTATAAAGGCCAGCGGGATCGTCTTCGGAGTGAGCGAAAACTTTTTCGTCCATACCGCTAAAGGTGGCCAAATCGGTCATATCGACAGCTTTATCGCCTTCAGAGGGAGTTATTTCCAAAGTAAGCTTTACTTGACCGTCTTTGGAAATAACTAAATTATCGGTAGTTAAGGCAAAAATCGAATTTTCGTCGACAGTTTTTACAGTAGGATCTTTAACCTCGGCTACTTTGGTAGTTTTATCCCAATCTAATTTATCGACGCCTACAGCCACCAACTCATTATTTACATCATAGTAAGCGGCAGTAACTTCAGTAGCGTAGATGCTTACATCTTTGATAGCTACTTTTCGGTCGTAAGCTTGATCTTTGTGAGCAAATTTATAAGTATACTTGTCGCTATTATCGGTAAAAGCTTTTTGGTTTTCGTCAACGCCTTTAAAGCTATATTTAACGCTAGCAATATTAGCGGGAATGTCTGTTTTGGCGCTCAGCTTTTGAGCCAAAACGCTGTAATTGAAGACTACTTTTGAAGAAGTATCGCCTTCCAAAGGGTTGGGCGCAGTAGAGCCACTGTCACCGCAGCCGGAAAGCATAAAGCCTAAACCTAAACTAGCAGTAGCTGCAAAAATAGCCAAACCAAAAGAATTTTTAATCATGAATGTAAAAGCAATCCTTTATAAGCAAAAATTTGTATAAAAAAGGCTCCTCTAGCCTAATTTTATTTAATTGGGTATCGAGGAGCCTAAAATAATCGCAAGTTAAACTTGCTAGTTCTAGTAGTTATAGATGTAAACGCCACCAAAGTAAGGATAGGTAGCGCCTTCGGGGCGTTGCAAATCAAGCTTTACATTGCCAGGCCATGGAGAGTGTTGATCGTCATACTGTATAGTAATAGCATAGGAATTGGCTCCAGAATGCTCTGGCCATTGTCTCCATTGAGGAACATATTCTGTGCCAGCAACCTCGCCAGTATTGGTAAAATGAGGCGGATAAACGGCGTCAGGATACTGGCCAGCAGGAATCATATCTTCGGGAATATCTGTATAAACAGCGTTACCAAAAACTTCAATTTCCCCAACTAAACGCAGTTGATCCCAAGTCCACACAGAAAAAGTTTTGAAAATTTTCTCTAATTTTTGGTTCTTCTCATTATCCCAAAGTACAAGATTAGCTTCAGCGCCTCCAACATAGATTTTGGTAGTTTCAGTTATACCATTTTCGCTACCATCATCGTATTTGACCACGACTTTATAGTCGTTCCAATTGGGATTGAGTTCCTCGACAACTATTGTAGAGCGCTCTTTAATGGTCATATGATTGACATCGTAGGCTGAAGGAGAAGCGTAATTTTCCAGATCGTAGATAGCTTCGACGCTAGTTTTGCTATCAAAGGTAATATCTAAAGGCAATGCGGGAGCGTCACCTTTGCCTTCAATATTGGTATATTCGTAAACTACTACCTTGAAGGGCACTTCGTTGACGGGGAAATTCTCAATGTCGCCACTGCTTGTCTTATAAGAAACAACTTTTTGACCGAAAGTGTTATATTTCACACCATTATCAGCAAAGAGCATCATCATGCGACGTCCGTCAGGAGTCTCTTGATTGATAATTTCTTTACCATCAATAGGCTGCGGAACGAGGGCAATCTTGGCAGGCCTTTGGTCGGTAACTAAAACGGTTTGGCCTAAATCGGCTTTGAATTGGCCAAGGCTGGCAAAAACTTCGGTAGCTTTGCCATAATCGATACCAGTATAAACTCCACCAGCGGCGTTTTCTTGGTGAGAGAAGATTTTTTCATCTAAACCGCTGAAAATGGCCAAATCGGTCATATCGACAGCTTCAGCACCATCAGTGGGGGTTATTTCAAAAGTAAAATAGACCTGGCCATTTTTAGGAATAATTAAGCTGTCGGCACTTAAGGAAGCGGTAGCATCCTGGCCGAGCAATTGCACATCGGGCTTTTCCACTTTAGCAATACTGGTGGCTTTATCCCACTCGAGATCGTTTACACCGATAGCCACTAATTGATCTTTTTCATCGTAGTAGGCAGCGGTAACTTTAATAGAGTTAATATCTACGTTTTCGATAATAACTTCTTGATCGTACGCTTTGTCTTGATGATCAAAATCGTAGCCGTAAGTTTCGTCGAGGTCGGTAAACAGTTCTTGGGCGTCATTGGTGCCACTAAAAGCATATTTTACGCTAACAATATTAGCGGGAATTTCTGTTTTGGCGCCCAGTTCCTTAGCTAAAACATTGTAATTGAATATTACTTTGGGGACTACTTTAGCTGGTCCCAAAGGATTGGGGGTAGTGGAGCCGCCGTCGCCACAGCCGTAGACCATAAAGCCTAAGCCCAAAGTAGCAACCGCTGCCAAAACAAATCCAAATGTATTTTTATTTATGCTCATCTATTCTTTACAAGAAGTCCTTTTTCCCAAGTTGAGAGGGCACGGCTACCGCCGATCCCCGGTAAGACTTTCCAGAAAGTGATAATTAAACCTCTTTCAATTTGGCTTCGATCTAGGCCAAAAAACCCGATTTTTGCGGCTTTTGATAATACAACAGTGCCCCTAAGATGCACATAACTAACTTCACTGCATGAATCAAAAGGGACGAAGCTAGGACAGGTTCTAAGGCTGTACCTACACTTCCCCAATATAAGGCAAAAGCTGCTTCTTGAGTACCTATACCATTAGTGGACACCGGTAGATGGAGCATAATTCTGAAAATAGGGATAAAAATTAAAAAATAAATAAAAGGTAAATTTTGCGGACAGATTTTTTGGAAAATAACGTAGACTGCCGCCGCCTCCAACAGAGGGGCCAGTAGATTTATAAGCACAGCTATAGTAAAGCCGCCCAAATTATTTTTAATGAGGGCGCAAGCTTGCGTAAATTCCTCTAAAGATGAGCCTAAACTGAATCGACTGAGCAAACGCAAGCGCAAGTTCTGCCAAAGATGTTGAGAAAAGAGCACGACGCTACCAAAAATAAAAACTGCTACCATTAGAGCAATAACTGCCAGTAAACTCCACTTTACACTAAAAACTTCCAGCCCTTGAAGCATAGGTAGCGTTCTTTCGTGTTGCTCAATTAAAACAAAAATCGGATCGGCCATAAACCAAGCCAGCAAAGAAGTGACAATTAGTGCAGCTAAAGCGCTCCAAAGCTCAATAAAAACTGAAGCTGCTCCTTTAGCATAATTTAAATTATATTTGCCTATTTCCCAGACGCGCACAACGTCGCCAGCTACACCGCCGGGAATTAAATTATTCCAAAAGAAACTGATTAAAGCAATGCGCCAAGCTTGCCAAAAATTTAAAGACGCTCCCAAGCGAATAGTAACGCCATACCACACCAAAGCAGTAGGAGCCGAAGCTAGCATAAATAAGGCCAGAGACAATAAAAAATATCCCCAGCTAAGCTGTTTTAAACTATCCCACATTTGAGAAGCATTAAAAAAAGGTATTAAGCAACAGCATATACCCAAACCGGTAAATATTTTTCCCCAGCTTAGTTTAGACCAAGTAAAATGCGGCGGTTGCCTGTCCTTATCAACTTCCAAAACTACTCCTCGACCCTTTCTTGCGTAAATTGTCTGCTTTCCGGCCCTACCGGCACTTCTGTATTACTATCGGTAAAAGAATCGTCGGCCCAAGATGAAACTCCCTGTTCGGTTGTGCCATAAAAATCAGAATTGGAAGATAACGAAAAGCCGAAAAAAAGTTGTAAAATGGCTAGAGAAAGCAAAGCTACCCAAACGATCTCCCAATTGTCGCTAAGTGGAATTTTCTTTTTGCTTGCCAAAGAAAATTTTTTGTAGTTCAACTTACCCTACCTCACTGAGCTTTAGTTTCGGCAATAGAGGGAATAGTATAGACGTATACTCCCCTAGGATAACATTTAGGCGCTCCGCAATAGAAATGCAACATATTATGTACTTTTTCTTTGGCACGGCGGCGCAAATAATTGTCGTGCACTACCAAATAACGAAAACGAAAGCGCTGTAAATCAGAAAAGCCCAAGTCCAGCTCTTTTTGACTGCGATAAGGTATATCACCTTGAGAATGTTCCAAAATGAATAAATAGCTGGTTAAAGCATTTTGGTAAACAAAAAGAGGGATTGTACCTTCTACGCGGTTGGGAATAGCTTGCAAATGGCCGATTTGGTAGAAAAAATATTCACCGGGCAAAAGCTCGCCACGTGTACGCTGAATAGGAAAATCGATTAAGCCATAATCGCCGCCTTTTTGAGCAATATCGAGACAATATGATGGCATACGCGCTTCCGAAAGCGGCAAAGGAAAAGGTGAAGGCGAAAAGACGGCCACCTCAAAAAGTATAGCCGCACAACAAGAAGCGCACATTAGAGCGTGTTCCTTTTTATCAAGCAAGTGAGCCAAATCGGCCAGCGTATAAGCGCTCAATATAGATATGCTGAGCATAACCAAAATGCTGAAGCGAAAAGGTATGCTAACAGCAGCGAAAGTAGGAAAATAGCGAAAAAAGAGCATATAAAGCGGCGACTTTATAGTAGAATAAATTTCGTCGCTAATATACATAAAAGGGCCGGTAACAAAAAGCATAAAAATTAGGCCGATAAATATCCAGAAAGAGCGATCGTAGCGTTTTTGGCCCCAAAAACAACCACTCAAAGCCAGCAACAAAGCGGCCCAGCCGATATAACAAGCGCGAATAAGTCGATCTACGGTGTAACTTTCCACCGCTCGCTCTTTGCCGCCGACTAAAAAATCTTTGATAGTCATAACATTGTAAAATTGGCGCGACAAATGCAAACCGACGTTCATTTCGCTGCGACCGCGAAAAACAATAGAGTCGCCGCTATTGATAGTGCTTTGGAAAGCCAGCATAGGGCCCAAGATAAAAGCCAAACAAAGGCAAACCATAAAAAAGGGCACTTTGAAAAAGTTGTGCCAATAAAAAGCCGCTGCCTCGTTAAAAGAAATATGCCAAATACTTTGCAAGCTTTGCTCCAGAGCTTGGCTCCACTTATTGCTGATAAAAGGCAAACTTTCAATTATGGCTGCTCCCCACAGCCAATAAATCAATATTTGCCAACAAGGATAATTTTTAGCCAAGCTGCCGTATAAGCCCAACAACAAAACGATATGGCTGCCGGCAAGTATATTAAATGTAGCTAAGTGGCTGCAGCAAAAGCGCTCCAAGGGAGACAAGCTGGCCGCTTGCTCTAGCGCCAGAGCCAATAAATGGCGGTATAAAAAAAGGCTTAGAGCCAACCAAACGCAGCCTATCAAATAGCGGCAGACTATCCCCTGCCCCAAAGCCGATCCATAATAAAAAGCTAAACCGGCTATTCCGAAAGCTACTACATAAAACGCCTGACAAAGCCAAAGATAAAACTGCCGACCGGTGAACATATGGGTAAAAAAGGCCAAGCGGCTTTGGGGCTCGGCTTGGAGTGCAGCCTCGGAAGCGGCGGCTTGTTTTTTATAGGTACAATAAGCAATTATAGCCCTAGCCAAAAAAGCAGCGCTTAACCAACCGGCGCTCACGGCTGCGGCGAAAGTCAAGAAATTGCCACGCCATCCCCAACCGCCCCAAGTCCAAAGTTGCGAGCCAAAGATCTGGCTAAATATCATTTGGACAATAAATATGCATAAATAAAGATGGCGCTGCCACCAAGAGGGCTCGCTCTGAGCTTGGGCCCAAGCATATAAAGCGGCGGCCAACATAAGAGGCAAGAAAATGGCATTATGCAAATCGGCAAAAAGAACAAAACCTACCCGCAAATGCTCGGAAATTTGCCACAAATTTTGCGTCAGAGTTACAAAAACGATCAGCAGAAAAACGCTATATAAAAGAGGGCCGCCGCTATAAGATAAAAAGGTTTTGAGCTTAGAACCAATAGAGTCGCAGCCGCTTCCCTTAAGGCGCTTATAAAGCAGCCAAATGTAATAAAAGACAGCAAAAAGTACGGCAAAAGTGCCGAAATACCAACAGCCCAGCGTATTCAGAGAGAAAAACAAAGCCGCCAAGAAAGCATCTTTAAAACTGCGCGATCTAAATTGGCACATAAAATAGTGGCAAAAAAAGGGCAAATAGCCGATATTTATCGATTCAGTAATACCTGAAGCTATGCTCGATCCCATGTAGGCAGAAAAAGCATAGATAGCTCCAGCTACAAAAGAGGCGGCTTTGTGACCAGTTAAGCCTTTAGCCAAAACATAAGCGCCGGAAGAAGCCAACACGAGGTTAAAAAGAACTATCGTGTTAAAAGTTTGCACTATAGAAAGAAAGCTTTGCAACGGCACAGAAAGTACGCCGTTGAGAGAATCGATAAAATAAAGAGCGCCGCCGTAAGGATAGTTGAGCAAAAAAGTATGCAAAGGCAAAACGCAATCTTGAATTAAGCGGCGACGCACCCACCACAAGCCCCACAAATGTTTCCAAACATCGCTTTCCATGTGGCCAATAATATAATCGCTGTAATTTAAGACTAGTGGATAAGTAAAAATTACAGCTAGCAAAGTATAAAGGCCGACGACTGTCGCCGCTTCGCCGACTTGGGAAAACACTTTTTGCAATTTGGAGGAATTACTAAGCATAATGTATTTTAGAGCGGCGCTTTATTGGCTTATGAGCGAATTCCAATTGAGCCAGCGGTGCATAAGTGTAAAGGTCATTTCCCCCTTTAAGGTCATGCGCAAAGCTACGCCGGCCATTTTAATTAAATTGCACAATTGAGCAAAATAGGCCAACACTTTAGGATAGCGGCGCAAAAATTTATTGTCGGCCAGAAAATACAAAAATTGGTCGCTTAAAAAGCGTTTGCTGACCAGCACAAACATAGAAGCCCAGAAAAGCTCCTCCGGCGGGCGCGGATAATTTAAACTCACTCTAATTTGCTGGAAAGTTTTGTTGCGCTCGCCTTCTAAATCGTTTTCAGTAATTTTTCCCTCCGCAAGCAATTTTCTGGCCAACATAGTGTTGGGGAAAATGACTACACTAAATAAATAAAGCTGATAGCTGCCGCGCGGAAAGCTCATAAGCAAATCGAATAAATGGCGCTTGTCTTCCCAAGTCGACTCTTTGTCGTCCATCATTACATGGTAGCGAGCATCTAAGCCCAAGTCGGCGAAAATATGGGCGCAAGCTCGCAATTGCTCGTCGTTGCCGCTGCGATCATATAATTCGCTGTTGACGCGGCAACTGCTCTGGATGCCCATATAAACTACATCCAAGCCGGCGCGACGCAACAATTCAAAAAGCGGCCTTTTGACCAATTTTGGCTCGGTAAATACTTCAAAAGGCAGCCCCACTTCCACAGGATAACGAGCCGCAAATTCGTCATACCAAGCATCAGAAAAAAGAAAAACTTCATCGTCAAAACGAATGCGCTTCATGTTTTTAAAGACAGTACGCGCCTTCTTTATCTCGGCCAATACGGAACTAACGCTGCGAGTGCGATAATAGTGGCCCTGCGACTTATAAAGTTCGGAAAGTTCGGAATTATAACAATAAGCGCAATGAAAGACGCAACCGCGCGAATTCATCATTTGGAAGCAAGAGTCGCCAACCATAGGATCGCCTTGTTCGAGGCTGCGTCCCATAATGAAATATTTGTCGGCTGAATAAAAATCGCGGAAAGGCAATAAATCTAAATTTTGTACGTTGGGCCCAACTTCGTTTTTAAATACTATTGGCGTACAAACTTCCGAACTTTCCGAGCCTGGCCCTTGCATAGATTTATATTCGGGCCGCTGTTTAACCCATATATTAGGCAGCGATGTAATGTCTAACCCAGCGGAAAGGCGATCCAATAGTTCTACCAAAGTTATTTCCGCTTCACCGCGACAAACAATATCAGCTTCAAGAATACATTTTTCTGGAGCTAACACTGTGTGGGTGCCGCCCCACAAGATAACTATTTGAGGAAAGCGCTGCCTAATAGCGGAAGTGAGCTGAGCGGCCACTTTGTGATAAGCCGAAGCGCGTACCGACAAGCCGACAATATTGCATTGTTTGGCAGCTATCAATTCTAATAGACGCTCAATTTCACAATCTTTTGGTGGATCGAATTTATTGTTGATCCAATCTTTAAAGTAAATTTCTGTAAATTGATAGCCGGCTTGGCGGGCACAAGCTCCCAAAAGGCGGGCCGCGTTGTTTTCAATATCGTAAAGGGAAATAAAGCCCATTTTCCAACGCTGCTGCGGCTTACTGATCGCTCTCTTGCTTTGGCCCTCGCCTAACCAAGGGCACAAACCTTCCGTATTTTCCACCTTGCCAACCTCCGCAGGCCCCTTTGTTTAATGTGTTGGCGCTTTTTCCCTTTTTTCGGCCTTTTTCGCCTTTTTATCTACACAAAGGCGCGACCCTTATTCGGTTAGCCTACTTGCGCCGACTTTAGCGCTCGGGTAAGCCGCCGCCTAAAGAGAAATAGGCTTTGCGAGCTAAATCGTACAATTTGATTTTGTGTAAAATATTGACGGCACAGTCTTCAAATTTGCCACGACTTAAACGGCTATGAGCTCTCTCCAAAGATTCTGTAACTTTAAGATGGAAAGGGCAAACGAGCTCGCATTGGCCGCATTTTATACAATTGGGCACATGGCGGGAGAGAGCTTTATATTCGTTGCGAGCGTAGGTAGCGTTCAAAATCAAATAGTCTTCGCAACGGAAAACATCAGCTATAGGAATTTTCATAGGGCAAAGCCCTTCACAAATACGACAGCGGCGGCAAAAACCGTCCTTTAAGTCGGCGCCACCTGAGAGCAAGCCTTGGCGCTGAGCCTCGCTTAGCTGATGGAAAGCTTCGGCAGCAGCAATATCACGGTCGACGTGTTCTTTAGTAGTGCAGCCCAAAACGCACATGGAAATATCGTGAGCCAACACAAACTGAATAGCTTCTTCTACAGAAGTTAAACGTCCGGAAGAAAGCACTTTCATAGCGATAATGCCCACGTCGAAGCGTTTGGCTGCCGTATAAACTTCAGCTAAGCCGTCGCGTTCTATAGGCGAAAAAGGCAGCATAACCGTATCAAAGCGGCCCGTTTCCAAGGCTTGGGCCAACACTCGTGTATGGTGGGAAGTTATGCCTATATGATCGATTAAGCCTTCGCGTTTGGCACTTTCCAGAGCTTCCAAAGCTCCCTTGGGAGCCATCACTTGCTCAAGTTCGCTTTTATATTGCACATGGTGAACTTGATACATATCGAGATGGTTCACTTTTAAGGTGGCCAAGCTGGTTTCTAGATCTTTATAAGCTAAAAAGCCAGAGCGCAAATATGTTTTGGAAGCCAAAATAACCTGATCGCGCCTATCTTGAATAGCTTGGCCTATCGTTTCCTCCGCGTCGAAGTAGCCTCGGGCTGTGTCTATATAATTCATGCCACAGTCTAAAGCATGGCGTACAGTTTCTATGCCGGCCTGACGATCGGGCAAAAGCTTGGAAATAATGCCCAAGCCACCAATACCAACTTCTGAGACCATAAGTTCTGTACGCCCTAAACGACGCTTATGCATGCCGATTTTTACCTTTTCGCCAATTTGTCCAACAATATCAATACCAGCAAAACGGCCCTATTTGTGCGTAATAATCTCCACTAAAGCGCCGCCGGGAGCTTCCATAAAAAAGTAAAAGGCGCCAGCGCTCTCTTGCACCGAATCGTTAAGCAAAGTAAAACCAAGCGCTTGCATATGTTTAAAATCGGCTTGAATATCGTCGGAAGTAAAAGCTATGTGATTATAAGCGTCACCATCTAAACGATCTCCGTCGGTAGGCTGAGCCAACTCCACAACAGCGTCTTGCTTAGTTAAATTGAGCATTTTTTTGGCGCCGCTTTGTTTAATTTGGCCGCGACTAAAGCCCAAAACTTCAGTATAAAAGTGGGCTGTTTCTGCTAAATCTGTGCAAGCGATATTTATATGATCAACTTTTACAATAGCCATAAGTTATTCGTCTCCTCCGGCCTAAACTGAAGGCGCCTTTCATTATATACAACTGGTTTTACCTGCCACAGAAAAAAATCGCCCATAAAAATACCCTCTTAACCGATGTTTATCCGGTTAAGAGGGTATTACACTATTGTCAAATTGCTAGTTGAACTGCCCCATTAGAATACATCATTTTCAATATCTTTGATCTTTTTGGCCGGGACACCTCCAACCACACAGTTATCGGGTACATCATGGGTTACAACAGCCCCTGCGGCAATGACCACATTATTGCCAATAGTCACACCAGGAAGAATGGTGCAATTTCCGCCAATCCAGACATCGTTTCCGATGGTGACAGGTTTGCCGATACCAAGATGTTCCCGGCGTCCCTTGGGCGTGAGCGGATGGTTAACCGTTATAATTAGCGTATTCGGTCCGATCATCACATAGTCTCCTATATGCACCGGCATGATGTCTAGGATAGTCACATTGTAGTTGGCGAGGAACTGATCGCCCACATGGATATTCCTGCCATTATCGCACATAAAGCCTGGGCAAAGGCATACATCCCGTCCTACTGAGCCGAAATACTTTTTGATAAGTTCTGCTTGCTCTGCTCCTGTTGCGTCTGCATCTTGCATTTGTCGCAGTTCCCGACAAAAGCGGATGGCGTTCAGCTTCCTACCGTTGACGCCTGCATCCCAGAAATCGTAATAAAGGCCAGCGTCCAGCTTTTTTTCTTCTTCCGTCATTATCGATCCCTCATTTATCCGTTTCTAAAGTTGTGTTTTGTCTGCACTAAGAAAAATGCTTTTCGGGTGGTCAACCGTTCTCATGCCGAAAGCGGCAATGGCCGAGGCGAAATTTCCGGCTAGAACCATTATTAAACTATTTTATTATTCCATTTCGTAAGCGGCTTCAATTTCGGCTACATAGGTTACAGAATAGTCCTTGTCCGGGTAAGCCGCCTCCATGACGGCTTTATCCAAAAAGCACTCCGGATCCAACGCCTGCCGATAAAGTGTTTTACAAATTAACACCAGCTTACCTTCGGTAAAGGTAGGCTGGTTGTCCACATGGGTTAGGTGTAATCCTGCGTGGTCGATCTTGTCCGCATCCTCTGCGCCAGAGTGGCTGCCAACGTATAACAGCTCCTGCTGATGGCCGTCAAAAAAGGTCGCAGTAAAACGACCGCTAGCATCCATAAATTTCTTTGTATGCCGCTGTGGACGGATAAAAACAGTCAGGGTCTTTTTTTCCCAAACATTGCCTAACGCACCCCAGCCAGCGGTTAAGGCATTTGCTTTGCCACCGTCCTCGGCGGTGACGAGAAACCACTTGTTACGCATAGCAACGATTGGGTCAATTTTTGTGCTGAGTTCACTGAGTTCGATCTTCTTGAATTTCATTTTAGTTGCTCACTTCATCTACTTTAATTATCCAATTACTATGCAACATACCTTGCATAAACACCGGGGGGACATTATACCATAGAAGGCATAATAGCTTGTTCTATTTTTACATACTTTTATTCACTGACTCTTTGAACTTCGAATTTTTTATAAAATTGATAAAAAAATATTATTTTTATTATTATTTCTTATATATAGAAAAACTTAAGCAGACACTAAGAAAACAACTTGGGCTGCAACTTGATTTAAAGGTTATATATTGTACAATGGTAGTTCGAAATTGTAGCTGTTATTCAAAACTTTGACTTTACTTTTTTTTGGTTAATTTTAGGTGTTTTAATGGAAATCAAACTTTCAGATCATTTTACCTATTCCAGGCTGTTGCGTTTTGTGCTGCCTTCTATGGCTATGATGTTGTTTATTTCCACTTACAGCGTTATAGACGGCCTTTTTGTTTCCAATTATGTGGGCAAAGTGGCTTTTGCAGCTACCAACTTTATCTTTCCGGTCATGATGATTGTGGGTGCTCTAGGCTTTATGTTAGGCACCGGCGGCACAGCTATTGTAGCTAAAACTTTAGGTGAAGGCGACAATAAACTGGCCAATCGATATTTTTCCATGATCGTTTACTCGACAGCCATTTTTGGCACTATAGCCGCTGTGTTAGGCTATGTAGCTGTACCTTATATTGCCCACGCTCTGGGAGCTGAAGGCGATCTCTTGGCTTGTAGCATTACTTATGGCCGTATCAATATGATGGCCATGCCTTTTTTTATGCTACAAAATGTCTTTCAGAGCTTTTTTATAGCTGCCGAAAAACCGAAGCTTGGTTTTGCCGTTACTTTGCTGGCCGGCTTTACCAATATGGCTCTAGACGCGCTTTTTATTATCGTTTTTCACTGGGGCTTAGCTGGCGCGGCTATAGCTACAGCTTTAAGCCAAGTAGTGGGCGGCTTAACGGCTTTGGTTTATTTTGCCCGCAAAAATGATAGCCCGCTCCACTTAGGCTCTACCCAATTTTACGGAAACGTGCTTTGGAAGTCTTGCACTAACGGCTCTTCCGAGCTTATGAACGGCATCTCGTCTTCCATTTTGGTAATTTTGTACAATTATCAGCTTTTGCGTTTTATTGGCGAAAATGGCGTAGCTGCTTATGGAGTAATTGGCTACCTTTGCTTTATCTTCTCCTCTATTTTTGTGGGCTACTCTATCGGCGCTTCCCCTATTACCAGCTACCACTTTGGAGCGAAAAATCCGGCCGAAGTCAAAAACATGCTCAAAAAGAGCACTGTTTTTACGGTCAGCGTAGGTATTTTGATGGCTTTAATCAGCACAGTGTTTGCCGATCCTATCGTGCGCCTGTTTGTAGGCTACGATCAAGAGTTGCTAGCTATTACCAAACACGGTTTGCGCATCTATTCAGTGGCTTTCGCTTTCTTCGGCTTTGAAATTTTTAGCTCGTCTTTCTTTACAGCTTTAAATGACGGCTTAGTTTCTGCCATTATAGCTTTTACGCGCACTTTGGTTTTCCAATCGATAAGCGTTATGGTTTTGCCCTTGCTTTTCGGCGTAGAATGGATCTGGGCTTCCGTAATTGTAGCCGAAATCGGCGCTTTAATTACCACTTTGATTTTCTTAAAAGTCAATCGCCCCAAATACGGCTATTAATTATAAGGGATCGGATGTTTTGAGAGAAAGCCCATTTTTTAGATCTCCTTAAAATCCCATCACTTCGGGCTTTTCTCTTTATCGGCTTCCTAAATGGTTTGCGAGAATTTTTTCCAGCAGATCCGCTTTTTTACAATTTAACGTCCTTTCAAAACCTATTAAATAGGAGCTGAAGGGGCGTTTTTTATTGTCATTTAGGGGCTCAAAAAGCCTGAAAAAAAGCGGATCTGTGCGGATTTTTGTATTTTTAAAACTCCTATTTTTTTATCCGATCCAAAATTCCAAAAATTCATTTTAATAAAAGCCCGAATTTTCGGCATTTTCCTCAATTGAACAGACATAACAAAAATAACAGAAATAATAGTTTCTAGCTATTTACCACGGCCCTATTATTAGATTTTTTATATTTGGCAAGACATCTGCAATTGTCAGTACATTCGAGTAAATAATCTTGGCCTGATTGATTTAATTTTCTAAAGGTTTCGACAATATAAAGTTCTTGAGCAGTTAACTCAACGTTATTTCCTTCTTGAGGCTCATCAACAGCTCTAAAAAAATAGTCAAGCTGTTTGTCCGTAATTTCAGCGATTGATACCAAACGCTCTAACCTTGGGAATAATTTTCCATTTTCCCACTGACTGACTGTAGCAATCGTTACGTTTAAAAGTTCTGCTAAACGTTCTTGCTTCATAACTATAGATTCTCTAGCAGATTTTATTCTTTGACCAATTAAAAACTTGTAATTCATAAAAAATTAAATCGACACTTAAAGTTTACCCCCTCCATGGCTATTGACTTTTAGTAATACACTAATTATAGTTTAACTATAACTTATAGTTAAACCGAAAGTGAGAAAATAATAAGTTGACTGGATTGAACGGGCTTAAAATTGCACGACAGAAAAAAGGTCTTACTCAAAAGCAACTTGCTAAAATGACCGGCCTTTCTGAAGTCACCATCTGCCTGTTTGAACGCGGCAAGATGGATCCGTCTTTAAAAACAATTCGGTTGCTCTCTAGTCTCCTTGGAGTCTCTAGCGGTTTTCTAATTGATGGGATTAGAGAGGCTGATTTTGTATGAGCGCTTGGCTCTCAATGCAAGAGACAGCTGATTTAATAGGCTGTCACGTTACTAATATTAGCTATAAGATTAAACATGGAAGTTTAACTTTTAGAAAAACTTCAAGTAATCATGGTGGAACCGGTTTCAAGTACGAGATCGCCCTTGACTCGCTCCCTAAGGAAGCGCAGGAGCGGTACTGGGAAAATGTGCGCTTAGCTCAAGCTGTAGAAGCTGCCAAGCCTAAGCGTGGGCGCCCATCAAAAGCTGCCATCCGTAAGGCTGAAGCTGAAGCCGAAGAAGTTAAAGCTAACGAAGAGTACCTCGCGGCACCCAATTG
>CAKUBG010000005.1 GCA_934636825.1 uncultured bacterium | reverse complement strand
ATGAACCGCTGGAAGATCCTCCAGGACACCCAGACCAAGATCTTCGAAATCCAGCAGGACGTCACCGTCAACCGCGCCAGAACCCAAGACAAAATGTTTGGCAAGTGGGATGAGTATATCCGCGGTTAATTTTTAACCATCGTTGTTTTTTTAGCCGTCGATAGATAGCTAAAAAAGGCGTCTCCTTCGGGGGGCGTTTTTTTATTTTCAAAATTTTTCCTAATATTTTTAATAAAATTATTATTTTTTTACTAATAGGTCTTTACTTTTTCTTTAACTGGAGTGATACCAGACACAAGAAAAGAATTTCCGTTCACGGAGGTAATTACCATGGGAGCTTTTACTACTGCCGCCAGCATCGCTCAGATGACTGCTAACGATTACCAGAATGCTCAGAGCATCTACACCTCTATGCAGGCCGACGCTCAGAAGAGCCAGATGAACCGCTGGAAGATCCTCCAGGACACCCAGACCAAGATCTTCGAAATCCAGCAGGACGTCACCGTCAACCGCGCTAAAACCCAGGACAAAATGTTTGGCAAATGGGATGAGTACATTCGCGGTTAATTCCTAGCCCTCATAGCTAGTTAGCTGTACAAGGACGTCTCCTTTAGGAGGCGTTCTTTTTTTTGTGCTTAATTTTCACCTACACTTCTCGACAGGAGAGAGCCGTCCAAAATTGAAGGGCAGGCAAGATTTATTTTTTATTTTTCATAGAGGAGCACATAAAATGCTGCAAGGAAAACGCGGATTGATCGTCGGTTTAGCCAATGCTAATTCCATTGCTTGGGGGATTGCTGAAAAAGCCAAACAACAAGGAGCTGAGTTAGGCTTCACTTATCTTAATGCTGCCATCGAAAAACGTATGCGTCCTTTAGCTGAAAGTTTGCAAGCCAGTTATATTTTGCCTTGCGACGTCAACGACGAAGCCAGTTTGGACACCCTCTTCCAAGAAATTGAATCCAAATGGGGCAAATTGGACTTTTTGGTCCACTCTGTAGCTTTTGCCAAGGGTGAAGATCTTATGGGACGCTTTGTTGATACTTCCCGCAGCGGCTTCTTAACAGCCATGGAAACTAGCGTTTATTCTCTGGTAGCTTTAGCCAGAAGAGCCGCTCCTTTAATGACTGAAGGCGGTAGCATCGTATCCCTTAGTTACTTCGGCGCAGAAAAGGTTGTTAAAAATTACAACGTCATGGGTGTAGCTAAATCGGCTTTAGAATCTTCTGTACGCTATTTAGCCGCCGACTTAGGCCCTCAGAATATTAGAGTGAATGCTATTTCCGCCGGCGCTATCAAAACACTTTCCGCCAGAGGTATTCATGGCTTCACCGAAATGCTCCACGTTACCAGCGAGCGTTCCCCTCTCAAACGCTGTGTAAGCGCTGCTGAAGTCGGCGAAAGCGCTGTATTCTTGCTTTCTCAAGCTTCTTCAGCTATCACCGGCGAAGTGCTGCACGTCGACTGCGGCTACAATATAGTTGGAATGTAGGCAATTTCTTTGCCAAAAGTAAACATTATTTGTTTTGATTTGGCCCATTTCCCTGATAACTTCAGGGAAATGGAATCTTATCTTTTAAATAGTGAAGAGCAGCAGCGCAAAGCAAAATTTGCCTTTGCCCAGTTGGGTAACCGTTTTGCTGCTGCTCATATAGGACTTAGGCTGCTTTTAGCTCAACAATTGCACAAGACTTCCCATTGGCAAGATACCAAACTATTAGAAACTGCCGCCGGTTTTTCTTTTGACAGGGGGCCTTTCGGAAAGCCCAAACTAAAAGGCAACGATCTCTTAGCCTTCAATTTGAGCCATTCCGGAGATTGGGCAGCTTTAGCTACGGTTGCCACAACCGATTGCTTTGCATTTGCAGAAGTGGGTTTAGATTTAGAAGCGGTTGCGAAGCGTCCAGTTTTAGCTTTAGCCAAACGTTTTTTTAGTGCAGAAGAATGGCAAAGCTTATATTTATGCCAAGGGTCTACCCAACAAAACAAACTTTTTACCAAACTTTGGACACGCAAAGAAGCTTGTTTAAAACTTTGGGGTACGGGCATGCACATTTCTTTAAGTTCTTTTGAAGTATTGTCCGATCTACCCAAAAGTTTGACCTCCAATCCCTTGCCTTCCCCGCAATGCCTATATTTGCAAAGCGCTGAAGTCCTGGAGGGCATGTATTTATCTTTAGCTTTGAATTTTATACCGGATTCGGTAGATGTCACCACAATAAATTGGACAGACCTTCCGACCACTTTTTATTTTTGCCATTGATTAGGATCTTATTTTTATGTTAAAGCCAGAAGTTTTAGCTCCGGTAGGAGATTATCAAGTGCTGCAAGCGGCTTTGCAAGCCGGAGCCGACGCCGTCTATTTTGGATTATCAGAAGGCTTCAATGCTAGAGCCAGAGCTCAAAACTTTACTTTGGATAAGCTGAAAGAAACTGTCCGTGAAATTCATGCTTCCGGAGCTAAGGCTTACATAACTTTAAATACGCTCGTTTTTGAGAGCGAATTGCCCAAACTCAAAGAGCTTCTAAGCAAAATTGAAGAATGTCAAGTAGATTCTCTAATTATCCAAGATCTTGGCGTTGCTCGCTTAGCGGCCCATTTAGCTCCTTCTGTGCATCTCCACGCCAGCACCCAAATGACTTTAAGCGACGGCTGTGGAGCAAAATTTGCTAAGAATTTAGGCTTCCAAAGAGTTGTTTTGGCTAGAGAACTGAGCGCCGCAGAAATTGCCGAAGTAAAAAAAGAGGCCGATTGCGAATTGGAAGTTTTTGCTTTGGGAGCTCTGTGTGTATCTTTCAGCGGCCAGTGTTTAGCCAGTTTAACCTGGGGAGGACGCTCGGCCAATCGAGGACAATGTGCCCAGCCTTGTCGCTTACCTTTCCGCTGGGCTGCTGTACCTCACGGACAGAAACTAGACTTTAGCCGTGGACAAGTGAAACTTTCCTCCCCTTCCCATTTGCTCAGTCCTTGCGATTTGGCCGGCTTCAATAAGATTGATGAGCTTATCAGAGCCAATGTCAGTTCCCTAAAGATCGAGGGACGCCTTAAAGCAGCCAGTTATGTCTATATGGCCGTCAAAACTATGCGCGAATGGGTAGACGCCCATTTCGACAAACAAGGACGACAAATTACTCCTAACACAGCCCAAATTTTAGAGTTACGTCGCAACCTTAGCGATTTAAACGTCACTTTTTCCCGAGGTTTTACCCCCGGTTTTTTAACTTCAGTCAATCACCAGACCTTTATTCAAAAAGGCTATCCTAAACACAGAGGACAGCTCTTAGGTGTAGTTGCAGAAAAGAGCAATCACGAGATAAAAGTCAAGTTAGTTACTCAAGATAAAAATAAGCAAAACCTGACAGCTTATCCAATTACTCCCCAAAATGGTATGGGAGTGTTGTTCTTATCTCCTATAGACGAAAAGAACAACTCGGAAGACGTACAAGGTGGCCCGATCTATTCGTGCTCTGTTCAAAAAGGCACAGCCTTACTCGGATTTGGCAAAAACGGCCCCAACTTAAGCAAAATAAATATCGGCGATTTGGTTTATATAACCAGCTCTCCGCAAACAACTAAGCGAATAAATCAATCTATGCATACAGCTAGACAAGGGCGCATAGGTTTGCACTTAAGTTTGCACGGTTCACTGGGCGTCCCTCTGACAATAGCAGCTACAGCCGAAGGCTTAACTCAAAAATTTACTGTCAGTAGCCAAACAGCCTTAAGTCCGGCTCAAAAAAGTGGACTGACAGCAGCTTCTGTTGCCGAAAAATTTTCAGAGTTAAGCCAAACTCCATTCCATATTGCAAGTATTGAAGCGGAAAATTTATCAGACGGTCTGTTTTTGCCACTATCCGAGCTCAAGCCTATGCGCAGAGCTTTAGTGGCCGACTTAACAGCAGCTTTAGAACAAAAAGAATCCACATCTACACCGATTGCCAGGTTTATATTGCCAAGTCCTCAGGAGCGCCAAAGTGTGCCTATGCGATCTTGTCTGACCGTTTTATGCCGCACTTTAGAACAAACTGAAGCGGCACTGGAATTAGGGTGCGATTCGGTGGAATTGGAAGCTTTTAAGCCAGAGAAACTCAATCTTATGGTCAAAGCCGTACGTTCTCAAGTCGACGTCCGACTTTACTTAGCCACTCCGCGAATCAAGAAACAAGGTGATCTGCTTTCGTTGCAAACGCTCTTAAAATTTGCTCCCGACGGTCTGTTATTGCGCAATTTGGGCAGCTTGCAATATATGCTCGACTTGCGTCAGCAAGGAGAATCTATTCCTTCTCTGCATGGCGACTTTTCTTTTAATATTACCAATTCTCTGAGCGCAGATTCTCTTTTAAGATTGGGCTTAGACACTTTTACTCCAAGCGATGATCTAGACGAACTTCAGTTGTTAGCCTTGATAAACGGACTTAAAAACTTAAGTTCCACTTATCCTAATGCCGCCGATCCTGTCAGTCGTTTAGTTTTCACTCTTTATAGGCGCATGCCAACTTTCCACTCTCAGCATTGTTTGTATGCCAATTTGCTTAGCTCCGGACAAGATGCTAAAACTTGCGGGCAACCTTGTCTAAATAAAGATCTTTATATCATCGATCGTTTGCAATATTCACACTTGGTACGCAATGACTATTGTTGTAGAAACACGATCTTTGATCAAACTCCCAGACAAAGGCAAAAATTGCTCCCCTCGTTGAGCCGATCCGGAGTTTGTTCCTATAGGTTAGAATTTTTAGACGAAACCGGTGCTCAAGTTAAAAAGATCTTCACATACTACAATAATTTGCTACAGACACCGCTATAAATAGTGCTTAGGCTACGACTCATCCCTTCCTGGTTCACCTAGTTGCGCCCGGAAGGGATATTCTTACTCTGGCGACATAAAAAATTTAGGGCCGACATATGGAAGATAGTTCATTTTATATAGTCAGCGGCGGAGAGACAGCCTTGCGCTCTCAATATATAATCGGCAACATTCCCAAACTGCTAGACAGCCAAATAATTGCTGGTCTGTTGCTAGGAGCCCTTATCTTAGTTGCGCTTTGTAAAATTGCCCAAATACTCAATAAGTATTTCAAACACTGGACTCAGCTCTCTCCCTTAATGCGCAACAGTATAGCAGTAGCCACTTTCTTTTTTTTATTTGAAGCGCTACTCCATTTGCCATATTATAGCTCCAATCACCTATTTATTCCCGATCCTTTAACTTTCTGGAAAGCCAATCCGGAAATTACCCACAATGCTAGAGGCTTAAGAACCAATATGGCAGGCACCTCTCGCAATTCTATTAGCGGCATTTTCGATCAAGAATACAATCACAACAAATTTCCTCAAACTTTTCGCTTAGCTTTTCTCGGCGATTCACAGGCTATTTCTGCCTTTCGCTACCAGTATGCTCCTCACCATTGCTATCCTAAAGTATTGCAAAACAACTTGCGTAAGCACAATTTAAAAGCTCATGGTTATAAAAAAATTGAAGTAATTGATGGAGCCATCTCAGGATATTCTTCTTGGCAAGGTCTAATGCTCTACAAATCAGATTTGGCTCCTTATAAGCCAGATCTTGTAGTTGAAGCTTTTGGTTATCACGATTCTAATGAAGGGTTTTCTACAGATCGTTCAGTCTTAACTGATAAAAAATGGTTATACTTTGTACGATCTTGGATGTATCGCAGCCACTCTTGCCTTTTATTGCGCAGTCTAATTTTGCGCTTTCGCAATACAGATTCAGTATATAATTTCGCCAATCAAAACATAAATTCCACAGAGCGAGTACCTTTAACAGAATTTATAGAAAATATGGAAAGTTTTTATAAACTTTCTCAACAAGATCATTTTACTCTCTATTTTCTTTTAGAGCCCACCAATCGCCATATTCCCAACAACTCGCGCTTACCATTGTATCATGAAGCTTTACGCAAACTTTCCCAAAAATACAATATTCCCTTAATAGACGCTCCTCAAGCTTTTGCGGCTTTGCCAGATTACAAATACGGTCGGCTCTTTGCTGACGCAATCCATTTTACTCCCGAAGGTCATCGCTTTATGGCTAAGTTGGTTGAAGAATCTCTGAAAGAAAATCATCTCTTTGACAAGAAAATTAACAAAAAATACACGTATTTGCCTAAATAAAAGTTTTGTTTGCGGTAAAATAGAAGTATAATCAACAAAACTACAGGGTGTGAAGAGATTATACAGAGCTTCAACCACTTGAATATCTTAAGTTGGTTGAGTTCTTTTCTTCGGCCCTTCCTGCAAAGTCTGAGATAGAAGTCAGAGTGTGAGATTAAGATAAACTTTAGTCCGTGTACTTCTTCTTGGCGCTCAAAACAGGAGGAATTCATTTCTGCTTTGGTGTTGCAATTGCGCCTTAAGAAATGAAGTTGCAGAAAAAGATTATCCAACGGGGTTTTAAATAATATGATAGGCAAAACGTCTGTAACTATCGGTACTTACAATGTAAAGAACATGTTCGGTGAGCGCGATGTGCAAAAAGCCGGCGGCGGTCGCACTCCTGTCAAGAGCGAGCGCTCTTTAGACGCTTTGGCCGAAAATATTAGACGCGCTGACGCCGACGTAGTTGCTTTACAAGAGTGCACTTCCAAAGAGACTTTAACCGAGTTCATGAAAACTCGTGGCTTAAGCAAAGACTACAAGTATGTAGCTCACGTTCCCGGTAACGACGGTCGCGGCGTAAACGTAGCTGTTATTTCCAAATACCCCTTCACCGAAGTCGTCTCTCACAAAGACGTAACCTTCCCCTTAGCCGATGGCAGCGGCGACACTAAATTTAGCCGCGACTTCCTCCGCGTCGATATCGATGTTGATGGTAAGCCCGGCGCCGACGTCAGTTTATACACCACTCACTCCAAGTCCAGAAGACCTTCCGCTCCCGGCCACGTCAGCTCCGACACCAAGCGTTTGAGCGAAGGCCGCGCCATGCGTGACATCGCCGAAACCGAAATGAAGCAATTCCCTGGCCGTCTGTTCGTCCTCACCGGCGACTTCAATGACAACACCGACGACGCTTCCGTACAAGCCGTTCTTAATCCCGGCGGCGGCCGCGAAGAGTGGGTAGATAGCTTAGCTGGCAAACCCGATTCCGAGCGCAACACTTGGCCTGCCAACCCCAAGAGAAACAACGGTTTCGCTCCCGAACAATTCGACCACATGATCTTCCCGAAGTCCATGTCCAACCGTTTGGTCAGCTCCCAAGTGCACCGTTACACTCAGTCTGACAGCACCGACACTCGTTGGGTATCTTCCACCGCTTCAGACCATCTCATGATCACTTCCGAGTTCAACCTCAGAGACTAATTTTAGAATAGTCGAAATTTTATCGACTAAGTAGTTGCCGTCGACATCTCACCTGAAGTATGTCGGCGGCAACTTTTTTATTTTCTAGGCAAAATTGACATTTTTGTCGCAAGGGATCGAGATACACTTGCGAATTTTAAGATTGGTAACCGTTTAAAATCATACTTGGAGGTGGAGCTTGAAAAACTATCGTTTCATGTTAGTGGCTTGTTGTGCCGCCATCATCCTTCTTTTCGCAGTCGCTCAAAATGCCCAAGCGGAAACTACAGCACCAGTAGGCAGCATTTATGGTAAAATTCAAGTCGTTAATAGCTTCCCTGATTACAAAGTAAAAGTTGTTGACAGCTTCCCAGATCTTAAAGTAAAAACTGTAGACAGTTTCCCAGATGGCCCGGGAAAATGGCAATTTGTAGACAGTTTTCCTGATTATAAGATTCAATTTGTGGACAGCTTCCCCGATTTTACTATCCAATTTGTAGACAGTTTCCCAGGCGTACCTTAATATGCCGAACTAAAAAAACTCTGTTCCCTTAATCTGGTAACAGAGTTATTTTTTTATTTCAACTTAAAAATCGCTTAAACGGTTATTTAAGCAAATATTTTTCTAAGAAGAGCACTACCGATTGCCAGTAGTAGTCGCGATTGTTCTTTTTGGCAAAACCATGCCCCTCATCAGAAGCGCAGCAATACCAAACTTGCCCACCAGCTTGGCGAATTTCTCGCACCATTTGTTCAGCTTCGGTAACGGGCACACGCGGATCGTTGTATCCTTGCACTACATATAAAGGCTTGGTAATTTTAGAAGCATTGTTGGCCGGAGCGATCTTTTCCATAAAAGCTCTCATCTCTGGATCACGCTCATCACCATACTCAACTCGACGCAAATCCTGACGGTTAGGATTGGTATTTTCCAAGAAAGTTACAAAATTGCTTATACCTACATTGTCTACACCGCAACTAAGATCTTTGCTAAAGTGAGTCATGGAAGCTAAAGTCATGTAGCCACCGTAAGATCCGCCCATAACCGCAATTTTGCCATTAAATTGAGGCTGTTTCTTTATCCATTCAATTAAAGCGCCAATATCTTTAACAGAATCTTCCCTCTTGTATCCATTATCCAAAGATACATAGGTTTTGCCATATCCGTGTGAGCCACGCACATTGGGAGCAATAACGGCTATGCCTTTTTCGTTTACCAAATATTGAATAAGAGAGCTAAAGTAAGGCTGATATTGACTCTCAGGGCCACCGTGAATCTGAATAAGCACAGGACAAGGTTTGTTATCAGCACGCTTAGGCATATAGACAAAAGCCGGAATTTGACGATTTTTTCCGTTTACTTTATCGAAAGTAGGATAACGGAACAATTCAGGTTTAGCAAAAGAAGCTGTATCCAAACCGCCGGCCTCACTGAAAGTCCAGCGCAAACATTCGTCTTTTTTATCTAAATTGACAACATAGGTATCGCAAGGCATATTACCTGAACCGATACTGACAGCTAAGCGATGGTCTTGTGCAAATTTTAAACCATAAACTACACCGTCGGGCACATTTTCTAAGCGACGATATTTACAATTGCCTTTGCGCAAATCCATAATATAGATTCTGTTGAATCCATCTTCATTGGTAACAAAAGCTAAAAACTGACCATCTTTGGTAAGTTGCAAGCTGACAACGTCGGCATTTATTTCAGGAGCCATGTAACTTACTTTGCCAGTAGACAATCTTTGATAAGCCAAACGTTGAAATTCGCTGCCATTATCAGTAGTAAAGAAGATCCCTTTGCCATCGGGAGCGAATTTAGCCGATTCTCCCAGAGCAACTGTGCCTTTACCATCATTGCCAATAGGAGTAACCTTGCCGCTAGCTAAGTCTAAAACAGCCATAGACGAATCGGTAATAGATACGTATTTATAAAGTAATAACTTGTCGCCTTGCTTGGACCAGTCCATTACATTCCAGTAACCGCCAGGGCTGTATACCATTTTAGCTTGCTCTGGATGTTTAGGATCCATAATCCAAATATCCCAATTGGATCCATCGCGTTGAGTTGATTGATAGGCGATTTTGGTACCTTCGTTATTCCAAACGACCGAGCCGTAACGAGCCTTGCCGTCAGTAAGCATTTTGCAACGGCCGTCACTTAAATTCCATAAGAAAATTTGGTAATTTTCATTGCCGCCGACATCTTTTAAAATGGCCATTTCATTTTTACTGCTGTCGGGATTCACGATAACATCATTGACAGGTTCGTCAAAGAAAGTAATTTGCTCGCGATAAGCTTGAGGGCGGGCCACACGGTGGATTTGCGCTGTTTGAGCAAAACGGGTAAAGACGAGCAAACCACGTCCTTGTGGATCCCAGTCGGCCACAGAAGCTGAACGCACATTGGAATATTGGCCTAAACGTTCAACTAAAGAAGTGGGAATTTCCGGCACACCCTCTATAGTTAAATTACCCTTAACTTGACGAGATATTGCGCTTTGAGCTGGAGAAGTCTGCCCTTGATTATTCTCAGCTACAGCCGCCGAAGAAGCCAAACAAGCCAATCCTAAAACGATGGCTCCCATACGGAACCACTTAGAACGGAAATTCATATCTTCACTCCTATATTAAAATTTTTCTTTAGGCCTAAAAACACAAAATTATGCCTAAACAACTTTTTTCTAGGTGTTAATTAAATTCCTGGTAACATATTTTTTTTATGTTCGGCTATAATTTACAGTAGCAAGTTTGCAAAGAAACAGCATTAGATTTTTGGGCGGTTGCTTCTGCGCAAGTGTTTGGGATTAGGTGTTCCTAAAAGCGGAGTGCTTAAAGTAGTTCATATTTTTACCATTATTTTTGGAGGCTTTACCATGATTTCCGGCGTGTCTGATAACTTTAGAGTTTTCAACCAGCCCGTTTCCAACGTTTCAGTTAGTAGCGCCAAGGCCGTTGCAGCCGAAAGTGCGCCTGCCCTTCCCGCTGACACTCTCACGAAATCCAAGTCCGATTCTTCGGCCGGACTTATCCCCAAGTCTCTCTTCTGCTCCACCGCAGCCAAAACCGAAGAGACTGCCAGTGCTTCAGCAGTTACTACCAATTCTGTGAGCTCCTGGCAAGCCAAATGGGGCCCCCAAGTTATCTACTTCCCCCTCACCGACCGCTTCAGCGATGGCGATCCGAGCAACAACTTTGATGTAGATAAAAATAACCCCACCGCTTATCACGGCGGTGACTTGCGCGGTGTCATCAACAACTTAGATTATATCAAAGGCTTAGGCGCCACTTGCTTGTGGGTTGCTCCTATGTATGACAACGCCGACAAAGTAAGAATGGGTGACTACGAAGGCACAGGCTACCACGGCTACTGGATTACCGACCACTACAAGGTAGACGAACACCAGGGCACTATGGACGATGCTAAAGAACTGGTCTCCAAAGCCCATGAAAAAGGCATGAAAGTCGTTTTGGACACCGTGCTCAACCACGTTGCTCCCAACCATCCTTGGGTAAACGATCCTAGCAAACACGACTGGTTCCACCACAATGGCGGCATCCAAAATTGGGATGATCCTTGGCAGTTGGAAAATCGCGACGTTTGCGGTTTGCCCGACCTTAATCAGAGCAACCCCGAAGTTTACAAATATTTATTGGACAACACCCTCTGGTGGGTCAAAGAGACCGGCGCCGACGGTATTCGTTTAGACGCTATCAAACATGTCGACCACCAGTTCTGGCAGAAGTTCTGCGCCGATATCAAAAAAGAGATGGGCGACGACTTCATGATTTTGGGTGAAGCTTTACATGGCGATCCCAACGTCGTCTCCGGTTACTTGCGCGATGGTATGGATAGTTGCTTCGATATGCCTTTGTATTACACCATTCGCGATACCATTGGCAAAGACGGCAGCGCCCGAGAGATTGGCAAACGCTTTGCTGAAGACAATAAGTATCCCGATGCTGGCAAGATGGTTACTTTATTGGACAACCACGACTTCGAGCGCTTCATGAACAATACCAACAACAGCCGTGGCGAAGACAAGCTCAAGCTGGGTATGGATTTGATCATGACTTGCCGTGGTATTCCTTCAGTTTACTATGGCGACGAGACAGCCATGGTTGGCGGTGGCGACCCCGACAATCGTCGTGATATGGAATTTGGCACTAAGCCCCATATTACCGAGCACCTTCAGAAATTGACCAGTACTCGTGCCGCTATGCCCGCTCTCCAGTTTGGTCAGCAAATGGAGATGTGGCAAGATGATCAGATTTACGCTTTCTGCCGTCGCCACGAAGGTCAAGAGTGCATTACAGTTTTGAATAACTCCTACGATCACCAGACTCGCAACATTCCTCTGCGCGAAGGTAGTCCTTTGCACAATGGCGATGTAATGGTTGATGTTCTCACCGGTGATAAATTCACCGTAAACAACAATTGCCTCAACATTGGCACTGCCGACAAGCAGGGACGCGTGCTGGTTCCTGAAAAGGACTATGGGAATATTCAATTCAAAAAGTAATTGAATATAAACATATATGCAGTTGCCGCTGGTGGCCGCCGATTTTTTCGGAAGGAAGCGACTGTCGGCGGCTGCGGTACAAAGCAACTTCAACAATAAAGCCCGCCCTTCGTAGAAGGGCGGGCTTTTTCTTACATAGACCAATAAGAAAAAAAAGATAAGCTCTTTTTATTTCTGTTCTTGCAAAGTCAAACACAAATTTTGCAAAATTAAAGTCGTCTTGACATTGCGTTCTACATGATATTTGGCTAAATTGACTGCCTCTAAATTCTTTTCGAAATAGTTTAATTTGTGCTCTGAAGCGATAGGATGCAATATTTCTCCATAATCTTCATTTATCAATAAGTTTGCTGCAACAGACGCTTTTATAAGTGACAAGTCACGATAAAAAGAAGAAGCGATAGCCAAAATCCACAGCAAATGATCCTTTTCTTTAAGTGCGGAACCACCACATAGCTTTTCCAAATTTGAAGCAGAGCTTAAAGCTCCCCACAAACTTTGATTTGGGGAAGAAAGGGAAGCCAAAATTTCCAAAACAGCAACTCTACAATCCCATAAAGTGCTGTTCTGTACTAAACTTAGAGCCGCCCCCAAAGAGCCCTCACTTATTCTGGACGCAGTTAAAGCTTTGCTTTTTTCAAAACCACGAGCTAATAAATTTTCTTGCACTAACTCGTATGGCAAAGCTCTAAACTCAAAGCGGCGGCAACGCGAAACTACTGTGGGCAAAAGACGTCTTTCCGGTTGAGCTACCAAAATAATTATAAGTGAATCAGGCGGCTCTTCTAAAGTTTTTAGCAAAGCATTTTGGGCTTCTTCAGTTAAGCGTTGAGCTTCATCAATAATCCAAAAGCGGTATCCGCCTTCGTAAGAGCAAGTTTGAGTTGTAGCAATAGCCTCACGCACTTCATCTATGCCAATAGTTATTTTATTATCGGCATTGGTCAAAACGCTCACATCAGGATGGTTACCAGATTCGATACGCTTACAATTTGTACAAAAACCACAAGGCCCATGTTCAGATTTATGTTCGCATAGAACAGCCGCAGCGAACCAACGAGCGGCCAAATATTTGCCCACTCCTTTAGGCCCCACAAAAAGATAACTGGGAGAAAGTTTATCTTCAAAAGCTAAAAGGCGCAGATATTTAAAAATAGTTTCATTGCCTATAATTTGCATATCTTTCTCCTCAATTTTTGAATCAGTCAACAGAAAAGCGAGCACGCCACCAAGGTTCTGTCCACTGCCAAATTTGTTTGGAAACTTCCTCAAAACTTTGCGAAGCGTCTATAATATGCCAACGCTTTTGCTCCTCGGCACTGAAGACCACCCCTCCTAAATGACCTTGAGCCATATCTAAGTAATTTTGACGCAAACGCTCAAAAAATTCTTTTTTTTCTAATTCGATACGATCGAAATTCCCTTGATTTTGGCTATACCGTCTAGTTAAACGAGAGCGACCGGTTTCATAATCCAAATCCAAAAGTAAAGTCAAATCAGGTTTGCAATCGGCAGCAACTAAATTATTCAGTTCTATCACAACTTGCAAAGGCAAATCTCTAGCTCCTTGATAGGCTAAAGAAGAATCGTAAAAGCGATCGCAAATAACCACTTCGCCTCGCTGCAACTTAGGTAAAATTAATTGTTGCACATGCTGAAAACGCGAAGCTTCAAAGAGCAAAAGCTCTGTCATAGGCAGCATATCACGATTGGCAGGATCGATTAACAACTGACGGATTTTATCGCTGACAGGTGTACCCCCAGGTTCACGCGTAACCGAAACTACTAAACCTTTTTGACGCAAACGTTCCGCTAAAACCCTAGCTTGAGAAGTTTTGCCTCCCCCTTCAGGCCCTTCCAAAGTTATAAATAAGCCGCGTTTTTTGACTTGATTATCCATTTTTACGGTCTCCGACCCACTAAATTGCCGTATTATTCTGCCCTTGCAAACGCAAGTAACATTCCGGTTCAACTCCGTAAATAACCGACTTGACGCCAGCTTTAGCGGCAATTTGCCCTTGCAAACGACGCAAGGCACGATCCTGCGGCAAAAGGTTATAAGGACGCCCCGTTTTTCGCACTTCTTCGATAGCTTCAGTTACTTCCAACTGTGCCAATTCGGCTGTGCTTAAAATAGAATCTTCAAAATAGCTGTCCAAGAAACTTTTTATCTTGGGCCAAGTATTTTCTTCTAAAGGACAAACTTTTAAACCTCCGCGCTTGATAGCTTGGAAAAGTTGAGGGTCATTTTTAGAGCTAGACTCTAAAGCCAACACCACATTGGCTGTTTTCCAAGTAGTGACAACTTGTGCAGGTAGCTCCAATAAATTAATCAGCTTTTCTAAGCGACTGCGGCTGACACCCACAGGATAAATGCTAATTTTAGTTTTCATACCCACGTGAGGCTTAGGCTCTTCAGTTTGAGCTAAAAGCACGTTGCCTTCGGCATCACGATAGCGATCACGGCGCAAATAGGCAAAGCGCTCGTCCAAATCGGTCGGATCTTCGGTAATATCCTTGCTAGAGGCTTCATTTTCGCGACGTTTTGGCAAGAGAGAGCCATATTTAGCCAAAATTGGCGAAGCCCCTAAACTATTTTTTTCCGCTGATTCAGAGTTATTTACTTGTAAGCTATCATTGCCTTCTGATTCAGTCGCAACATTTGATTCATTCTCAGACTCTTTGGCGGCTACCTTACTCTTCTTGGACTTTTTTTTGCCTTTAGTTCCAGAAGTGCTTCCAATTTCTGTGGCGCCCTGGCTACCATTGGAAGATGTTTGACGCACTCTCACCAGAGGAGCTATTTCGGCACCACGCAAAATAGCATCAACTGAATCTGCTACATTTTTATGAATAGCAAAAGTGTGGCGATCTCTAAGCTCAATAACTACATCAAAAGTGGGAGGTGACTTGCGCTCCAAAATAGCTTTGTGACCACCCCCGCGCTTAAAAGCTATTTCATCAGACAAAGTCACCGACTCTATACCTCCCACTAAGTCGCATAAAGTGGGATTTTGAATTAAGTTTTCCAGCATAGTACCGTGAGCCGTAGCAACTAACATTACGCCACGTTCGGCAATAGTTCGAGCAGCATAAGCTTCAGCTTCAGTACCTATTTCGTCGATAACAACTACTTGCGGCGTATGGTTTTCCACCGCTTCAATCATAATTTTATGCTGATAGACTGGATCGGGAACTTGCATGCGACGAGCCGATCCTACTCCAGGATGAGGTACATCGCCATCACCAGCAATTTCGTTGGAAGTATCGACTATGACAACTCTCTTATGCAATTCGTCGGCCAACACTCTGGAAATTTCGCGCAGCACAGTAGTTTTACCCACACCAGGCTGTCCCAAAAGCAAAATACTGCGGCCACTCTTCACTACGTCTTTGATAATATCGGCGTCTCCGTAAACAGCTCGCCCTACTCTGGCTGTAAGGCCAACAATACGACCACGACGATTGCGTATAGCGGAAATGCGATGTAAAGTAGCGTCAATTCCGGCTCGATTGTCAGAACCGAATTCTGATACATAAGAAGAGATATAGCCTAAATCGCCATAAGTAACTGGCTGTTCAGCGATAGTACAAATTTCATTCTGAAAACGAGCCATAGGCAAACGTCCTAAATCGGCCACAAATTCAATCAAACTGTCAACCGAACGTCCCAATCTTTCATATCCTTCACACCAAGCTGGAGGAAAGACACACATCAATTCTTCAATATTGTCAGAGGCAATAGTTAATTGTTCGGTTGATTCAGTATCCATATTTTACTTAGAACCCCTTATATGTTCCAAAATAGGAAAGTAGTTTATTTTTTGCCACCTTTCTCCTTCCGAAGACTGCTCCCCGGCTAGCGAACGATAACTTTCACTCTTTCCAAGCTCAAGTCATTTAAACCATCAATAGGAATACCTACTTCATTTAAAACTTTTAAGTATTCCCAATGCTCACGTTCTATGCGCTCTCCTGGACAAATTAAGGGTATGCCAGGAGGGTAAGGCGTGATCAGTTCGGCACAAACTTCTCCTATGGCTTGCTCCCAAGCGACAAATTTTGCCGAACTAAAGTAGGCTTGACGTGGGCTTATAACTTGCTCGGGGAAGCCGGGGAAATCTAAAGAAGCAGCCTTTTGTAAAGGTGCTTTCACTCCCTCAGTCGAGACCCAACCATGCGGAGAAGCGGCAATTTCACTTAGAGCTTTTTCTAATTTAGCCAAGTCTTGATCACTGTGACCGGGAGTAATAACCAAAACTACATTGCGCATATCAGACATTTCCGGCTGAATTTGGAAGCGATAACGCAAAGTACGCTCCAGTTCAACACCATCAATGCCTAAATCAAAAGCTGAAATAACAACTCTGGTTCTATCATAGTCAAAAGCAGCCCCTTGCTCCATTAAACGCAAGCCTGCGGTGCGACGCACAAAACAGCGTATACGTTCAGCAGATTCAAGCGCTTTCTGCCAATCTTCTCTACCATGCAAAGCTAATTGGCGTCTGGCAATATCTAAAGAAGCTAGCAATAAATAACTTGGGCTAGTGCTTTGCAACATGCGTAAAGTTAAATTTATTCGCTCGGGATCAAGCCTGCTTCCTCGGAAATGAAGCAAAGAAGCTTGAGAAAGAGCGGCCAAAAGCTTATGAGCGCTTTGCACAACACAATCTGCACCCAATGATAAAGCCGATTTAGGCAAACCAGGGTGGAAGCCAAAATGTGGCCCCCAAGCTTCATCAACCAACAAAGGTAAGTTATGAGCGTGAGCACTATTGCTAATAGCTTTTATATCGGCGCAAGCTCCATAGGGGGTCACTCCAGTAACAGCCCAAGCTTTTACGTTAGGATAACAAGCTTGTAAGCGCTCCATTTCTTCTTTTTCGACTGCCAAACTCACCCCAGTCTCTTTGTCATAAGGAGAAGCAGCATAGCGAGGTATAGCCCCAGAAAAAACTAAACCGGCTTGCAAAGAACGATGAGCACAACGTGGCAAAATAACTTCTTGTTCAGGTTCAAGTGCGGCCAACAGCATAGCTTGATTGCCACAAGTTGATCCATTTACCAAAAACCAAGTTTTTTCGGCACCGAAACATTCGGCTGCCAATTCTTGGGCTCGCTTCGTATAGTTGTAAGGACGATGTATATCGTCCATATCTAAAACTTGCGTAATGTCGGCAGCTAAAGCCTGAGCGCCCATTAAATTTTCTAATTTTGTATCTGCAGCCCGACCTTGACTGTGACCAGGCATATGGAAAGGTACGTTGTTTTCTTCAATATAAGCACATAACGCCTCGTATAGAGGCGCTTCTTGTTGACGTGTTATATAATCCATTTTTTTAATTCATCCCCAAATAATAGAGCCAAAATCCCAAATTTGTGGGATTTTGGGTATTTTTCCTAAAGGCATAACTTTACATGAGAACGAAGGCGAGCCGAATTTTTATAAGAGGTAAAAGCTATGGCCGAAGAGCAAAAAAATATCCTTCCCGCAACAGACGTACCTGCAGTGAAGGCTCCTGAAACATCTTCACACAATATGTGGGCCAAAATATTTACCAGCCCTTTCTTTTGGATAGTTTTTGCCATTATAACTTTAATCGGCATCATAAATTACTTAGAACGTTTTACTAACGTACAAGTACATAATCAATATCAGATATTTTAGCCTTTAGTTATTCAAGCTTTAAGTTGGAGCACAACTTCATCGCCAACTTTAGCCTGCAAAAGCTCAGATGCAGAGCCACCATACAAGGCAGCTTCGCAATAACCGGAAGAGCCCCAATAAGCTATAGGCTGGCCTAGAGCTATATCTGAGTAAGTTGAACCTAAGCGAAAGGCACGCTTTCCCGCATACAAGGTAGTTGCCAAACCGTTGCTTTCTTCTTCATGTATGGAAGTTATGATATTGCCGAAATTGTCAATATACAAAATAGAGCCATACAGAAGCTTGCCTTGCAAACGATTGGGTTTTATATCGAGTTGAACCAGACTAGATATTTTACTTCCCAGAGCCTCGAAGCAACGCCCTTGCGACAAGTAGGCAGCAGCGGGAGCGAAAATATCGCGTCCATGGAAAGTATTGCTGATTGCTTTAGTTGGAATGGCAGTACAATCGATCTCTATGGCCGACACCAGCTTTTCACGGCGTAAAGCTAAAGTAAATATACCGTTGTCCGGACCGATAAAAAAATGCTTTTCCGTGCGAATGGCCACAGCTTTTCTGGAACTACCCACCCCGGGATCGACTACTGCCAAAAACACAGTGCCTTCGGGGAACCACTCTATGCAAGTAGAAAGCACATAAGCAGCGGCTTGTACATCTCCAAGCTTTATTTCATGGCTAATATCAACAAACTTGGCCTGACTGTCGATCCCTAAAATGACTCCCTTCATGATAGCAACATAAGAGTCACGTTGGCCGAAATCAGTGAGTAAAGCAACTATATGATCATTCATAAAGAAATGCCCTTTCGGCTTTGCAATAACCTCAATCGTGATCCGAACCGTTAATTTGGTGTACCAGTTCTCCTATGGAATGGCTAATCCAAGGCATTACGCCTGTCGGATACAGAGGGCTTCTTTCCAAAAAGACATCTTCTAAAAGTAATTGACGCATTTGCGTATCAAGAATATGCTGCACATCAATAAAAGTACGCATAAAAATGACAACTTCGCCCAATACTTCGGGTGAATTTAAATCTTGCAAATCTCGTATATAGCGAGTGCAGCAATCATATAAAGCCGCCAAACGATTGGCAAGTTCTACAGCGACAGTATAAGAAATATCTACAGCTTCCAATTTTTCTTGCAAACAAGCTGCCATGAGCTCACGTTCTTTTTTGAGTTCATCGTAGCCTTCCTGAATATCTTCGTTCTCTAATTCGTCTTCAGCTTCTTCTTCAGCCTCTTCTATAAGAGAAGAAGCTATATTTTCTTCTAATTTGCGCACTCTATCGTCAAAAATATCGTCAATGGCAGACAAGATTTCCTCAATAGGGCCTCCAGCATGATGGACACAACGACCTAAAGTTGTAGCCGTCTCTTTTATATAGAGCAATAGTTGAAAAACATTTTCTGGTTTAGATTGGCAACTTAAAAGCTTCTCCACATAATCCATATAATCGAAGCAAAGTATATAGCAGCGCCCCATATAGAAAGTAGGTTGTACCACGGTTAAAGGCACAACTCCAAAGCTGGTAATAGTATTAAACAGCCCTACGCTTATATCTCCAGTAGTAATGCGTTCTTTGGCTTCAATTCTCAAATCATCCCAAAAGGACATAAGCAATAATCCTTATTTTCACAAAAAAAACTAAACTATTAGGCGCTTCTTTTAGTGCTAAAAATTTCCCCCTAAAAAAAGTTCCCATTTTTTTTGAGACGGCCATCTCCAAAAATGGGAACTTAAACAAAAGACTAAATATAGTTATTGTTCGGCCTTAGCACCAGATACAGAATCTTCTTCTAAGGCTCCATCTTGCTTGGAACTCAATTCTATAGCAGAAGCTTCATGCACTATTACAGCCGAATTATTTTGTGTTGAGACTTCTTCTTTAGATTCTGCACCTTTTGTAGAGTCGGCAACTTCATTGTCATCGCTCTGATAGTGCGGGGCGAACTTAATGCCTCCTATAGTTTTTACTGCCGGAGCATCATCTATTTTTAAATGGGCTTCTTCCAATTCGTCGCCTTCTGCTTGCTCAGTCGCAGAACTTGAAGAAGTAGCTTCTCCGAAACACTCCAAAATATGGCGGCGTAATTCTTCTCCTTTATAGCGAGCTTTGCTTATTTGCTCCAAATCCAAAGCGACTAAATAACGCCCCAGTTCAGTTCTGAGCCAATTAGCAAAATCGTTGCGTTCCATGTGATATTCCAAAGAAGCAGTTTCTATATAATGTAAAACATCAACGAAACTGCGCAAGCTGCGCACTTGCACTCCTAAGTAGCGTCCGGGTATCCAAAAATGGAAAGCTCTTTCCTCCGAAATATTAGTAGTAGGACTAATCATTTTGTGCTGATCGTCCTCTTGCCGCTCCATTTTCACAGCATTTTCATCGGCGCTAGCCAATTGAGGAATAACAAAGCGAGCCCGCTCCATAAGAGCTTTAGCTCTTTCTTTAGAAGAAGCGTCAGTCCAAACGTTAATGCGAGCCAAAGAAGGATGAGGCACCATCAAAATAGAGGAATCATCATCAAAATCGATACGCACACCGTCTAAAAGTTCCAACTTTTCGTCACGATAACGCTCTACTAAAAGGCGCATAACCTTAGCTTTTTCCGACCAATTGCATTCAACACTGCCGGAAAGTGAATAGTGAGGCGGAATAGCCTTAGCTATTTCGGAAAGCTTACGCTTATCGAAAGCCATCATTTCCAGCATTTGAGCCAAAAGGAACATAGCATCAAAACCGGGAGAGAATTTGGGAAAAACAAAAGCTCCGGAAGAGGTACCGGCCAAGGCAATACGCCCTTCACTGACTACTGCACTGTGCATAATAGAGCGATAATCCGTTTTGGTGCGGATAATTTTGCCATGCTGCTGTTGGGCCAATTTTTCCATAATGCCAGGCACACTGATAGGCACAGCGACCAAAGCATCTTTATTACGTCTGAAAACCATAAGAGCTACCAAAGCCAGCAAGTTAGTACCTTTTATAGCTGTGCCCTCTTCATCTACTAAGTAGATACGCTCGGCGTCGGCATCCATGATAATGCCCAAGTTGGCTCCAATAGGCTTAACAATATTGGAAAGCTGGCGCAAAGCTTCATCTTTCTTTTCTTGCGCTTCTCTAGCTTTGTCATAGTCTACATAGGCATTGATAGATACGGTTTCTACACCCAAACGGTTGAGAATGAAAGGCAAAACTTGGCAAGCCGTACCATAAGAGTAGTCAATAACGACTTTAAAATTGGCCTCTTTTATACTCTTGGTATCTAAGTGGCTGATAAATCCTTCAATATATTTATCAATACTAGTATCCAAATAGCTGATAATACCAACTTCATCGACATCGGTACGACGGAAGTCTTGGCGCACAAAGGAGTTTTCTACTTTGCGCTGGCGGATTTTGTCAATATTGATACCTGATTCATCGAAGAATTCAATTTCTACTAAGCGTGACTCATCGCGATATACGCGAGTATGGATACCACCAACAGCTTTGGTGACACTGACAATATAGCGGCTGACAGCAGCAGGCAAAAGGCGCAAATCGAGGATATTGACACCTACAGAGCTTAGACCACTAATAATAGCACGGTTGATCAAACGGCTAACGGGACGTGAATCGCGAGAAACGGTCACTGTAGAGCCCTTAGGCAAAGACGTACCGAAAGCAGCCCCCAATTTCATAGCAAATTCGGGAGTGATTTCCAAATTGCCCAAACCGGTAATACTATCGCGACCGAAGAGAGTTTCAGAGTTTTTCTTACCCCAAACTAAGTTTTCAGAAATAGTGGAACCATCAGGGATATTCTTATCCGGCCAAATTGAAATTTGGTTGCGCACCGTAGCTCCGCGACCGATAAAGACATTTTCACCGATAACGGAACTGTCATTTAAAGTAACCCCTGATTTTATAGTGCACTGACGACAGATAATCGCTCCCACGCAATTGCTCTTGCTGCCAATAAAGACATTATTAAAAATAATATCGCGCTGCAAATTGACATCTTCTTCGATAATGCAATTGTCACCAATACAAGTATAAGAAGAAATGTAGGTATGGGCACCAATACGACAGTTGCGACCAATCATCAAAGGTGCTTCTAAAACAGCCGTAGGATCTATTTTGGTACCTTCGCCAATCCACACACCGGGAGTACGCTGGGTACCGACCATTTCCTGAAGCACTTTTCCGTCAAACATATCACGGTGGGCGCTAGCATAGTGGTCAATATCACCAATATCACACCAGTAGCCTCCGGCCACATAGCCGTATAAGCCTTTTTTCTGCTCTAAAAGTTTGGGGAATATATCACGAGAGAAATCGTAGCTGCGCCCCTTCTCCATCAAGTTAAAAATTTCAGGCTCCAATATATAGATGCCGGTATTGACTTGATCAGAGAATACTTCACCCCAGGAAGGCTTTTCTAAAAAGCGTTCGATAGCATTATTTTCGTTAGTGATAACTACTCCGTACTCTAAGGGGTTATTAACTCGCATTAATACCAGGGTAGCTGTAGATCTCTTTTCTTTATGAAAAGCGACAGCTCGTCCTAAGTCTATATCGGTTAAGCCATCACCGCTAATTACTAAAAAAGTATCGTCTCCAACAGTATCTTGAATTTGCTTGACACTACCAGCAGTGCCCATAGGGGAACTCTCGATAGAGTAAACAATTTTAAGGCCGAAGTCAGTTCCATCGCCGAAGTAAGAAATAATATCTTCAGCTTTATAGTGCAAAGTAACTACAACCGTATCGATTCCGTAGCGCTTGAGCAAGTCTAAGGTATATTCCATAACCGGGCGGTTACATACAGGAACCATAGGCTTAGGTCTGCTTACTGTCAAAGGACGCAAGCGAGTACCTTCACCACCGGCCATAATCACTGCTTTCATAAAGTTCACCTCTAAAAAAAATAATCAATTTGCTAAAGAACGAACTTCCCAACAGAACCATAAAAAAGCACAAGAGCCCACCGATACTCATAAAAGTAACGGAAGAGCCCCTGCAATTTTCCCCCCATATCGACAATGCCTAGACAGCCTAATGCTTTTTGCCTTTCTTGCCGCCCTTAGAAGGTATCTCCAAAACTACATTCTCAGAAACGGGCTCGGCAACGGCCTCAACTGCTACTTCCGGTGCAGCGGGAGCCTGGTTGGCAACTTCTGTTTTCTCGACATCCTTGGATTCACTAATGTGAATCTCAGCAGGAGCCGAAGTTACAGCGGGTTCTTCTTTGACAACTACGTCCTTTAAATTTTCGGGAATAGGGAGCATGCGCTGCAAAACCAAAGGAGAAATATCAACTTTGGTAAGGGAAACCATATCCTCAAGCTGCTTACTGAGGAAATCGCGCTGCTGATCGATAATTATGCGCTGCAAACGAGCGCTAAGCTCTTCCATTCTGTCCAAGAACTCAAACTTGGCCTGAGGATTGGTTTGCTCCAAATGAGAGCGCATAAGAGTAGTAATTTTTTCGGTAGAAATAATAATTGCGCTGTCCAGCTTGTAAGCAGCCAAGTGGGCGCCTACTAGATAAGCCTGATCCAAGGTCATGGGATCGGTGCACAGAACCAAGAGATAGCGCAAACCGTTAATAGAGAGGAAGATTTGGACAGGCAAATTCTGGCTGCGATAAATCTTCATGGCGCTACCGGGAATACCCAATTCGGCCAGGATGCCACGCACCAAAATGAGCAACCAAGTGCGATCGCTAAGCATATTTACACCGCTGTCAGTGCAAGCCAATACTTCTTCAATAATTTCATCAGAAAGAGGGCTGCCACAAATAAAGCACTTAAAGGCTTTCTGGGAACTCTCATCAATGGTGGCCTTATCTGCTACACGCAATATTTGCTGACCGGTGCGATGACAAAGTACAGCGTAATCCATATTCAAAAGACCTAAATCTTTGAAGTTATGGATACGTCTCTCCAAGAGGTCGCGATCGGGACACTCGATTTTGTTTAAAAAGATCGAGCCAGCATCTTTGATCTGCTCCAAAAGCTGACGGGATTCGCGATCCATAAGCATCTTGGCTGCAGCTAATTGCTCTTCGGTAGCAGGATTGGGATCGACTTCAGCATCTTCAATTTCCAAAGGAAGCAAGTCGGTGCTGAGTTGCCAAGAAGGCAAGTTGTCGCAAATACCGGCTAAAATATCACGTACTTCGTTGAAAAATTCGTCAACGTCGCGAGTTTCGTCATTAGTGATAACTCCGGCCTGAATCAAAGCCTCACCGCGCTTGGCTTTAATGTAGAAAATCGTACCGGCTTCGGGCAAGTAAAGCTCTCCCAGCATGAGAGGAGCATCCTTCAAAGCTTCCATAAAATCGCACGAGTTCGGCTCTAAACCTAAGCGATTCAGATATTCCAAACGTACTCTGTGAAGCAAAGAATTGTAACGAGCCTGCAAGCTCTGCCTCAGGTTGGAGGCCATTTCTTCATTAAGTTCTACAGGCAATTGCTTTTTGATAATTTTCAACATAAACGAAATCTCGCTATCCGTCCCTTTAATCTACAAAAAACTGTGAACAGCCCATCACCTAAAGGCAACGGCTTTTGGACGTATTCCCCATACGAAAAAACTGGGGGATTCAGGAAAGTGAACAAACTTCGCTCGCCCAAAACGAGACTCAACCGGCTCTCTTTGCCATGGATGACGCCCCACCCATCCGCTGACCGCGCCTCATATGCCTATAACCGAAGCAAGGGGCCTCACAACGCTTCTGGGTAAATTCTAGCGAAATCAAGAATCCTCCTGCCTCAACAAAAAAGGCGTCCACCGTACAACTTTCAAGCTAAGCAGCTTGAAATACGGCCAACGCCTCTTTTCATTAACTATAGATACAATAGGTTAGACGCTAACGCCTAGTAGGCTAAAGCAAAAAGCACTTTCTCGTTAGTCTCTTCACCACTGTAAATGCATTTACCAGTTTCACCAGTTTGTTCGAAAGGAACACAGCGAACGGCAGCTTTTGTCTCTTCTTTGATCTTGGCTTCAGCTTCGAGATTCTCTTTGAACCAGCAGCGTACAAAACCGCCCTTAATAAGAGCTTCCTTTAATTCATCGTAAGTATTGACGTCGACAGTGCGCTCTTCACGATATTTGAGGGCTTTCTGGTACATAGCTTCTTGTACTTCGTCCATTTTGGCCATGAACCAAGGATGGCTGACTTCAGCAATCTTGCAAAATTGTTTGCTGTTGTCATGACGTACTTTGAGTACAAAGGCTTCGCCAGCCACATCGCGAGGACCAACTTCAAAGCGGAAAGGTACGCCGCGCTGCTCCCAATAAAAGTGCTTCTCGACAGCGCGTCCTTCACGCAAATCGAGCACAATCTTTTGTGTTGCCGAGTCATCGATAAAGATGGAGACGATCTCTCTGTTCTTGTCACGTTCCAAAGCAGCTTCCAAACGCTCTTGGCCACAAATTTCACCGACCAAACGTTTGCAATAGGCAATAACTTGTTCTTTTTCGTCATCAGAACGATAGATAGGCACTACAGCGCCAACAGTAGAAGCGACCTTAGGAGGCAAAACCAAACCTTCGTCATCGGAGTGGGTCATAATCAAACCGCCGATTAAACGAGTAGAGACACCCCAAGAAGTAGTCCAGCAATGGCGCAACTGATTTTCTCTGTCTAAGTATTTAATATCGAAGGCTTTGGCAAAATTCTGACCTAAGAAATGTGAAGTACCGGCTTGTAAAGCTTTGCCATCTTGCATAAGAGCTTCAATAGCATAAGTTCTTACAGCACCAGGGAATTTTTCGCTTTCAGTTTTGCGTCCCTGAACCACAGGCATAGCCAAGAAATCATGAGCGAACTTGGCATAAACATTAAGCATTTTCTTGGTTTCTTCTTCAGCTTCTTCGGCAGTTTCATGAGCTGTGTGGCCCTCTTGCCATAAGAACTCAGAAGTGCGCAAGAAAAGACGAGTGCGCATCTCCCAACGCATAACATTGGCCCATTGGTTAATTAATACAGGCAAATCGCGATAGCTCTGAATCCATTGAGAGTACATATGGCCGATAATAGTTTCAGAAGTAGGACGCACCACAAAAGGTTCAGGCAAAGTAGAGCTGGCTGCTAAACGACCGTCTTCACCTTTTTTCAAAGAAGAATGGGTGACAACAGCACATTCCATGGCAAAGCCCTCAACATGCTGGGCTTCTTTTTCCAAAAAGCTCACCGGAATTAAAAGAGGGAAATAAGCATTGACGTGGCCGGTAGCTTTAAAACGGCGATCCATATCACGCTGAATAGCTTCCCACATGGCATAGCCATAAGGACGAATCACCATGCAACCACGCACCGGAGAATAGTCAGCTAATTCGGCAGCTTTAATAACATCAAGGTACCATTGAGAATAATCTTTAGCTCGGGTAGTAATATTTTTAGCCATATGCTTTAGTTCTGAGTTCCTTTCTCGCAAATATGTTCTAAAAGGTGAAAGAGCCTCCGTCTAGAGCTAATTAAAGCCGTAGCCGAAGGCTCTTATTATAAGTCAAATTTGACTAATTATTGGTTGCAGAAGCTTCGGAAGCGGGAGCTTCAATGGGAACAGCTTCAGTAGCGGGAGCCTCGGCAGGAGCAGCTTCGGCAGCGGGAGCTTCTGCAGGAGTAGCTTCAACAGCGGGAGCTTCAGCAGGAGTAGCCTCAGCAGCGGGAGCTTCAGCAGGAGTAGCCTCAGCAGCGGGAGCTTCAGTAGGAGTAGCTTCAGTAGCGGAAGCAGCAGCCTTGGCGGAAGAAGCCTTGGCAGGGGCAGCAGGCTTCTTGCCATCGAGCTCATCGATCATAGCTTGCATGGCAGAGCGCATTTGCGCAGCTTGTCCACCCATATTAGCGGGGATCATATCGCGAGCTTCTTCGTAAGCTTTTTTAGCTGCAGCCTTATCATTGTTTTTGCTAAGCTGAATTTGAGCCAACTCAAGACAAAGTTGGATAGCCTGATCCATTTCGCCCATATTCTTGGCAATAAGAATAGCGTTGTTCATAGCTTTTACGCCTTCAGCGTTATCTTTATTCTCAAAGGAGATTATCGCTTTGACATGATAGGCGCCAATATTGCCTGGGTCGATCTTGACAGCATCATCCAGGAGAGGCATAGCTTCTTTGTATTGTGCTTTGCTACCATACAAACGAGCTAACTGAACTTCAGCCTCAACCTTTTGTACATTGCGACTGGTTTTAATAGTAGTCTCATCGTCGCCAGGGTTGAGTTTGAGAGGCTGCTCGCAGAACTTAATAATGTCTTGGTATAACTTGATGGCAGCATCTTCGTGGTTTTCACGAATTTCCAAATCAGCCAAAGTCTTTTTGGCGAGCAAATAATTCTGGTCGATGCCTAAAGCCTGAGTGAGATAAGTGCGCGCATTGGCGTAAGCTTCTTCTCTGGACATTTCCTTTTTGGCGTCCTTATCGGCGGCCGGAGTTTGTCCTTTACTGGCTAAATCTTTGTCGATAGCGGCTTTGGTTTTGGCTTCTTGTTTGAGGGATTCGGCAGTGGAAAGGGTATCGCCCTTCTGCATCCAGTAATAGCCCAAGTTAGCCAAAGCTTCTACGTTGCTGGCATCGGTGCCAACTTCTTTGGTGTAGCGATCGATTTCACTTTGAATTTCATCAACGGCACCCTGAGTTTGTCCTTGGCCATCTTGATCTTCAGGACCTCCAATAGCGAAGCACATAATGCCGGAAGTCATACAAAAGGCGATAACCAGAAACCAAACTCCGATTTGGATAAAAATATTTCTGCGCTTCTCCTGTAGAGATATTTCGCGCACTTCAGCATCCACCTGACGCACAGCCTTGCGCTGTACGTTATCGGTAGATTTACGTCTACTGGAGGCCATAACCTACGCTCCTAAAAAAAGTTCATCTAACCGCCGGCGCGACAAAAAAAATAAGCCGAGCGGACACAAAAAATGGCTTAAAACGTTCAACGCCCTAAGCCTTTTCCCTCTACAAACACGGTACAGAACTAAACTAAACAAAAAAGCCGGCCATAGCTTCACTGGAAATATCTTCTTCTTTAAGCGAATCACGCAAACGCTTAACGGCCCGAGAATGCATTTGTGAAATACGTTGCTTGGAAACTCCCAGAGCACGGGAAATTTTTTCAAAAGTAACGCCATTAAAATAATGCATTTTGATCAAAAATTGCTCACGTTCATCCAATTTGTTTATGGCAGCACAAAGGCAATTTCGTTCTTCAGAAAATTCCAATTCGCGAGAAGGATCGGAAAAACCAGGATCGGCAGGTACCACATCCATAATAGTACCTTCGGTAGTATCAGACGCGTTTAAGGGCTGATCTAACGACAAAAGATACACACAGCCCAAACAAGAAATTAAATCAAAAACTTCTCCAGCCGATATTTTTAGTTCTTGAGCCAACTCTTCTTCAGTAGGCTGGCGACCGCTCATAGAAGCAATTTTATCGATAGCTTTTTGCAAAGCTCTGGCTTTGCATCTGGTGCGCTCTGGCAACCAGTCCATGCGACGTAAACCGTTATATATGGCGCCGCGCACTACGGGAACGGCATAGGTTTCGAACTTGAATCCGCGGCTGAGTTCAAAACCTTCAATGGCTCTTAGCAACCCAAACAAACCGTCGCTGACAAGATCATCCATCTCGGCCGAGCAATTGATTTTGGTAAAAACTTTAGCGGCCAATCCTCTCACAAGCGGCAGATAATATTCAACCAACCGCTCTTGCAGCTCTGGATCTCCAGTATTTTTGTACTGCTGCCACAGAAGCCCTATGTCCACTTTCTTGTCTGTCAAGCGAGGATTCCGTTCAAATATGGATTAGCAAAAAGATAAAAAGCGCCTTTAACATAGCGTCAATAATCAACTGACGACGGGAGTTTTATTTCCCAAAAGGCCTTTTCTTCCTTTCAACTTTTTAAGTAAACTTAGTATAAAATTAAATGGGCTGTGCCGAGTTGTCAAACAACTTAGCGCAGCCCATTTTGCTTAAAATAGATACGAAGCTCCGACGCTAACAGCGGCAAAAGCCGTACTTTGGCTACATTTGTTGTCCCTTCATTTGCTCGAAAAGGATGCTAGCCAGACCTACGCCGCCATTCTGCGACCAAGCCTTAGCTCTCTCTTGATCGAGCATTCCTTGGAACATTTCTTGATCCTTGCCTCCGAAAAGTCCGCCTTCTTCGCCAGCACCGCTGCATTTGCGCATCTGAGCAAGCATCTGGTTGAGGAAAACGCTTTCCATTTGCTGACAAGCTTCACGAAGCTTAGCTTCATCTTGTGCCTTGGAAGGGGCAGAAGAAGTGGCAGCCTGGGCTAAAGGTTCAGGGGTAAAGCCTTCAATCTGCATAATAGCCTCCAAATAGATACCCCAAGCGCCCGATTATATTCAGACGCAGAGGTCAAAATATCAATCGAAACTAGCTCTGAAGCTGGTTGGTCATTCTCATCATTTCGTCAGCAGCTTGGACGCCCTTCTGGTTCATTTCAAAAGCGCGCTGAGCCTGAACGATAGAAATCATTTCCTCAACTACGTTGATATTGGATTTCTCGAGGTGACCCTGAGCCAAAACGCCTAAACCATCTTCACCGGGGATACTCTCAGTTTTGGCGCCAGCGACGGGAGTCTCAACATAGAGGTTGCCACCGATAGCCTGTAAGCCAGCAGGATTAAGGAAGCGGGTGAGTTTTACCTGAGCGATCTTTTCGGGCTGACCGTCGCCATCGATACGCACACCGAAAACTTCACCGTTGGGGCGAACTTCGATATTGGTTACATCTTTAGGAACGGCAATGCCGAGTGACTGACCAGCGCTGGTTACGATCTCGCCTTTGTCGCCATCGTATTTGAAAGCGCCATCACGAGTGTAAGCGGAAGTACCGTCGGGCATGCTGACTTTGAAGAAGCCATCACCCTGGATAGCTACATCGTAAGGGTTGCCGGTTTTCTGCAAGGAGCCTTGAGAGAACATACGCTCGGTAGAAGAAGCGCGAACACCCATACCGATCTGGGTACCAGCAGTAGCTTCAGTGCCGGGATCTTGCATAGTAGCATAGAGCAAGTCCTGGAAATCTACGCGGGTTTTCTTGAAACCGGTGGACTGTACGTTAGCCAGGTTGTTGGAAATATTATCCATATTCATCTGCTGGGCCATCATACCGGAAGCAGCAGTATAAAGCGAACGCATCATAATATTTGTTCCTCCAAATTAGACTTGTTGTACGAGCTTAGCAGAAGCTCTTACTATAATCCAGCTGCCCGCCGTTTTTATTTGGGCGGACAAGCTGTATTTTTTCAAACTGTCAGTTTAATCGAATTAGCGAACGGTTCCGACGTTATTGACAGTCTTTTCCAACATTTTGTCGTTGGCCTGAAGAACCTTCTGGTTGGCTTCGTAGTTACGTGTCACCATCATCAAGTCGACCATTTCGGTTAAAGCGTTGACGTTAGCTTGCTCAACATATCCCTGTTTGAGCTGGAAATCGTTAGTAGCGCTAACTTTGGTTGTGGCGGTGAACTGGTTGTCGCCAGTGCGCTTCAATTGGTCGGTATTGTCAAAAACGGCTACCAAGATCTTGTCGATGGGACGACCGTCGCTGGAGATTACACCGTCGTTAGATACAGTGAAATTGCTGCCCTGTAATTTGATGGGGCCACGATGACCCATCACCTGAGAACCATCGGCAGTGACTAATTCGCCATTGGTAGAGAGATGGAAATTACCGGCTCTGGTAAAGCGTACTCCGTCTTTGGTCTGGATAGTGAAGAAACCGCGTCCATTATCATCCAAGGCCATATCAAAGGGGTTGCCGGTCTCCTTCAATGAACCCTGAGCGTTGTGAGTCACCGAGCTGGTGTAAAGTTTACCGGAAACTTCCATACCGGGAGCGGTGGAGATCTCGTAAGAAGACTGGGTCATACCGTCCATGCCACCGACTTCACGATTGAGAATCTCGTTAAAAGAGGTAATCTGGGCACTTTCCTTGCGGAAACCAGCGGTACCTACATTGGCCAAGTTATTAGTGATGACATCTTGTTTAGCGGCCTGGGTCATCATACCCTGAGCAGCCATTCTCATCCCTTCAAGCATTAGAACACCTCCGACTATGTGGTCCGCGTCCTTATACGAACCCAAATTTTCGTTTCTATAGAAATCCTTCAGCCCCTCTTTTTACCAAGGCCTCCGGCTAACAGAACTCACTCTTGATCGGGCTCCTGAGCGAAGCGCCCTGCTTTTAAATCACTCAATTCTTGAGTAAAGTCTAGAACCGTAGCCATAAGTTCGTAAAGCTGAGGGCTTATAGCTGCTTTGTTCCCCTGTTCTTTGAGCAATTCTCCCACACGTTGGGGATCTTGCGTAACGTTCAGACCTTCTTTTTCAGCCTGTTCGACCATTTCGATAGCTTTTTGACCTACAGCCGAACTCACGACTTTGGTCGTCCCATCTTCAGGAGAAACAGCCACACTGACAGCGACTTTAGCAACTTCAGGCTTGCACATTGACGCCCTCCAATGAAGAAAGTTCTTGACAGCCCACAAACTCATGGCCCCCGACACTGTCATTGAGTACGGCTTCAAAAAAGCCAACCTTCCAACCCAGCTCTTCAATACGTTCTTGTAAAACAGGCAGATAAGCTTCAAGACAACCGACAACGGATTCGTCATCCGATTTAGCCGTCAATTCTACATATCCGGCACCTATATCCAAGCTAAAGAACAGTTCTCCCAAAGAATCAGTTCTGACAACAAATTCTAAATGAGAGTCATCGATATCAACCACACGACTGCCATCTTCTTCTTTCCAACGGTAGCGAATCCAAACTTCAGCCGATTCGCTAAACTCGTGGCGCAAAGGAATTTGCATATAGTAAAAGCCGAAAGAAGAATCGGGCTTCCCTTGGTTAATCAGGCGTTGGGCTTGCAAATTGTCTTCACAATTTTGACAATTTTTGAAAAGCGCACTCAGAGAAGCGTCTTGAGCATCGGTCAATTTGCGCAATTCACGCAACAGAGCCAAAAGTTCCCAATCGGAGCTTCCTCCACCTACTAAGCCCAAATTGGTTTCGATACCAGCTTGTTTGGCCATATCGAAGAGCAAAGCAGCCTTGCCACTGGACTTGCCAGTACCTTTCAAATTCCCGCCAGGCTCCAAAACCATTTCTCCCAATAACCCAGGCACCTGATTCAAAATTTCCAAAGCTTTGGAAGACATATTGCCAGGATTATTTATCAAGCGTTTGACTTCACTTTGGATATTGAAAAGCTGCTGAGTAACCTGAGGATTTTGCGATAGAAAAGTGCTCAAAAGCAGAATATTGCGACCAGTAACTGGCAATTGACTATTTTGCAAAAACAGAGTTGCTCCAACTCTGGAGCTGAAAACAGCCGGATCGGAAGTAGGTGGCAATTGAGCTAAAGCCTTTTGCATACTTTGAAAAGTGGCTTTATCCAGCGGGGCGCCATGTTCCACTAGAGAACTGGCTAACATGAAGTTGCCTTCGGACATAGGCAAGTTGAGTTGCACCAAAGTTTGGGTAACGGTCTCGCTATTCAGTGAAGAAAACGGCGTGCTTGCCATATCGAGGGTGAGCATACCACGCTGCTGCCCGGAAACCGTCACGTTAAGTTGCTGTCCTACATTGAAAGGCAACTTGGCGCTAGCTTGTAAAGTTGTATTGCCAAAACGCAAAGTAAAATTTCCATTCTGTTCGCGTCCGACTACTTGACCGAACAGGTTTTGTCCGGGCTGGAACTGAGAAGTGGCAGTGCCTCGGGCAGTAAAGCTCGTATTAGCTCCGTTGGCTCCTTTTCCCAATGACGACGCAGAACCGAAACTGGAGGATTGCGCAATGCTTTTTCCGACATTGGACAAAGCCGACGATACGCTGTTCAGCATTTGCATAAGCTACCTCCTCGCTTCCAAGAGTGGAAATTTCAAAGCAGAAAAGTTCTGTTCGGGCTGTAACATATTGGCAGCCAACAGGCTGATTTTTGTACAGCCCCCCACTCTTGAATTTTATTTATAGCTTATTGATACATTGTAACAATCAAGTAAAAAACGTGTTAATAATAGCTTCCGAAAAATTGCAGAATTCCGATTTTATCGTATTCTTAGCTTTTTAAGCATGTTAACATTCGGAACCAAAAACAGCCTACATATAAGGCTGAGAAGGCCGTCGCCTTTTACTTATTCCGAACATTAAGTCTTATCGGTGCAGCGTAGTTTCTTAGGGCGATGTCCTCTGACTAAAGATCGTAAAATATTGACAGTTTCTTTGGCCGCCTCCGGCTCGCCTTTTTCAGTCATGTTTGCAAAAATTTGACGCACATAAGGTGCGAAAGCATGCTTCACTTTATTTAATTCTTGACATGCTATATCAGAACGACTGCACCAACAATGCATGTAGTTGTCCCAAATAGTATCGTCCGGATCGTAATAATACGGACTTTCCAATAAAGCCAATTTGACCTTAAGCGAATTGACCGTAAAGCCGCATTCACAAATTAAATTCCGAATAAAGTTTATTTCTATTAAATCCCAACGGGTATAACGCGCTCCGCGCCCACTTTGGCGTGATTCTCGATGCAACAATCCGGCGCTTTCCCAATATTGCAAATTTCTCACAGAAACTTGCATAAATTCGGCAGCTTCACCCTGACTCAGATATATAGGAGCTCTGAACAAAAACTCCATTTGTTTTACATCTGAAATTCGCTTTATCACAATTATTGTTTTCTTTTGAATATCCGTTTTACCTTGTAAATTTTACACAAAAATTGTATATTTTTATACATTTTTTGTGTATTATACGCGTAGTAGTATTGTAAATTAGCAATTTATGATTTGAAAAATTATTGTTGACTTATTGTATGTTTGCCTTTATAATCACAAGTGTTAAGAGCGTTGAAGAAATCTTAACGCTGGAAATGTCGAAGTCATCCCGTCTTTGGCATCAAGCAAAGTTCCTCCTAATCCCTTGCGTCCCCCTTATGACTCACACTCAAGGGGGTCGTTTCATTTTTATCTGCAGAAAAAGGCGAGACAGATCGCAAATGAGCAATCTGTCTCGCCTTTTAAATATTCTTTTTGAGCAAGAAGGGAAAAAAATAGCCTTACAGAACTTCCCCGCGCCTTATGTTATTGAGTACGCTCCAACAATTGTATTGTTTTGCTACTGAAAGTGCGGGTCATTCCTGGCCATCGTTCAGGAATGTTGATTTTATTTACGAAAATATGCTGCGGCCGCTCCTTTGCTGAAAGAGAGACGGCTTTTTTTATTAGATCGCTTAGAACTAGAGTATGAATTCAATTCGAAAATGCACATTTACATACAGAAACGTAGTATAGGAAAGTAGAAAAGAAAGAAATGCATGAAACCATTTGGATTTTAGCTGCAGTCGTAATAATTGCACTAGCATTCGATTACGTAAACGGTTTCCACGACGCAGCCAACGCTATCGCTACGGTAGTTTCTACCAGAGCACTATCACCGAGAACAGCTGTTTTGATGGCAGCTTGCTGCAACTTCTGCGGCGCCCTCCTTTTCACCGGAGTAGCCAAGACTATTACCAGCGGCATTGTAGAAGGCGATGCCATGAATAGTCAATCACTAATTCTATCGGCACTAATAGGCGCCATTATCTGGAATCTACTCACCTGGGTTTGGGGCTTGCCTTCCTCTTCTTCCCACGCCTTGGTAGGCGGCTTAGTCGGCGTAGCTTTAGCCCGCGTTGGTACCGACGGCGTTAAGTGGTGGGGAGTTATGGATCACGTAGTCATTCCTGGCTTGGTTTCCCCCCTTGTTGGTTTAGTGCTCGGTTATTGCATTATGCTCGCGCTGTACTGGATTTTGCGTCACCAGCATCCTTCCATCGGCCACAAGTTTAAGTATGCTCAATGGCTCTCTTCCAGTCTTATGGCTTTCTCCCATGGTTCTAATGACGCCCAAAAAGTTATGGGTATTATAACTTTAGCCCTCTGGACCGCTACTAGCACCGGTTTAATTGCCAACCACTGGCAGCCCGATCTGGAAGTACGCTGGTTCACCAAAGTAGCTTGTGCTACCGTGATTGCCTTAGGAACTTCCGGCGGCGGCTGGCGCATCATAAAAACTTTAGGTGCCAAAGTCGTTCGCTTGCAACCTGTTAACGGATTTGCCGCCGACTTAACCTCTTCCACCATCCTTTTAACAACTGCAGCTTTAGGCATGCCCATTTCTACCACTCACGTAATTACTGCCAGTATCATGGGTGTAGGCGCTGTTAAACGCGTAAATGCCGTACGCTGGAGTATTGCCAACAATATTTTGGTAGCCTGGGTCTTCACTCTCCCCGCCGCCGCCACTATGTCGGCTATTACTTACCACGTGTTAAAATATATCGATCCGGCCCTCTATAACTAATACTAATAAGGCGATTTTATCAATCTGCAGCAAAAAAATAAGAACGGTTTCTTTTTGAATCCGTTCTTATTTTTTTTGCTATTCATCGCCCCGGCTGCGTCGCAAAAGCAACGGTGCTGTCGGCGCCAAAGGATCTTCGGTAAAATCTTCCCTAGAGATCTGCTTTTCGGCAGCTTCAGGAGGTTGCGCAGCCGGACGAGCAGGCTTACTTGGAAGCAATGGATGTGGCTTTACTTCTCCACGACGTTCGGCAGCTGCGGCTGCTTCTTCTAAGCTTCTGGCGCTGCGAGACTGGCTCTGGCGAGCAGTCGATTCAGATTGACGCACAGCAGCGGCCATGCCGTTTTTGGCAGGTGGCTGGCCAAAAACTCGACCTGAAGGTTGTACTCTGGGGCGTGCATGCTCCTTGCGCAAAGGAGAATCTTCTGAACCGGCATGGCGAACAGGGGCAGGCTCAGTAGTGGCCTTACGTAAGCCTCCAGAAGAAGATGTCGCAGTAGGACGAGCAAAATCGGAAGCGCCGACCTGGGGAGCAGGCGCAGGTGGATTGGCCTTTTCTACCGCCGAAGGACGCTTGGCGCCGCCTAAAGCCATAGGACGGTAGCCTCCACGCACAGAGGGCTGAGCAGGAGGAGTATTTTCCACTTTAGGCTCATTGGCAGTTGTGGAAGTAGCTTCAGTCAGTTTGACCGGACGCACAACAGGACGAGGCGGCGCAGTAGGTTCGTCTGCAGCTATTTGGGATGCGGGAGTAGGCTCCAGAGAGCTGCGCCCAACACTTGTCTTCGTGGAAGACGGCACTTTGAAAGCAGCTCTGGGCAGAGACGGCGCCTTAGTAGAGGTCGGCGCTTCAGACGTTTCGGCAGCGGCACTTAAGCCTGTCATTTGCGGAATAGCAGCGGCCAAAGCGGCAGAAGTAACAGCTACAACGTAAGGAACCGGCGAAGTGCTGGGAATAATGGCACTAGGCTTACTTACTTTGAAACGCTGACGCAAAGCATTTTGCCCACCATCACTTATAAATTGGACTACGCCGCCGCGAGGATGAGCCGCAGAGACGACAACCTCACCGCTGCCGCGCACCAGCCAATTTTCTACACAACGACCGGTTTCGGAAGTGCCACTGAAAAATGGCACATTTAAGCTTTGACGCAAATGCAAAGACACTGTGCCGGAGAGCTGCTCGTGCTCACTTAAATGCTGCCCAATCAGCAGTTCGGCACTCTCGGGGATGGATATTTCGGAAATTAAAGGTTCGTCTTTAGAGCGCAATTCTTCGGTAAGCCAAGTAGGCAAATAACCTTCATTACGTATTTCCACAGAAATAATACGCAAAGGCAGCAGCTCTTCGGCCTCACCATCTTCAGGCTCAGCCCAGCCTACAATTTCGTCGCGACATTCACCCAAACCGATCTTGGGCACAACTGTAGCCAAGCAAAGAGCCAAATTTACTTCGCTCTCGCAAATAGTAGACAGCATTTCGCCTACCGGAGGATTGCTCCAACTCACAGAGGTATCCCAGCCGCCGACTTCAACTTCACCCAATTGCGGATGTTCACATTTTTCCCACTTAGCAAAACCTTGGCCGTGATTATTGTAATCAAGCCAACGCAATACAGCCAACAGTGCATGTTCCTGTGACTTATCAGCCGGGTTCTCTATACCGGCTTCGCGCAGCAAATTCCAACCGTCAACACGCAAACAAGGTACACCAAGTTCTTTATAAACCCAGTCGGCGAAGTCACTACATTCGCTCACTTCCTCTATGGGAATATTGCTAAGTTCAGAAGCTTTTGAAGCTAAAATCTTCATTAAGGCCTGATCACGCCTATGCACTTCTGGAGCTGACGTCACTTGAATGGTGCCAGAGCCGCTACGGAAAGATATTGCCAAGCATAAATTGTTTAAGCTGTGCAAAAAAGCACTGATAAGACGGGATTCTATTTGTGAAAAAGGCCCCACAAAGCCATTGCCACCATAGTGATGATCGATAGGGCCGCACTCTTGAGTAAAATCATGGCTCAACTCGCGCTTAGAGTTAACTAAGCGCAAATGGATCGGAGTTCCGTCTTCTCTATCGAGTAAACCTTCGCGATAAAGACGATAGTAAGTATCGCCAACGTCACCGGGCTGACGAGGAATAAGCAAGCGATCGTCTCTTTTGCTGACTTTCCACTGACCATAAGGATCTTCGACACGCATTTGCAAAATGCGACCGTCGCCATTAATATCACCCGGAACCAGACCTTCACGTAATCCATCCAAAAATCCCAAACGACGACCGGCAGAAGTAGATAAACCGGAAGTCAGACACAACTCAGCGCCATCGGGAGCCAGACGGGGCACGATATAAAAAGTATTATTGTCCAACAGTTCGGTAATGGAGGGACTGCGTCCGTACTCAGCAGAAAGGCGCTGCAATATAGCCAAACAAGCTGTAGAAGCAGATAATTGACTGCCATGGATGTTGCCATCGATCCAAATAGCCGGCTTACTAGAGGCGGCTCCGTTATTGGTATTGGTAACTTCTGCCGCCCACAGGGAGCGGCCGCCCATAGTATTTCCCAAAGAGAAAATACGCACCAACTGAGGAACAGCTTCCGCAATGCTGTTTAAGTAGGCGGTCAATTCTTCATAAGTAAGATAGGCTTCGGTATTTAAAGGCGGTACTATTGGCAAAAAATTTCACGCTCCAAACTAAGCTTATTTAACAAACGGCCTGTGGCTAAATATTTATATCTAAGCCGCTGAACCCCACAAAAGCATCCAAAGGATCGGCTTTTGTCTTTTTCATTTCCAAAATCAGAGAAGTACCATCGTCACCTGTGCATAAATAGACACAATCACACATTTCCAACATAACCGAGTAGCCCAATCCCAAAGAGGGAGTCTCTCCCATAGAGAAACCGGGCAAAAGTACAGCCTTAGGCAAATTGTCGAAAGCAATGCCATGGCCGACATCATCTAAACGAACATGGATGCCATCATCCTCTACTCTTATGCTCATACTGCCGGGAGGGCCATATTTAACTACATTGGTAGCTGCTTCAGATACACAAGTGACCATATCGAAGAGCCTATCTTGGCCAAAGCCCTGCTCCTCCATCACTTTTTCGGAAATACGGCGGGATTGAGGAACATCTGCCTTTTCTTTTAAAGCCAGAACTGCCACTTCACGGCCACATTTAGCCCAATGACTATCTAGCTCGTCACGCTCGCAAAAGACCAATTTGCCGGAAGTAAGTGAATTTAAAGCATCACGATAGAAACGGCGGCGATTGGCTTCTTCTTCCAAACGGCGCTTTACGTTGATGGCATTTTGCAAAGCTAAACCAGCCTGAATACCAACAGAAATAAGGAAAGAGTTGTTTTCTCTGGAAAGAGCATTTTCTTTATCGGCTAAAGCCCAAATGCAGCCAATATGTTCGACCCCAACGGTCAGAGCCACACAAACAACGCCACTAAGACTTGCTTCGCGCAACGAAGCGGCCGCAGGATCTGGATCACGCTCTAAATCTTTGATAACTCTAATCGATTGGTGAGGCAAAAGGCGAGAGCAAAAAGAATCGACTGTCCGCTTGATTGAAGGAGAAACTATTCCGTCTACGTCATGATCGACAACTTCGCCAAAACCTTTAAGCTTAATTCCGCAGCAACGATAGCCGCACATCTCGCGCACAGTTTCGGTAATAATATTGATAACTTTAGAAACATCGAAAGCACGGCTTAAACGCAAGGCCAAGCTATACAAGCTGACTAAGTTGCGGCTGGCCACAAATTCTTCTACAGGCATATTGTGGGCCTGGCGAATTAAGGCCACACTTCCCATATAGTTGCCTTCTTTATCGAAGCGAGGCGTGGCATCAACCTCAACTACTTGACCGCTGGAGCGCAAACGCACTACATAGGGAGAAATAATACCGTTACGCAATTGCACTTGAACAGCATCTAAACAAGGAATATCACGCACATCAACTAACTCGCTGACGTAACGCCCTTCAATGTTACCCATGCCGACCATGCCTTTAAACGCATTGTTGGCCCAACGCACAATATCTTTACTATCGGTATCGACTACGCCCTGACGCACACGATTGAGCAATTTGCGATAGCGCTCATGTACGGGAGCTTCACGCCCTTTAACTTCCCACCACGTACCACAAGCACGCATAAGTCGACAAGAATATTTTGCTGAAGCGAACGAAGTATAGCAAAGATAGGCCGCTCTCACCCTAGGAGAGGCAATTTTCTCATCAACTTGTTTGGTAAAGCCGTGCTCTAGAGCCAAACTATCGAATAAGAAAAATAATTCTACATCGAAAGAATGTTGTAAAAGCAAACGGCTAATTTCGTTTTGCTGGGGGAAGTCGGTATTGACAGCCGCAAATTGTATATTTTCGCCGGAAAGCAAATATTCTTTAGCTTCTTCAAAACTGGAAGCCAATTTTACATCACAACCAAGCCTTACCAAACTGTTGGCAAAAGCTTCTTGCTCCAGATTGGAAGCGCCGACGATCAAAATACTGCGCGGACTTTTATTTTTATTGCTGGAAATAGACACGCTGGAGAGCTTTCACAAAAAAAGGCAGATTCCCCCTCAACAATCATTTGGTTGATTACCGCCAAGAGTTTGCCCGCCAAGCATAGTTGGGCTGCCCGAAAATTTTCACTCAAGGATATGCCAAATTGCGCTGGAAATATAACAACAAATGAGCGGTAAGAGAATTTTACTAGTGCTGGTAGCCCTAACCTTATGGCTGCCTTTGGTCATTCCGGCTTTTTTTAGAGATGCCGACAACACTTCTTGGCAACAATATTTTCATACTAATTTAGAAATAAGACTTGCTTGCAGAGCTATGCGTGTAAGCCAGAAATGGCATTTGCCCATGATGGAAGGTCAAGTAGCCGCGATATTGGATGGAATAGACTTTGACAAAGCTTCCAGTCCTAATCTTCACAACGCAGCTTCCTTGTATTACCTTTGCCACCAACCTAACAAAGCTGGAGCTCTTTTGAAGAAAATTCGTGCCGAAGAAGCCAGCTCCGTTACCGACGTCCTCTTAAAAATAAGTGATGGACAAATACCTACTCCGGAAGAAACACAAAGTGCTTTTAATCTACTGAATATAGAACTAAAGGAAACCGATAATTTTTACAGCGATCCTTTAGCTTATAGTTTCATTATGCAAGTTATGCAAAAAGGCACTGCACAACTGAAACAAAACGGACTATTGCAAGAATGTATCCTCTCTTTGCAACAACAGGCAGATCGTTTCTTGGTAATATTAGGTCTTTGGGGAGCTTTAGTTACTTTATCTTTTATTCTATTAGCAGCATTTGCTATCAAGGCGTTTTCTTCTCAAAACAGTGAACGCTATGAGGAAAAGAAACAATCTGAAGATCATTTTCTTTGGAAACCAATTCCCACCTTATACTTATTTGTAGCTCTAAACTGGTTGGGAGCCTGTTTAAGTGCTTTACTAACTGCTCTGCTGCTCCATTTTACAGGCCCAAGTAGACAGTATATTCCTGTCATTTTGTTCTTCTCCCAAATGCTCGTCTATGTGGTTTCTATTGCGATTTTGGCCTTCACAATCAAATATGTATGTGAGCCTGACGAAGCTGAAACGTCCATTCTTAACCATTGGTCAGGAATAAAAAGATCAGTGGTTTTGCTATTCCGAGCTTTACACTTACACGAATTTAAAGCTTCATATCTAGCCTATGGCTGCGCCGCTTTTGCTTTGTCTTGCCTTACAGCCGCCCTTATGGCTTTGCTAACTTCGCTTTTTATTCAATCTTCCGTACAGTCAAACAATATATTGCTCACCTTCCTTGTGGAAGCTCCGGAGCCAATTTTTTGGTTGTTATTCTTCTTGGTAATCAGCGGCCCGCTCTATGAAGAAATTATTTATCGCGGCTTACTCTTTTCCGGACTTGGCAAGACAGCTACTGTAATCGGTGCAGCGCTTATAAGCTCGCTAATGTTTTCTTCTGTGCATGGCGATCCTCAAGGTATTTTAGTTTTGGCCGGCTTAGGTATGGTCTTTTGTGCAGTTCGTCACTATACAGGCAGTTTGTGGCCGTCTGTTATAGCTCACGCTCTTTGGAATTGCCAAGTAGCCATTTATGTTCTAATTATAGGACGCTGATCTTAGAGCCATATTTTTGCACTTTTATATGAGCCTTCATTCTATAACAAAAAAAGAAGCTTCCCTTACGGAAAGCTTCTTTTTTTGTTATGCCAGTTGAGCTTTTTTCAGTTGGCTAACTGACAACCGCTGCAAGGTCAGTAACTAAAAATACTACCTATGCAAAAAAGCAGCGTCATTACAACTCAACTAGATATAGAGCTTATTCTTCGGGCAAAACCACGTCGGCGAAGTTATCCATAATGCGTTCGTGGCACATCTTGCCTAAAATATTGCGGAATTGAGCGAACTTCAAAGTGCGCTGCTCTTTTACGCAATAACGGCGCCAAGTGACCGTCTCGTTTTCCATTTCGGAAGCACCGACGACCAAAATGTTAGGAATTTTGGAAGTGACGGCAGCACGAATCTTCTTGTTGAAGCTGTCACCGTCCAAGTTGGCTTGAGCTCTGTAAAGATCGTTACGCAAAGAAGCAGCAATCTTTTCGGCGTAATCGCCAAACTTTTCGACGGAAACCGGCACGACCATAACTTGAGTAGGAGACATCCAGGTGGGGAAAGCACCTTTGAAGTGTTCCATCAAGAAAGCCAAGAAGCGTTCGTGAGTGCCCAAAGGAGCACGGTGAATGCAATAAGGAGTGTGATATTCGCCATCCTTGCCTGTATAGACCAAGTTAAAGCGAGAAGGTACAGCGAAGTCGAGCTGGTTGGTAGAAGCGGTCTCTTCGCGTCCAACTACGTTGCGAATTTGGAAGTCTACTTTGGGGCCGTAGAAAGCGGCTTCACCGGGAACTTCTTCGTATTGCACGCCCATATCCTTGACCACTTGACGAATGGCATCTTCAGACTGAGCCCAAGCTTCAGGATTGTCTACGTACTTCTTGGTGTTTTTAGGATCGTGCATAGACAAGCGCATCCAGTATCCCTCAATGCGGAACTTGTCATAATAGAAGCGGTGCATGTCCAAAACGGCTCTGAACTCGGCAGCTAATTGCTCAGGGCTGCAGTAAATGTGAGCATCATTCATGCACATACCGCGCACACGCAGCAAACCAGCTAACGTACCAGAAGCTTCATAGCGATAGCACTGTCCATATTCGGCCAAACGCAAAGGTAACTCGCGATAAGAGCGAGGACGGCTGCTGAAGATCATATGGTGGAAGGGGCAGTTCATGGGCTTGAGATAGTAATTCTGACCCTCGTCTATTTGCATAGGCGGGAACATGCTGTCCTTATAGTAAGGAAGATGGCCGGAGGTATAGAAAAGTTGCTCATTGGTGATGCAAGGAGTAGCTACGCGCAAGTAGCCACCACGCTGCTCAGTTTCTTTAGCAAATTTTTCTAACTCTTCACGCAAAACGGTACCGTTAGGCAACCAAAGAGGCAAACCCAAGCCAACCATTTCATTCATGGTATAGAATTCTAATTCTTTGCTGAGCTTACGGTGATCGTATTTGCGAGCTTCTTCACGCAAACGTAAGAACTCTTTGAGCTCTTTCTTGTTATTAAAAGCTAAACCGTAGATACGGGTCAGCATTTCACGAGATTGATCGCCACGCCAATAAGCTCCGGCTACCGAGTCGAGAGCGAAACAATCGCTGGGAATTTCGGAAGTATTGCCAACGTGAGGGCCGGCACAGAGATCGGTAAATTCACCGTTTTCATAGAAGTGAATATCTTTGCCCTCGCTGGCAAGGTCGCGTACATATTCGGCCTTGAGAACTTCACCTTTTTCTTCTAAACGCTTTACGGCCTCTTCGAGAGGGAGATCGTAATGGGTGAAAGTCTGTTTCTCGGCGATAATGCGACGCATTTCAGCTTCAATTTCCGGAAGCTTGTCCGCATCAATTGGCGTTGAAAATTGGAAATCATAGTAGAAGCCATTATCTACGGGCGGGCCGAAACCTAACTTAGTGTCGGGGTAAAGACGCTGCACTGCCTCTGCCAAAATATGGGACAAAGAGTGACGTCTCTTATAAAGGGGATCGTTTTCCTTTTCCTGGGCATCCATACCCGCATAAACTTGTCTGGCCATAAATAACTCCATATTACGGCAAAGCTTCAACAACAAGCCTTGCCTAGCTCGGCGCAATTTTCAAAAGGATTCTTTGCCATAGCCTGTTCAGCGGCAATTCAGTCCTCTATCGGGTCGGCGCCGCGACCGCCTATAAATATACACAAATTCAAGAAAATAAACAAACTAAAAGACCAGTAAACATTTTTATACTTCAAAGCTTGAGCGTAAGCGCAGCAGCATCAAACAAGCGCCGAGAGCGCAAACAACAGATGCAACAAGATTGGCCCCACAACTTCTTAATAAATAGATTTCAGCTTCACTGCGCACTTGAGCATAAATTTGTTCTTGACTCACTTGAGAAGCTTCGTTATAGAGATGGAGCAACTGACTCAAATATGGAGATTCTTGGCTGCCGACTAAATGTTCGCGCAAAATAGAATAGGCACCATCCGAAGCCAAATTATCACTATGCAAAGCCTCTCTATCGAGAGCATACATGCCAGCCAAACTTACACGAACTGGATTAAAACAATCTTCCAACGGCCAGTCTGAGTGACCTATAGAAGGTACAAAGGACAATCCTATCAATAATAAAGCTAAAGTTATAGAAAAGTCACTCCAAAATATGCGTATCGATCCACTCCAAAGGATGATTAACAAGCTACATAATACTAAGACTGTTTCCATTTGACTAAAATGCCAAAAATTGTGCAAACAAAAAGCTCCCACAGCTGCCGTAATTAACAATTTGCGCAACGAAGCGGTACACTTATCTGAAGTATTTTGAAAAGAGATACCCCACCAAGTGCCCCCAAAGGTGGCTACTAGCAAAGACAACAAACTGTATATAGAAGAGGCTAGCACAATTTCCGCGTTAAGTTCAGGGGTAAACATACAGAAAATGGCACCGCTTAAAGATAATAAGCACCATTCAATTAGATATGGAGCTGAAAAAGCCAACAATTTTAAGGACAAACTTCGGCAACAACCTCTTGGGGTAACGCTAAGCATTTTGTATATGCCCAAGCGGCGATCTGAGCAAATTGAAGCAGCTAAACGCGGAGCTAATCCGAGATATTGACCTAAGATAAAAGCAGCAGTCAACCAACATAGCATATGTGAGCAAGAGATTACAGGCTGGTAGCTGCCTTCCCAAGCCAAGCAAAAACTCCAAACAAGATAAAGCGACCAAAAGATAGGTAAAATAGCTTCCCAAAAGCAAAGCTTGCTTTGAGCTAAAACAAGCCTTAATTCGCGTAATAGCAAAGGGCTAGCAGATTCTCGATATTTTACGATTAGCTTATTTATCATTTAGCGAATCCAAATTATAGACAATCAAACCGTCGCCGAAGCGCATCGGCTTTCCCAAAATCGGCGTCAAACGACTTTCTATATCTTGAGCAGAAAATTCGGCCAGCAAATTTTCATGCAAAATAAAAGCATAAAACCCCATATCAAACAGAGCTTTGGCTCCTTCACGCAATCGTCTTTCACTTTGTGAAGAAGGTTTAATGCCTCTCTGAGCTAACAAGACTTCTTCCATGAAAGCATTATGCACTACCTCCGGGCTCAAAACTCCACTGGTTCGATAAGGTATGCGCTTGCGATGTACAGTTTGGTAATAGAAATATTCGCCAGGTACCAAAATAGTTCCGGGCCTCTCGAAAGGATAGTCTATTATGGCATAAGAGCGCGGATCCTCAGCTAGCATTTGATAATAAGCCGGAGTTTGAGCCGGACTCATCGGCAACGGCCAAGGTAAAGGAGATACGAAAATAGTTTCTACAAAGATCATTAGCGAAGCCAATAAACAAAAAAACCACTTGCGAGCAGGCGCTTCTTCAGCCCAAAGTGCTTTACTTCCGTAAGCAGCCACTATCGACAAGCCTATAAGAGCCAACATCAAAAAGCGAAACGGAATGGCCAAATTATAAAAGAATGGAAAGCCGAGAAACATCAAAAGGTAAAACGGATTGACAAAGCCTGCCTCAGAAAAATCAGAAAAAACAACTCGCGGCCCTAAAGAAAGGGCGATAAAAAATCCGAATACAATTATCCAATACAAAAATTCTCGTCGCCAAGTTTGGCGACGCCAAGCTGCAAAAGCCAACAGTAAAGCTATCCATCCCAAATAATGGACTCTGACTAACCTGTCTACCGTAGACGTAACTGTGGCATTACCCTTGCCCGGCAAAATTAAGCCCAACAAATTTGTATAATTGTGAAAACCACGTACGCCATGTTGATTTACGCTCTTTTCTGGAGCTTGGCCCAAATAATCTTTGAAGTTAAATATGGAACGTTTGGGAGCTTTGCGCGGCATAACAATATTAGCCGAATTAGAAACGGTCATCTTGAAAAGCCAAGCAAAAGGAGAAATAATAATCGCCCCTATAACAATTGCCGCCGCAGTTTTTATAATTTGCTTTTTCCATATCCATGCGCACTCGTTCCAGCTTGCAAGTAAACAACATCGCCAAGATTTTCTCATTCTAGACGAACGTACTAAAGAGGATATAGAGAAAGTCCGCCCTTTCCAAAAGGTGCGCAAAAGCTCAAATAAAGACCACCCCAAAGCCAAGCTGGTATACACCGCCATAAATTCGCCATAATACCAACACGAAAAAGTGGTAAGCGCAAAAAATAAGGCAGCGCCAAGCAAATCTCCTATTCGACCATTTTTCAAAAGGCGATGTAAAAAAAGAATATACAACGGCGCCCAAGCGGTATTTAACGTTTCGGTTACTCCGGAAGAGACCGGATAACTAAGCACATAAGCGGAAAGACCGTAAATAACAGCTGCCACCAAAGCGCAAGCTCCGTCCTTGACAAAATAACGAGCCAGTAACCAAGCTGCCAGCAAACCGAGCCATAAATTAAAAATTATCGTTAAATTGTAGGCTCCAGCTAAACCGACAAAGTTGGAAAAGACATAACTGAAAATAGCATTGCAAGGATCGGCAATAAACAAATAACCGCCTCGTGGAGCATTGAGTAAATCGCAGAATAAAGGTATTTGTCCCTTAGCCAGACTATCACGTACCCACCAGTGGCCCCATAAATGCTTCCAAAAATCACCTTGATAATCGCCTATTAAATTTTCCTCTAAATGGATTGGTGCAGGCCAAAGAGCGGCAATTGTAAGCAAAGCCAAAAAAAGGCCGACGAAAATAAATTCAATTTGTACGGGGAAATGGCCAACCGCTTTTCCGGTTAGGCTTTCGATTTGCTCCATATGCTTATTATCATTAGTCGGCGACTCGCTTTGCATAATATTCATGAATTAACCTGCGCTCAAAAAATAGGCTTCAAATCAGTATTAAACCACCATAAAGAAGGCTGCTATTTCTAAAGCAGGTTTTCCTTTTCCCCTATACGAAGGGCTTTGCACTCATATGACGGCGAGCCAAACTTCAAAAAAATACGTTTTTATAGCTATTGTCAGTTTAACTTTTGTACTTGTAGTGGAGTTGGCTTTACTCACTTGCAGCTGTCGCGAAAGTGTAGACGGATATGAAATGCGTCGCGAAGGCTATGTTTTTACCAAAGGTAGCGGTTTTAATCCGCTAAGAAATGTAGAAAATAGCCAAGTTTGCCTAGACTGGCTCGGACTTAAGCGCTGTCAAAAGCTATTACAAAAAAAAGGTCTCTGGCCGCTATCGGTCGCCGACAGTCAACATTTTGCTTTATTGGAAAACTTGGCCGAACAAGAAGTCGATAATAGTCTAAACCTATATTCTCAGTTATATGAGCGCCTCTCTACCGAACAACTGCGAGTTTTTCTCAGTCTAGATGATTCATTGACTCCTTACTCTTGTGGAGGCTCCGAAGGTTCGGATATAAGAACTTATACTAAAGCAATTTCTGTTTTGAAGAAAAATGCCCACTGGGCCGCTTATGGTCGCTTGCAAGATCTGGATTCACTTGCAGAAGTGCTCCGAGGCGATCGAAAAGATATAGCCGCTGAAGAGAAAACATTGAGACTATATCGCAATCTCAGTTTACCTCCCTTAAATACAGCGCCTTTGCCACTGTCCTCCGCCCCAGGTTTTGCACTTTCGCCAGAGCGTCACCGGTTGCTAAAAAAAGCCTCTCAATTGGAACTTCATCCTCTGAGAATACTTATTTCTCTGCAGAACCTTTGCCAAATTGCCCACCCAAAACTTCAGTCTCAACAAGCTCAAGAATGCTTAATTATACTGGAAAGACTCAGAATATCGTCATTGCGTTTAAGCATTTTACATGACGAAGCCGTCAAGTTAATCCCAGAAAAGCAATGGGAAGTTTTGCTTCGAGAGCCAGAAATAAAAGCACTAGATAAACGGTTTGTACAGGATTTACTCTACCCTAAAACTTTGCACCTAATAAAAGAATCTCTTGCTTTATCGGAATCAGAGGCTGCTCTGCGTAAGGAATTAAACCCCGCCATTCCTCCCATTGAACGAGAAGGGCCGCCACCTCCTGAAGTTAGATAGCCTTATTTTGCCAACACTTTGCCAATTGTGAAATCATGCCAGACGAAAATAAAAGCCAAACTTCAGCCCACAGCACATTTGCCGTAAAAGATTTTTTTGCCCACGCGGATTCATTTTGCGACTTTCGCTTCTCGGCGATTTTTTATGTTTTGCTGTCTATCTTGTGCGCCGGTTCATTTATTTGGCAAGCTAAACAAGCTGTTATAGGCTATTTGGGTCACGAAAATACAGCACAAACGCTCTGGATCTATCATTCCTGGGAGCAATATTATTATCAAACTTTCCACTTTTTTATCACTAATTACGGCCTAACCGGATCTCTAGCCAGACTTCCGGAACTATATAATCATTTAGTCAGTTTTGGAGAACGCAGCAGTGTAGCTAACGGTCTGGATTTTGTCTGGACTTGGCCTCTAGCCAAATTGTTTGGCTTTCCCCTCTATTACAACGTAAAGTGTATCCTTATCGTAGTGGCCGATGCTCTGGCTGCGCGTTGGCTCTGCGGCAAAATGGGCTGTCGTCCCAGCTCAGCTTTTTTAGGAGGGCTCCTTTTTGCCTTTAACCCTTGGCAATGGTTCTTGTTAAGCACAGGACGCATTATCGAAGCGCAAACTTTTTGGCCAGTCTTTTTTATTGGCAGTTTTCTTTTAGCTTGGGGACAAAATGATCCGGGGAAATGGGCCCGTTGCGGAACCCTCCTAGCTCTGACAGCCTGCAATTATTGGTTTTATGGCCATTTTGCCGTAATTTTTGTGTTGTTCTTTGCGCTCTATCATGCCACAGCGGCGGCCCTTTGTTGGGGAAGGGAGAAAAAGCTTCCTTCATTTAAGCTGAAATTTAATATTGAAACTTGGAGCAGCTTGCTTCTGTTTGTTTTAAGCTTCAGTGTAATAATTTTGCCAGCTGCTCATCCTTACTTGACGCGTCTATTTTCTCACGACAATATTCCCGGATTGGTTCGTCCCGATCCTGGGCGCGTTCCCGACGTGTCAACGCTTTACAGACAGAGCATTGCCTATTCGTGTGAAGCTTTTTACGCTTTCGTTCAGCCGACCAAAGGCTTAAGCACTCCTATCAATCCTCCGCAAAGCGTTCCCACAGAAGCGACATTTTCAGCCAATATCAGCCTAATGGTCGTGCTGGCTTTTTTGTTGCTTTGCACGCAAGCCGAGCTTAAAAACAAGAGTCGGCTGAAGTTTTGGTGTTGGGCCGCCGCAGCCTTTTATTGGCTGCCCTTAGGGCCGTTTCTCAAGCACAAAGCCCAATTGGTTTGCTGGCAAGGCCACCCTATTCCCTTGCCTTACAAATTTTTTTGCGACCATATGCCGCTCCTAAACAAGTTGTTCTGGCCATGCCAAACTATATTATTATTTGCCATTGCCGCAGCGATTTGTGTAGCCATGAGCCTGGAAGCACTGCGAGATAACAAAAAATTTTCTCCTCAATTGTTAGCTATAATAACGGTTGCCGCTATTATTTTGCCTTTTGGCGAAGCCATACAACGCAAGCAATTGCCTTGGCCCTCTACCAAGCTCGCTCCAGCCATAAGCAATTACGCCCAGTCACAACAACATTTATCAGAAAGCGCGATCTTTGTTCCTCTAGGGCGACGACCTTGGCAAGCGACCAGCGATTATAACCATAATTTTTACTATGACCCAGATCTTACTTTGGTGGATTTGCGCTTAGTTATAGATCGCAACAGAGGTTTGTTTTCGCGCCATCTTTACAATAGCGGTAAAGACGTTTGGCTCTTTGACAAACAAGCTTTGGTAGACCAAAGCTTTCTGGGCTTTATAAGTGACTTGGGCAGTCAATACATACCCCGTCATTTTAGTCGCAACGATTTGGAAGCTATACAACATGAAGGTTACAATTTAATTGCTGTAAGTGAGCGGCTGTGTAGTCACCGCCCCCGCAGTGGAGCTTATACAGTAGCCCCGGATCAGGGACAAGCTGTCTTTAAAGATATTTGTCAAAGGCTAGAAGTTATTTTTGGACCGCCGGTAAAGATTATAGAGGAATATTCTTACGAAAAAGACCTAATTCCCGGAGAAGTTACCCCAAAATTATACCTATTAAAAATATATGACACGCGCCACTTTAAAACGAAAGCTCAAAAATAGGGTGAAGGTAAGTTCACGTAATGGAAGAAAATATTCGTTCACAGTTTACGTGGCAAAGGGTGCAAGTAAGCTCAGCTTTTTGCGCTTCACAACATAGCGTATGTCAAATCAACATATTGTTTTTATGTTTGACATAATTTTACTCGCTTAGTCGGCGGCCACATTCAACAGGGAGGATAAAAGCATGTCTACAACTATTAGCACCGCATTGCTGCTATGCGCCATTGCGCTGGTAATTATCGGTGTAACCGTTCCCGTCATCATTCTTATTCGTCTGCACGCCATAGAAGAAAATTTGGAAAAAGCTGCCATCTTATTAACAGTTTTGGCAAATTTACAAGGAGCGACTGACGATGACGTAGCCAGAGCGGCCGGCTTAGAGGAAGAAGTAATTTCTCTTCCTAAGCCCAGTCAGAAGAGCGGTCACACTTCACTCGATAAATCGGACGAGACTAAAGGCGATAAGAAAAAGGGCAAATAACAAATTTTTTCTTGAAAAAGAGAAGATACACGAAACAATAGGCGCCTGTTAGGATTAAATACCGGCAGTGTGTCTGTTTTAGTTTGTCGAGGATTTTGTTTATGAAGTTTAATTTTAGGCCGCAGATTCTTAGCAAAAAGTTCAAACACTTTTTGTATGCAGCCGCATTTATATTGGCAACACTTCCTTTGAGTGTGCAAGCTGCCGATTCGCCTTCCAAACCGGACAGTCGTTTCTTTAATTCCCCAGGATTGAAAGAATATCCGAATGCTTGCGCCCTTATTCTGGAAGATGACCTTACTTATCAGCTCAACGAAGATTATTCCGCTGAAGCGACAGAGCATAACGCTATTAAGCTTCTTAATGAAGAAGGCGTAAAACTTTTCCGTCTTTACCCTAGAAATTTTGACGCTTCTTTTGAAACTATAGAATTTGAATACGCCCGCACGATTAGTCCTAATGGACAAGTCACCGAAGTGCCAGCAGCCAATTTCAAAACTATAGCTGCCATCAATGGTGCTCCTATTTACCAAGATCGTCAAATTTACATAGCGGAATTTCCTAACGTTGAAGTGGGATCAGTAATTGAATATTCCGTCAAGACTAAATATGCGCCCAGAAAAGATAAGCAATGGTGGGCTTGTTCTTACTTGCAAAATGATTTGCCCATTTTGCACTCTACTTACAAAGTGAGCGTACCTTCACAAGAAAAAGCCTACACTTTTTCCAATGTGTCCTACCTGAGTTCTCCCAAAATAACCGAGAGCAAAGGAAAGCGTACCTACTTCTGGGAAACGAAGGAAGCTTTTGACGCTATTACTAGCAATGTCAGTATGCCCTCGTCTTTCAACTACTACAAATATGTAGCTGCTTCTAGTTTTGCCAATTGGAAAGATCTCAGCAAATGGGCTGCCGAAGTTTGGGATAAAAATACTTCCGACAGCGACGCCTCTTTGAGTATGCTTTGCAGCCGCATCACTTCGGTAGGTAAACCTGCCGAACAGCGCATACAAGACGTACTCGGTTATATGTCCAAGTTTTCTGTCTTAGATAAAGATCAAAATATCTGGCGTTCTGTCGATTTCAAGCAAGCCACTGCTTCCAAGTTGCTCACCTATCAAGACGCAGCTTATCTGACCGGAGCCCTTTTAAAAAGGGCCGGTTTGAGAGTTAACGTATATATGGCTGCCAGTTCCGATCTGCAGACCATGGCTGAATTACCTCCCATACCTACCTATTTTAGCCAATTTTTGCTCAAAGTTTCCGATCCCGGCGGCAAAACTTGGTGGATCGATCCCTCTTTGCCAGGCTCTGCTCTTAATGCGCCCAACTTAGGTTGGCAAGGCTCAGCTATGCTCGAGCTTCCTTCGCCTCATAGCTCTAAGCCCGGCCGCTTGATAAGCGCTCCTATAGGTTCTCCGGAAGACAATATTTGTTCTTACAATATGGAGGGACGTATCGAAGCCAGTGGCATAGGTCAGCTCAATGCCGACATTACCTACAACGGCCCCCGTGCTAACATTTTGCTTACCGCTGAAGGACAAGCTCAAGCTTTAACTGATGCCCAGCGCAAAGAAATGGTAAATTGGATTATAGGTAAGTTTAACAGCAACTTCTGCTTCCAAACAATTCCCTATGCCAACTTCTTCCCCGCCGAAATGGACAACCAGGCGCCGGTAACCGTAGGTACTTCCGTACAATTTGCCAACTACGCTCGCTACAGTCGCGAAAGGGATCGTTTTGAGACTCCTTTGCCCATAACCCAAGGTCAGTCTTTGCAAGCCGGCCTCAATAGCGCTTCTCGCCTCTATCCTGTTCGTTTTGATGCTCCTTTTATCGATGAAATACGCTACCATGTAATTCTTCCTCAAGATAGCAAGGTGGTAGCTCAACCTCAGGATATGACTTTAAGCAATGATGTAGGTTCCTACACTTGTAAAACAGTAGTTAAAGGCTCGGAAGTATGGTTCTACAGCCGTACCCAGATAAACTTTACCTGGATTTACAAAGACAAGTTTGCTCAACTTGAAGAGTTGGCTAAAGCTCAACTGTCCACTTTCAAGTCTCCCTTAGCCTATAAGTTGGCTCTCAAAGTTCCAACAGAAAAAACCAAAGAGGCTAAAGACGAAACTTCGGAAGAGTAAAATTATTCTAATCCTCGACATCATTCCCCCACTATTCGGGCACGCTCGGCAAGTGGGGGATTTTTTTTGTTTGTGTCGCATTGAGCAAAGCTGTTTGTTAAACGCGATAAAAATCAACTTATAAATGCAAAATAAGGTATATTCTCATGGAAAATCAAAATGTTTTAAGTTATCAGGCCCTAGCCAAAATAAATTTGACTTTAGAATTGTTGGATACTTTGCCTAATGGCTATCATCAGTTAGATACAATTTTTCAAAGTTTAGAGTTAGCCGATAAACTTTTATTAAGTAAAGCCCCAAAGACTGATTTAGAAATAGTTGACGAAATAGGTTGCGGTTTTGAAGTAAGTGCCGATCAAAACAATTTGGTACTAAAAGCCCATAATGCTTTGCAAAAACTTACTGGACAAGAATTGCCCTGTCACTTTGAATTACATAAAAATATACCGGCCGGCGGCGGCCTTGGAGGCGGCAGTGCCGATTGCGCAGCCGCTTTAAAGGGCTTAAATGAACTCTATGATTTGAAACTATCCCATGAAGTATTATTATCGGAAGCAGCTAAATTGGGAGCAGATGTAGCCTTTGGTTTGGTGGAAAATACAGCCCGCGGTTTAGGTAAGGGCGAGCAACTGAGCAAGTTGCCGACTCCCGAGCTCTTTAAAGATTGGGGAGTTCTTTTGCTCATTCCGCCTTTTGGACTAAGCACACCGGAAGTTTACAAAGCCTGGGATCAATTGCCTGAAGGAAAACGCCACCCGGCTAAGGGATGTTCCGCCAATTTAGTCAAGCTTTTAGAGAATCAACCTGCACCTCATGCCCAAGATGCCAGCCTATGGCAAGTTCTATTTCTCAACGAATTGAAAAATGATCTCTACCCAGCCGCTCAAAGTATGCAACCTGAACTGACCTCCATAAGAGAAGCTTTGCTCGCCTGGGGATGCCAAGCAGCCCAACTTTGCGGTAGCGGCTCTACGATATTTGCTATGCTCAACCCCAAAATTTACCAGCAAGTCCAAGCTCAGCCAGAATTGCTACATAGCTTAGAAAAATTGGGGCGAGTCTATTTAACCCGCTTCGCTTAGGATGTGTGCAAGAATGAGTGATTCAACAATGCCCAAGAATTTAGCAAACCCCGAAGACAAATTTGATATACCTATCGATGCGGTTCTTTTGGCAGGTGGCCGACTAAAAGATCTGCCCGCTTCAGAGCCGGAAGTACCCGGCAAAGGCCATATTATGCTGGGGAATAAACCCATGAGCGCCTACACTTTGGCAGCTTTGCGCCAATCACAGCGTATCCGCCGCATTATCCTAGTAAGCCCAGTAAAAAAAGAAGATTTGGGGCCAGAGTGGGAAGGTGTCGACGAGGTGGCTCCGGCTGGTTCCAGTCTGATACAATCTTTGTTTTCAGGACTCCAAGCTTTGCCTTCAAGCCACGATCCCGTACTGTTGGTTGCCGGCGATCTACCTTTTTTAACTACAGAAGCCGTTGACGATTTTCTGGATAGATGCAGTACTAAGCCACATAATGTTTTGTGGTATGGTTTTTTGGACAAAGCCGTTTCTCAAGCAAAATATCCTGAAGTACGCCATACTTGGGTAAAAATGGTAGAAGGCACTTTCTGTGGCGGCGGCTTAACTTGTCTAAGAGCCGATATTGCCGAAGCCATAAAACAAGCTATGGCAGCAGTAACTGCCGGACGTAAAAACCCTTTCAAACTGGCCAGAATTTTAGGCTTAAAAACATTGTTTTATTTGCTCATAGGTAAATTGACTATTCCTATGGCCGAAGAAGCCGCCGCCAGATTGTTGAAGTTGCCTTGTTGCGGTGTGGTCAGCCCTTATGCGGAAACGGCTTATAATATCGATGACGCCGAATCTTTAGAGCAAGCTCGCCGTCGCCTAACTAATTCTCATTAGCTGCCTCTTCAGCATGTAGGCAAAATTGTTCGATTTTGCTTAATTCGGCGTTTTCATCCAAAGCTTCGCGGGCACGTTCCCATTTGTTGAGCATAAATTTATGCCAAAATGGACGTGCCTTTTTTGTGTAAGAATCGGCATGATATTGCTTAACCGCTTCTTCCAACTCACGCTGCGCCCGGAGGCGATATTGCCGAAGGTTTGTTTCCGAAGCATATATTTTTTCTTCGTTGCCTACATAGCGAAACAACAATCCTTGGCGCACAATATAATGCGAAGGCACATATTCCAATCCGCACTGTCCGGCTGTTTGCTCGTCGTCAAAATAAACGGCACGTCCTTCACGCCAAGCCAGATCCAACATAGCCGCCAGCCCTTGCGTTTTTAAAGTTTGAGCATAAGCAAATGGCAACGAATCTACAAACCAGGGCGAATGGCAAACTCCCACCGGAATAAATACAAAATCGCGCTTTAATACAGCTTTGGCATAAATTAAACCGCCACAAACAGCATCATTTTGAGCAACCACCACAGCTTTATCAGGTATAGAAGTAGCCATATAGAGCAGAGTATCATTAACTAAATATTGCCCATGCTCGGAAGCTCCATTCCAATTAGACGACAGAGGCCAAAGCAAAGCAGCCACCAAAGCAATGTAAATCAAGCACTTCTTTATTTTTGCTTCTTGTTTAAGTGTCGCCAAATTGGTTAAACTTGCAGCCCCACAGCCGATAAAGGCTCCAAAGGCCAAATATGAAGAGCAGAAAAAGCGCTCCATCATTTCTTGATAGCCTTCGCTATCCGGTTGGGCTGCATATAAAGCCCAGATAGGCCCTGCCAAAGCTAAAAGACAACCAAAAAGCCAAAAAAATTCCCGTTGCTTCTTCCAAGCCACGGCTATTCCCCACAGCCCCAGTGCTGCGGCAAAAAGCTTGAATTGCTTAAAAACCAATGACCATAGCCAATAAGCCAGTGAAGCCGCCCCGGAAGCGCCGTCACCTTTGGTGCTCAGTTGCAAACTGCCGTAGCCGCTGCGCGTCACAACCCAGCAAAAATTTGTCCAACTTGAGGGATTGCCCCAATTAAAGGCCACAAAGGGCTCGGCCTGGGCAGTTAAAAAGCGTGCCCTACCTATAAGCCAAAGATAAGGGAGCAATCCCAATACGAAGCACAAGCAAGCAACGCTTATAACAGCGCAGCGGCTAAACATGGCACCTTGCTTGGCTTTCGGCTTTGAGGCTTTGCTTTCAGAAGACGAATCATAGCTTTGGTTGCTCAGATATAGAAATATAGCCAGTCCCGGAAGAAAAAGCGCCGTTGTATGGTGATGGCAAAAAGAAAGCCCCAGAATGAAACTCAAAATCCACAGCATATAAGGGCGCCAAGCAGACATTTTTTTATAAACTACCGCCAAAGCCGCCAATAAGCTGAGAAAGAATAAGTGCAAAGCAAAGACTTCAGCTCCAACTGCCATGCGCCAAGGGCTCAAAGCAAAAGCGAAACAGAAAGCGCCAACCAAAGCTCCCCAAGCGGAATTAAGCGTCAAAAATAAGCCGAAAGCTAAACAAGCACAAGCAGCAGCTGAGCACAAAGCCGAAAAGACATTCATCGTTAGAGCCGGGGCGGCCAACCCCAACGAGCAAAGCAACCAACCCAGCATAGTATAAAGCGGATAGCCGGGAGGATGGGCAATGCCGCCAGCAGCACAAGCGCCAATCAATTCTGCACTATCAAAGCCGGGCGGAATAGCCGGAGCCAAAGTTACAAGATAAAGAATAAAACTTGCCATAAAGGCAACAGCAGCAATTTGACAAGCAGATTTTAAACAACGCCAATTTGATTCTTCAACAGGCAGACATTTCATGACAAGCGCTCACAGCATATTAAAATGGCCGCCGATTTCTACAATTCAGCTCTGGCTTCCCCCGAGAATTGCTTCTACTCTGTCGGCGGCTAGACGCTTAAGCACAGTTTGACATACTCCCCATGGCTCAAGACGTCACAAAAGGTATCCCTTGCCAGTCATGGAAATTGACGACAAATTAGCTTATTTATTTTAAGGAGAAAGATTATGAGCACAAGCAAACATGAAGTTATTGCCACCGAGCAAGCGCCCAAAGCTATTGGCCCTTATTCTCAAGCTGTACGTTTGGGCTCCCTGATCTTTTGCTCAGGTCAAATTCCTTTGCATCCGGAAAGTGGAGCCATTGTAGGTAACACAACAGTTGAACAAACAGAACAAGTTCTCAAAAATTTGCAAAAAGTTTTGGAAAAAGCCGGTAGTAATCTAAACTGCGTCCTCAAAACGACTTGCTTTTTGAGCGACATGGCCGATTTTGCCGATTTTAATCAAGTCTACGCCCGCTTTTTTACAGAGAACGCTCCAGCTCGCTCAGCTATTCAGGCTGCCGCTTTGCCTAAGGGAGTAAAAGTGGAAATTGAAGCTATCGCCTATACTGCCGAATAATTAAAACCGTACCTTGCTTTGCTTTGATTTGACATAAAATTACTACGCTTTTAGGAAGGATAAAAGCTGAGCTAAAAGAAAAGCTTACGGAATTTTGAAAATTCACTGAATTTGTGTAATAATATCGTTTCATTATAAGTTTCTGCGCCCACCGACTTTCTAGGCATGGAGTTGCGGTGTCGGCGCCTATAATACGGAGGTATTAATTTAAAATGTCTGTTGCTAAGCCGAAAAAGAACGCCCCAGCTAAATGCCGCAAATCCTGCGCTCCTATCGAAGGTCAGGATTGGGTCCGCATTGGCGGCGCCAGATGGCTCAGAGAAGTTGCCGTTAAAGAAGGCAAATTTATCCCCATTGAGTACCGTGAAGGTTATCAGCCCAAAAACAAACCCGCAGAAGCCGCTGTAGAGACTGCTGCCGAAGAAACCACTGCTACAGCAGAATAATTATTTAACCCGCCCGGTACGGAGGGACCGCTAGTGAACATTTATTCCACAGAAAAGATTCGCAATATTGGATTGTTCGGCCACCAGGGAGCCGGCAAAACTTCTTTAGCCGAAGCTTTGCTTTATTGCTCTGGCGTCATTGACAGACTCGGAAAAGTCGAAAACGGCAACACCGTCGCCGACTTCGATCCCGACGAAATCAAACGCGCTATGAGTGTATTTTCCGCCGTAGTTCCTATCGAGTGGAAAGAAAATAAAGTAAACATTATCGACACCCCAGGATTCTTCGACTTCGTGTCCGAGAGCCTCGGCGCCCTCAGAGTTGTCGACTGCGCTATTTTGGTAGCTGCTGCCAACTCCGGCACCGAAGTAGGTATGGAAAAGATTTGGGATTCTTGCGAAGCTCGCTCTAAAGCTCGCATCATGTTCGTCAACAAGATGGACAAAGAGAATGCCAACTTCCATCACTTAATGGATGAAGCCAAAGAGAAGCTCAAAGGCGCTCGCGTAGTACCTATCCAGCTTCCTATCGGCGCTGCCGAGAGTTTCAGCGGCGTAGTAGACTTGATCGATCAGAAAGCCTACTCTTTCGACGCTAAGGGTGTAGCCACCGAAATTGAAATTCCCGCCGACATGGCTGACGAAGTAGAAGAGCACCGCGAACAGCTCGTAGAAGCTGCCGCCGAAGCTACTGATGAACTCACCGAAAAATTCTTTGAGGCCATGGAGCTCTCTACTGAAGAGATTAAAGCCGGTCTCAAGATCTTAATTGCTAACGGTTCCGTAGTTCCCGCCCTGTGCGGTTCTTCCGTAACTCTCAAAGGCATCAGCTTATTGGCCGACGCCGTTGTCAATTACGCTCCCGCCCCTACCGCCGTTTCTGTGGCTAAAGATGCTGATGGCAATGATGTAGAAATTGCTGCCGATTCTAAGGCTCCCGCCGTAGCTCTCATCTTCAAAACCAGTTCCGACCCCTACGTAGGAAAGATTTCCTATATGCGCGTCTTCGCCGGTACTTTACGTCCCGATACCACCTTGCACAACTTAGCTCGCGGTATCGACGAAAAGATCGGCAACTTGCTCTCCATTCGTGGTAAGAGCCAAGAGAAGATCTCCGAAGCTCCCGCCGGTGACATCGTAGCCGTAGGTCGTTTGGGCGCTTCCGCTACCGGCGACACTCTTTGCGACGCTTCCCGCAAAGTCACTCTTCCTGGATTAGATTTGCCTCGTCCTTTCTTCTCCAGAGCTATTAGAGCCAAGTCCAAAGCTGACGAAGATAAGCTTTCCGCCAACTTGCAGCGCTTGCTCCAAGAAGATCCTACCCTCGAACTCGAGCGCGTAGAAGAGACTCACCAGAGCATTCTCACCGGTATCGGCGATGTGCAACTCGATCTTTGCGTAGAGCGCCTCAAGAGAATGGGTGTGGACGTAGAACTTTACGCCCGCAAGATTCCTTATCGCGAGACCCTTAAAGGTAAGGTTTCCGAAGAATACCGTCACAAGAAGCAAGCCGGTGGTCGCGGTCAGTTTGGTCAAGTCGCTATTGAAATCAGCGGTCTTCCTTCCGGCAGCGGTTTCGTCTTCGAAGACAATATCGTCGGCGGCGTAGTTTCCAAGAACTACATCCCCGCTGTAGAAAAAGGCGTACGTAAAGCTATGGAAAGCGGTATTTTGGCCGGCAACCCTGTAGTAGACGTAAAAGTTCGCCTTTACGACGGTAAGATGCACGAAGTAGACTCTTCCGATATGGCCTTCCAAATTGCCGGTATGCAAGCTTTCAAGAACGGCGCCCCCAAGGCTAAGCCCGTCATCTTAGAGCCTATCGTCAATGTCGAAGTTACCGTTCCCGACTCCTATATGGGCGATGTAATCGGCGACCTCAACTCCAAACGCGGTCGTATCAGTGGTATGGATCCTATCGGTAACGGCTTGCAGTGCATTAAAGCCCAGGTTCCTTTGGCTGAAATGCAGCGCTACGCTATCGACTTACGCAGTATCACCCAGGGTCGTGGCTCCTTCATTATGGAATTTGACCACTACGAAGAGACCCCGCCCATGGTAGCCGAGCAAGTAATTGCCGAAGCTAAGGCTGCTGCTGAGAAGTAGTTTTGCGATAAATCAAGCAGATAAAGTTTCCCCTTTTTCCCTAAAGGTTGGGGAAACTTTATTTGTTAAAGTGAAGCTATTTTTTGCTTTTCAAGCAAATACAGCCCGGCCGCTTGGGTATCTGAGCTCAGGCCGGGCTCGTTTTGTTTTGGGCAGCTTTTATCGTGACTTATATTTATTTTTCTTTTTCACTTGACACGCGGTAAGATCCGCCCTTTTTAGCACGAATGTTCCCTGGCAATTTAGCTTGCCAGAAGGCTTAAAATACAAAAATTTTAGCATTATATATTGCCAGGAGGTAAATGGTGAGGCACGGATTAGGCATTGCCATCTTTTCAGTTCTATCAGCGGTATCTCTCTCAGTAATCGGTTGCGGAGGCACAGGCAGCGGTATGGGCGTGCTGGATCCCTTCCCTACCGGTACTCGCTCCACTCCCACAGGAACCTCTACTCCGGTTCCTCCTACTCCGGACGATCCTGACGATAAAGCCTACGACGTCGTCAATACAGGCGATCTTCGTAACCCTGTTTATCAGTATGTAGACGATAGCAACAACGTTTACACTGTCCAAGGTTTCACCGTCGGTGGCGCCGGCATGAGCGATCAGCAGTGCAAATATAGGCTTTTGAAGTATAGCACTACCGACAAAGAGGCCGATCCCCAAGAAGTAACTATCAAAATTCGCAACGGCAACGGTTATACCAAAGGTGACTTGGCTAACCCCTACTATATTACCGGTATTATTGATAATATGGGCACTGCAGATGATAAGACTGACGATCATCTCTATTTAGCTGTCACCGATTTAGGCACTACCAAAGCCGTCTATTTGATGGATCTGGGCGCTCGCAAAGAAGGTTGGAAAGAAGCTAGAGCCGTCAACGTATTTGATTGTGGAACCAATTTAACAGCGACTTGTCCTCTGACCTGTTCATTTGGCAGCAGCAGTTTCAATCGTGGAGACGATGCCATCAACACTCTGTTCTATACAGATTATGCAGAGACAGGATCAGTTAAATTTGTCGCTTTTGACGAAAAGATCTTCGATAACGGTAAACTGGCAGATCTGAGCGGTAACCTTGCCAATTGCGGTAACGTATTTGCCGGATTAACCTTAAATTACCCAGCTGTAATAAAAGCCAATGAAGGCCCCTGGGTAACCGTAACTTGTCAGGGAGACAACAAAATCTACTTCTTCGCCAATAATAACAGCTTGACAGCTTTTAGAGGCGATAGCAAATACCCGTTGGCTGCCACTGCTAAAAAATACGTAAACTATATTCAACCTGAAGATAAAAATATTGACTTGCAAAATCCTTATGATTTTGCCTGGACTTCCGGTGTAACTGACAATGATGGAGAGAGCAACCAATACCTTACCATTGCCAGCGGTTTCGCTTTAGACAAATACGGTAAAGCCAGCTCCGCCGACAACAAGGGCGCTCTCTGGATTTACAAATTTGACAGTAAATATATCGACAGTTTGCAAAACTTGCAAAACAACGACGGCAAATACACCCTTATCCTCGATCAGTTGCAATACCCAGTTAACGTTACCTTTACCAATCCTTTGGATCAGAACGACAAACGTTATTTAGATATTGCCTATTTGACTACCGGAACTAGCACCAAATACAACGTTGATGACTTGCAAGGCACCCTTAGCTTCTGCCGTTACGATGCTAAGAGCAAAAAGATCGTCAACAAGTCTGATGTTGATCTCTTAGAGAAGATTGTCGATCCTTTTGGCTTGATAGCTCTTACAGGTCAAGCTTCCGAAACTTCTTATCCTGTCCAGTTCTTGTTTACTACTCACTGGAACTGGGATAGCGACTTTACTGAAAAGAGTCACATCTACTCTTACAGCAAAGATGTTAATTTGGAAGCTGGCAATTAATCTGTCTAAAGCTTCGGATCTTTTCTGATATTTGAGAGCGCTCGTCCTTCCCCCAAAAAAGGTGAGCGCTCTTGCTTTATGCCGATTTTAAGATTTAATTAAGCAAAAAGGGAGAATTGGCCCTTTGCAAAACTTAGTATTAACCCTAGATTATTAAATTTTTAGTGGGATAATATGTAAATTAGTATAATATCACGTTGTAGCGTTTTTGCCCCAAGCTGAAATAGCAGTTTTTAGCTTGATGGTTCCCCTCGAAAACGCGATTCAGGTAGATGCAAGATGCGGCGTGATGCTGCCTAAGAGAGAGAGCTATGGTAAAATTTGTTAAAATCATAATAGTTTTTGCAGTGTTGCTATGGATTGTCAACATGTTCTTCGGTTCCGATACGAACACCAGTTCGTTTGTTGGCAAAAGGGATGTAACAGCCCTCTTCTCTAAAGACTTAACTCAAAAGGTAAAGCAAGGCCACCTCGTCATCGTAGATAAGGACGAAAGTGACAAATATATTCAAGAAGATTTGGCCACTCACGACTTGGTAAAAGCTATGACTTTCGCCCGCTATAAGAGCGAAGTTTTGGAACAGCCTCTTTACATAGAGAATGAGAAGACCTTCGGCAACAGCGCAGTAGTAGCAAAAGTAGATCCTTCAGATCGTCAAGCCTGGCAGCATTTGGTGCTCTTGGAAATTGATCTTAAGACTGCCTACGAAAAGCGCAACCCCAAAGACTTGGACGGCTACATGAGCGAAAAAGCTCTCGACGTCAAGCGCGTCCCCCAAACTATGCAAGAGTTTATTGCCAAATACCCCAACTCTTTTGTAGTAACTACAGCTTTGGCCCATATTGAGTACAGCCTTTGCGACGCTCAAAATAAAGCCGCGCAAGCTATCCAAATTTATGACAAACTGGCTGCCAAGTATCCTAACAGCGAAGTTTTGAAAGAATACCTACCCCAGTATAAAGAGAGAGCTTCCGCCAAGCTTTCAAGTAAAGTGGCTATGCTCTAGTCAGTGTAGAAAAAAAATTATCAATAAAAAAAAGACCACCCACAAAAAAGGATGGTCTTTTTCATTGATAAGCAAAAACAGCTTTAATAATTTCAAAAGCTGTTCAAAGACAGTTCGCAATAAACTAGATATCAGTTACCCACAAACCGTGTAAGTTGCAATAGGCATAAACACGCACAGGCTTATCATCTACCAATTCAAAAACGACTTTGGGCTCTTCGCCTGGCTTAATAGACTTGCGCTGCCCACCTTTTTCTGTTTCCAAGTAGACCCAGGGAATGTAATGGGCAGGAATAGAAGGGTGCAACACGCTGCCAACTTGAACTTCCACTCTATTGCCCTCGACAGTAACGGCCGGAACATGTTTTTCTTTAGAAGCATCTACAGAACCGGCTTCAAGGCGCTCCATAGGGTGGCCATTGCAAACCAGTTCAGCCTTGATAGGCTCCATAGTTCCTACAATAGCTCCGCACTCGCGGCAAATATAGAACTCTCTGCTCATATTATTTACGACACCTCCCTAAGATATAGAAGCTAATAGCTTCATCTCTCCCCCTAGGTTGGTTATTTAAGCCCTTGCACAGATAACCTTTATTTTTTTGCAATTTATTACTAAATAAATACACGCTTCCACCAGGGCAAGTTAGCTCTACGCTCGGCATCTTCTAACCTTACAGCCAGTTGATTAGCTCTCATTTCAGCTTCTTTTTTACTTTCGTTAGCCACTTCGATTTTGGCTCCTAAACGCAAAATTTCACGCTGAGCTTCGTCCAGATCCTTAACCATAGCTTGAAGCTTTTCGTCTTTTTCTTTGTCTTTTTGAGTCCCATCAGTTAAAAGACGCTGTACTTGCTCAAGCTGACTTTGCATATAGCCTAAACGCATAACGGCCGCTTCATGGCGCTCTAAAGGCACACTGGTAGGGAAATGGGGCTCAGGAGACGGCTCGACATCTTGAGCCTCTTCCTTAAGAGCTTCCTCTTCAGGCTCTTCTGAAGCTTCTATATATTCAAAAGAAGCTGCTGAAGGCTTATCTTCCGAAGTATTTTTAGCCTCGTTTTCACTCTCTTTGGCCAGTTCATCTCGGCCTAAAGACATACTTTCCAAATTGTCTTCAAAGTAGTCTTCCCGACTGCGTCTGGCTCCGCGCACACGTGTCCAAGCTCCGGAAGCGCTATTATTATTTCCATCTAAAAATTTGGCGACTTCACTTTCGGGAATACGCACTCCGCCTCTGCCCACGCCTTCTTGAGAAGCTACGCGCCCCTGACTTACATAACGATAAACCTGGCGTTCAGTTTTTCCTATAGCAGCAGCAAATTCTGTTACCGAAAGAAGTTGATTATTATTATTTGATTCTGTACTCGATACGCTGTTCATAGTTCGCGCAACATTGCACAAAAAGCGCGGTCTTTCCTTCCCTAAGGTCACAGATAGGTCTATTCAAAAAAGGGCTTGACTGATTCCCGTATCAAGTTTAATTATCAAAGAAAATATACAATGAACCATTCATTCCGCATATTTAATCAAGCAAAAGATGGAGATAAAGACAAATTGTAGGCACAATCATACTTTTGTTGACATAATGTTCACATTTTAAATAAGAATTGACCCCCATCTAATGATAATATGATTAAGAAGTTGTTTTGTAAAAGATTACTACTGAGAATCAATCTCATTAGTTCTCCCGCTACTGAAAGGAGTTTCACTAATGGAAATTCGTCCAACTATGAGCGCTCCTACTTCGCAGATTTACACCAGTGCGAAGTCCGCTCCTACCCAGGCCCCCGTTGAGAAACAGCCCGAGGAAACTTTTGTTGCTTCCTCCAACAACGGCCCTGTAAACTTAATCATCACCAACAGCGACAAAGCTAAATTGGAAGAGATGCGCGCTTCTATTCTCGCTCAGAACCCCGAGAACCAAGTAACCGCCGAGCTTCCTTTGGTAAACGGCTTTGCTGTAACCGTCAACCCTTCCGCTGACGGCACCCTTCTTCCCAACTTGGCTAAAGCCAACGAAGAAGGCAACAGAATCTTCATGGATGCCCAGATTGGCATTCCTCGCAACGAGATGGACGATCTCGAGAACACTTTCCGTCCTTTGATGGACACTGCCAACGTCACTTTAGGCGTGGACAAACTCCACGATCAGGGTATCACCGGTAAGGGCGTAACCGTATGCGTTATCGACACCGGTATTGCTCAGCACCCCGACTTCGAAGGTCGTATCGTTGGCTTCAAAGATATGGTCAACGGCCGCACCGAACCCTACGACGATCAGGGTCACGGCACTCACTGCACCGGTATCTGCGCTGGTAGCGGTAAGTCCTCCAAAGGCAAATACACCGGCGTGGCTCCCGAAGCCAGCATTGTCGGCGTAAAAGTTTTGGACCGCAACGGTTCCGGTTCTCTCTCCAACGTTATCAAAGGCGTACAATGGGCCGTTGAAAACAAAGAGAAATTAAACATCGACGTCATCAGCATGTCTTTGGGCGGCTACGTTTCCCAGAGCTACAAAGATGACCCCGTGGTACAAGCCGTTGAAGCCGCTCACGCTGCTGGTATCAGCTGCGTAGTAGCCGCCGGTAACGAAGGCCCCGGCTCCGGCACCATCGGTTCCCCCGGTAACGCTCCTCACGCCATCACCGTAGGCGCTTTGGACGACAAGGGCACCGTAGATCGCTCCGACGACGACTTGGCTTACTTCTCCAGCCGTGGCCCCAGCCGCATCGACAAGCTCGAGAAGCCCGACATTTTGGCTCCTGGCGTAGACATCACCGCTGCTTCCCACAAGGGTAAAGGTTATGTCACCATGTCTGGTACCTCCATGGCCACTCCTTTCGCCGCTGGCGTAGACGTGCTCATGCACCAGGTAAAACCCAACATCAGCCCCGATCAGGTCAAAGAGATCATGATGAAGAATGCTGATGCTCTCGAAGGCGTAAGCAAGTTCGAGCAGGGTAAAGGCGTTATCGATCCTCAAGAAAACATCGAGTTCTTGCTTGGTAAATAATAAGTCTTAGCCTCTAAGGAGCAGTTTTAGCTGCTACCTAAAAGAAGAGACAATCCTTAAAAAAGGGTTGTCTCTTTTTAATTTCTTTCTCTAAATTTACAAATAAAAATATTGTTGCTCTTGAAGCAACTCCAATTTAAAAGACAAATAGCTCCGACTCTAAAACAAGCCGGAGCTATAGCAATTATGCAGCTTTTCAAAATATCAAGCTAATAATGCCGATATAGAGAAAATTTAGAACAAGACGTCTATTAGTGCTGCTGCAAAACGTAAGAGACAAGAATAGAAAGAACAACAAAGGCAACCGCAAAATAATTACCGGCAGTCTTCAAGTTTTCTTCAAAGCTCTTTTTGCCCTGATATTTATGATCGACGGCAGAACTTCCGCCACCTAACATGCCTTGCAAGCCGCCTTGTTTTTGTTCTTGGCTCATAACGATACCAGTTAAACAAAGGCAAACCATTAAGTAAAGGAACATCAAAATATACTGCACAGCGTTCAACTTCATCACAGCGGGAGCAGAAGCGGCAGCATCAGGAGCGGCGGCAGCAGTGGCAGCGGCGGCTCCTCCGGGCACAGCTTGGCCCAAGAAAGACCAAATGCTCAAACAGACGTCTAAATACATTATTCCAATTCCTAATCCACAATCAAAAACTAATAGCGAACGATCTGGGCAAAGCTGTCAGCTTTCAAGCTAGCTCCACCAACTAAAGCTCCATCGATATCGCTGCAAGCCATAAAACCAGCCACATTGTTAGGTTTTACGCTGCCGCCGTAAAGTAAGCGAACTTTATCAGCGATTTCCTGTCCGAAAATTTCGGCCAAAGTTTTGCGCAACAAGATCATGATCTCATTAGCGCCTTCAGGAGTATCGGTTTTGCCAGTGCCAATAGCCCAAATAGGCTCGTAAGCAATAACCAACTGGCTGCCGTCTTTTATTTCCAGACCTTTAAGAGCACCGCGCAATTGACCGGTGACAACTTCGGCAGTCTTGTCTTCTTCACGCTGAGCTAAGCTTTCACCTACACAAAGAATAGGAATAAGGTTGTGAGAAACTGCGGCAGCGACTTTAGCAGCACAAGTCTCGTCAGTTTCGCCAAACATAGCTCTGCGCTCTGAGTGACCGATAATGACCATACGACAGCCAACATCTAAAAGCATAGGAGCAGAGACTTCTCCGGTAAAAGCGCCGGAATCTTTCCAATAAAGATCTTGAGCTCCTAAATAGACGTTTTCGCGTCCTTCAACTAATTTTTCAATATCGGCTAAAAGGTGAAAAGGAGGACAAATAGCGATATCGCGATCCTTGACATCACTTACCTGAGCCATAAGCTCATTAACTAAATCGTTGGCATCTTTACGAGCCATATTCATTTTCCAGTTAGCTGCTAAAAGCGGAACGCGCATAAAACCTCCAAAATCTAAAAAATGATAGCAAGACCGAGGCAAACGGTCAAGCTATCAAAAACTAAAGATGCAATTTTACTTGTAAAGAGCCACTACACCGGGAAGTTGACGTCCCTCAACAAATTCCAAGGAAGCCCCGCCGCCAGTGGAGACGTGGGTAATCTTGGAGGCCAAACCAGCCTGAGTGAGAGCAGCCACAGAGTCTCCGCCGCCAACTACACTGCGAGCACCGGAAGCAGCTACAGCTTCGGCAATTTGACGAGTACCGAAGTCGAAAGGTTTCTTCTCGAATACACCAACAGGGCCATTCCAGAAGATAGTCTTGGCTTTGCTGATGATCTCTTTGAAGTTCTCTACAGTCTTGGCGCCGATATCTACGCCCATCTTTTCAGCGGGAATAGCGGTCACGTCAACGTTGGCGTGAGGAGCATTTTCAGCAATTTCGTCTACCACTACTACATCGACGGGAAGAACGATCTTAGTCTTGGTGCCTTCGGCCTTGTCCAAAATGGACTTAGGAACGGACAAATCGCCATCGCAAAGAGAACGACCAATTTCCATACCGCGCACTTTGAGGAAAGGATAAGCCATACCACCACCGACTAAAATAGCGTCGGCCTTGCCAATTAAGTTTTCCATAACACCGATCTTATCGGAGACTTTAGCGCCGCCCAAAATAACGACGAAAGGAGACTCAGCAGAAGTCAAAAGTTTGCCCAACTCGTTGAGCTCTTTTTCCATGAGTAAACCGGCAGCAGAAGGAAGGAAGTGAGCCACACCGGTAGTGGAAGCGTGAGCACGGTGGGCGGAGCCGAAAGCGTCATTTACGTAAACATCAGCTAAAGAAGCCAACTCTTTGGCAAAAGCTTCGTCATTGTCGGTTTCCTGAGCATAGAAGCGAACGTTTTCGAGCAACATGACTTGGCCGGGCTTAAGATCTTTGGCCATCTTGCTTACTTCTTCGCCAATGCAATCGGGAGCCATAATAACATCCTGGCCTAAAAGCTCGGATAAACGAACGGCAGCGGGCTTCAAAGAGAACTTAGGATCTTTCTTCCCCTTGGGACGACCTAAGTGAGAAGCTAAGATAACAGCAGCACCGTTTTCCAAAAGAGCCTTAATGGTGGGCAAAGCAGCGCGAATACGAGTGTCGTCGGTAACTTTTTCACCGTCTAAGGGCACGTTAAAATCGACGCGCACTAAAACTTTTTTACCTTTAACATCGATGTCACGAATAGTATTAAATTTACTCATTTGCGAACGTCCTCTTTATATGAGATCTGTTGGGGCCCCTGTGCAAAATATCCCGGGGCTGCGGACGAAGAGTGCCAAACTGGACTATGCCTCAGTTGACGCTCCTAAATAAGCTTAGAACAAAAGAAAAGCCCGGAAAAAGCTCCGGGCCGGGTTAATCTAGTAGAACTAGCGCTCGCTGATGTGATACTTACCAGTGGCCATGTAGTTTACCAAGTCGGCTACGCGGTTGGAATAACCCCATTCGTTGTCGTACCAGGACATAACCTTAACCATGTCGCCCTGAACCATAGTCAGAGGAAGGTCGACGATACTGGAACGAGGATCCATCTTGTAGTCTACGGAGACCAAAGGCTCTTCGGAAGCGCCCAACACGCCCTTCATGCTACCGGCAGCGGCTTCACGGAAAGCAGCGTTTACTTCTTCGGCGGTTACGCCTTCTTTTTCGACATAGGCGACGAGGTCAACGATGCTGACGGTGGGGGTAGGTACGCGCATGGCGAGACCATCGAACTTGCCCTTCAACTCGGGAATAACCAAAGCGACGGCCTTGGCGGCGCCGGTGGTGGTAGGAATCATGGAAAGAGCAGCAGCGCGGGCACGGCGGAGGTCGCTGTGGGGCAAGTCTAAGATGCGCTGGTCGTTGGTGTAAGAGTGAATAGTGGTCATCAAAGCGCGCTTGATACCGAACTTCTCATTCAACACTTTGGCGAAAGGAGCCAAGCAGTTGGTGGTGCAGGAAGCGTTGGATACGATGTTGTGTTTGGCGGGATCGTAATTTTCGTGGTTTACACCCATAACGATGGTGATATCCTCGCCTTTGGCAGGAGCGGTGATGACGACTTTTTTGGCGCCGGCTTCGAGGTGCCAGGAAGCCTTCTCACGATCACGGAAGAGACCGGTGGACTCTACTACGAAGTCTACATTCATCTCTTTCCAAGGAAGGTTCTTAGGATCTCTCTCGGCTAAAATCTTGATCTCGTGGCCATTGATAACGATAGCGCCTTCTTTTTCTTCGACGGTGCCATTGAAAATGCCATAGTTAGAGTCGTATTTGAAAAGGTGAGCCAATACAGAGGGTTTGGTGAGGTCGTTGATGGCGACAACTTCCATTTCTTCGCTGTAGTTCTCAATCATCATCTTGGCGACTTGGCGACCAATACGACCAAAACCGTTAATAGCAACACGTACTGACATTTTTTCCTCCAAAAATAGACGCCCGAACCTTAGACGGACGTCGGTTAAGAAACTTGCCAAAAGCCCAGCGGCCTTCAGTTCAACCGCAGGCTTTGTTTTCTAAAAAACCTTTTAACGTCGGTGTCTTTTCGCTAGCTCTGAGCCTGCATTCCTTCCGAGAAATGTTAGAATTTTATTCACAATTAAATTTTTTGCGATAGATAGTCAGGAAACAATCGACAATCTGCACTAAATGGACGATTTTTCTTGCAGATAGTCGTTTTATGGTCAATATTCCCCAGGCCTGTTTTCTTTTGACAAGGCGCCTGCACTAACGCTAAGGCTAAGACTGCACAAAGTATAAGTTTACTGCCTAAAAAAGATGAAGAAGGGGGAACTCTAACTCAAAAAACGAAGTCTGCCCTTATGCGTCGTTTGTGCTTTTTTTCAATTTTTGTCCTTTTGGCCAGCCTCTTGTTCGCTGGCTGTATGCAAAAAGAAACAGGTCCCAAGCCTCTCTTAATCTGGTCAGGTATGGACGCCGAGTTTCCTACTCTCAAACGTCAGTGCCAAGCTTTTGAAAAAGAGACCGGTCTGAAGGTTGAGCTACTGAAAGTGCCCTATCGAGATTTAAAAAATAAATTTCTCGTAGCCGCTCCGGCTGGTTTAGGCCCGGATATTTTGGTGGGTGCTCAAGACTGGATTGGCATGTTAGCCGTTGCCGGTTTGCTTTCTCCAATTCCGGAAGATGTCATCAACAAAGACGATTATGTGCCTGTCTCTCTGGATTCAGTCCAGTTTAACCAAGAAACTTACATGGCTCCTCTGTGTATGGAGTGTTTGGCCATGTTCCGCAATCCAGATTTAATGGCCGAGCGTCCTACAACTCTCACCGATTTGGTTGAAAAAGCCCAGAAAGTTCAAAAAGATTCACATGGCAAAATCAATGGCTTCTACTTCGAAATAAAAGAGCCGTATTTTTCTCTGCCTTTCCTTATTGCCGACGGTGCCTACCTTATAGGCAAAGACGCTAATGGCAATTACGTTCCCACCGATGTGGGCATGAACACTCCAGGCGCCGCCAAAGGCGCGGAGTTTTTGCGCGATCTGGAGCAAAAATACAATCTTATCAAGCAAGGTAGCACAGAAAATATTTCTCGAACCCTTTTCCTCGAGAATAAAGCAGCTGTGATCCTCAACGGCCCTTGGTTCCTCGAGCAGGTAAGAGCCGCCGGCGTCCATTATTCCATCGATCCCTTCCCCACCACCGATTCCGGCAACCTTATTAGGCCCTTCCTCGGCGTTCAGGGATTTATGCTCAACAAATACTCCAAACGGCAGCAGGACGCCGCTAAACTCATGACCTTCTTGAGCTCTCCTGAAAATATGGCCGAAATGAGCCAAACTTCCGGTCGTCCTCCGGCAAAGGCCAAAGCCCTTGAACTTTGCCAAAACAACCAAGATATTGTTGCGTTCGCTAAAATTTGTGCCAACAGTATGCCAATGCCAACCCACCCGGCGGCAATGCAAGTCTGGGAGCCAATGAAACAGAGTATTGAGCTCATCAGCAAAGGCCAGGTAGACATTCCTACTGAGCTCAAAACGGCTAACGATCGCATAGTACAAAAGATCAATCTCATGCTTGAATAAGCATTAACTAAGCTGTAGGGGAATACAAATGAAGAAGAATGATGGACTAATTCCATATGCTTACCTCACTCCAGCCCTGATCTTGCTGGGAGTGTTGAGTTTGCTGCCCAATATCTATTCTGTATACTTGGCCTTTACTAACTACTCGCTCTACCACTACAACGAGTTTAATTTTGTCGGCTTGCGCAATTTCATGAAAATTATCAGCGGCCCAGAGACAGCCACCTTTGTGCGCGTGTTCTTATGGACTTTAGTTTGGGCCGGCGGCTCAGTAATTTTCAGCCAAGCTATAGGCATTTTCTTAGCAGTATTGCTCAACAAGCCAGACTTAAAGGGCAGTTCTTTTTACAGAACTCTCTTTATTGTGCCCTGGGCTATTCCGGCTTTTATCTCCGTACTGATGTGGCAAGGTTTGCTCAATACCGAGTTTGGCGCCTTTAACGTCATTCTCAAAAATTTGGGTTTAGATCACGTTATTCAGTACGTGCTCGGTTTAATGGGCTGCGATTTGCAATTGCCCATTGCCTGGCTGGACAGAGTAGGCTGGGCCCATATTTCTGTGCTTATGGTCAACATTTGGCTGGCTTTCCCCTTCCAGCTAACCGTATGTTTGGGCGCTTTGCAATCTGTGCCTACCGACGTTTACGAAGCGGCCGACGTCGATGGAGCCAGCCCTTGGCTGCAATTCAAATCTATCACCCTTCCCCTACTCCGCTCTTCATTGCTGCCGGTACTTATCTCCAGCTTTGCTTTCAACTTTAACCAGTTTACCGCCATCTATCTTTTAACGGCAGGCGGCCCTCCCGTTCCTGGCAGCGACGCCGGAGCCACAGACATCTTAATTACCTACTCTTATAAGTTGGCCTTCAACTCATTCCAATACGGCTTGGCTTGCGCCTATGCTATATTCATCTTTATTTTGGTGGCCACTCTCTCCGGCATCAACTTTAAGATGACCGGCGCTTTTGATGATATTAAGTAAAGAGGAATTGCTATGTCTAGAAAAATGACCACCTTCCAAAAGATATTGCTCCATTTGCTGCTTATCATCTGTGTAGGCATGACGGTTATGCCGGTTGTTTTAGTGTTTTTCTCTTCTTTGAAAGAAAGTTCAACACTAATTTCTACCAGCCTAATTCCTAAATTTAGCGAGCTTTCCTTAGTAAACTACAAGCGTTTGCTCACCGAAACTCCATTCTTGCGCTGGGTTTGGAATACAGTAGTAGTTTCAGCTCTCTCCAGTATTATCGCCATTATAGTTACAGCTCTAGCTGGTTATGCTTTTTCGCGTTTCAAGTTCTTCGGACGCAAAAATGGCTTAATGGCTATGATTCTCTTACAAATGTTCCCTGCCGCTATGGCTATGGTGGCCATATTTAGCATGTTACAGTATTTAGGAGATCTGACCGGCGGTTTAGTCGGCTTAGACTCGTTGCTTGGCTTGGCTTTGGTTTATATCGGCGCCGGTATTCCTTTCAACACTTGGATGATTAAAGGCTATGTTGACTCACTGCCCAAAGAACTGGAAGAATCGGCTCTTATCGACGGTGCCGGTACTACTAAAACTTTTACTCGCATCATTCTTCCCTTGATGGGCCCAATCTTGGCTGTGGTTGCCATTTTCAACTTCATCAGCCCCTACAGCGACTTTATTTTCCCCTCGGTCGTTATTTTCGACGAGAACAAATATACTCTGGCAGTAGGCATGCAAAGCTTTATTTCAGGCAACTTCTCCACCAACTGGTCCTTATTTACAGCCGGTTCCATTCTGGGCGCTATTCCCATTATGGTGCTCTTCTTTGTATTACAGGGCTTCTTAGTTGAAGGTTTGACTAAAGGCGCTGTAAAGGGCTAATCAATATAATAGCCAATAACCGGTATCCAAGGTTCTGTTTGCAGAGCCTTGGATATTTTTTTAGGCGCCGGATATTTACTCGAGCTACAAAAATCGATGTTCAACGACCCATATAAAAAAGGAAGACAGATATTCAGTGTTCTGTGCTAATCTGAAAAAAATTGCTTATCTATGCTTAAGCATTGCTTGGCTTTTGCTGAATTTAAGCTGTCCACTTAAAGCAAGCGCTCAAGATCAGCTTTTGCAAGAACCCTACAAATCAAAAGCTTATCTAAACTCCTATTATCAAGCTGTCCGTTATTACAATTCCAGGCTCAACGATCGCGATACTAAAACTATCGTTTTGGCAATCCTTCACTATGCCTACGAGTATTCTCTCGATCCACGTTTCGTCACAGCGGTTATTGCCTGCGAATCAGGTTTTAATCCTAAAGCGGTTTCTCCAGCTGGCGCCATAGGATTGGGGCAACTTATGCCTGATACGGCCAAATCGGTAAAGACCAACGATCCATACAATATCAATCTAAATATACGCGGAGCTTGTTACCTTCTCAAAAGTCACCTCTTGAGCTACGGGTGTAGCAATACTGTAGATTTATCTTATATTCCCCAAGCGATGTCTTTAACTTTAGCAGCTTATAATGCCGGCCCAGGAGCGGTTTCTAAATACAACGGAGTGCCACCTTATCGAGAGACGCAAAATTATGTTTACAACGTTATAAGAGAATATCGTCGACTTTGCGGCAATGAGTAAATAAAGCCATCATAAATTTATTTTTTTTAAGAAACGTCTAAAAGTTCTAAGCATTAAAAATGTTATCAGATTTTTTTAAGGAAAATACCGCACAACAGTAACGAAAAGACTGGCACTTTTCCAATATAAGGGAGGACAAACCTCTACACTAGGCAATAATTTTCCCACAAGTAGCACGCTCAGAATGTTTAAAGATTACATATATACAAGAATAAGGGAGTTTAATGTGAACCTTTATAAAGTTATTTTCACTTTGATAGTAGCCTGCGGTCTGGCTTGGAGCGTCCAAACTGCGGCTCACGCCGACGAAAACGCCGGACAAGAAGAAATGACCCAAGCCTTGCAAACTTTTTATGCCGGGCAATGGAACGACTCTATTAAGCAATTTGAAGAAATTTTAGCTAAAGATCCTAAAAACACTTTAGCTTTAGCTTATATTTTAGACGCCTACTATCGTAAAAAAGATGTAGACGGCATTGTCAGTCAGATCGAAACTGAAACGGCCGCTGCTGGTGAAAACGGCGAATCTTTAAGTAAATTGGGCATGGCCTATTTCTTAAGAGGCAAGCTTTTGCCTAACGTCTTAGATGAAGCTCTTACCGAATTTAAATCGGCTGTGGAAAATGATCCTGAAAATTCTATGGCCTATTCCGGTATGGGTTTAGTCTATTTCCAAAAGCGCATGATGCCCAGAGCAAAAGGCTTTTTTGTTAGAGCTTTGCGTTTAAATCCCCACGACATTATGGCTATGGATCGCTTAGGCAACATCCTTTTAGTAGATGAGAAAAAACCAGCCGAAGCTAAGGACATTTATCAGCGTATAGTCGAAGAGTTGCCAGCTTATCCTGACGGCCAATATTTTATGGGCTCAGCCCTTTACGACATGGGCCAGTACGAAGAAGCTATTCCTTATTTAAAACGCAGTGCCGAGCTTGATCCTCAAGGTTATACTCAAGGATTCGACGCTTTGACCCTTTGCGGTGATATTTACTTAAAGGAAGGACGTTTCGAAGAAGCTTTAGCTATTTACGAGACGGCCAAAAAAGTGCGCCCGGAAAGCACTTATGTAGATTATAAAATGAAATTAGCCAGAGAAAAGAAAACTGCTCCGGCTACTAAAGTAAACGATCACTAATTATTTTTTGTCATATCGGTAAAACTGCGGAGGGCCTTAGCCGTTAGGGGAGAACTCCTGCCTGCAAAGGAAATAGGAGGGCCTCATTGAACTAAGGCTCTTCGCAGTTTTTTTTATTATCTCGTGAAGGAGTCTGGCTCTGTGAAAAAACTTATACCCGCTTTGGCCCTAGGCGCTGCTCTTTTCTCAGCGCTTCCTGCGGCCGCCCAAACCGGCCCAGACCACGATATGCGCTTTGAGCTTACTTACAGCCCTCTGCGTATCTCTACGTCTAAACCCTCGGGTGTAGTCCATTCTAATTTAACCGCCATCACATTCAGTGGCGAGGGCAGGATCTTTGAAGGTATTATGTTCGGTGGCAGCTTCACTAGAGGCGGCGGAAGCAAGTTAGACATAGTTGGTATCAACGATTTTGACGATCCCATCACTATGAATTGCTCCAACCCCGAGTTTAACGACCTCAAAGTCTATGCCAAAATTCCTTTCAATTTTACTTCTTTAGCTGAGAGCAGCCGTACTATGGACAAAGCTCCGGCTATGTCTCCCTTGTATGGCTATGTAGGCTACAAAAATACCTGCTTGACTTCCAGATGGCCTGACGGCTCCGGCTTTACCGGAAAAGCAAACATAGAAAACTCGTCCGGTTTCGGTTTCGGTTTAGGCGCTGAAATCAATTGGGATCCCGTAGGCCTCTATGGCCAAGCCGTATACTATCCTTGCATGATTACCAAAAATGTAGGTTTAGACGGCAACCCCGACGGCAAGCTCAATGTTTGGGAGTGGGATTTGGGTTTGAGAACCAATTTCAAAGACAGCCCCATTCAAGCTAAGATTGGCTATCATTTTGAGCAACATAGTGCCAGCAATTTGAGACTCAAATATGACGGTATTCAAATTGGCGCTACTGCCGAGTTCTAGTTTTCACTAAAGCTCGAACAAAAAAAATTCCCTCTTCCAGACTTGGACAAAATCTGTGAAGAGGGAATTTTTTTTAGGCAAGTTGCCTATTCCCCAGAGCTCTAGATAAAGTGAGGGGATCGGCATATTCCAAATCGGCTCCCATGGGAAGCCCGGAAGCCAACCTGGTAATTTTTACTTGTTTGTCGCTAAGAATATTTTTAAGATACAAAGCGGTAGCTTCTCCCGGAACAGTGGGATTAGTGGCCAAAATAACTTCTTTCACAGGTTCTTTTGCCAAACGCTCTTGTAAGGAAGCTATATTCAATTGTTCAGGGCCAATTCCATCAAGAGGTGAAATCAACCCACCTAGCACATGATAAAGCCCAGCATATTCGCCAGAATTTTCCATGGCCATAAGGTCGCGAGTGTTGGCTACCACACAAATAGTAGTTTCATCACGCCGCCTATCTCGGCAAATCTCGCACAAGTCATCTTCGGCTATATTGCCACATCTGGTGCAAGCCCTCAGACGTTCTTTTACTTCCATCATAGCTGTAGCTAAAGTAGCTACACGTTCTTTAGAAGCGCTCAATAAGTAAAAAGCCAAACGTGACGCCGTCTTCGGCCCTACTGTAGGCAATTGTTGCAACTGTTCCAAAAGACGCTCTAAAGACTGAGGATATTTAGACATTTTTAAACTAGAACAACCCTGGAGGCAAATTCAAACCGGCAGCCACACGGCCCATGCGATTGGAAGAAAGCTCACGTGATTTTTCCAAACCATCATTTATAGCTACTAAAACCAAATCTTCTAAAACTCCCATATCATCGGGATCTACTGCATCCTTGGAAATGCTGATTGATTTTACTACTTGAGCACCAGTAACTACAACTTTGACAGCTCCGCCACCAGCTACACCTTCTACGGTAGCGTTTTCCAACTCTTTCTGAGCGGAGGCTAAGTCGTTCTGCATTTTTTGCATTTGCTTCATTATTTGTCTCTGCATTTTTTTGTTATCTCCTTATAGAATCGGCTTTAATCAAGGCTCAAACCACGCCAGAGGTTCGCTTTCCAAGCTTACAAGCCTGCCAAAAAAGCCAGCTCAAAAGCAGCAGCTTCCTCTTGAACCTCACAACAAACCTGTCAAACTACAACATTTCCCCTACTAGATACTAAGCGTCAAAAAAAACTAAACATCTATGTTTTTCGTATATATCTTTTTGCCCTCAATTTCCAAAATATACATATGAGGGTACTGACCGCCGCGAGGCTCGGAAACACTGCCCGGATTGATGTAAAGCACATCATTTTCATAATATTGTTTGTAACGGTGAGTATGACCGTAAACTACTACATCTATTTTATGAGGATCGGGAGTAAAAGACAGATTGTCCAAATTGTGAATTACGTAGATATTAACATCTTCTACATGGAGCACAGCGTCTTTAGGTAAACTATCAGCCCAAGGGCGCCAATCGCAATTGCCACGCACAGCCGTAACCGGAGCAATAGTAGCCAATTCTTCCAAAATTAGTGGATCTTCGGTATCTCCAGCACAGACAATATAGTCGCAATCTTCCAAATAATCCAAAACATGAGGATCGAGTCGACCGTGAATATCTGAAATTAAAGCTACATTTGTCATAATTAAATTTGCTCTTTTTTTACGATGTTGATTTCCTCTTCTACAGGATCAAACATGATAGCCAATTGCTGATCGGCTAATTTTTTCTTGAGAATATCTACTCTCTTTTGCAAAGGCATCGAACATTCATAACCTCCACGAGTAGCATATTCTTCCAAAACTCCTTGCAAAGCCTCAGAGCTTAAACGTTCGTAAGGAACTTCTATTAAACGACTGTCAATTTCTTCATCCATAATATTTTAAGCCTCCACCCGAGTAGCTGGATCAGACGCACTGCCATTAGCATATTTGCTCAGAGTTTGTCCAGCAAAACTGTTAAGCACTAAATTTACGGTATGCATATATTCATCTTGTGGACTGGTGACAGCAACTTTGCCAAGGCGCAAATCTATTTTAATTGGACGTTGCATAACCTCTGTTAAAACATCTTCTATGGCAGTACGTTCTTGAGAAGCAGCCTCATAATCGGCTTGACGATCGCTCTCAAATTTTATAACGATCAAGCCTTGACGGGCCGAAAGGCACTTTGTGCCACGAACCAAAGCAAAAACTGACGGCTTCTTCTCTTCCAAATAGTTCAACAATTTTTGCCAAAACTGACCAGCGCTTCCTTGCTTGTTTTTAGCTTCAGCTTTTGAGGACGACGTCGAAGTTTTGGCTACAGGCGTACTTTGGTTCTCCACTTGAGTAGATTTGGCAGCAAGCGAAACACTTGGTACATTTGCTGAAGTTGTCATTCCCCAGCCCAGATCGTCAGTTTGTTTAGTTCCAGCCACGATCTTAGGAGAAGCCGTCTCGGTAGCAGAAGTAGAAGAGACAGTAGCGACCTTAGACGGCTCAACGCGGCTTTTATCCTTTATCGGTACGACAGACGATTGTTCCAGGTTGTTGCCCTTCGATGCTTTTAGAGCAGAAATTTCGGCTTCCAAAGCTTCAATTCTAGCTAAAAGGCTGCTCTCATCAGTTCCGGCCAGAGGTGCAGTCAGCTCAATTAGCACAGTCTCCCAAGCCAAACGAGCATTTTGGCTGCCGGAAAGGCGGCGTTGCAATTCACTTATACTGCCGATCCAGTTCAAAATTGTACCCAATTTTACTAATTGACTGCGCTTAGTTAATTCTTGAAAATAATTATCAGTTACTCCCAGAGTCTCTTGATCGGCTGCTTTAACACAAACCAACATCATTTGGCGCAAATATTCCAAAAGCTCAGCAGCCAATTTATTCAAGTTGCGCCCTTTATTTATCAAACTATCCAAAAGATTCAAAGCTTGGCAAGCATCCTGAACGATAAACGAAGACACTAAATCTTGAATAGCTTCAGTTCCGGCTAAGCCCAAAAGGCCACGCACATCTTCTCCATTTATTCGTGAATGGCCATCCTGTTGGCAACAGAAGAACATAGCTTGTTCCAAAGCTACTAAGGCGTCGCGCATGGAGCCTTCCGAAGATCGGGCTATAAGTTCGGCTGCCAAATCATCTATTTGTACATTTTCTTTGTGGGCAATATTCTTTATATGATTGACAGTTTGTTGCAAAGTAAAGCGCTGGAAATTGTAGCGCTGGCAGCGAGAAATAATCGTAGCTGGAATTTTTTCCGGATCGGTAGTGGCTAAAATAAAGACAACATGCTTAGGCGGTTCTTCCAAAGTTTTCAAAAGTGCATTGAAAGAAGAATCTGACAATTTATGAACTTCGTCAATAATATAAACTTTGTAACGCACCTGAGCTGGAGCGAACTGGACCTTATCGACAATAAATTCTCTTATTTTGTCTACCTGAGTATTGGAAGCGGCGTCAATTTCCAAAACGTCCAAGCAAGAACCTTCGGCAATAGATCGACAAGCCGAACACTGGCAGCAAGGTTCTGGCGTAGGCTCAGAATGCGGATTATCGGCAGTACCTTCACAATTTAAAGCTTTAGCCAAAATTCGAGCTGTACTGGTTTTGCCAGTGCCACGCGGGCCGCAAAAAAGATAGACATTGGCCATACGGCCAGAAGCCAAAGCATTTTTTAAAGTCTTGACTACAACTTCTTGTCCGATTAAATCTTCAAATTTTTGAGAGCGATATTTTTGAAAAAGCGAAACACTGGCCATATTGACTGAAAAAGAGCTCCTGAAATTTAACTGCGACTTCCGATTTTTAGCGAAAGAGATCGAACAAAATCGGGCGTCAAGCGAGTGTTTAATTGTATTTCTTTAAGGGGGCAACTTTGCTTAGCAGGCTCAACTTGTTCTTCAGGAGGCGGCAAAGGGCAGTTTTTACCACCGGAAATAGGGCCACTATTTAAATCTTGATAAAAAACCCAAGCAGCAATAAGCACAATTATAAGCATCAGTGGCAATAAAAAACCAAAAACGAAACATCCTAGAGCAGAGAAAAGAATTTTTAAGCCAACATTCCCCGGAGTAGCATAAAATTCTTTAATGCGTTCATATATTTTCAAAGCAAAGTTGCCAATTTTCTCCCACATAAACGCTAAGCCTCCACTTTAACTTTATGGCCTCTCGAGCTACTTTAATTTAAGGGCAAGGCTTTGTTTACCTTCCATCCTTAGCCCAGCGAAACAATCAAAGCAAAGCTGCCTAAACATAGCCTAAGCCAGTAAAAAATGCTAGAATTAAGGCCGGTCGAAAATTTCGGCCTTATTCTAATGGACGCGATTTCTGAGATCCGCCCTATAAGGAATTTCAACTATGAGTAACGATACTAATACAGAACACGTGGAATCAACTTCCCCTCACGCCACCAATTTTATCCGCAATATCATCGACGAAGATTTAGCTAGCGGCAAGCACACTACTGTGGTCACTCGTTTTCCACCAGAACCCAATGGTTATTTGCACGTCGGCCACGCTAAAGCCATTTGCTTAGACTTCGGCTTAGCCCGCGATTACCACGGCACTTGCCACTTACGTATGGATGACACCAACCCCGGTAAAGAAGAGACCGAATACATCAACGCCATCAAAGAAGACGTTAAATGGCTCGGCTTCGAATGGGGTGAAAAAGTTTACAACGCTTCCGACTATTTTGATCAGCTTTACGAATATGCCGAGCGCTTGATCATGAAGGGCAAAGCTTACGTAGACGATTCCAGCGCCGAAGAAATTCGCTTGAGCCGCGGTACCCTTACTGAACCAGGCAAAAATAGTCCTTGCCGCGATCGTTCTGTAGAAGAGAACTTAGATCTTTTCCGCCGCATGAAAAATGGAGAATTCCCCGACGGCGCCAAAGTTTTACGCGCCAAAATCGATATGGCTCATCCCAACATTGTCATGCGCGATCCAACTCTGTATCGTATCCGTCACCAATCCCACCCCCACACCGGCGACAAGTGGTGTATCTATCCTATGTACGATTTCACCCACTGTCTCTCCGACTCTATCGAGGGTATTACCCACTCTCTGTGCACTTTAGAGTTTGAAAATAACCGTCCCCTTTATGACTGGGTCTTGGAAAATGTAGGCGTAGAGTGCCGCCCTCGTCAAATCGAGTTTTCTCGCCTCAACTTAGAATCGGTCATCGTCAGTAAACGTAAGCTCCTCCAGTTGGTCAAAGAGCATCGCGTCAACGGTTGGGACGATCCTCGTATGCCAACTATCGCCGGTATGCGCCGCCGCGGTTATACTCCTGAATCTATCCGTTTATTCTGCGATCGTATCGGTATTAGCAAAGCCGAAACCTGGACTAGCTATTCTCTCTTCGAGCAAGCCGTTCGTGACGATCTCAACCCCAAAGTGCCGCGCATTATGGGCGTACTCCGTCCTTTAAAACTTGTCATTGACAACTATCCCGAAGGCCAAGTAGAAGAGTTTGAAGCTCCTTACTTCCCCGACGATCCGCCTAAGATGGGCCATCGCAATCTCAAATTCACCAAAGAGGTCTTCATCGAGCGCGACGACTTTATGGAAGAGCCCGTGCCTAAGTTCTTCCGTTTAGCTCCCGGTCGCGAAGTGCGTTTGCGCCGCGCCTATATCATTAAGTGTGAGTCTGTAGTTAAAGACGAAAATGGCAACATCACCGAAGTCCATTGCACTTACGATCCCGAGTCCAAAGGTGGCAATGCTGCCGACGGCCGCAAGATCAAAGGTACTTTACACTGGGTATCCGCCACCGAGTCTATTCCTTGCGAAGTTAGACTTTACGATCGCCTCTTTGCTGTCGATCATCCCGCTACCCGCGAAGACGTCAACTTTATTGATGAGCTTAACCCCAACTCTTTGGAAATTATTACCGATGCCAGAGTAGAAAGCAGCGTAGCCGAAACTCCGGCCGGCAAGTGGTTCCAATTTGAGCGTACCGGTTATTTCTATACCGATAAAGATACCACTAAGGATCACTTGGTCTTCAACCGCGTAGTCACCTTAAAAGATACTTGGGCCAAGATTATGCAAGGCAAAAAGTAGGCTTTAGGTTATAAATACTAAAATGAAAGAGACCGCTTTTCGTAAGAAAGGACGGTCTCTTTTATTACTTATTTGTAAGTATCGGCAATCTATCTGGTGCCATTTATTGCTAATATTAAGCTACATGGTGTCGCCAGCTAAAGCGTGATGGCAAGAACAATCTTGGCTTAAATCGATTTTTTCAATAATTTTATAAATGAGCGCTTTTACTTTTTGGTTATTTTCGGCAAAGACTCGGCTCACTTCGTCACCAGTTACAGCTTCAGCTATACCTTCAATGCCGGCATCATAATCAGTAATCAAGGAAACATTGACGTAACAAATTTCCATTTCGCGAGCCAAATAGCACTCAGGGTAGCCGGTCATGTTAACGACATGCCAGCCCATTTTTCTAAACCATTCACTTTCAGCTCTGGTAGAAAAACGCGGCCCTTGTATTACGACCATGGTGCCTTTAGGATGAACTTCAATACCAAGTTCTTTAGCACATTCTACAACTAAAGGACGCAAGCTGGGGCAATAAGGCTCGGCTCCGGTTAAATGGCGTACTTCCGGCCCCTCAAAGAAAGTATCTTTACGTCCCCAAGTTCTATCGACAAACTGATCACAAACTACAAAACTGCCAGGTTTAATTTCAGTTTGCAAACTGCCGGCCGCGCAAGGGCCAATAATAGCTTTTACACCCAATTGCTTCATAGCCCAAAGGTTAGCTCTATAGGGAATATGAGTGGGAGATAGACGATGATCGGCGCCATGGCGAGGCAAAAAGGCTACGCGCTTGCCATGAATATTGATTAAAGAAATTTTGTCGCTAGTAGGGCCGTAGGGCGTATTAAGAGCAATCATTTCGGCATTAGAATCTAAACTATAAAAACCGGAACCGCCAAAAACGCCAATATCTGCTTTAGCATTGCAAGTAAACATAAAATAAAACCTTTCTCAGCCGAGCGAACTAATTCATCGCCCAAATGCTCCGGGCGCTATTCTAGCCAAAATAAAGTCGGCCTTTTTTAAGGCTTAAATGTTTTCTAAACACTCCTTTATTTTAAGGCCTATAGCTTGGGCGACTGGTGGTGGAAATGCATTACCTATCATGCGGCAAGCGGCCGTTTTTTTGCTATCAAAGCCAATCCCAAGGCCTGGCCGCCAGCTCCGGCGCAAATTTCTACACAAGTTAAAGGCTTTAGCAATTTAGTTAGTTCTCTTTCAAAAATTGTTTAATACCGCTACATGATACTAAAAATATGCTCTATGTCAAAAAAAAATAAAAAAAAGACCCTAACTACTAGAGTTAAGATCCTATCCTATGGTGGACGAGAACGGACTCGAACCGCCGACCCCCTGCTTGTAAGGCAGGTGCTCTAACCAACTGAGCTACTCGTCCAAAAAAAAGAGAAGCTTCTCAGTAAACGCTGTTTAACTAAATCAGCCTCTCATTCTATTTAACCGCCTTCCCTATGAAGGACAGTGTTTTAAGTGGTAGCCCGGACGGGAATCGAACCCGTGATCTCCGGCTTGAAAGGCCAGCGTCCTAAACCGCTAGACCACCGGGCCATGTACACTTCTTTCTGAACACCGAGGGGGTCTTGGTGGGCCCACCTGGATTCGAACCAGGGACCAATTAGTTATGAGCCAACTGCTCTAACCGCTGAGCTATGGGCCCGAACTCCTCTGGCTCCGCTAATATACCACCCCGGCTAAAATAATGCAATACCCTTTTAGAAAAAAACTTAACTTTTTTTGCCAGACTAAAAACTCATGTAGAGCTGAGCGCTTTGTAACGCTGGCAAATGGTTTTCCAAGCCGAAATAAGTTTCACAAGCGCGGGAAATTTGTTTAAGCTTATAGCAACGCTTCTGAGCTACAAAAACATAAAAGCGCCATAAACTGCGATGTTTGTCACGTAGTACGTTAACTTCCGGCAATTGCAAAGAAGCTAGTGAGCGCGGCTCTTCTGGCCCTATCTTTACCAAAACTTCGGCTTCTTTTAATTGCATATTAGCCGAAGGACAGTAGACAATAAGTTCTCCAGGCTCAAGTCCAAGCTCAGTAGTAAGTTTTTCTTCAGCTTCTTTGCGCAATTCAGCTTTGTTATGAAAGCGCTCCACCAGCTGAACTTCTTTTTCATAGCCGATACGCCTGGTTAAAACGTAAGCGCGTTTGTAGATCTTGCGCGAGCTGAAAGCTTTTAATACCCTTACAATTAGAGGATCATCACCAAAATGCCACTCAATATAGGCCAAAAGACGCTCGTCACCCAAAGGCAAAATATCTTTAAGCTTTAAACCAAGCTCTAAAGCGCGTTCTACAATTCTGGAAATCATGGCCCCAGAAGCGGTCTTGGTATGATGAAAGAAAACGCGTTCAGTTAAAAAGTAGCGCAAACGCAATAAGTTAATTACTTCTGATACTAAATCTTCTCTAACTACGCCATTTTTCTGGCAGTCTAAATATAAATGGCTACCGTCAGTACGCAAACTGCGTATAATGCGTTTGTCATATTTTTGCGAAAGGCCGCAGAAAAAAGCATCACGAGCCAAATAATCTAAAAGATCGGCGCAAAACATGCCGCTAATAAGTTCACTCTGCCAAGCTTTATCAGCTTGGCCACAGAGAATATTCTTTACAGGCTCAGCTATACTAAGCTTATGCAATACTTTACCTAATTCAGTGCGTTTATTAAAAAATAGCTCAAAACGCTCCGGTGAATCGTGGCGACTGAAAATACGCCGCTCGTCTTCTACAGTATGACCAAAGGGAATATGGCCTATATCATGCAAAAGAGCAGTCGCACCCACAGCCAGCTTTTCGGAATCGCTTATCTTGGTACCAAACTCTTCTAATACTTTCAGAAGAGCTAGAGCCAGATGACAAGTGCCCAAACTGTGCTCAAAGCGAGTGTGAACTGCTCCTGGATAAACTAAAGAGGCCGTACCCAATTGCTTTATGCCTCGAAGTCTTTGCATTTGAACCGTATCTATAAGTTCAATCAATTCATCAGGCAGAAAAATATCTTCGTGTACGGGATCTCTAAATATTTTCAAAGTTTATTCTTCGTCTTCTCCGTCATCTTCTTCGCTAAGCTCACCGGAATAGACAGATACTTCACGGATCATACAATCTAATTGAGCTGCGCTAAGCTGACTTACCGGGCAAGCGGCTTGTAAGATAACATATTCGCAACCATCGCCCTTACTAATCATTAAGCGACTGTAAATAAGGTTCTGGTCGCAGAAGCGCAATAATTCAGCAGGATCTAAATCTTCACTGTATTCACCAATTTCAGCTTCCACTACCACAGCTTCAGCTTCATGGTACATAGCGTCGTCGACGTCTACCATAAAAACGTCTACTTCAGGCTGATCGTCCTGATAAACGCGGAAAACATTTTCTTCCGGAATCCATTCGGCTTCCATGTGCTCATCATGATATTTGGCATAGACAATGAGCTCATCCATTAAATTGTTAAGATATTCCGGGGCTTCTAAAGATTCTTCTTCAGGATTTATAGCTTCAGGATCGGTCATAAGAAAAAAACTCCTAAATATAAGCGGAAATTTGCCGGAGACGGTTCCGCCTTTGACAAAATTGTGCGGCTCCTAGTTCTATTAGGGCTACTTTTTCCCCTTTTATACCGCAGTAACAGAAAAGGCTGCCACCGAGAAAGAAGATAACTCGGCAGCAGCCTTCAATAAGCGCTAAAGTTTCGACTCGTAGCTAAAGCAACAAACCGAAAGCTTGTTGCTTACTTGTCGAGACCCTGAGGGGCAAAGTTGTTTTCAGCAGTCAAACGTACCGGCTCTTCGGTAATATCGCCGATATTGCCAAAGTGCAAGTCAGTCATTTGTTCAAGCTGCTTTTGAGGAACCTGGTAAACACTGAATTTATCGGGGTCGAAGCTGGAAATACCCAACGTATGATCGCTTTCAATAATATCTTTCTGAGAAAGTACGAAAGAAGCGCTCTTTAAGTTGCCGGTTTTCTCGTCAGCCCAAACTACAGTTTTGAAGAACTGCATAGGAATCTGAACGGGCTTCTTCATGGCTCCATTGTTGGTGAACTTAGGATCGTCGTCAGAGAAGATAGGACCGGTAATTACGGTCATCTTCTGATTACCACTGGTCGCGCTGTCAAGAACATGATTTTCCAAGTTTAACCACTCTTTTTGGTTCAAACCGGCATGCTGTAAGGTAGCGTTGCAATAGCTAAAAGTATCATTATTAGCTTGCTTGGCTTCTTTACCCCAGCAAGGATCTAAGCGGCGCACCATGTGGCCCTTATCGATATCATTGTTCCTGTAGGCTTCATTGCCCAACTGGCACTCGCGGGGAATACGACCATCAAGTTCCCATTTGCCGCTGCGGGGCAAGTCTTGGTGAGTAGCACCATCGATATTGGAAATGGTGTAGAAACACTGTTTGCGCTCACCATTCATAACGATGGAGAAGTGAGTGTATGGTAAAACATACTCGCCAGGCTTGTCGGTACGCATAGCCACTTTGTCTTTAATGGAACTGCCCAACTCCGGTAAAGGAAGCTCTTTGCCTAAGAAAGAGCTGTCATAACCGGCACGATTGCGATACATATTGACGCCGTCGCCTTGGACAGTGATGGGGCCCTCAGCCTTTTGAGCCTGAGCACTGGCATGGCTCTTGAAAAGTCTGCCGGCGCTGGCAAAGGCTTGCTCGTTAGCAAAGTCTCTGTTGTCGTCATGAACGAACACGTCCTTGCTGCTTCCTTGGAAACCTTCGGGACGGCTGACAGAATTTTCAATCATCTGAGGATTGTTAAATAACGAGCTGCTAGAGATACTGTTAATTCCCATTTTTATCTGCTCCATTACCGAAACCTGTTTCGCCTTAAAACAGGTCAAATTCCTGAGTCCAAATGTTTTGTAAAAACAAAATATCTTCAGGCGTGACATGCTCCTTAAAGTAAACAAAAAATGCTTAATTTAAGGCTTGTGAGATGTTAACGAACTGCACCTTAAAAAGCTTTAAAGCACAAGTTCTCTCTTAGTAGGTGATGTCCCACCCACATGTCGCTAAGCTCCAACGCTCTGCCATATGCAATTGCACAGAAAAAAACGCTGACGCCAAGTAACACTTTATAAATTTCTCCCCCGTTCTCCTAAATATTAGCAATCAATTAGGCAAAAATGTTCATTTTTTGTGAACTTTTGGTTAACATAAAAAGATGTGCCGTCCGCTGCAAAAAAAACTTTACAGCGGACGGCACGTCTACATAGTAGCTAAACGGAATACTTTAGTTCAGCTTAGGAGCATAATTATTGTCGGCGCTCAAGCACATAGCTGTCTCGGTAATATCACCGATATTGCCAAAGTGCAAATCGGTAAGGCGCTCAACTTCTTTCTGCGGAACTTGGTAAATTTTAAATTCACCAGGATCGAAACCTTTGCCCTTATTCTTCTTGGCTTTAAAGAGAGAACTATCGTTATTGATAATATCTTTCTGAGAGAGAATAAAGGAAGCGCTCTTTAAGGTACCTTTTTCGTTCCAAACTACAGTTTTGAAGAACTGTAAAGGAATTTGAGTAGCTTCTTTCATAGCGCCTTTATTGTCGAATTTGGGATCATCATCGGCAAAGATAGGGCCAGTAATAACGGTCATCTTTTGGCCGGAACCGCGAGCCGAATTCAAAACGTGATCTTCCAGACGCAACCATTCCTTTTTATTGAGTCCACCATGTTGCAAAGCGGAGTTGCAATAACTGAAAGTATCTTCGCCGGCTAATTTAGCATTTTGGCCCCAACAAGGATCTAAGCGACGCACCATATGGCCGCGATCAATACTATTACCGCCATAAGCTTCATCACCTAATTGATATTTACGAGGAATACGACCATCTAAAGTCCAGGTACCTTCGCGTTTTATACTGCGTGAAGCCTTACCATCGATATTGCAAATAGCATAGAAACATTGCTTGCGCTCTTTGTTCATTACTACAGAGTAGTTGGTATAGGTAAGTTCGCACTCACCGGGTTTATCAGTGCGCATGGCCACTTTATTTTGAATAGAAGAACCTAAGCTGGGCAAAGGAAGCTCTACGCCTAAGAAAGACTTGTCGTAGCCGTTACGCCCTTCAAACATGCTTACCGGCTCACCTTGCACAGAAATCAAAGAAGAAGCAGAATTGGTTTGCTGAGCTTCGCGACCACAGCTTTGGAAAAGACGACCAGCTTTAGCGAACTCTTGTTCTTTGGCAAACTGAGCATTCTCGTCACGCACAAAAACATCTTTACCAGTTCCCTGAAAGCCTTCAGGGCGGCTGATACTATTTTCAGAAACCTGGGTGTTAATATATAAAGAATTGCTGGAAATGCTGCCTATTCCCACCGAAAGTGACTCCATTATTTATCTCCCCCTCCTTGTTATTTGTTAGCCAAAAAGTTCCCCAGTTTAGAAAAAGCTGCCCGACTTATCAAAATCGAGCAGCTTCTTATTCAGCTAAAAGCAAATATTAGCTTAACTTAGGAGCGTAGTCGTTCTCAGCAGTCAAACGCATAGGCTTCTCAGTAATGTCACCGATATTACCAAAATGCAAATCGGTCATTTGCTCAAGTTGCTTCTGAGGCACTTGGTAGACGCTGAAGCGGCCGGGATCGACGCCTTTGCTCTTGAAGAGAGAGCGGTCGCCGTTGATAATATCCTCTTGGGAGAGTACGAAAGAGGCGCTCTTGAGCTTGCCGCCATCGTTCCAGACCACAGTCTTGAAGAACTTCATGGGGATCTGGGTAGCTTCTTTCATTCTGCCCTTATTATCGAACTTGGGATCGTTGTCAGAGAAGATTGGGCCGGTGATAACGGTAAGCTTCTGTTTTTCTTTACCGGTGGTAGCGCTATCCAAAACGTGGTTTTCTAAGCAGAGCCATTCTTTCTGGTTCAAAGCGCCGTGCTGCAAAGTGGCATTGCAATAGCTGAAAGTGTCACGGCTGGCGCGCAGAGGATCGTCACCCCAGCAAGGATCTAAACGACGAACCATGTGGCCCTTATCGATATTGTTGCCGCCGTAAGCTTCGTTACCTAATTGATATTCACGAGGGATACGACCGTCGATAGTCCAGTTACCATCGCGTTTTACTTTCTGGTGGCTGTTGCCGTCGATATTACAAATAGCGTAGAAGCACTGCTTGCGCTCTTTGTTCATTACTACGGAATAGTTGGTATAAGTGAGCTCACTCTTACCGGGTTCGTCGGTACGCATGGCTACTTTATCTTTAATAGAATCGCCTAAACCGGGCAAAGGAAGCTCCACGCCCAAGAAGGACTTATCGTAGCCGTTACGCCCTTCGAACATATTGACGCTCTCAATATCGACACCAGAAGCGGCAGACATGATATTGGTTTGCTGAGTCTCTTCAGGATTGGCTTGCTGAGCTTCGCGCTGGCAGCTTTGGAAAAGGCGACCGGCCTTAGCGAAATCCTGCTCTTTGACAAACTGAGCGTTATCATCGTGTACAAATACGTCTTTGCCAGTACCCTGGAAACCTTCAGGACGACGAATAGAGCTTTCAGAGATTTGAGTGTTAGTATATAAAGAACTACCAGAAATACTTCCGATACCCATTGTGAACAACCCCTAGTTTTCTCCCCACCCCAGACCTTGTTTACTAATAAATACTACAGAATTTAAAATACTATTTGTGCACAAAATTGTAACAAGCTAGTCAAAAACTCGATTTAAAACCGATTTTTTCGATAAAAATGGCGTTTCTAAAAAAAATACCCCACTCCTCGGATAGCAAAGAGTGGAGTACAGACAAACTGTAGGTTAAAAATTTACTATTTGTCTAAACCTACAGGAGCGTAGTTATTTTCAGCAGTCAGACGCACAGCCTTTTTGCAAGTGTCGCCGATGTTGCCGAAATGCAAATCGGTAAGACGCTCAACTTCTTTTTGAGGCACTTGGTATATATCGAAACGACCGGGTTCGAAGCCGCCTTTAAGCTTAATAGTATCGTCCTCTTTAATAATGTCTTCTTGGGAAAGAATGAAAGAGGCGCTCTTCAAATTGCCAGTTTTTTCGTCAGCCCAAACGACAGTTTTGAAGAATTTCATAGGAATCTGGGCCGGTTCTTTCATCTTGCCGTTATTGTCGAACCAAGGATCGCTCTCGGAGAAGATAGGGCCGGTAATAACGCTCATTTTTTGACCTTTGGCAGAATTGAGTACATGATCTTCCAAGGCCAACCATTCATCTTGATTCAAACCGGCATGCTGCAAAGAAGCGTTGCAATAGCTGAAAGTATCGCGGCTGGCCAACTCGGCATTGCTGCCCCAGCAAGGATCTAAGCGGCGAACCATGTGGCCTTTGTCGATATTGTTGCGCTTGTAAGCTTCGTCGCCCAGCTGATATTCGCGAGGAATACGACCATCCAAAGTCCAGTTGCCGGAACGCTTGACAGCATGCTGACTGTTGCCATCAATATTGCAAATAGCATAGAAGCACTGCTTGCGATCTTTGTTCATAACAACAGAATAGTTGGTGTAGGTAAGTTCGCATTCACCGGGCTTGTCAGTGCGCATAGCCACTTTGTCTTGAATGGAAGAGCCCAATTGAGGTAAAGGAAGCTCAGTGCCCAAGAAATTCTTATCGTAGCCGTTGCGACCATTGAACATGCTGACTTTGTCACCTTGGATTGTAACTACACCGGAAGTAGAATCAGCTTGCTGAGATTCGCGATTTACACTTTGGAAAAGACGACCAGCTTTGGCAAAATCTTGTTCTTTGACAAACTGAGCGTTGTCATCATGTACAAATACATCTTTGCTTGTGCCCTGGAAACCCTCAGGACGGCTGATAGAGCTTTCAGAAACTTGATTATTTATATATAAAGAGTTGCCAGAAATACTTCCGATACCCACAGTAGACTACTCCGATCTTCTCCCCGCCCCAAAACAATCTAACTCAGTAGATACTACAGAATTTAAACGGCTGATTAGGCACAAAAATGTAACAAAATTGACCAAAAGAAAAATAAAAGCGCTTCGGTTTCGATCTGAAACCGAAGCGCTTATTCAATCGTGTGAGACACTATGTGGCTTCACACTTGACAAAGCTTATTAGGCTAACTTGGGAGCGTAGTCGTTCTCAGCAGTCAGGCGCATAGGCTGCTCGGTAATGTCACCGATATTACCGAAGTGGAGGTCGGTAAGACGCTCAACTTCTTTCTGGGGCACCTGGTAAACTTCGAAGCGGTCGGGATCGAAGCCGCCCTTAGCCCCCAAGGAACCGTCGCCATTGATGATGTCTTCCTGGGAAAGGATGAAAGAAGCGCTCTTGAGCTCTTTGCCTTCGGTCCAGACTACGGTCTTGAAGAACTTCATAGGAATCTGGGCCGGCTCTTTCATCTTGCCATGGTTGTCGAAGGAAGGATCGTCTTTGGAGAAGATGGGGCCGGTGATTACGGTCATCTTCTGGCCTTTGGCAGAATTGAGAACATGATCTTCGAGCTGGAGCCACTCTTTTTGGTTCAAACCAGCGTGCTGCAAGGAAGAGTTGCAATAGCTGAAAGTGTCGTGGCTGGCCAAATCGGCATTTTTACCCCAGCAAGGATCTAAGCGGCGAACCATGTGACCTCTGTCGATATTGTTATCGGCATAGGCTTCGTTGCCGAGCTGGTATTCACGAGGAATACGGCCATCGAGGCTCCAGCTCCCGGAACGTTTTACATCGCGGTGAGTAGTGCCATCGATGTTGCAAATGGCATAGAAGCACTGCTTGCGCTCTTTGTTCATTACTACGGAGTAGTTGGTGTAAGTAAGCTCACACTCACCGGGTTTGTCAGTGCGCATGGCCACTTTGTCTTTAATGGAAGCACCAAGACCGGGCAAAGGAAGCTCTACACCCAAGAAAGAGGTGTCGTAGCCATTGCGGCCTTCGAACATGCTTACGCCGTCGGGCTTAACTTCGCGGGGACCTTTAGGACCTTTGGGGCCTTTGGGACCGTTAGGGCCTTGAGCGCCGTCATTCCTACGGCGGCCTTTTTTCTTGGCGATTTCGAAACTGTTGTCGTTTACACTCTGGAAGAGACGACCGGCTTTGGCAAACTGCTGCTCTTTGGTGAGCTGAGCGTCGTCGTCATGGACGAATACGTCTTTGCCAGTGCCCTGGAAACCTTCAGGACGTTTGATAGAGCTCTCAGAAACCTGAGTGTTAGTATATAAAGAATTACCAGAAATACTCCCGATACCCATGCTTTACAATTCCTATCCCTTTGACTAGGCTTTGCAGAAAGCTCTGGTAGTTATAAAAACTGTCAAAGCTTTCAACGAATCGAGACAAGCCAGCTCCTATCCGACGTACAGACAACAGATACGCTTGCTCAAAAACATCAACTAAATAGATACTACAGAATTTAAAAGTTTGATTAGGCAAAAAAATGTTACAAGTTGGCCAAAAAAACTTTTTTAAAACAAAATGCGCTCCAAAGCCGAAACTTTTAAAGCGCATTTAATTAGCTATTTTATGTATAAGAAGCTAATTTAGTTTAATTTAGGAGCGTAGTCGTTCTCGGCGGTCAAGCGCATAGGCTGCTCGGTAATGTCGCCGATATTGCCAAAGTGCAAGTCGGTGAGACGCTCAACTTCTTTCTGAGGCACCTGGTAAACTTCGAAGCGATCGGGATCGAAGCCGCCCTTAATACCCAAGGAGCTGTCGTTATTGATGATATCTTCCTGAGAGAGGATGAAGGAAGCGCTCTTGAGCTCTTTGCCATCATTCCAAACCACAGTTTTGAAGAATTTCATAGGGATCTGAGTAGGCTCGTCCATCATGCCGTTGTTGTCGAACTTAGGATCGTCCTTGGAGAAGATGGGGCCAGTAATGACGGTCATCTTTTGACCTTTGGCAGAACCGAGCACGTGATCTTCAAGTTTGAGCCATTCTCTTTGGTTCAGACCACCATGTTGTAAAGCGGCATTGCAATAAGTGAAAGTGTCACGGCTAGCCAACTCGGGATCTTTGCCCCAGCAAGGATCTAAGCGGCGCACCATGTGGCCTTTGTCAATATTGTTGTCTTTGTAGGCTTCGTTGCCGAGCTGGTATTCGCGAGGAATACGACCGTCGATAGACCAACTGCCAGAGCGCCTTACATTGCGATGGCTAGTGCCGTCAATATTGCAAATAGCGTAGAAGCACTGCTTGCGCTCTTTGTTCATAACGACAGAGAAGTTAGTATAGGTGAGCTCGCTTTCACCGGGTTTGTCGGTGCGCATAGCTACTTTGTCTTTAATGGAAGAACCGAGCTGAGGTAAAGGAAGTTCGGTGCCCAAGAAGTTTTTGTCGTAGCCATTGCGACCTTCATACATGTTGACACCTTCGATTTCAATTTCGGAGGCGGCGTTGACATGTCCGGCCTGAGTGCTCTGGAAGAGACGACCGGCTTTAGCGAACTGCTGTTCTTTGGTAAACTGAGAGCTCTCGTCGCGAACGAAGACATCTTTGCTTGTGCCTTGGAAGCCTTCGGGACGCTTGACGTCGCTCTGCTGGATATTATTAAAGGCAGTAAAAGAACTGCTAGATATGCTACCTAAACCCATTTAGTTAAACCAACCTAGTTTTAGACATATTTCCCCCTTACAGCTATACTACACAATAAAAAGTGTTTATTATACAGAAACTGCTTACAAAAATGTTAACAGGAGCACAGAATCTCTTTAAATTGACTGTCCATTCAATCGTTATGCCAGCTAGCTCGAGCGGCAGTAGGATGGATATTATTGCTTTCAGTAACGGAACTTCCATCAAAGTCTATACCGCTCTGTGTCATCGTAGCGTTCGCATTCTCCTGGTTGTCGGCTTGATTTAATCTATCACTAAAAGGAGATTGCGAAGCCGCGCTGTCAACTTCTTTGAAAGCATTTTGCTCAGTTAAGTCGGGAATTTCTATTTCTTTTAATTCCTGAGTATCTTTGGAAGAAGCGGCTGGTGAATTTTTAGAAGAAGTTACGGAACTCGGCTCAAGATCGGTGCCGCCAATACCGGACAACTTATCAACTCCGTTATTACCAAGACGCTTCGAATAGTAATAAGAAGTAACTAAAAGGGCCACACCCAAAACAAAGAAGAGCAATAATTTATAACCTACCGGTAAATTTACAATATCGTAAGTAATTACTCTAAGTAAAGTTATACATACTATGAAAATACCGCAGTTGGTAACATAACGATTTTTAAAGCGAATGCCGCCCCAAAGGACAGCGGCCGCATAGAGCATCCACAAAACGGAAGTAATAGACTTTAAATGGCAAATTGCCACAATATTATGCCCTTCAAAATGAATTAAAGACCAACCAGCAAGCACAGCCCCAACTATATAGATATCAGAGCCGTAAAGTACAAAAGCCGCCACCAAAGCCAAAATAGTTAAAGCGTGAGCTAAGAAGCCTATATTTACTATAGGAATAAATTCAGCGTAAGTACCTATAGTGCAACTGAAAATGTAGATAACTAAACCAAATAAAGACAGAGCTAAGGCTAAATTAAAACCTACAGCAAAAGCGTTGCTTTTAGCCTTTTTAGCTTGAAGCATGGCTTGTAAAGCATAAATAGAGCAAACGGCCACTAAGCTAAAGCAGCTAAAAGCCCACCACTGCTGGCCATTTAAATTCAACACACGATCCAAAATGTCGGCTAATTCTCGGCCAAAATAAATATAAGCTAAGGTTATAGCGGCCCAAAGATTGAAGTCTCTATATTTTTCATCACCTTTATAGTGGCGAAACATTAAATAGCCCAACAGCCAAGCAATAATAGAAACTCCAAAAATAACGATAGCCAGTTTATGAATTTCTCGATCAGGAGTTAAGAAAAAGTCAAACTTGCCGTTAAAATCAGCAACCAACATAATGAAAAAGGCCAATACATTATGCAAGCCGCTCCAGAAGAAAAGGCGTCGTTGTACTTCCGGCTTGGCAACTTTATTAAAAGCAATCCAAAGAATAATTAAACCGGCTGCAGAAAGAAAGGCCACCCTAGTTAGCGGCTCTTGGAAGCTGTAGGCAGAAAGTCCGACCACAAACAAGCCAGCGTTGACAAAAGCTCTGGCTAAAGTATTCATGTTTTCTGCACGCAATTTAGCCAAACAGAATAAGGCTGCTGCAGCCATCATAAAAGCGCCGAAAGCCTGACCTTCACTGTAGATACAATTGGCGCCTAAAGCCATCATGAGATGATTAATCCAAACGGAAGGCTGCTTCTGATCGCTTTCATCTTGACGGCGAAAATAATCATAAACCAAAACGATAAGCCAAATAGCACCTAAAGCATAAGGACTGAAAATTCGGTCAGCTTTTTCGAAAATGCCGGTGCGGGCAGCAATAAAAAGCCAAGTTATAGCTAAGTTGATACTAAAAAGTGAATTCCATTTTTGGCAACGCACGGTACCGACTAAGCAAAAAAGAGCCAAAATAACTAAATAGACATCAAAAACATAAGTGCTGTCGATAGAAGTCTGAATAAAGATTAAATTGGCATAACCGGCCAAAGCTCCCAGACAAATAACAGATTTGCGTTGGGCCCAATAAGCCAGTCCATATGTACCCAATAAAATGAGTGAAGCTAAAGCTAAACTTACATAATTGTCCCAAAGATCAAAATAAACGCTGCCGGCATAAGTTATCATAATTGCCGAAGCTAAGCCCAAACCTAAGAGAGTCTCGGAAAAGCCGCGCATATTCTCTTTAGGCAAAAGATAAAAGCCCAAACCAACCAGCACCGAGCTAAAAATATAAACGGCGCCAACTTTCATAGCTGCAGTTAAAGCCAAAAATGGAGAGAGCCACTTTATAAAAAGAATGACAAAAACAATAATAGCTAAAGCGCCTAATTTATTAAAAAGGCTTCCCAAAAAGAATTGCTCCAGACTGTTTTCAGATCCAGATTTGGAGGCAGCCATTTTAAGTTGGGAAGCAGCCACTTTGGGCAAATTCGGCCGAGCTTTATGTATAGGCGCAGTAGCCGACGCTGAACTTGCAGCGGGCGAATTCGTAGCAGCAGTAGGCTCGGCCGACAATATCTTTTCTTTTGCTAAGGACAATACGGATTCGGATCCACCGGTATTTCCAACCGAATCAGTTGCAGAATCTGTTGTTGCTAATGCACCACCAAACTTATCTTGATCATCGCCGCCAACTTGATGGGCAGCGACCAGCCTTTCCAGGCCAGCTTCAAGACTCTCTACACGTTTTTTTAAGCTCTGACAAGAGGCCATAGCTATAACAGAAAAGATAAACGGCAGGAAAAACATTCCCAAAGCCACGAGAACTAACACAATAAATTCCAATTCTGCGCCCTTCCCCAATTTTTGGGCCGGACTTACCGACCGACAATATAACAAATTTGCAAGCAAACTTGCCTAAAATAAAGCTGCTTCCTTCTAAAAAGGTAACAAAAAAGGCCATCTCTCCTAACGCTAGCAGTAAAGCACAGACACTGTCTCGGTTGCTTCAGTCCGCTTGCTTTTTGGAGAAAAGGCCTTAGCCAATTTTATGCTTATAAATTAAGCGTTAATTCCGTGGCACTTTTTGAATTTTTTACCGCTACCGCAAGGACAAGGATCGTTACGTCCAACCTTAGCCTGAGCATAAGGATTGACTAAGCTCAAAGCTTTGCGGAATTCTTCGTTGTTGGGCTCGAAACCGCAAGCGCGATAGAAAGCGGCGGCAGCTTCTTGCTGCATACCGGCAGTCAAGTAAACCCAACCGGCGGAAAGGTAAGGATAGCCATAGCCACGATCGGACTCGACACCCTTGGCAACTTCTTCTTTGGCTTCATCGATCTTGCCGCCCCAAGCGAGAACAGCAGCTAAGTTCAAGTGAGCCAAAGACTTCTTCTGACCGTTTTCTACGATCAGATATTTGCTGAAGCCTTTATCACGGTATTTATCGTTGGCCTGGAGCAAGAATTCAACAGCTCTGGCCTGAGGATAAGCTTCCAAAAGCTCGGCAGCGCGACGCAAGTACTTTTCAGCTTCTTCCAAGCTGCCAGTTAAAGCATAAGCCACACCAATATTTAAGCAAACTAAAGCTAAATCATCATCATTGATGTGCTTAGCTTCAATTTCTTCCATGGATTGCTTCAAATACTTCATGCCGTCTTCAACTTGGCTATTGAGCATGAGCATAAAGCCATAGTTATTGAGCACCAAATAATGGTGGCACTTTTCTTCTTCGATTCCAGCTTTGTAAACTTCCAAAGCGGCCAACAAACCCTTGCTGCCATAAGCCATAGTGGCGCGGTGCATAATGGCCGGGGCCATTTCTTCGCTCATGCCAAGCTCACGGAAGAATTTGCAACTGTCATCATATTCAGCCATAGCGGCGCGAGACTGATTGGCGTCTACATAAAGGTTGCCCATATTGCGATGGCCGCGTCCTTGGCCAGCCTTGTCGCCAAGCGCAGTCCAAATGGACAAAGCTCTAGAATAGTGGAAACGAGCTTCATCTAAGCGATTGCGCTGATGATAAGCGGAGCCCAAATATTCATCGGCTTGAGCCATAGCTTTTTGGTCATTTACCTTCTCGGCTTCAGCACGGCTGCGGCGGAATTGAATAATAGCGTCATCCATCTTGCCTAAGCGAGATAAAGCTACTCCGCTGAGATGATAAAGGCGAACTAATTCTTCGGGCTGAGAAATTTCTTCTTTGGCCAGACGGGACAGCTCTTCTGAAGCTTCAGCGTTTTTCTGGGCATTTAAAAGCTCTTCGACGTTATCGAGAGCGGCACTGAGATTTACGGCGGTATCTGACATTGAGACTCCTATGTAAGTTGCGGACTTCATTTTGCGATTTTTATAGGCTATGCCCGCATTTTTCAAACTTAGAAGCCCGATTTTTCCCCTCTGTTTTCTTTTATCCTGCTTAAACGATTCTACTGAGCCGGACGCCTCAACTTTCCCTTTTGCCAGTCATAAAAAGAGAACTTAATTTAAACTATTTTTCGCGATGATAGACCTAAAAAAATTTGCCACCAAGCATAAAAAGGGACTATAATGGGCGGAAAAATCAAAATGATAAGGTCACTTAATACAGTGCTCAGTTCTCATCGTTACAGTTTCTGGATTGAGGTTAATTTAGACGCTATCCGCCACAATTTCAGAAATTTATCTAAAAATGCTCCCCATTCTCAGATTTTGGCTATAGTAAAAAGTGAAGCCTATGGACATGGCCTGGAAACCGTAGCTCTCACTTTGGATGAAGAAGGGGCTTGGGGCTTTGGAATTGCCAATGTCAACGAAGGACGCAGACTGCGTCAAGCTGGCATAACTAAACCGATAGTTTTGGTAGCTCCTATTTTAGCTACCCAAATTGAAGAAGCAATTAAACTTGATTTACGCCCCCCGATTATGGATCTGGAATTTGCTAAAGCTATCTCTGACGCAGCTGTCAGACTGGGCAAAAATGCTAAAGTTCACCTTAAGGTGGATACCGGCATGGGCCGTCTTTCCGTACCTCCAGAAGAGTTGCTTTCTTTTGGCGAGCAAGTTACCAAATTGCCGAATGTAGAAATTGAAGGTATTTATTCCCACTTTGCCGCCGCCGATCAGCTTGATCAAAGTTATACACAAACTCAATTTGCTAAGTTTACCGACTGCATTAAGAAGCTTAAAGATCTAGGCATAGATATTCCTTATCACCATATAGCCGCTTCGGCGGGCACTCTACTTTTGCCTAACACCTGTTTGGAGCTGGTACGTCCGGGTATAGCTATTTACGGCTTATGGCCTTCGCAAGAGACAGCCTTGGTAATGGCCGGACAGGGAAAGGATCTTTATAAATTGGCCGGAGAGCAAGTCAATGGCGATAAGCATTTAGATAAATTCGGTTCTGAGCAGTACAAAGACAACCATGCTATAGGCTTTTTACAACCTGCCCTAACCTACAAAGCGGTAGTTTCTCAAGTAAAGACCGCTCAGGCTGGTACTTGCATAGGTTATGGCTGCACTTTTACTTGTCATCGCACCACCGATATTGCCATTTTGCCCATAGGATATGCCGACGGTTTGAGCCGTTCACTAAGCAATAAAGGCGAAGTTTTGATTCGCGGCTACCGTGCCCCTATTATTGGACGTGTTTGTATGAATTTGTGCATGGTAGACGTCACTGATATTCCCGGCGTACGTCCCGATGATGAAGCTGTCATTATCGGCAAACAAGGTAATGATTATATTTCTGCCGACGAAGTAGCCCAAAAGCGCGGTACCATATGCTATGAAGTTTTAACTAATTTACCAATGCATATTCCTCGCTTCTACTTAGGACGACGTCCCTTACCTTTGGAAGAGCAAGATCAAAACGCGAATTAATATGGCAAAAGAATTAGATCCCCAAAAAATCTGTTTTTTCGAACGCCTCATTCGTCTAGTAGGTTTAGAAGGCTTTCGAAAATTAGAAAATGTACATGTAGCCATCGTCGGTATAGGCGGCGTCGGCTCTTGGGCTAGCGAAGCTCTGGCTCGCAGCGCGGTAGGTAGACTGACTTTGGTCGACTTTGATATAGTCAATCCCAGTAATATCAATCGCCAACTTCCCTGCTTGCACAGTACAATAGGTCAAAGCAAAGCTGAAGTTATGGCCACTCGTTTGCGCCAAATCAATCCCTGGGCTCGCATAGAGGCTCTAAAGTTGGTTTATTCTCCAGCGACGGCAGAAAAGTTCTGGCAAATAAGACCGGATCTAGTGCTAGATTGCATAGACAATATTACCTATAAATGCCATTTGCTTAATTATGCTCGCGAGCACAAAATTGCCATTGTTACTTCTACCGGCGCCGGCGGCAAAATGGATCCTACACGCATTAAGGTTTGTGACTTAAGCAATACCAAAGTAGATCCTATGGCTTTGCGCATTCGTAAAAAACTGCGTCGCGACTACGCTTTCCCTTCCAATAAATCGTTCCATATACCGGCTGTCTATTCTGAGGAGGATCCCATAAAGCCATTTGAAGCGGATTGGAACTCTCTTCTGAATAAAATTTGCAGTGAAGAAGAAGTAGTCAAAGACATGTCCTCTTCCATAGCTGAACACGAAGACGCCGACGTCTATGAAGATGTGGAAAACTTTATTTCCGGTCGAGGCAGACACGCTCCGCCTTGCGGCACTTCCAGTTTTGTAACCGGAGCTTTTGGTTTAGCAGCTGCTCAACAAATAGTTAAGCTTATTTTGCAAGCTCCTTTGGGAGCGGAGACCTTCTTGCCTTAGTTTTTTGGAGCCTGAAAATACAAAAAAGCAGAGCCTATTACAAACAATAGGTTCTGCTTTTTTTGATACAACTAGAAAGAAACAAATATCGGCAGAGAGATAGCCTTTTTCTCGCGTCTGGCTTTATTAAGCTCTTGCGAACACAATAAGGGGTAAGTCAACCTTACAGCTTGAAAAAGATCATTATCAGCCTGGTTAAGACTATCCAAAAATAGATCTGTTAAGCTGCTAGAGCTATTCTTATCTGTATCGGTAGTTCCATAAACTAAAGCGGCACAGGAACTGCTATCTAGTTGCCCAGCAATCAAAACATTATTTTTATGACTGGGCAAATTCTTTCCTTGAGAAGATTTTATATCCCAGATAAGCATAAAACGAGCGCCAGGTAAAGATTGCTGATATTGACGTAAATAGTCGGAAGTTATACTAAAGTTTTCTTTTTCATCGCTACTAACAAAAGCCAATTTTTTGCCGTCAAAATTGAAATTTCCGATTAAATAAAGCACCACCAAATCAGAAGAATTGCAAGAAGCTTTTATGTTATCCAAAGACTTCTTGATATTTTCAGCTTTAGCTTCAGCTCCAGGCAGAGTTTTAACACTAAAACCACGCTCCATAAAGGCTTGACGCACTTGCATAGATTTCTGACTATTAGATACATCATTTAAACTGTAATTGGGACCAACAATTAAAGTTCTAGTCTTTGTACCTTGATCGGAGCTAACAGCATACAATTCAAAAGTCTTTTTAAGCTTGCGTCCTTCTAAATCGGCAACATCTATCTCAATCTTGTTGACGCCTGGTTTAAGATCTACACAGAGATCTATTTCCAAATCGGCAATTTGTAAACCCAAGGGAGTATTCCAAAGTTTTTCTCCATTGATAGTTAAAGAAGCGTTGAGAATGCCGGCCGGAGCGTCGATTATGCCACGCAAAGGAACTTGTTTAACATTGTTAATTTTGTTTCCTATAGGCTCGACAATATTAACAAAAGGAGAACGATCGTCTTTAGCTATTTGCAAATCGTACGTTTTGGTAATTAAGCGACGGAAACCGGCTAAACCATAGACAGATTCACGCATATCCAAAACAACTTCTAAGGAAAGAATATCGCCTTTAAGAACGGCGTTCTTCACGGAATTTACGGAGCTGTAACAAATAAAGTTGGGAGAAGGCAAATCTAAAGCTGCACTTGTTTGCCCATCGAGACTAAAAGCTTGAAAAGAGCTTAGAGGATAAAGTGCTCCTATTAAGCGCTTGCCACGCCTAACTTCCAAGCCAGAATTGCCATCTAAGTAGATGCGCTCTTCAGTCTTATCGCCATCGATGTCTTTTCTGTAAAGCAAACGTTGAGTTTTATAAACTTGCGATCTATAGCTGAGCCATGATTCATCAGTAACTTTTACGCTTACATTTTCACCTTCAGAAAGCTGGCGATTAAACTTAGCTCTAGCCAGCCAGTTAAGATATTGGCATCCTCCAGAGCGAAAATCCCAGCTTATGCAATTTTTTTCCCTATCTTTGGCATTCAAAGAGCTCTTGGCAATTTGGTACAATCCTTCCAATTCAGCAATTTCGTAAGCTTGCTTTTTGGCTTCTTCATCAGTTAAGCCGCTGGGCAAATCAACTTTAGAGACAAAACTTATTTTGCTTTTTTTTAAGTCTACAGCCGCAGTAGGAGCCGGGTTTGGTTCTTCGTCGTCGGCACTTTGAGCTAAAGTAGGCTGAATATCAATTAAAATAAACGAGAGAAATATTGATAAAAAAAGCAACAGGCAGAAACGACTGCGCTCAGATAAGCGATTTAACAACATTCTGTATGACCGGCCTTAACCTTAATCTTTAATTTTGTCCATGTTTTTAAGTACGGCACGAATAAGTTTGCCTAAATCTGTTTGAGCATTTTCGGCAGCTTTTAATACGTCCTCATGATTGGTTATCGTATTAGAGGCAGACTTTTCTCCTTCGAGTTTGGGGATATCAGCAGGCACATCAGTTACACAAGAAAAGCCCAAAACTTGCATACCACTATAAACAGCAGCAATTACTTCCGGTACAGTAGACATGCCCACTACGTCAGCTCCCATTAAACGAAGCATTTTGCGTTCAGCTGGAGTTTCGTAAGAAGGGCCCAGCATGGCTGCATAAACGCCCTCTTTTAAGTTTATTTTCAACTGGCGAGCTTCTTTTAAGGTAAGTTGACGCAAACTGGGAGTGTAAGCTGAATTCATATCAAAAAAGCGTGGCCCCAGTTTTTCGCTATTAGGGCCAACCATAGGATTGGAGCCCAAGAAATTTAGGTGATCTTTTAAAAGAATCAGTTCGCCAAGATAATGGCCCTGGCTTATAGCGCCGGAGGAATTGCTCACTATCAAAGTTTTGGCTCCCAAAGCCTTAGCAACTAAAACAGGAAAAGCAACTTGATTGATTTTATAGCCTTCATAGCAATGAACTCGACCGCGCATCATTACCACATTTTTGCCTTCTAAGCGGCCAAAAACCAAAGATCCTACGTGACCTTCCACTGTAGAAACAGCAAATCCGGGAATGTCTCGATAAGAAATTTCAGTTTTATCTTCAGCCATATCTGCCAGAGAACCCAAGCCGGAACCTAAGACGATCAGAACTTCAGGCTTAAAGTTAATTTTTTGCTTTAGAAAATCGGCAGCTTTTTGAACTTTCGCTTCGGTAGTTTGCTGTTTGTCAGTTTGATATGCAGATAAACAACAACCAGAACACAGAGTTGCCGGTTCGGCTAAGCTGGGCAAAGCTGATGTTATTAGACCTATTCCCAAAGTTAAAGATATAACTATATTCCTAAAATTCACGACTACAATTTCCAGCCCTTATCTCTAAAATTTTATCGTCAAAACTTCATATTTTTGCTCTAAAAATGCAAAAATCCGCAGTATCTTCGTTTATTGTCCTTTCAATTCAGCCTTCCTGTTTATCTTGTCAAGACCTTGAGTGAAGGAAAAAGCCTGCTAAAATCTGTTTAAGGACAAAATGATTATTAAATTTCTCAATTGTTTAGGAAGATATATAGAATTTTTGCTAACCGGTCAGAGTGATTTCAAAATTACCACTTCTGAATTTGAAAAGGCAGAAATTATAGATAATGAAGTACAAGCCAAAATTGCTTTGCAAGAAGTGCGCGTCTATTTAAAAAAAGCTTTTTCTATAAGTTTAGTTAATCCGGTAGTTATAAAACTCGGACAGCCCAAAACTTGGGCGTGGAAATTGCGTATAACTTCAGGCTTCACCCATATTGGCAACTATTGTTGCGAGCAAATGGGAGAGGATTCAGCCCATATGATAACTATTGTTCCAGGTCTGGAACGTACTAAATTTAAATCGGTTTTGTGCCATGAACTAACTCACGCTTTCCAAGCTGAGCACGAAATGTTACGCAATTTCAAAGGCTATAAAGAAGGCATGGCCCGCTGGGTTGAATATCATTTTTTGCTGGATAACCAAAACCAAACTGAAGCAGAAAAAATTAGCGGTTTTGGTTTAGTTTTATTGGGCAATATGCTCAATAAAATCTTACTCTATGAAAAAGAACATGGTCGAGCTGCCACTTGCCGTTGGTTGGCTTCTATGGATAAAAACCGCTAAAAAAATACCCTCCTTAGCCGATTAGTCAATCGGTTGGGAGGGTATTTTTTTAGCAACAACCTAATGCCAACTAACGGACATTGCGGCGGGAACGGCGCACAACTCCGGAAGAGCGACTTCCGGAACGACGTCCAGAACGAGCAACGCCCACATTTTCAGTTCCTCTATAGGAATCGCTAGCAGGGGCAGAGCTGCGACGGCGAGAGCGACTACCGGAAGAAGAGCGACGGCTGTATCTTCTGGAAGATCCATTGACCGACGTGCCGTAATTATTGTTTGCATAAAGATCATCAACTGCGTAATTTTCAGAAGCAGTCTGACCATAAGTACCTAACTCGCTATAGTCACTTTCATCGTAAGAGCCATAGGCAGGATACTCAAATTTTTCATCTTCGAGTTCAGGAGCATGGCCATAATACCTGACGTAATCATCATAAGTATCGGCATCATCGTAATGACTCATATAATCACTTCTGACGTGCTCATTATAAACAGAAGAATCATACGCGCTGCTTAAACGGTAATCGTAGTTGGCAGCAGCCATACTCTTGGAGCGACGACGAGAACTAGGCTTAGTATTTTCCTCAACAGCCTTGCCTGAAGGTGAAATCGACTCAAACTTTTCAGCAGCAGAAGTATCTTCTTTAGCTTGTGTGTTCTTATTGACTTCACGACGGCGAGATTTGCGTTGGCCATAATCGTCACGACGATTTCTCGGAGAGCTGAAAGCTCGATCGTAATTGCGACGAGCAGCTTCTATATCCGTTTTTTCTAAGTCGGAAGTATGGCTACCATTATTGAAGCGACGGCGATAAATAGAGCTAATAACCGGCTCGTCAACTTCCACGAAAGACTGTCCTTCTACTTTGGGAAGGGCTAAAGCCTGCTCTATTTGTTCTTCGCTCATGCCATTGGCTGAAGCTGAAATTTCGGCAATAGCGTCAACTTCAGCAACAGGTGATGCCTCATGGGCGACAGCAGATCCCACTTCGTAAGCATTTTCTGCTTCGGTTGTGGCTTCAACTTCAGGCTTAGACTCGTACTCAAGTTCGGGAATTGGTTCGGAAACAGTTTCCTCTGTTCTATAATTTTCCGAATTATCAGCGATTCTGCTTTCGCAACTACCTTCAGCAACAGAGACGCCGGATTCGACTGCTTCGGCCTCCTCCGCAGGCTCAACTGTAACTTCAGTGCGACGAGCGCGGCGGCGACGGCGTGTGGGAGAAGTTTCAGACTTTACTTTAGTTTCAACTTCGTTGGCCAAATCACGGGTTGCTTTAGAAGCACTTTCAGCTCCAAGTTCAGGTTCACCTAAAACATCTTCTACAGCTGAAGTAATAGCCTTGATTTGAGCGCAAACTTTTTCTTGAGCTGACGCTGAAGGAGCTTCTTCGCGACTTGCTACAGCTTTGTTGCGAGTACGACGAGAACGCACACTGTGATGAGCCGAACTGCCGTGCAAAGGAGTCATTTCAAACTCGGCTCGCTCCTGCGGAGTCATATTCTGATAATAGGCTTGCATGTTGACAGCAGCATTGCACCTGTTATCTCTAGAGGCGGCTGTAGGTTGCTCTTTTTTTTCAAGCGCAGGAGCAACGTTGCGTTTCTCAACAGTTTTACTGTTTTCTACAGAAATATTTTCTTCCTGACGACGATTGCGTCGACTGTTTTCTCCACTAGAACGCTTAGAGTCTTCCTCAACCTTTTCCCTATTTTCTCGAGAAGACGATTGTTTTTCCGGCTGATGGGTAGGTTCAAATATTTCGTAAGTTTGACGCATACTGGCCGGCTGACGACGGGAAATGGAGAATTTGCGAACTTCAACAGGGCGAAGTTCGTCAGCCAAGCCGTCGATACCGAAATAACGACCTATACGGCGCACCGCTTCATCTAAACGGGAATCGCGGAAAGAATTGTTAAGCTCGCGGAAACGCACTACGCGCTGACGCAAAGAAGAATCATCTAAGTAAATAACAAACTGGGCGTCGGAGTGGCTGGCAGCTTCCCAAGCATTACCCTCTCCGGAATTGGGATAAGCCAACTCGGCATAAATACCGGCTCGGCGCAAAGCATACAATACAGGCAAAAGTAAAGACACAGCAGCCTGACTGCTACCCGCTAAACAGACATCTGATTGTTTCTCAATATTGGGAACTAAGTTGGCCTCCCTCACAGCCATCAAAGTCATATCCAAATCGACAGCGCAATCTACCGCCGGAATATCGCGGCCTCCCAAAAGACGAGAAAGTTCATCACAACGACCGCCAAAACTGAGTACGTTGCGACCGCAGCTGATCTGGAAAACGGTACGGTTATAGCACTCTACATCGGGTACTAAGAGAGGAGATAAACGATAAGAGACCTTAAGTTCGTCTAAATAGGCGCGTACAGCCTCAAAATGCTCACGACATTCAGGGCAAAGATATCCGAAAATAGAAGGAGCAACTTGAGACAATTCACGGCAGCATTTTTCTTCACAACCCATAGTCCAAAGAGGATGAGTGCGATAACGGTGATGACATTTTGGACAAAGCTCACCACTGCGACGAGAGAAATAATCATAAAGGCCTTGCTGATATTCTGCACGACATTTCTTGCAACCAAGAGAGTTTAATTGTACTTTTAAATCGCTCAATCCTAACGCATTGAAAAAATCGTAAGCGATCATTAAAGCTTCTACGTCGAGGCTGGGTAAAATAGACCCCACAGCTCCCACTCCGAAGCGATGACTCTGTACAGCCGATTGCTCGCGTCCTTTGGGAGCAGCAAACACAGGAGCCAGGTAATAAAGTTTGGCCGGCTCACCGTTTCTGGAAATGGGCAAATTTTCATCATTTATAGCTCTAATCATGGGCACAAGCATGTTGGCACGCATGGCAAAGCGATGATTTTGCTTATCAGCTACTGTCCAAATATCATTTTCTACAAAACTGGATGTACTGCCCATGCCTTTGGCAAAAAGATCGGCACTTTCGAATATGGGAGTACGAACTTCCTGATATCCGTAAATTTCAGCTAATTCTATAGCAACATTCTCCACAAAATGCCACGGAGAAACTTCCGAAGCCAAAATATCCTTAGCCCCTTGAATATTGCGAAGCATCATATATTGTTTTTAAAAACCTCCAAAGCAAACTCTCTGGCCAATTTAAGTTCTGAAAACCATCTTCGCAGACTTTCCATTCTCGGTGGAAGTACTGCTTTGTCCCAAACTCAAGCCGGAGCACACAACCATTAGTAGGCAAGCTCTACGGCGAGAAATGCTACCAAACAAACCGCCAAAAAGGGACAATTCTCTTACAAAATGGCCCGCGAAATATAAAAAATAAGATAAAGCTGTGTTTTCAGAAAGCAGCTATGGCCAAGCATAAAAAAACTTTTTAAAAATATACGGCCGGACCACAGCCGACAGGCTGGATTTTTTAGTCGAACCGCACCTATAAAAATGGAGCAGTCTGCTCCTAGCTTATTCTCAACAAATGGGCAAAAAGCCCCCTCATCAAAACTCTAAAAAGAAAGTTTTGCAATATTTCTCTGCGTGAAGAAAATGTCTAACCGCTCGTCCTTTTCTGGCTAAAAACCAAAATCCCAATATAAAAAAAATAACAACGAGCGACAAACAAAAGCAGAGACCTATATTGGAAGCGGCACTCAAAACTTTGATAGTCTTGAGTGCCGTTTATATTTTTTATCGAGCTATCAAAAGCTAATTATTCGACAACTTCTTCGATAAGAGCGCGAGGAGCAACTTCTTCGTCGCCGATAACAATAGACTCAAGGATAAAGCGTTTGGCTTCTTCGATAGTCTCAGGCTTGTTAGCATGCAATACCGCTAAAGGCTGACCCTTTTCGATCTTGGAACCTACACGGTGAGTCATCTCGATACCAACAGCGGGATCGATAGAATCTTCTTTTCTCAAGCGACCGGCGCCCAAAGCTGTAGCGGCAAAGCCAATCTTCTGAGCATGGATAGAAGTGACATAACCGGAGCGAGGAGCCAAAACGGGCTCGATAATAGAAGCCTGAGGAAGCAAGGACAAATCGTTGACTACTTCACCATTGCCACCCTGAGCAGAGAACATCTCACCCAATTTGCGCAAACCGGCGCCACTGACCAAAAGCTCACGGATCTTCTGGCGGGAAGAATCCAGATCGGGGCAAATACCAGCCATTTGCAAGAGATGAGAAGCTAATTCAACAGAAACGGTTTCCAAAGCAGAACCGGGACGCTCATTGCGCAGAATCTCGATAGCTTCACGAACTTCGAGAGCGTTGCCAATCAAGGTGCCTAAAGGTTGATCCATATCAGAAATGACTGCTCTTACCTTGCGACCAATATGGGTACCTAAATCTACCATGCGACGAGCTAACTCGCGAGCGTCTTTCAAGTTGGTCATGAAAGCGCCACGACCGTATTTAACGTCTAAAAGGATGCACTCAGCGCCGCAAGCAATCTTTTTGCTCATTACGGAAGAAGCAATCAGAGGGATAGAATCGACGGTAGCGGTAACATCGCGCAAAGCGTACATTTTACCATCAGCAGGCACCAAATTGCCGGTTTGGCTGATAACGGCTACACCGATACGGCGAACCTGATCGAGGAACTCTTGGGAAGTGAGATTGGTGCGCAAACCGGGAACAGATTCGAGCTTGTCGAGAGTTCCGCCGGTATGGCCTAAACCACGACCGGACATTTTAGCTACGGTAGCGCCGGCAGCAGCAGCCAAAGGAGCTAAAATGAGAGTGGTGGTATCGCCTACACCACCGGTAGAGTGTTTGTCTACTTTTACGCCGGGCAAGCTGGAAAGATCGACGACGTCTCCGGAGTCAATCATAGCCTGGGTAAGAGCGGAAAGCTCAGGGACAGTCATGCCGTTAAACCAAACGGACATGAGCCAAGCAGACATTTGATAAGGCTCTACTTCTATGCCCTTGGCGTAATTCAAAATGAACTCGCGAATTTCTTCGGGAGTATGCTCACCACCATTGCGCTTTTTAAGAATAAACTGATAAGGATTCATTATTTGTTCAACTCCCTTACAATACCGCGAACTAAGTTGATGAAACGAGGCTTGGCTTCGGCCGCAGCTCTAAGAACATCTTCGTGAGTGTCGTTAGAAGGACCGTGGTGCAACACGTTGGTCACGCAAGAAATACCGACAACTTTCATTCCGCAATGAGCAGCAGCAATAGTTTCGGGTACTGTAGACATACCTACTACATCAGCGCCGAAGCCTTTGAGCATACGAATCTCGGCGGGAGTCTCGTAAGAAGGGCCGGACATGGCAACATAAACACCTTCAGCCAACTTAAAGCCTACTTGCTCGGCGACTTTGCGAGCCAGTACTTGGAGCTCAGGGGTATAAGCTCTGGACATAGGCGGGAAGCGCGGGCCGATTTTTTCATCATTGGGGCCTACCAAAGGATTGACACCCATAAAGTTGATATGATCGGTGATCAGCATAAGATCGCCAACTTTAAGATCGTCACGAATACCGCCAGCAGCGTTGGTAACTACCAAAGTTTCGGCACCCAAGGCATGCAAAACGCGAACGGGGAAAATAATATTCTCCATTTTATGACCTTCGTAATAATGCACACGACCCTTTAATATAGCAACCGGACGACCTTCCAAGGTGCCCAGTACCATAGAACCGACATGACCATGAACCGTAGAGACAGAAAATCCGGGGATGTCTTTATAAGGCACTTCTACAGGATTTTCTACTTGGTCGGCCAGACTGCCTAAACCGGAGCCCAAAACCATAGCGACTTCAGGAACGATGTCGGTATATTTGCGAATAGCCTTTACGGCATCCGCGATCATCTCACTCAGAGAGGATTTGCTCATGTTGCCTTATCTCCTTATAGAGAACTATTTTCTCGCTTTTCCAGAGCCCTGATTTCGGCCGAAAAGCTGCTGATATCTTTGAAATTCTTACATATAGAGGCGTAACGCATATAGGCTACGTCATCCAGTTCACGCAGAGCGTCCATTACATATTCTCCAACGACCCTGGACGGTACTTCTTTAAAGCCTTTGCCCCTCAACTCCTGTTCAACATGACATGAGAGAGCTTCCAAGCGCTCGTAAGGAATCGGACGTTTTTTGCAAGCAATCAAAACACCGCGCAACAATTTCTGTCTGTCAAAACTTACCTTACGCCCGTCTTGCTTAATAACAAACAAAGGCAAGCCTTCACAGCGCTCATAAGTTGTAAAACGCCTCTTACAGACTACACATTCGCGACGACGGCGCACGGCAGCACCATCATCTGACAGTCTGGAATCGACAACCTTTGTATCTTGGTTTTCGCAAAACGGACAAAACACTTCTAAAACACCTTATTAAGCCAATCAGCTATAATCTGGAATATATTCTGCTTGCTCTTGGCTTTGCTTTTGCGCTCTTGAACAGGCAGATTGGCTACTCCATATAAAAGCAATCCCACCACAGTAGAATATATAGGAGAGGCCAAATTTTGCGGCAAGCGAGAAGGATAACAAGGAGCGGCTACACGCACCGGCACCCCTAATACCTTACGAGCCTTTTGGGCCAATCCCATCAACAAAGAAGTACCACCGGTAAGGACAATTCCGGAAACGTTAAGCCTCAAGTTAGTAGAAGCTTGCTCCATTTGCTCTTTCATCCAGCCAAGTTGTTCATCAAGCTGAGCTTCCAAAACATTGGCTAAATCTCGTCTGGTAAAAGTTACTTGGATGTCGTTGGAAACAGACTGAGCGACAATCGCTTTATCGCCACTTCCATCAGTAAGGAACTCCGCTGAAGCGCTGCCCTCTTCTAAAATAACTCTTTCGGCTTCCGATCTGGGTATATTGAAAAATTGAGCCACATCTAGAGCCAGATAGCTTCCTCCCCTACCCAAAACACTTGAGTAAGCTATTTCATGGTTGACATAAATGGCTAAGTCTAAAGTTCCTAAGCCCATGTCGACCATCATGACGCCCAAAGATTTTTCATCTTCAGTTAGAACGGCCCAAGAAGAGGCGACAGAAGAAGGGATAAAGCCCTTGTCATAAACACCTATACCGGAACTTTCCAAAAGACTGCGCAAGTTACGTAAATAAGAAGAAGAAGCAACACAAGCATAAGCTTCGGCTTCCAACCTATGTCCTATGAGTGCTTCCGGATTGACAATACCGCGCTGATTATCAACAGAAAAACCACGCGGAATTACTGTAACAATCTCGCTACCGGAAGGAACACCTACTTGGTTGGTGCTCTTTATCACTCTCTCTATATCGGCTTTAGTAATACCTTGGTCGTCTCCACTTATAGCCACAACTCCGGTACTATAGCTGGAAGTAACCGACTCGCCGGTAATACCTACGATAGCCTTATCTACGCCATAGCCAGCTTTTTCAACTTCGGCAATAACATGATCTATGGCCTCGCCAGCCTCATTTACATTAGTTAAAACTCCGTTAGTAAGTCCGTTGCAATGATAGACTCCTCTGGCGACAATATCGAGATCTCCATCATGCGAAAATTCTGCAACAGCACAAACTACTTTGCTGGTACCTATATCCAGCGCTGCGAGGGTATCCATTTTGGCCACCCTAACACACCACCTCTCACAGTCTAAAAAATATACTCATCCCCCCATAGCTGAAAAGAGCTATAACCACTGCAAAGCAGAATCGTCTAAATCGAACTTCTCAGCCCAAGTTTCCTCTTCTTTTAACTCAGTTGCATCTTCAGCTTTAGCCGCCGACACTGCCGACTCAGCTTGCTCACTTTCAACTTCAGCAACCTCTTCCTCAGATTCGGTTACAGGAGCAGCAGCCTCGGCAGCTTCTGTAATAGCTTGCTCAGGCTCACTTTCAGCAAGCTCTTCTTTAGCTTCGGCAATCTTCTCCTCAGATTCGGTTACAGGAGCAGCAGCCTCGGCAGCCTCTGTAATAGCTTGCCCAGGCTCACCTTCAGCAGGCTCTTCTTTAGCTTCAGCAACCTCTTCCTCAGATTCGGTTACAGGAGTAGCAGCTTCGGCAGCCTCTGTAATAGTTTGCTCAGGCTCACCTTCAGCAGGCTCTTCTTTAGCTTCGGCAACCTTCTCCTCAGATTCGGTTACAGGAGTAGCAGCTTCGGCAGCCTCTGTAATAGTTTGCTCAGGCTCCGGGGAGGTGGATTCTTCGTTCCTAGCTTCAGCTTCCTTGGAAGAAGTTTCAGCTTCAGTTGAAACTTCAATGGGCTGAACAGGCTCTTCAAAATCATCTTCGACTTCATCATCGAGAAGAGGAACCGCCCCCTCTTTATTTTCAGCCTCACGCTGTTCTGATTCCTGCAGACGAGCTAAACGAATCTTCTCGGAGACATCACCTTTATATAACCATTCAGACAAGTCTCCATAATCAGCGGTATCATCTGTATCTTTTATATCATTTAATACTTTTTCAGGCCAAGTAGCCCACTCTAATTCTACATCCAAGAAGTTTTCTAAATCTTGTATACCGGAGCTTATTACAACAGACTTGGCAATTCCGTAGGCTCCTGCAATTTTCGAGGGCAACACACAAGAGCAACAATAATTTCCCCATTCAAGATCTTGACGCATGGCTCGGAAGCGCTCTATCACTTCATAGCCGCTATAGCTGTGCCATTGCTCTATAGGAGCATAATGTAAGGAGTTTAAAACTATAGCTAAAGCTTTTTCAGCATCATGGCAATCGACAATGCAACTTAAAGCCTCAAGCTCGCTTCTCCACCTAGAGTTATTAGCAAAGATGGCATAATTTTCTTTATACCAATCGGAAGCACAAACAGCCCAAGAGGCCCCTTTATCATTGTCTTCATAAGGAGCAAAAATAGCTCTCAAAGCGTCACAAATTTGCGAACTGCACTCTTGAGGAATGCTTGCCAATCTATGCAAATTTTCTTTCAACTTTTGCACGAGATCAGAAGCAGCTACACTCCAATCGAATTTTCCACTATATCCAAATAAAGCCGGAATTTGTTCTTCTAAGAAAGGGCGATACCTAGGATAATCTTCAGCACAAATCTTTTCCAAAGCTAAACGAAGCTTTTCAGCTTCTTCATTGCCAGAGGCCTCGGAGGAACGAGAATATTCGGAAAGATTCTGATAGTAAGCAAGTAAAGCTTTACCTGCGCTTCTCCATAAAGACTTGTCTTGACTCAGCTTATCAGAATACAGCTCGACTATTCCTTGCAAATAAATAGACTGTTCCGGAGTACAATCTGTAAAAACGAACTCCCAATCAGCCGGATTACTTACAAGATCAAAGATAGCTTTGGCGCTTACCTTCACCTCTTCAGGCACTTCTTCAGAATTGCTCAAACGTGACTTTATCAAGTTTTTGTGCAACGATAAATAATCGCGATATTGCCAAAATGCCAGAGAAAGCAACAATTCAATAAGAGAAGGCGTAAATCCGTAAGGAACTCTGGTTAAAGCCTTTATAACACCACTGGCATCAGCACAACCTATAGAACCTGGCTTGCCCAAAATTTGTGAACACAAGAAAGCATAACCCTTAGCGACCTGAGATTCAGATGGTTCTTTAACTAAATGGAAGTAGTGCCAGCTACCCTCAGAATTTTCCGACTCCATTAAGCCTGTCTCTACGAAAGCTGATTGGATAATATTGAGGAAGCTGCGATTGTTAGAACGCAAAGCAATGGGTCCACGACATCCCAAAATATAAGAAATTAAACTTTGTCTGGAACGCCTAGCCATGCCTCCATCATGCAAGCTGAGCAAATCTCCATTGCTGAGCATAGGAGGCTGTCCCACCAAAGAACTTATAATATCATTCACCAGTAAGCATGTAGCTTCCAAATCTAAATCTGTATGCAACTCACCATCGTGATAAATAAGCAAGTTTTCAGTATTGGCTACGTGAGCTACAGACGCTTCCAAGCGTTCTTTGGTCTCATTTAAAAGCTCTTGAGCTTTTTCATATTCTGCCGAAGTCGAATCGCAAAAAGGAATTTCTACGGCGCAAATACGCTCTAAAGCTAAAACATCCAGAGCGTCTTTAGATACGGAAACAGGATCTTTAAGAAGAGCGAAAATCAGCTGTTTGTGCTTAAAGGCTCCGCCGTCGGCCAGCTCTTTTATGCGTTCAAGTTCTGCCTTATCTTCGGCCGCTACCAATACAAAATTGACATCACCTCTGTAAGGACGAAGTTGATCCAAGCTATCGACAAATTCGCCCATAAATTTAGCCGGATCATCTATTTCTGAAGCTAAAACAACGCTAACTCCAGCAAAACGATCAGTGTAATATTCGTTGTTAAAATCTTCAGCTTCGATCTTACTAAGCGACAAACCCGACTTAATAACAGAACGCACATCAAGTTGAGAGCGCACACGATTACGCATACGCGCCAGAGCTTCGCCTAAGGTAACTTTGCGACGCTCTACAGGTAAAGCATATTCGCCAGTTTTTTCGTTAAATTCAAGCGCCTTTTTCTCTTTCAGCAACTGCAAACTATGGTCAGCTACTTTGGCTTCTTTTTCTCCTAAATGCATAGCCCAAAGAATATTTTCTTTGGTACTCTTAAAACGATCGTGGGCTATGAGTTGAATGAGTAAAGTCAGGCGCAAGATACGGCGAGCCTGAGGAACATCTCCAGCGATCATCACCGATTTATTGAGACCTTTTACGTAGTCTGCATTGGCAGGATCAGCTGAGAATGTCTTTTCAAAGTAAGTGAAAAGAGAATCCAAAGGATAAAGGTGAAGACGACCATTAGGCTGCACTATGGCGAAGTTGCGCAGAAAATAGAGAAAACCGCCGGGAGCGGCATCACAGAAGAAATTAAAAACAGTTCTTCCTTGACCAGACATGGCCAAAGCTACTCTGGGCAAAGCAAAAGCTACAGCTGGGTGTAAAGGATAAGCTCCGTGCATTACAGTTTCGGTAATCCATTTTTCAGAGCTGCCTTTATAAAGGCCGGATTGAATTAATCCTTCGGTTACGCTACGAAAGTCTTTATAATCAATAAGAGAATCCCAGAGCTCGCCTTTAACATGTTCAATAATGGAAGAACCGACAAAGTTTTCCCACTCGCCAGTGCGTCCAAGTATTGAAACAGATTGAACTTTGGAAAAAACAGCTATCGCTCTCTCTTCTTCTTCCAAAGAAAAACGACTAATTTCACAATTAGCAGCAGCAATACAAAGTATTGACGAGGTATTAAGGCGGCAAAAAGCACAAAAATCTTCTAAACTTGAGACCAATTTGTCTTTTTGTAAAACTTTACTAATTAAACTATCTGCTTCATCAAGCAGAATCAAAATGCCGCCATAGCCATTTTGACGCACATAATCGGAAACTTTTTGGCAAGTCTCTTCTAAACTCAGATTTGCCTCTAAAGCAACATCAAGTTTTTTGTCCAATAAAGCGGTTTGCAGGGCCTTGCGCACAGAAGTTTCAAAATCTGAACCATCTTTATTAAAAATAGGTACAGCAACAAGCCAAGAGCGGTTGGAGGCACGAAGTTCGCTGAAACTCTTTACTAAAGAAACATCGTTAAGCAAAGAAAGCGTGGCTGAAAATTCTTCCGAAGGTGCGCTTACAGACAAGAGTCTGCCTAAAAGGGCCAATAAAGATGTTTTGCCTACTCCGAAAGTTCCTGATAAAAGAACAGTACCACCCTTAATTGCACTTTCGGCCATCGTTTTGAGAGCCTCAAGCTGAGGAGAGAGAGGTTTAAACTTTTCTTTAAGAAAGATGTTCTCCGGTGCAGTGATAGCTTTGTATATATTAAATTCTGTTCTCTGAGTTATGTTTACCTTGACCAGTTGACTCAATGATTGAGTGCCTATTACAGCCATCACACGCCTCCAACACGCTACCGATTAAATGCCCTATTTTATGTAAAGCGCAGGCGGCAAACTACGCTAAAAAAAGCGAAAATCCTCCATTTTTTTGGGCTTTTGCGGGATTAGCTCCCTCGAGACAGCGGCGTAAAAATACAGCTTGAAGAACGTAAAATCTAGGAATAAAAGAAACCTCCAAGAATAGAGCCCATCTTTAAGCGTTGGAGGCTGGATGCTAGAATGATAACTTATATTACCAAAAATCTACCCGGCATAGGCGGCGTTATGCGCACCTATCCCGAAGACTTCGTTGTTGAAGAAATTCCGGCTTATGATTTGCTCAATCAGGGCGAACATATTTTTATCGAAGTTACTAAAAGACAAATTACCACCCAAGCAGTAGTCGGCGAATTGGCTGCAGCTTTGAATATAAAATCTTCTGACATCGGCTATGCCGGCATGAAAGATAGGCAAGCTGTAACGACTCAACGTTTTTCTGTTCCGGCCGCTCTTTGGCCGCTTAAAGAAGGCTATGCTCCCCTGAGCGTCAATGACACTATTGATCCACACGAACTGACAGAGCGTTTAGTTATACCAGATAATCTTACGTTCCAACTCAAAATTTTGGGATTGCACAATAATAAATTGCGTACTGGTCATCTAAAAGGAAATCGTTTTACTATCCGTTTGCGCCAGTGCGTTTCCAATTGGCCAGAACTTGCCGAGCCTATTCGCCAAGCCATTATAACTAACGGATTTGCTAATTTTTACGGGCCGCAGCGCTTTGGTAGAGAGGGTAATAATGCGGAAATAGGCCTTAAAGGCTTAAAAAGTGGCAAAATATTCGGCCCTAAATGGCGTAAATGGTTAATTATTTCCGCACTTCAATCCGAACTTTTCAACGTTTGGCTTAATGAACGCATCAATGATGGCCTTTTTGCCACAGCTATTTGTGGTGACGTCTTCGGCAAATTGCCTCAAGGGGGAATTTTTTATTCGACCGAGCCGCAAAATGAGCAACCTAGACTAGATGCTTTTGAAATTTCACCTTTAGGCCCTATCTTTGGTTGCAAAATGTTTAAAGCCAAAGAAGAAGCTCTGCAAAGAGAACAGAGGATATTAGATCGTTACGATATTAAATTGGAAGAATTCAAACCTCTTAAAGCTGAAGGTAGCCGTCGCAAGGCTCGTTTAAAAATTGAAGACTTGGAAATTACCTCAATTGACGGTGATCCAGTATTTAAATTTACTCTTCCTTCAGGAAGTTACGCCAGCGTGTTAATCGGCGAATTTACTAAGAGTGACGACCAAAGCGTCAGTGAAGACGACGATACAATTTCTGAGTGAACTACCCACCACCTAAAGGTGGTGGGCTTCTAAGGAGCTAACGCTCCTATTTAAGAAGTTTGATATTTAAGT